>CALEIK010000018.1 GCA_937876195.1 uncultured Flavobacteriales bacterium
AATGTCCACAGGCTGTAGATAATGACATCATCATTTGTTTCAAAGGACAGAAATTAGTAATCAAAGAAAGCCAATGGGCATCTTACCAAAGTCAAGGAGCGGTGAAGGGCGAATGTCCACAGGTTGTAGACAATGACATCACGATTTGCTTCAAGGGTAGAGAAATGGTGATCAAAGAAAGCCAATGGGCATCTTACCAAAGTCAAGGAGCGGTGAAAGGCGAATGTCCACAGGTTGTAGATAATGACATCACGATTTGCTTCAAGGGTAGAGAAATGGTGATCAAAGAAAGCCAATGGGCATCTTATCAGGGTCAAGGAGCAGTGAAGGGCGAATGTCCACAGGTTGTAGATAATGACATCACTATTTGCTTCAAGGGTAGAGAAATGGTGATCAAAGAAAGCCAATGGGCATCTTATCAGGGTCAAGGAGCAGTGAAGGGCGAATGTCCACAGGTTGTAGATAATGACATCACTATTTGCTTCAAGGGTAGAGAAATGGTGATCAAAGAAAGCCAATGGGCATCTTACCAAAGTCAAGGCGCTGTGAAAGGCGAATGTCCAGAAGTTGTAGACAATGACATTACTATTTGTTTCAACGACCAAGAAATGGTGATTAAGGAAAGTCAATGGTTAGGCTACCAACGCCAAGGGGCTGTTAAAGGAGAGTGCCCAGAACAGGAAATGGAAGTGAACATTACAATTTGCTTCAATAACGAAACAAAAATCATAAAGGAAAGCGAGTGGGAGAGTTATCAGAGTCAAGGAGCAGTGAAAGGAGAATGCCCAGAACAAGAGTCAGAAGTAATGATAACCATTTGCCACACCAATCCAAATGATCCAGACGATAGGCAAACAATACAAATTCCAACTTCGGAGTGGTCGGTGCATCAAGCCCATGGAGACACGCAGGGACCTTGCGCAGGCGGCGCGACAATTGGTGGAGCCGAAATAGTCATATGTCTAAATGGAGTAACGCAAACAATCAAGAAATTAGATTGGCCGAACTACGAGGCTCAGGGGGCAACAAAGGGTCCTTGTAACTAGTATTTCTTTACTTTTTAGCCTTTTTTAGGCTTGGAAAAAGTCGCCTAAATTATTTAGGCGACTTTTTCTTTGGATTATAGCGGGTTAAGTTCTGCTAATTTTATTTTTAATAGTCAATTGATCTAACTATATTCGCACACTTATTTTAGAATAATACAGAAATGGCGATAATAGGAAAAATTAGAGAAAAATCTTGGTTGATATTGATATTAGTGGGTGGTGCGCTTTTGGCGTTTATCTTAACGGATTATCAAAAAATGACAGATGCAACTGAATTGAAATTTGGTTATGGCACTGTGTACGGTGAAAAAGTCGACATGGATGACTTCAACGAAACTGTAGCAATTGCTGAGGAAAATACACGTAGAAATGCTGAGCAAAAGGGTGAACAACCTCAGCCTGTCGATAAGGACGCCGTTTGGACTTCTTTTATAGATAAAATGGTTTTGGACAAACAACTAGATGTGTTGGGCATCAACGTGAGTGAATCAGAATTTGACTCATATTTATTTGGGAGAGATGGCTTTCCTGTGTTACCAGATTTAGCGCAAGGGTTTACGGATTCGTTGACAGGAATGTTCAATGAAAAATTATTGCAGTCTCGAATTGAAGAAATGGAATCTTCGGATGATCCAGCAATTCAAAAGCAATGGGAAGACAGTAAGGAATACTATATCAGCAAGAGAAGACAAGAAAAGTACTTCGAAATCATCAATCAAGGGCTGTATGTAACAAATCTTGAGGCTAAGAACGAGTATTTGGCTCAAAAGGAAGTGAAGAGTATTTCATATGTGTTTAAGCGGTATTCAGATATCAAGGACGCCGACATAGACGCTTCTACCGAGAAATTGAAAGCGTATTTTGAAGCGCATAAGGACGATAAGAAATATGAAAACAAAGTTTCGACAAGAGAAATTAAGTTTTTTGATATTTTCATTGAACCGTCCAAAGAAGATTCAGCAAAGTTCAATAAAATGATAACTGATCTGAAAGAAGGCTTTGCTTCAACACAGAAAGATTCGTTATACGTGTTGAAGAACAGTGACATTAAGTGGTTTTCTAGTCAACACATGGCTACGTTTAGATCTGATAAGGATGAAAAGGCAAGAGAGGGGATGACGTATCCAGGTTATTTGGATTCCGTGTTTAAATCCGCTCAAATTGGGGATGTTATTGGGCCGTACGAAGACAATGGCAACACTAGAATTGCAAAGATTCTTGATTTTAACAGAAATACGTTAACAGCTAGACACATATTAATTGCTGCTGAAAAGGCTGATGAAGCCGCAGTTGCAAAGGCAAAGAAAGTTGTAGATTCTATTTTGCCGTTGATTAATGCTGAGAATTTTGAGGAATACGTCGTAAAGTTTTCCGATGACCCAGGATCTAAAGCAACTGGAGGAAAGTACGAAGACTTCATGGATTATGAAATGGTACCTGAGTTCAGCAAATTCGCAACAGATGAGCCAATAGGAAAAATTGGATACGTTCAGACGGATTTTGGATTCCACATCATGGAAAATTTGGAACGCAAACCAATCAATGCGCCAGTATTGGCATTGATCCAAAAAACGTTGAAACCTAGTCAAAATACTATTGATGAAAAGGACAAAGAGGTATATGACTTGTTGTTTGAATTGGATGAGAAACTATCAAAAGAGGAGTCACCTGTGGCGAAAGTAGCATTGTTTGATACGATTGCAAGCCGCAATGATAAATTTGCTCGTCCAGTTACAATGACGGATGACGCACCAAAATTATATGGGTTTACATCTAAGTTTGCGGAGGATAAACTGCTAGGCTTGGCTTTTAAAGAAGAAGCGCAGGTTGGGGACATGGTGAGCTCACCGATTAAGGATAAGGACAGATACGTTATAGCAATAGTTTCTGCGATTAAAGAAAAGGGAACAGCGAAGTATGAAGATGTTGCTGAAATTGTTAAGCGTGATTACATCGAAGAGCAAAAAGCAAAGAGAATTACAGCAAAAATGGTTGGGGCGAAATCATTGAAAGACCTATCTACAAAGTTAAACCTTCAAATTCAAAAGGCGGAAATTACATTTGCAAACCCACAAATTACAGGTGGTGGATATGAGCCTGAAGTTATAGGAGCCTTGTTCTCAGGATTAAAAGACGGACAGCGATCATTGCCGTTAAAAGGTAAATCTGGAGTATATGTTGTTCAAATAGAGCAAACCACAAAAGCACCAGTAGCAGCAAATTACATGGTTGAAAAAGACCAAATGCTTCTAAGTTTAAAAGGAGGAGCGCAAAACCAAGCAAAGAAAGCGTTGGTGAAGCAAGCTGAAGTAATTGATAACAGACGTTTGTTTGAAATAGGCGTTAGAAGATAAACCGTACAACGGAACACTAAAAATGCCCCTTGTGATTTCACAAGGGGCATTTTTTATGTCATTGCGTATTTTTTACCAGGTAAGCTTTGTATCACTCCACACATTTCTAGATGGAAAAGCTCGATGTTCAATTGAGAAATGGGCATGGCCGTTTTCAGAGAAAGCACATCGATTTGCATGGTTTGAGCATCTGCAATCAACGCAGTAATCTTGGATTGTATAGCATTTAGGTTTGGAAAAAACTGCCGCTGTATGCTCTTCTTTGGTTCAACGTCATTCCAGTTCATCATGGTTAAAAAATCGCTTGGTGACTGTAATAAGTGTGCTTTTTGATCTGCAATTAATCGATTGCAGCCCTGAGAGGTTTCTTTGTGAACGGACCCTGGATAAGAAAACACATCACGGTTATAATCATTTGCAAGTCCAGCGGTGATTAAAGATCCACCCTTTAATTTGCTTTCAACCACAACTGTGGCGTCGGTCATTCCCGCAACAATTCGATTTCTTTTTGGAAAATTTTCCCTGTCTGGCTTCGTGCCTGGAATGAACTCTGTCAGCAATCCTCCTTTTTCCTGCATTTTTTTCGCAAGCGACCTATTTTCAGAAGGATAAATTCGATCAAACCCATGCCCCAAAACGCCAATGGTCGGTACGTTTAAATCAACACATCGTTGATGCACATGTGTGTCAATCCCAATCGCTAATCCGCTCACCACCACAATGTTTTGATCTACAAACGACTCAATGAGTTCATCGCACAAGCGTTTTCCATACGAAGTGGCATCTCTGGTTCCAACGATGGCCACCATCTTGGCATTATTTAGTGGGAGCGCCCCCATTCCATAAAGTAATAATGGTGCGTCTACGCAGTTTTTTAATCTGCGCGGGAAATCGGTGTGGTGATGAAAGAAGGATTGAATTTGGTGCTTTTCCATATGCTCCGCTACCAAGATCGATTGTCTCAAGGCCTCCTTGCGGTTCATTTTAGTGATATGAGACTGTTTAGCGCCCGAGATTTTTGATAATTGGACGGTGCTTAAGGCAAACAAATGCTCGATAGAGTCAGTGTGCAACAAAAGCTCTTTTGCCTTAATGGGACCAACTCCTTGTAGTAAAGTGAGTGCAATTTGATAGTGTAGGTGGTTGTAATTCAAAATTATTGGTATTTTGGTACATTAAATTACGAAAATATATTACATGAAAAACCTTCTACGATTGATTTTTTTGGTGCCTTTTTCTGTTTTTTCTCAAGTTGAAGGAGTCGTAATTGATTCAGAAACAAAAGAGCCTGTTTATGGAGCAAAGATTATTGCTTCAGGGGGGCAGAAGACATTAACGGGTGTTGACGGTAGGTTCAGTCTTGCCGTGTCCGATTACCCATTTGAACTCATTATTTCTGCAACAACCTATTTGAATGATACATTAACAATTAAGGAAGGTGGGGACTATACAATTGGATTAAAAAGCGCAGTTCAGGAAATAAAAACAGTGGTTGTTACCGCTGGAAGAAGAGACCAGGACATTGAAAACGTAGCCATTTCCATGGAAATTATACGACCAGAGCTGGTGGATAATAAATGCTTGGTGGATTTGGAGCAAGCCGTAAATCAAAGTCCAGGAGTGTTCGCAATGGATGGTCAAGTGAGCATCCGAGGTGGAAGCGGCTTTGCATACGGAGCAGGGAGCAGAGTCCTACTTCTCTGGAATGGAATTCCAATAATTTCAGGGGATGCAGGCGATGCAAAGTTTAATACGATACCACTGGAGAATGCATCGCAAATAGAGGTAATAAAAGGAGCTTCTTCTGTGTTGTATGGAAGTGGAGCGTTGAATGGAATTGTATCACTTTCGGAAAGAGAACCGTCTACGAAGGGAGAATTGAGAGCGAAAATTCAAGCAGGAGTGTACGACAATCCGCGCAGAGAAAGTTTAAAGTGGTGGTCAAAAAGTCCGATGTTCTATCAAGCAGAGGCCTATTATGGAAAGATGTACAAGAAATTTGGCTACACAGTGGCGGTGAACGCCTTTACGAATGACGGTTACAAAGAGGGAGAAACGGAAGATCGTGGTAGAATTTCAGGCTCCTTGTTTTTTCGTTCGGATCGATTTAAAAAATTGAAGTACGGTTTGGGCTACAACGTCCAACTGCAAAAAACGGCAAATTTCATTATTTGGGAAAGCGATTCGTTGGCGTATACACCAGGTGGTGGAGCAGATTTAAACGATCCGGCTTCCACATTAACGGTGAACACGGGAACCACGATAAACATTGATCCCTATGTGAAGGTGTATGACAAGAAAAACAACTTGCATTCCCTCAAAACAAGGTATTATTATATCGACAGAACAAACCTCACAAACACATCTCAATCGACAGCTTCGGCGATTATTTATGGGGATTATCAGTTTCAACGAAAATGGGGACTTGAGACCGTTTTGACGGCAGGAATTACGGGGATAAGAACTGACGTTACCTCCAACCTTTTTGGAGATCATTATTCGAACAATTACGCGCTATATACGCAGTTCGAAAAGGGCTTTTTTGATAAGCTACATATTACTGGTGGGGTTCGTTTTGAGTATTATGAGCAGGACAATTTAAGAGGAGACTCGGACTTTTCTTTCAGCAAGGATTCTTCAGCAAACACAATTCCTGTCTACCCTGTTTTTCGCTTCGGAACGCACTATCAACTGTTTAAATACACACACTTAAGGGCTTCTTTTGGACAAGGAATTCGTTACCCATCAGTGGCTGAAAGGTATACCCAAACATCGGTTGGTGCACTGAATGTGTTCCCTAATTATGATTTGCGCCCCGAAACGGGTTGGGCTGCAGAGTTTGGCGTTAAACAAGTGGTTCGAATTGGAAAGAATTGGAAGGGACTCATTGATGTTGCAGGGTTTATTAACCAATACGACAACATGATGGAGTTTACTTTTGGAGTGTATATTCCCGACACACTTTCTTCGTTAAGTCTAAACCCAGAAGCGTGGAATTATGTGGGGAACTTTTTTGGTTTTCAGGCGCAAAATGCCGAAAAAGCTAGAATTGCAGGAATTGAGTTTTCGTTCAACAGCCAGGGAAAAATTGGAAATATTGAACTGAATACCTTAATGGGATACACATACATGGATCCAGTAAGTCTTAACTCTGATTCTGCCTATGTGGCTACTTTTTCAGATTCCAATTCAACAATGCTTAAATACCGTTTTAGACACTTAGCGAAAGCAGACATTGAGGCGAAATGGAAAAATATAAGTATTGGATTTTCAGCGAGGTACAATAGTTTTATGGAAAACATTGATAAAACGTTTGTGGATGGAATTGCTGTTGTTGATGGCTCCGTCATAGAAATCTTGCCTGGCCTAGATGACTACCGAGCAAGAAACAACAAGGGCAGCCTTGTGTTCGACGCGCGAATTGGTTATACTTTTTTGGAACATTATCGCATAGGATTCGTTGTAAACAATGTATTGAACAACGAGTATGATACGCGACCTGGAGATATTCAAGCTCCACGCTCTTTCGTGCTTCAGTTGCAATTAGAGTTTTAGATGAAATAAGCCATGGTCAGAATTAGGTAAGGCACTAATGACGATCGTATAGGAAGATTTCTTCTGACCGTTAAAAAACACATTGTTGACAGATGAAAATAATTGGTATTATTCCTGCACGATTCGCATCTTCGCGTTTTCCTGGAAAACCCTTGGTAGATCTTAAGGGAAAGTCAATGATTCAACGTGTTTATGAAGGTGCAAAAAAATCGACAAAATTATCACGGGTGATTGTTGCCACAGATGATCAGCGCATTGTTGATGAGGTGCTGTCCTTTGGGGGTGAGGTAATGATGACCAGTGAGAAACACACCACAGGAACAGACCGCTGCGGTGAAGTAGCTGAGACTGTGCAAGCAGATGTGATTGTGAATATTCAAGGAGACGAGCCATTGGTAGATTACCGACAACTGGATCAGTTGTGCAGCGCTTTTGAGGACAGGCACGTTGCGATTTCTACACTTGGAATAGGAAAGGTTTCACACGAAGATAGACAGAACCCGAACCGTATAAAAATTGTGTTGGACAAGGACAATAATGCGCTTTACTTTTCGAGAAGTGATGTTCCGAACACTGCGAATTTATCCGGTGATACTGAGGTTTTTTACCGCCACATTGGACTTTACGCATATCGCTCTGAAATATTAAAGGAGTTGGTGCGACTACAACCTACAGTTCTTGAGAAAATGGAGTCGCTAGAACAATTGCGCTGGCTTTATTACGGCTATAAAATCCGCGTGGTTGAAACGACAATTGAAACACCAAACATAGATGCGCCAGAGGACATCGCTAAAGTCCTAGAACTGCTTTAGTTTTTACGTATTTTTTCGTTATTTTTGTAATGATGACAACCATGGAAACATTAATAGGAGATTTACTTTTAAGACACAATTGTGTAATTGTGCCTTCTTTTGGTGGATTTGTTGCAAAACAGGTTTCTGCGCAAGTAGATTTCACAACTGGTAGAATGTCGCCTCCGCGTAAGTCCCTGCTATTCAATAAGCAACTCATAAACAACGATGGTTTATTGATCAATGAGCTGGCAATATTAAACAATACAACGTTTGATGCAGCGGCAATGATTGTTAAAGAAAAGGTAACAGGATGGAACCGTGTTTTAGCATCAGGAGGCCGTATTGAATTGGATCGTGTTGGATTTTTGTACTTCGATGATGAAAAGAATATTTGCTTTGAGCAAGATCGTTTTTTCAATTTGTTGATGGCTTCCTTTGGGATGGGTCAGGTACATTTTTTAACGGAAGAAGATGTTAAAATTGCCGAGCGTAAAGTAATCAGCGTTGGTGAGATAAACGTCAAAACTACGGCACCAAAGCGAATAGAAGAAAGCCCAAAGGAAGAAACCATTTTGCTTGGAAAAATCCCAGTAAAGGAAAAGCTGACACCTGTGGTTACTCATCCAGCAATTGAACGGGAGCGCTCGAACGCGTGGAAATATGTGGCAGCCGCATGTTTTTTGCCCATTGCTTTTTATTCAGTTTGGATTCCAATGAAAACGGATGTGCTTGAATCAGGTGTTATTTCGTTCAAAGATTTCAATCCGTTCACGCAAAGGGTGAGTGCGAATTACAAGCCCTCAGAGATAAAAGATATTGCCGTACAGCCGAAAAAGGAAATATCAATCAAGGAAAAGATTGAAGAAATTACCACCGATATTGAGGTGTACACCTATAAATTTGATGAGGACTTTTTCGTTCCTGTTGACATCAGTGAGGTAAAGCAATCATCTACACCTACTCAACAGGAAGCATCGGTTGAGACAGATGCTTTTGAAGTCGAGAATGTGCATTACATTGTAGGCTGTTTTTCTGACAAAACAAATGCAGACAACCTGGTTGAGCGCTTAACTTCGGCGGGATTATCTGCTAAAATAGTAGATGTTCACAATGGTTTACACCGTGTTTCTGCGGGTGGAGCAATGACTTCTGAGGGACTACAAACGATAAAATTGACAGTCGCTAGTCTAGATCTGGCTGGCTGGACCTTAAAAAAATAGACCGCGTCTTAATCGAAAAATAAATCTCTTTAATCAAACAACACATGAAAAAAACAACATTATTTCTAGCCTTCATAGGGTTTTTGAGTTACAGTTTTGGACAGTTTGGCTACACAGAGCCAGTGAAAAACGCTGCGAACAGTGAATACCAATTCACGAAGATTGCACATCATGATGCAACACCTGTTGAAAGTCAAGGATATACTGGAACGTGTTGGAGTTTTTCGGCACTTTCGTTTTTTGAGTCTGAATTGATGAGGATGGGAAACCCCACCCCAGATCTTTTGTCGGAAATGTACGTTGCGCGTAAAGCATATGAGGGGAAGGCTGAAAAATACATCCGAATGGATGGAAAGATTAACTTCTCTGAAGGTGGAGCTTTTCATGACATCCCTTATGTAATTCGTCGTTATGGAATTGTTCCTCAGGAAATATACCCAGGATTGAATTATGGAACGGATAAGCACAATCACAGCGAACTTTTCAATGTGTTGAATGGTGCAGTTCAAGGAGTGCTAACTCAACGAAATTCTAAAAATTCTAAATCACTTACTTCAGCATGGAAGAACGCATTGAATGGTATTTTGGACGCTTATTTTGGTGATGACATCAAAGAATTTGAGTTAAAAGGGAAAAAATATACTCCAATGTCTTATGCGAAAGCGATAGGTTTAAACATGGATGATTATGTATCGCTGACGTCGTTCACCAACCACGAAATGAATGCAGAGTGTTTACTCGAAATTCCAGATAACTGGGCGTGGGGTAAAAGCTACAACGTTGCTTTGGATGATTTAATGGCAGCCACAGAATATGCACTGAAAAACGGATTCACAGTTGCTTGGGGTGCGGATGTATCTGAAAAGGGATTTAGTTTTAGCAATGGCTTGGCAATTAATCCCGTTGACGCGTTAACGATAACAGTGAGCGGAGCGGACAACAAGAACTTCTCTGATGGTGGAGCCGACAAACATTCAAATGCATTTGTCACGCCCGTTGAAGAGGTGGTAGTTACACCAGAAATACGCCAAGAAGGTTATGACGACAAAACCACGACAGACGATCATGGGATGCACATTGTTGGAATGTACAAAGACCAAAAGGGGACAAAATACTTTTTGGTAAAGAACTCATGGGGAACAGGAAATTACCCTGAAGGATTTCTTTATGTGTCCGAGAGCTACTTCAAATGGAAGACGATCAACGTTTATCTGCATAAAGACGGTTTATCTAAATCTTTGAAGAAGAAGTTGTCATTTGAGTAACTGTTAATATTCGTGCTTGCAAGTGTGAATAGTTGATTTTTTTCTAATTTAGAAAAATGTCAAACATTGCACTAATAATTGAAGAAAGAGCCACAAGTATTGGCAATTTCATGGTGGGAAGGTTATTGCCTTTTCGTCAAAAGAGAGCTGTTGGTCCGTTCGTCTTTATTGATCATATGGGTCCCGTAAGTTTATCCTCAAAGGAAAATTTAGACATCCCTCCTCATCCGCACATTGGACTTTCAACCCTTACGTATTTATTTGATGGAAGTATTTTTCATAGAGATAGTATGGGCTCTGCTGTTGAAATTACGCCAGGCGCAGTAAATTGGATGACAGCGGGAAGAGGAGTTGTGCATTCAGAAAGAACCCCAGAACACTTGAGAACAGCAGCCAAGCAACTACACGGATTACAAATTTGGGTAGCCCTGCCCAAGGAACTGGAGGACATGAACCCGAGGTTTACGCACATTGAATCCGAAAAACTGCCTGCTTGGGAAGAAGGAAACATTCAATTTAAACTCATAGCTGGAGAAGCGCTCGGAAGGAAGTCACCCGTCCCGGTGCACAGCAAACTCTTTTTTATAGAAATAAAATGCGATGCAAAGTCACAACTCGACATTGGGACTCAGCTTTCAGGAGAAAGCGCACTGTATATCCTAGAAGGTGGTGTTGTTAGTGATGGGAATAGGTTTGGACCAAAGCAGTTATTGATAGCAAAGGATGCACAAATTTGTTCATTTGAAATGGAAGAGTCGACCACGGTTTATTTGTTTGGTGGAGAACCGTTTCCAGAGGAGCGCTTCATTCATTGGAATTTTGTTCATTCTGACAAAAAGAAAATTGAACAAGCAAAAAGGGACTGGGAGGAAGGTCGTTTTCCAAAAATTGAAGGAGAAACAGGAGGAGTGCCTATCCCGAAATAAAAAAGCTGCTCATCCACCTTAGGTGAACGAACAGCTTTTTAAATGGGTAATAAGATGTTTTATCCCTCAGCTCCTTCTTCTGCAGCTTCAGCTTTCGCTTCTTCTGTTCCTTCTGCATCAGAACCTTCTTCCGTTGCTTCCTCTTCTTCTTCCACATCATCGACAGCACCTCTAGCCATTTTGACAGCAATAACTACTGCGTTAGCTGGCTCTAAAAACTGAATTCCTCCAGGATTAAGGTCTGAAATACGAATTGATTGTCCAATTTTAAGGTTGGCAATATCAATAGTAACCGATTCTGGTAAATCTCCAGGTAATCCAAGAACACGAAGTACTCGGTACGGTTGTCTTAATTTACCACCATTCATTACTCCGATAGGAGCACCAACAGTTCTAATCGGCAAACTTACTTTAACAGGTTTCTTAGCATCTAACTCAAGAAAATCAACGTGCTGTGCAGTGTCTCTTACTGGGTGCATTTGTTTCGCTTGAATAATGGCACTTGCCTTTTTCCCGTCGATGTCCAATTGTACTTCGAAAACATCTGGCGAAAAAATTAATTTTTCGATGTCTACTGACCTTACAGAAAAGTGTGTTTGTTCACCAGATCCGTAAAGCACACAAGGAACTCTTCCTTCGTTTCTTAAAGCCGAAGTGTCCTTCTTCCCTACGTTCGCTCTTAACGAACCGCTCAATTGCGCTTTTTTCATTTTGTTTGTTTTTATGTTTTGTTATTTATTTGTTTTATAGCTCTCCTGTGAGAGAGCGTTATCAAAAGCTATCGCTTTTTCTTATTTATGAGATTATAAAATGCGAACTTATAGATTGATTGTTGATCATCCTTCGGATAACATCTGCAAACAAATCTGCAGTGCTCAACACGCGAATTTTAGCGTGTGGTTGTTTTAAAGGAATCGTATCTGTCACAATCAATTCTGTGATTGCTGAATTTGTAAGCCTTTCGTAAGCTGGACCTGAAAGCACCGCGTGTGTGCAAAATGCACGTACACTTTTTGCGCCCTTTTTCATGAACAGGTCTGCTGCTTGGGTCAATGTACCTGCTGTGTCACACATGTCATCCACCAATATTACATCTTTACCCTTGACATCACCGATAACGGTCATTTCAGCGATAACATTTGCTTTTTTTCGTTGTTTGTGACACAATGCCAAGCCAACATCCAAGCGCTTCGCGTAAGAGTTTGATCTTTTGGCGCCACCAGCATCTGGAGCAGCCATAATCAAGTTACCGTTGTTTAATTTGTCAATTTCTGGAAAGAAAATGGTCGATCCAAATAAGTGATCCACGGGAACTTCAAAAAATCCTTGAATTTGATCTGCGTGCAAGTCCATTGTCATAATGCGATCAATACCAGCCGCGACTAACATGTTTGCAACCAATTTAGCACCGATAGCAACACGTGGCTTGTCTTTTCTGTCTTGACGTGCAAAACCAAAATATGGAATTACAACAATGATTTTATTTGCAGAAGCTCTACGCGCAGCATCAACCATCAATAATAATTCAAATAAATTGTCCGCGGGAGGCATTGTTGACTGGATGATAAACACATCTTGTCCACGCACGGTTTCCTCAAATGACGGTTGAAATTCTCCATCACTAAAGTTTGTCACCTTTACATCACCCAAGCTCACGCCGTAAGACGATGCAATCTTTTCAGCAAGTTCTTGTGAGGCACGACCAGAAAATATTTTTACACCCGTTGACATAAATTGATTTCAAGAGCGCAAAGATAACGAATTTAATAGAAAAAACAACAGTTTTGTTTCGCTTAGTTGTCGAGCTTTTGAATTGAAAACCAGACGATGGGACGCAACGGATTTTCTAGAGTCAAATCTGGAAATTGCAATTCTAAGCGAAGGTTCCTGTCTGACTGTTGAACTTGGGTTGGTTCAATCGGTAATCCTGTGAGTGCATCAAACCATACGATGCTGTACCAAGCTTTTTTCTCTAGCCCCGTTACATAGAGTTGATTATCGTTAAAGAATCGATCACCCTGCTCATGAGAGAAAGGATAAAAATTATTTAGTGGGACATCAAACCCGTGTAAATCTGTCGTTGCGAAACAGTTTTCATTCGTACGCATCGTGTGAACATTGTAGGAACGGTTTCGGATATAACCAGTTGCTGCGCTTCGGTCTTCGGATAGATAGTACTGCAGTTCTTTGGCATATTCTTCGTCTGAGCGATGCACTTTTTCGACTTGTCTTCCCTGTTTCCATTCACCCTGGTTGTGCGCTAAGGTTTTCACAACATTCTTTGAGTTCATGTGTTTTGCTGCTACAATGGTCGAAGACCACAATTGACGTTGATCATAGCTGTTGTTATTGTCGTATACGTATCCGTCCCATGGGTGCATTCCAGCAACACCACAAAAGCCGTATGTAGTAGCATCGATAACGTTTCCCGTTTCCATAAAACAATCCGACTTGAAGGTGCCTGAGTTGTGCCCCATTTCAGACAAGATGATCGGTTTTTGATAGCTTACACTTTGCTCGTGAATTCTCACATACTCCGATGTTTCTTTTTTCGACGAGTCGTTTTCAATATCCAAATTGTTTTTACCGTTTTTGTCGCGTTTGCCAATAATCAATTTGTCTGGACGATTTGAGTAAAAATTGAATCCGATAATGTCAATAGCTGGGTTGAATGAAGACTCCAGTACATATTGGTCAATTTGGTCGGGGGAAATTGGGGCAATGTCCATGGCGATTAAATGATCGGCGTCTCCCAATTCGTTTTTAATATATGCGCTTATTTCGTTGTGGTAAGTGTTAATGGCATCAGTTGCCACTTGGTGCCCAGGGTGTGAACTTATCTGTGCGGGCTTATCTTCCATTGGCCGATTTGTGGCTGGGTCTATTGTGTCAAGTGTTCCATAGTGAAACTCATCCATGTGTAAGATTTCACTCATTAATTCCCACGCATAAATTTGAGGCGAATAACCATACCTCGCCACATAATAGCGCGTACGTTGCTTGTGATAATCCATCAGCTCAGGCGTTAAAAACATATGACTAGGAAGCTTTCCAGGAACAAAGTAACAATAGGCGGGAAAGTAGTCGTTGGGATTGGATTTTACATTGCCTCCATAGTTGCCATAATCCCAAGGGTCTCCCCAAAATTCTGTTGGATTTCCTTCTGCGTCCTTTTCCTTTACGCTTCCGTTTTGCCCGTAGCCCATAATGACATCTTGGAACAATAGATTAAAATTAATGAGCACGCCATTTTCTTCACAGAGATCAAGTATTTTATCTTGCTCCCAAGCATAATGCATGCGTTTGTAGTAGTTCCCCTTTTCCTCAAACTCAATTAAATTACCATACGATGTTTGGATTAGTTTTATTGATTTTCCTCCTTGTTTGATATAGCTTTCGATGTCGCCAAGATGTGCATTCCAATCTCCGACGGTAGTATTTCTATTCGGTTCATTGTTTGGAGGGTCTCCCCAAGGAGTTTTTCCACCAGCTGCGCGATTGTAAGGGCCTGGAAAAACATGACCCAAAGGAAACACGATACTATCACCGAGTAGAAAATTGCGTTTGTTGGGGTGTACTTTTACGAATCCCGGATGATTATTGTCTTGTACGATAAACGTAAACGCTGGTAATTTAATGGTGTCCCCATCAAGGGTAATGATGACATGCGCTTTCCATTCTCCAGCCTCGGGTGGTGCAAACCGAGCGCGCATGAGGTATTCATTTCTGTCGTTGACGGCATCATCCCAGGTGTTTCCCACTTGTTCGTAATCATGATAGTAAAAGAAGTCACGATTTTTGACCGTTCCACTCGCTGCGTGGCTAAATACTGCTTTTATATCGAGTTCCCATGACAAAAATGGGTTGAGGGGTGCTAGCCCAGAAAAACTACCGGGTTCCAAAAACTCTTTAATGCGTCCTTCTATTCCATCGCCAAGGTCAATACCGATTTCAACTTTTTTATACTTCTGTATAGTTGATGGGTTGGAAGAATTAAGTATCGCTACTTTATAGTCTTCTGTTTGCGCGTACAAGAAATACGAACACATGCACACAATAAGAACTGCTATTTTGAACATAGTTGTTTTTTTAAGGTTCGACTTCGACTTCCTCCTCGAGTAAAAAATTCTTGAGAAACAAGGTGCTTTCTTCGAAGGCAGGAATGCACGTGGTAACAATGTTTTGAAAGGGGTAGTACAGCAATGAAGCATCTTTTGACTCTTGCGAAACAAAGTCGTTTTTTTCATCATAGGACTCCGCCAATAACAGCAATGCACCAATGATGAACACCATTTTCAGGACAGAGAAAAAGATGCCTAATAGTTTATTGATCAAGCTCAACTGTACTACTTTTACCACCTTTTCTAAGGTTTTTCCTAAAAAATAGACCATCGCGCCAACCGCCAAAAACACCAATGCAAAAGAGACAATTGGTAGAGCGGTGGAACTTGGGTCCATCTCAAACCGTTCGATGAGAAATTCGGAGACGACATCTGAAAAATGGATACCGGCATACAGACCGATGAACAAAGCTAGAAACGTAAAGAGTTCAATAATAAAGCCTTTTTTAAAGCCTTTCCATCCTGCGTATATTAACAGGCAGACAATGAGAATGTCTAAAAAATTCATCTTATAGGATTCTAACTAATCGCAATCTGACTTAAGACTCGTAGAGAAAGAAAGTGCCACTTCGGACCATAATTTTGAAGTGCCGTCGGGACCAGTATGTAGATCTTTGCATTCTTTGTTCAAGTTGGTTATTCCGCTCATTGCATTCCATGCAGAAACATCAACAGACGATGTAAACTTAAAATCGCCATTTTCAAGTGTGTATTCACCATTGATGTCTACTTCAACACCATTCATGGTAACAGAAATAACTGCTTTGTTGTCTGAACCGAGTGATTTTATTCTTCCGTCAATGGTGGGTGAATTAATGGCTTCAAAAAAGTGTTTCGCAACTGTTGCGTTGCGCGCTACATCGTTGGTTTCTACAGATGCGGTTTTCATCGAAAAGGTAATTGATTCAATAACGGCTTTTGCATCGTCTGAGCCCTGACTCTTTACAGTAATTTCATTAAAACCACCTTTTACAGGAACCTTGTCCGAGGTTTTGTATGCTGTCCACTCAAAGTTGGAAGCTCCTGGGTTATAGGAATAGAAGCAGCCAATAGGATGTTTCTCGGTAGTATCCTCAGTCCCAACATTTTGGTCTCCTTTGCACGCTGCAACGATTAAAAATAAGCAGAATCCGGCGAGTATTAGAGTGTTGTTTTTCATGAAAGTCTTTTTTTTCCGAAGGTACGAATCATAGTTTAAAAAAGCGACAATATTGAAAGCGAATCGTTAATTTTGTTGAATGGATTACGATGTGGAGTTGCGGTTTCAGAAAGTTAAAACCGAATTAGAAAAAAAGTTTGGCGAAGGCATGGATGTGCAGGCCATTCTCTTTTTAATTGGCGTAAACGAACTCGGTATGGGATATCGTGATTTTTCAAAACAAGAGAAAACGGATTTACTGCACATAGCGATTTGCACCCTTCTAGAGCCCTACGGCTATTATAAATTCGATAGAAACGACGAGGAAGGCTGGCCGCATTTTAATCTTTTGCAACCATTGCCCCCGCTCAACGATCGTGAGCAGCAACACCTAATAAAAGAAGCAATGATAGCCTATTTTGAAGAAAACGACTATTTCAAAGTCGACATTTCTACTACTTAATTGGCTATATTTGCACGCATAATTAAAAACACACAATGGATTTTTTCATAAAAGCCGCCCAATTAATTTTATCATTGGCGATACTCGTTGTTCTTCATGAGTTTGGACACTACCTTGCTGCGCGTTTCTTCAAAATTCGCGTCGAGAAGTTTTATTTGTTTTTCAACCCATGGTTTTCGCTGTTCAAGAAAAAAATTGGTGATACGGAATGGGGAATTGGTTGGTTACCGCTCGGTGGATATGTGAAGATCTCTGGGATGATCGATGAATCGATGGACAAAGAACAGATGGCTCAACCGGCTCAACCATGGGAGTTTAGATCCAAACCAGCCTGGCAACGATTGATCGTGATGATTGGTGGAGTTGTAGTTAATTTGGTGCTAGGCGTGTTGATTTATATCTGTGTTGTTTTTGCCTGGGGGGAAGAACAAATTCACACCAAGGATTTATCGAGCAAGGGTTTATACGTTCATCCGTATTTGGAAAAATTTGATTTACGCTCTGGCGACAACATTTTAGCGATAAACGGAAATGAAGTAACGCATGTCAACGACATCAACAACGGTATTTTATTGCGGGACCAACGTGAACTAAAAGTGCAACGCCCAGATGGAAAAATTGAAGTAATTACTTTGCCAGAAGGTGTGGAGTATGAACTGTTCGAAAATGGTGCTTTTCCTGCTATTTCGTTGCGAGCAACAGCGAAGGTAGACTCTGTCTTTAAAGGAACACAAGCAGAAAGGGCAGGGTTTCAAAAGGGAGACCTGATTGTATCTGTCGCGGGCAATAAAGTGCTACATGATGAGATCATTCCCGCAATGACTGAAAGTAAAGGTCAAAAAATAGAGTTGGTTGTTCAAAGAGACGGAAAGGAAATAGCACTCAATCCAACCGTTGGAAAGGATGGGAAAATAGGGATTATTTTTGGAGGACATGAGCTTATTGATAAAAGCAAGATTAGACAAATCAACTACGGATTTGGAGAGAGTATTGGAAGAGGAATTAGTCGCGGTTACACTACGCTTTCCGATTATGTGGGTCAGTTAAAGTTCTTGTTCACCAAAAAGGGAGCAAGTTCTATCGGTGGATTTGGAGCAATTGGAAATTTATTTCCATCATCGTGGGATTGGGAAAAGTTCTGGTTAAATACAGCACTGATTTCAATCATTCTAGCGTTCATGAATATTTTACCTATACCAGCTCTCGATGGAGGTCACGTTGTTTTTCTCCTGTATGAAATGGTACGTGGGAAGGAAGCTCCTCAAAAAGTATTGGAGGCAGCACAGTATGTTGGGTTCTTTATTTTGATGGGACTGTTGCTTTACGCAAATGGAAATGACATTTATCGTTACTTTTTCCCGGGATAGATTCTATGAAAAGGATGAGTGGTTGCAAATTATTGGCGCAGTATTTGTAATTTGCGGTCAAACAAAACAGAAATAATGAGAAAAATACTATTTACATTGGCCGCGGTTGTATTATCTACACTGAGCCTAAACGCACAATTAACCGAAGGTCACGTCAAGTATGATATTGAGATGTCCTCTGATAATCCTGAAATGCAAATGCAATTAGCAATGATGCAAGGATCTAAATTTGAAATTTATTTCAAAGACAACTTGACCCGTTCTGAGATGAGCATGGGAACAATTATGAAAATTTCTACCATTACAAACACCGAAGCAGAGAATTCATTAATGTTGATGAGTGGTATGATGGGAAATATTGCCGTTAAAATTACTCCTGAAGACATGGATTCTGCAAAAGTCGAGGCACCAGAAATGGATATTGAACTTGTGGATGAGACAAAGGAGATTCAAGGGTATAAATGTCATAAAGCAATTGCAAGAGACGAAGAAGGATCAGAGTCTGTTTTTTGGTACACGGAGGAAATTAACATCAATAAAGAAGGACAAAGTTATTTGAATAGCGAAGTTCCTGGTTTTCCTTTGGAGTTTGAAATCAACAAGGGAGATTTAAAAATGACCATGCTAACGACAGAGTTTTCTAAAAAACTGGACAAGAAAATGGCAAAGGAATTGTTTGACACTACGATTCCTGAGGGATACAAGGAAATGTCGATGGAAGAGTTAGGAAACATGGGGATGTAGTCCTAGTCGCATAAATGAATTAGAAAGGTTGCTGGTCGAAGATCAGCAACCTTTTTTTGTCGAAAGTTATTTAGAACGATTATAAATACCCTTTTTATGGTATTGATATATCCAATGTGAACCCTGTACTTTGTGCCATACTTTTAAAACTGATAAAATGAATTTTAAAGCGATAGCATTAATAGCACCAATCACACTAACAGCCTTGACTTTTTCATCATGCAAAAAAGAGGGTTGTACAGACCCTACAGCTGAAAACTACAATGAGAAAGCAAAGAAGGATGATGGAAGTTGTCTTTACCCAGAAGAACCAACATCACCTAGTTACACAACCCCATCTACGTTTGTGTTTACAGATGCTGCTGGGAACTCAACCGTTTCTTATAGCGGACAAACGGAGCGTTTGGATCAATTAGGGGAAATGGTTGTATTAATGAAAACGGGAAATTCAACAACATTAGACGCGCAAGTACTTAAAGATATGTTCGCGAACACAGGAGGGAACGGAAATGGATATTTTTCCTTTTCTTCTACCAAGCAATTAAAAGACAAGTGCTTTTCGGTAGATCAAGCGATGTTTGAAACTTGGATGGATGAAATTGCACTTGCGAGCGCAAGTCATGCAATGACCGCAACGGACGGTCAGGCAGGTGTACTAACCTCGGGAGCATCGACTTACTTATTGGATGCGAACGGAATGGAACATGTACAGCTGATTGAGAAAGGGTTGATGGGCGCTGTTTTCATGCACCAAGCATTGAACGTGTATTTTGGTGATGCTAAAATGGATGTGGACAATACAATGGCTGTTGATGCTGCTGGCGGAAAATACTATACAGCAATGGAACACCACTGGGATGAAGCATTTGGATACTTTGGAGTGCCAACGGATTTTCCAACGACACCAGCGACCCGATTCTGGGGGAAATACTGCATGAGTCAAAATACAACGTTGAACTCAAATGCTGATATGATGAACAACTTCTTGAAAGGACGTGCTGCACTTTCAGCGGATGTGTTAACAGATAGAGATGCGGCAATCACTGCAATCAGAACTGAGTGGGAAGATATTTCGGCTCATCAAGCGATGAAATATTTAGATGATGCCATCGGCTATTTTGGCAACGATGAGGCAAAGTTTTTCCACGCACTTTCTGAAGCATACGCGTTCGCTTGGAACTTACGTTATGCACCAGAAGAAACGAGAAGAATGGACCCTAGTTCACACGCAAGCCTAATGGTATTGTTTGGAGCAAATTTTTGGTCATTGACCATTGGTGATTTGAACGCCATCAAAAATACAATTGACGCAAACTATTAATAGTTAATCATGAAGCTGACACTAAAAAACACCTCATTAGCGACTTTTTCATTCTTAATTGCAGGTGCCATCTTAATTGGTGCCTGCAAGAAGGATGATCAAGACGAAATAGATCCTGAATCATTCAACAAGGGGTTGCTTTTAACAAACCTAGCGGATAACTATATTTTACCCGCATTGAATGATTTTAGTGTCAAAATTTCTGCGCTCGAAACGAGTTACATTGCTTTCCAAAGTGGTCGAACGCAGATGAATCTAGAAATCACACAAGAAGCTTGGAAGGAAGCGTATTTAAGCTGGCAAAGCCTTAAGATTTTTGATTTTGGACCTATCCGCGACATTGGATTTAAAGGAGCAACTGGAACATATCCAACAGACACTGTAAAGATTAATAACAATGTAAGCAGTGGTTCTTATAACTTAGCAACGGCAGCAAATGTTGATGCGATTGGTTTACCCGCACTTGATTATTTTTTGTTTCGTGTTGATGCACTGAACTATTTCATAGGAGATGAAGCCTATACAACATACGGATTAGATGTCATTCAGAAAATGAAGAACGAAACAGCGATTGTTGTTGCGGGATGGAGTTCGTACAAAGCTACGTTTGTTGCGTCAACTGGAACGGAGAGCACATCCGCCTTTTCACAGCTAGTCAATGAGTATACGAGGGATTATGAGTTGGCAAAAAACGCAAAGCTTGGAATTCCAATCGGGAAACCGTATCTAGGTATTCAGCGCCCAGAGTACATCGAAGCACGTAGAAGTGGGTTTTCGTTTGAGCTACTCCGAAAAAGCATGGTCAGTTTGACGGCTGTTTTTAACGGGAACTCATTTGATGGCGGCACAGCAGGAATAGGTTTTGATGATTACCTAGTACAACTTGAGAGGGGAATGCTGTCGTCGACTATTAACACGCGGTTCTCACAAATCATCACAAAAATTGACACGTTTTCAGGGACACTTGAGCAAGAAATGGCGACGAGTGTTTCAGACCTAGACGAATTGTATAATTTGGTTCAGGGACAAGTAGTCAACATAAAAACAGACATGACGTCCGCTTTTGGTGTTTTAATAACCTATCAAGATAATGACGGTGATTAATGCGGTAAAACGTCAACTTTTTAATGCCTTTTACAAGGAAGTATCAATAGCCCCTTTAATTGTTTTTCGAGTAATTTTTGGGGCTTTGATGTTGTTTGGAACATCTCGGTTTTTGTACAAGGGATGGGTAAAGGCACTTTACATTGATCCGCAGTATTACTTCGGTTATTTGGGTTTCGAATGGGTCAAGCCGTTGGAAGGAGATATGATGTACCTTCCCTTTTATTTGATGATTGCTTCGGCAATCTTCATTATTTTTGGACTGTTCTACAGGTATGCAGCCCTAGTTTTTTTTATCTGTTTTACCTACGTGGAGTTGTTGGATAAGTCCAACTATTTGAATCACTACTATTTTGTGAGCCTCATGAGTTTCATCATGGTGCTTGTTCCTGCCAATCGTTATTTTTCGTTGGACACACTTCTTTTTCCAAAAATTAAACAGCACACCACTGCAGCATGGCACATTAACATTATCAAGTTTCAACTGGCGATGGTGTATTGTTTTGCCGGCATTGCAAAATTGAACAGCGATTGGTTGTTTCAAGCACAGCCGCTCAGGACGTGGTTGCAAGCGCACCATAACATTCCGGTCATAGGAGGCCATTTCCAAGAAGCGTGGACGGCATATGCCTTTAGTTGGTTCGGTTGTTTTTATGATTTGTTTATTGTGTTCTTCTTACTCAGCAACCGTTTTCGCCCATTCGCGTATGTTGCGGTTGTTTTCTTTCATATTGTAACGTGGTATTTGTTTCCCATTGGCGTTTTCCCTTGGGTAATGATTTTCTCCACGCTCATTTTTTTCTCCCCAACATTTCACGAGCGGATCTTGAATGGAATAAGAAATCTGTTCAAGAAAGGACCCGAAGTATTTGCTGTTACGACAAAGGTATTTCCCAAAAAGAAGGTGTTGCACTACTTTTTATGTGTCTATATTTTAGTTCAACTCCTCGTACCGTTTAGGTATGTGCTTTATCCAGGAGATTTATTTTGGAACGAAGAAGGATTTCGTTTTTCGTGGCGGGTCATGCTGATGCACAAGGATGGACATGCAACTTTTTATCTGCACGATAAAAAAACGGGACGTGAATCAGAAATTAACAATGCTAAGTTTTTGACGCAAACGCAGGAGGATCAGATGGCGACGCAACCAGACATGATTTTGCAATATGCGCAAATACTCAAAAAGCACTATGATGGGAAAACCTTGATATATGGTGATCAAACATTCGAAATAAAGGATCCTGCTATTCACGCTGAAATTTACGTTTCATTGAACGGAAGACCCTCAAAACTCTTTGTAGATAAAAAGCATGACTTATCTTTGCTGCCTTATAATTTGTGTCACCGAAATTGGATAGAGCCCTTCAGGGAATGAGAGTACTAATAGTCATAATGTTGTGTTCCGGGCTTACGGCATTTGGACAGGTGTTCAATGGACAGGTTGTGGACAAAACCAAAGGAGGAATTCCCGGCGTTCGCATAAGTAATAGCTCGAACGGACATTTTGTACAATCTGATCTTGATGGAATGTTCTCCATCAATGCCAGTGTTGGAGACGCACTTCTGTTTGCTTACTACGGATTTGACACCCTGCAGTACCTTATTTCTTCTTCCGAGGATTTTTCGGGAAGGAGAATTATACAGTTAAAAGGAAATATTCAGAATGTCGAAGAAATGAATGTGAAACGAAATCGCATGGAGACTTTCGATGTTGGTTTTCTTCCCCCAATCAAAGGAGTTCAAATCTATACAGGAACAAATGCGGTCATCGAACTTACCAACCTGAATGGCGCAAAATCTACTGGAAACCCGCGTGAAATTTTTGCCAAGGTTCCTGGGTTGAATATTTGGGAAAGTGATGGCGCAGGAATCCAGATGGGCATAGGCGGTCGAGGTTTAAGTCCAAATCGAACTGCCAATTTTAATACGCGTCAAAACGGGTATGACATCAGTGCGGATGCTTTGGGTTATCCAGAGAGTTATTACACACCACCATTGGAGGCATTGAAATCAATTGAAATCATTCGAGGGTCGGCTTCCTTGCAGTTTGGGACTCAGTTTGGCGGATTGTTGAATTTCATTATAAAAGATCCTCCGCTTACCACACCGTTTGAATTTACGACGAGAAACACAGGTGGCGCGTACGGTTATTTTGGAACATTCAACAGAGTAGCGGGGACACACAAACGGTTTTCTTACCAAGTATATCACCAATACAAACGTGGGAATGGTTATAGAAGGAACAGTGGGTTTCAACAGCACCAATTGTTCGCTCAGGCCTCTTACTACCTGACGGAACGCATGAAAGTACGCTTGGAGTATACGCACATGAACTACCTAGCGCAGCAAGCTGGAGGCTTGTCTGATTTACAATTTGAAACAGACCCTGTGCAAAGCATCCGAGACAGAAACTGGTTTAAGGTGAACTGGAATATTCTCGCGTTGCACTATGATTATGAAATTTCAGACAAGGCACATTTCAATATTCGCGCATTTGGGATGTTGTCCAATCGAGAAACGCTCGGTTTTTTGGGTAAAATTACCCAGGCTGATCCAGGTGGAAGTCGAGAAATGTTGTCTGGAGATTTTAAAAATGCGGGTGTCGAAGCGCGATTCTTGCGACGGTATTATTTGACCAGTGATTCGAGTAAAATAGCATTAAAGGGTGCCTTTTTGATCGGGGGGCGGTATTACCAAGGCAACACGACTTCAAAACAGGGAATTGCTACTGATGGACTGGATGCAAATTTCACCTATCGCAACCCTGAAGATTTGGAAAGCTCATCCTTTAGCTATCCTTCGGAAAATCTGGCATTTTTTGCCGAAAACATTTTCTTCATAGGAAAGAGATGGACGATTAATGCGGGACTTCGTTTCGAGCATATTGAAAGTGGGTCAGCTGGTTATTTCAAGCAGTATCTAGTACATCCTGTGAACAATGATACATTGGCAATTTATACCCACACCGATTCAAACAGTGTGAATAGGAGCATTCTGCTTGGTGGAGTGGGGACATCGTTTAAGCTGTCGAAAATGTCTTCGGTTTACACCAATTTCACGCAGAATTATAGAGCGATCAACTTTACGGATATTCGTGTCAATAACCCGAATGTTCAAATCGACAGTTTGATTCGAGATGAATACGGATACACTGCTGAATTGGGCTTTAGAGGGTTGGTGAACGAATTTTTGATTTACGATGTGGCTGGGTTTTATGTGTTTTACGGAGACAAAATAGGATTGGCACCTAAGCAGGGGACGACCTACAAGGAACGGACAAATATCGGAGACGCGCAGAATTACGGCGTGGAATTATTTTCTGAAATCGACTTTTTGAAAGCGTTCAAGAAGGATGCACGACACAGCGTTTCTATTTTCGTGAATGCTGCGTACATCAACGCCAACTACATCCGTTCGAAGGAACCGAATTACATTGGAAAAAAGGTGGAATACGTGAGTTCCGTTATTTTAAAATCAGGACTCAAGTATAGATTCATGGGTTGGAGTATTCAGGTGCAAGGGTCGTATAATTCAGAACAATTTTCGGATGCCTCCAATTCTGTTGTTCCTTCAGGAGATGCAGTGATTGGATTAATTCCAGCATATTACGTGTTTGATTTTTCAGGAAGATATGCGTTTACAGATTATTTTCAAGTAGAATTGGGGGTAACTAATTTCACCAATCAATCTTATTTCACGCGAAGAGCTACGGGATATCCAGGGCCGGGGATTTTACCTTCGGATGGCATTGGAGGTTATTTAACGTTGCAATACAAGTTTAGAGCAAAGCGGAAGGGTTAATCTTATATGTAAAAACGGCGCCTATGTCCTAAGCGCCGTTTATTACGATATGCAAATTGCTTTATGCTTCTAGTTCAACCTCAACCTTCGGCACAAGAGCGTCTTTAATCTTAGCTTCTAGTTCTTCCATTAATTCAGGGTTATCCTGTAGAATTAATTTTACAGCATCTCTACCTTGACCTAGGCGGGTTTCTCCATAAGAGAACCAAGATCCACTTTTGCTAATAATATTCATGTCGACACCAAGGTCTAGTATTTCGCCTACTTTGGAAATACCTCCGCCATACATAATGTCGAATTCTGCTTTTCTAAATGGTGGTGCCACTTTGTTTTTAACCACCTTCACTCTGGTGCGGTTACCGATGACTTCTTCTCCTTCTTTCAATTGGGCCGCTCTTCGAATGTCCAAACGAACAGAGGAATAGAATTTAAGTGCATTTCCACCCGTAGTCGTCTCTGGGTTTCCGAACATCACACCGATTTTCTCACGCAATTGATTGATGAAAATACAACAGCAGTTCGCTTTGTTGATGGAGCTTGTTAGCTTTCTTAAGGCTTTTGACATTAGTCGCGCTTGTAACCCCATTTGTGAATCGCCCATTTCGCCTTCAATCTCGGCTTTTGGAGTAAGTGCAGCAACAGAATCGATTACAATAAGGTCGACTGCTCCAGAGCGAATTAGGTTGTCGGCAATTTCTAAGGCTTGTTCTCCATTGTCAGGCTGTGAAATAAGTAAGCTGTTGACATCAACACCTAAGTTTTGTGCGTAGGTCTGATCAAAGGCATGCTCGGCATCGATAATGGCAGCAATGCCACCTTGTTTTTGAACTTCCGCGATGGCGTGAATAGCGAGGGTGGTTTTCCCAGACGATTCAGGACCGTAGATTTCCACGACTCTACCTTTAGGGTAACCACCAACACCAAGTGCTAAATCAAGGGTCAGTGATCCCGAAGGAATAACATCTACTTTTACAATTGGATTGTCTCCTAATCGCATTACGGAACCTTTTCCGTAAGTTTTGTCAAGCTTGTCCATCGTAAGTTGGAGTGCTTTTAATTTTTCTGTGTTTACTTCTTTTGACATATCGTTTGTTTTTTTGTTTGTACCGAAGCACAATATTAATTTCTACAAAGGTTGCAGTTGTAGTACGTAAACTATTTACGTTGTTGATTTTTTATTTTTATAAGCGGTTAAAATTTCGGCAGTGTGATCTTTTGTTTTTGGTTTTTCGATGATTTCAATGATTGTATGTGATTCGTCCAATACAAAGGTTGTTCTGTGGATTCCATCATATACGCGTCCCATGAATCTTTTTTCTCCCCACACACCAAATAAATTTAATAAGGTGTGGTCAACATCGGCTAACAACGAAAAAGGCAAGCTATATTTTTCGATAAATTTTTGGTGTTTCTTCTCGTTGTCTGCACTTACTCCAAGAATAACAATTCCCTCAGTTTGAAGCGTAGAATAATTGTCGCGAATGTTACATGCTTGAGCCGTACATCCAGGTGTATCATCTTTAGGATAAAAGTAAATCACAACACGCTTTCCTTTATAGTCATTCAGACTAATGGTATTGCCGTGCTGATCCTTCGATGAAAATTCGGGTGCTTGATCTCCAATTTTTAAATGCTTCATTGTGACAGTTATTTAATCATTTTATTGACGAATAATTAATCAAATATAGTTTCAATTTTTAAAATGACAAGAAATTAATCAAAAAAATACGAATAAATAGTTAGAAAAAACAAAAACACCCCTAAATCAGGGGTGTTCCGACTAAAATATTTTTGAGGAGAGGTTAGTTGATAGCACCAAATTTTTCAATTAGTGCTTCGTAAGCTTTAATTTTTTTGCGCGCTTGATCTGCGAGAACTACGTTGCCCTCTGTCTCATGCGTTGCTATTTCCTTGTTCAACGTATTGATAGAAGCCTGAAACTGCTCGACCAAGTACTTTACGTTTTGCGGAAGAAACATCTGCATGTAAAGACCACCTTCTTCATTCAACTTTTGGTACACACCATGTGCATTGTCAATCACACTTGGATCTTGACGTGTAAGAAATACGGTAAAGGAATTTAATAATCCCAATCGATCAAAACCTTGAACAGTACTTCCATTAAAGGCGTTCATAAAGAAATCCAATTTTTCGGCCTCACCATATCCTGCATATAACTGACCTATCCCGCCTAACATTTTGGACGACTTTTCATTTTCAAGAGGCTTCGCCAACGCCATTGCTTCAGTTGGATTGATTTTACCATAATTTTTCAGCGCAGATGAAACAACCGTATAAGAAGAGTCCTTCTGAATTCGATCAACGTAAATAGTTACCAATTCATCTTCAGAGAGTTCTTTCGCCAAAACACTAAGCGCTGTAGAACGTACGGAGGAATTAGGATCATTCTTAATCATGCCTTTAACAACTGCAAGACCTTTTTCAAGGTTCGCATCTTGAAGACGATTTACCTTTCCAACGGCCAAAAGACGAATGTTCCAAAAAGGATCTTTCAAGGCATCTAAGATCAGTTGTTGTCCAGCATCACCTTTGTGCTTTATTCCACCTAAAAACCCATCTCTTCGTGTTGCAAATCGTTCACCGTTGTAGAACTGAAAAAGAAGCTCTTCCGCTGTTTTGTCGTCTTTGATTTTCGCAAGCAACATTTGTTGATCGTCAAAATGAATTCCTTTTAGACTTCCGCTCAAAGGAAATGAAAATTCTTGCTTGACTTTATCAATCACGACTTTATGGATATGCTTTCCATTATCGTCGAAAATTGCCATTTGCGTGTGGAGTTTGAAAATAGGATATTCTTCCAAGTCCTGTTTTTGTTCAACAGTAACAGTGACTGATTTACCATCCTCTGAAACGGCATGCCCAAATGTAAGCACAGGATGTCCGTTATCTAAATACCATTGATTAAAAAACCAATTCAAATCTTCACCAGTTGTTTCTTCAAACGCTAGACGCAAGTGGTGAAACTCTGCAGCCTTAAATTCGTTTTGTTTCAAGTAACGACTGATTGCTTCAAAAAAGGCCTCGTCACCAATGTAGTTACGCAACATGTGTAAAATTCGTCCTCCTTTGTTGTAAGAGTGACCGTCAAACATTTGTTCTTTGTCGTCATAGTCGAACCATACCAAGTTGTGGTGACCTTGTGCCTGAGCAGATTGATAATAACCGTCTGCCTCTCCTTCTGCCTGATAGTCTGCTTCATCCAAGCCATATCTGTGCTCGTCCCATAGGTATTGCGAATAGTTCGCAAAGGATTCATTCAAGGTTAAATTTGACCAAGATTCAGCAGTGACTAAATCGCCAAACCAGTGGTGAAACAATTCATGTGCAATGGTAGATTGATCCGTTCCATCGAGTAATTCGCGTTTGTTTTTATAAACGAAATCGCCAAAAATAACAGCACCTGTATTTTCCATTGCTCCAGAAACGTAATCACGTACCACAATTTGGTGGTACTTGTCCCAAGGGTATTCAACACCAAGTTGCTCAGAAAAGAAACGGATCATTTCCGGCGTTTCACCAAAAATATCCTTTGCAAATTCCTCCCATTCTGGTTCTACATAGTAATTCACAGCCATCTTAGTCCCATCAGGGCGGGTATAGCTGTCCTCAACGACTTTAAATTCACCAATTCCCATCATAAACAGGTAAGGTGCATGTTGCAATTCTTGTTTCCAGTGATCAACGCGTTTACCGCCATCAATTTTTTTACTTGACATCAATTTTCCATTCGAGAGTGTGGTGTATTTGTCATCGACAGTGATGAAAATTTCTTGTGATGTTTTTGCATTTGGTGAGTCAATCGTTGGGAACCATACAGAACTTGCCTCGGTTTCTCCTTGCGTCCAAATCTGAGGCATTTTGTTTTTATCCTCGCCAGTTGGGTTGATGAAGTAAAGACCTTTCGCCGATGAAATGGCAGCGCTTCCTTGTGCATCGACTTCTTCAGGACGTGCCTGGTAGCGAATAGACACTGTATAATTTTCTTTTTTCGTGAATTTTTTACCAAGGTGGATGCGTAAATAATCGTCTTTGTACGTGTAATTAAGCACTTCATTATTGCGCTTCACTTCATGAATGATCATTCCTTTCGCATCTAGAATCAAACTATCTGTTGAATAAAAATGCGGTTTCGCTGTAATGGTTGCAACGCCATTCATCTTAGATTCTTCCCAAATAAAATCCACTTCTAATTTTGTGTGAATGAGATCCGTCAGAATAGTTTCTGCCTCACGGTAAACCGGGCGCTCTTGAATTATTTCGGGTTGTTCAAAGGGCACTTCCTCGGTCTGTGTTGTTTCAACAACAACATCACTGTTGTTAGATCCTTTATGGCTTGTTCCACATCCAACGAAGGTGAACAGGGTGACTATGATTACAATATGCTTCATTTTCTTAGCGAGTTTAATTAATGAACAAATCTGGTAAAATAATTTCAATTCTAGGCAGAATACTACAGCATTGGACTGTATTTCTATTATTTTTGTCTCAAATAGATGATGAATGGCAAATCGAATTTGGAATATTGACGGAGAAGATGTTGTAGGAGCAGACGGAGCGGTATTGCATTGGGAAGGAAATGGGTATTTTACACTCACGTACAACGGATCTACTTTTTTTGGTGAAATACTCGATGAACAAACAGAGAGCAATTATCTCAAATTAAAATTGAATCATCGCGTATTTGAAATTCGCAAGAAAGGTGAGTTGGATGATTTGATTTCTGCGATGGGATTAGATATTCCAAAGATCAAAAAACTAAAGGAGCTTCAGGCGCCCATGCCAGGTCGCATCGTAAATATTGCCGTATCAGTTGGTCAAGAGTTAAACGTAGACGATGACATTTTATCATTGGAAGCAATGAAAATGGAAAATGTGCTAAAGGCCGAAGGAGTTGGTGTGGTGAAGAGCATTAACGTTGACACCAACGATGTGGTGGATAAAGGAACTGTTTTAATCGAATTTGAATAATAGCTTATTTTACCAACTTTGCCTCAAAAGCCCGCTTAATGATTGACGGGTATTTTGCTCCAAATTCTGTAATGCACCATTCTTGAAACTTTCTTATTTCTTCGGCGTCAGTAATCCACTTCAGCCCCTTGTGCAATTCTTTTTGAAATAATTGAGCGTCGAAGCTCACTCCACGTAGAATTTTTTTTGTTAAATCTAACATAGCTTTTATGGTTTGAAGTTGTGATTTTTTCTTTCAACGATGAATATAGCAAAAATATTTTAGAGAGATAATTTTACAATTCGTTAAAAAAACAAAAAAGCCTGTCAATCGTAGATGAACAGGCTGAAAAGAAACTTATCAACAACACTACTCAAGTTGTTGTTTAATAACATGATAGATCTCTTCGGTCACCGCGTCGCGCACATAAATTAAGAAGTGTACGTTTTCGTAATTATAGTTAGACGGCAAAGCGTAACTATAGTTGAAATAGTACTTCTCATCGATCAATTGCTCGTCAGTGAGCTTCATTCCTTGCCATTCACTATCGATACAATCGTGCATGACATTCTTGTGTACATAATTATCGTTTGTGCTACCATCAGGCATTTTTTGCTTTGCAACCAAAGAGTCTTCTATGAGATATACCACAGCGTACAAATCATTTGTAATTGATGCGTCCAAAACATCAATCTCTGTATGTAAAAACACGCCTCGTGTTGACGGGTAATAATTAGCGTGAGATTGCATGTTTACCTTGAGTGGTTGCGAGAGTGCGCTCACGACTCCAGACCTCCAATTAGTAGGATTCAAAGTATGTTGTCCTCCACTCAAAACATGACTTACACTTCCCCGTGGGTTTCCAAAAAATTCAGAACCGGGCATGGTGCCAAAATGGATTCCAATGTCAAGGCCATCTGGATTGGTCCAGTCAATCGGATATTCGGCATCGGTGGATTGAAATCCTCCGATACCATTAGGACCAGTATGAATGGCTGCCACATAAACTCGATCTGGATAATCGTCGTGTAACAAATCAGCCGTGTCAGCAGCAGGTGGACAGTACGTGCACTTGTGTCCTGTAAAATCTTCAATCAATATATTCCGTTGTGTATTTGCATTTTCCGAAAATACAGGCCACTCATTGGCTTGATAGTCCGACCAAGATCCTGGGTAAAGTGTTGTATCTAAATTGGTTTCGATGCCAACCGGAGGGACAGGAGGATCGGGGTTGTTGATTTCATCAAAAGATCCCTTTTTACAAGAAGAGAAGCCAATGAGTGCAGCTAAACCAAAAAATAAACTTTTTTTCATCATACTTCAAAAGTAACAATTTTGGGTAAAAGAAGTTGTTCTACTCAAGTTGTTGTTTAATAACATGATAGATCTCTTCGGTCACCGCGTCGCGCACATAAATTAAGAAGTGTACGTTTTCGTAATTATAGTTAGACGGCAAAGCGTAACTATAGTTGAAATAGTACTTTCCATCGATCAATTGTTCGTCGGTGAGCTTCATTCCTTTCCAACCACTGTTGACACAATCATGCATAACGTCTCGGTGTACGTAATTATAGTTGGGGTTGCTGTCAGGCATCTTTTGCTTCGCGACCAAAGAGTCTTCAATGAGGTAGACCACAGTGTACAAATCATTTGTAATTGATGCGTCCAAAAGATCAATCTCTGTATGTAAAAACACGCCTCGTGTTGAGGGGTAATAATTTGCATGTGATTGAATGTTGACTTTTAACGGTTGAGGGAGTGCGCTCACCACGGCAGAGCGCCAATCGACTGGATGCAAGGTGTGTTGGTCTCCAGATAAAAGACGACTTACAGTTCCCCGAGGATTTCCCGAAAAGTCGGAACCTGGCATGTTGCCAAAGTGGATACCAATGTCAAGACCATCTGGATTGGTCCAGTCAATTGGATATTCGGCATCGGGGGATTGAAATCCTCCCATACCTGTGGGACCAGAGTGAATTGCTGCTACATAAACGCGCCCGGGATAATTATCGTGTAGCAAATCAGCCGTGTCAGCAGCTGGGGGACAGTAAGTGCACTTGTGTCCTGTAAAATCTTCAATCAATATATTCCGCTGTGCATTTGCATTTACCGAAAACACAGGCCACTCGTTCGCTTGATAATCCGACCAAACCCCTGGATAAAGCGTCGTGTCCAAATCAGTTACAATTCCTACTGGGTAGGGATTATCAATTTTATCGCAGGAAGAAAATCCGATGAGTGCAATTAAACTAAAAAATAAGATCCTTTTCATAGTTAGAAACTTTGAGTAAATGAGAGTGTTAAACCATTTGATGCTGGCACAAAGCGGCATATTCCGCCAACGCAGAACAATCCTTCCCGCTGTCTCCCGTAACCAACAGTTATACGTGTAGCTTCACGGATGTAACCCATGGATACATATGCATAATGCAAGCGGAGTTCACTTTTGGGATTGCCATAATTGTATTGATCCATGATGCTGAAAAACCAGTTTGGGGACACGTTGTATTCAATGATTAGAGTTGCCCAGTCGCCTTTATCGTTAGTTACCGTTTCGAATATGCCCGGTGATGTTTCACGCTCCACATCATTGATAAACAGCCCTTGCAATTCAGCGCGCAAAGAGTGCTTCCTATTGATTTTGTATCCCGCCTCTATCACTCCAATATGCGTTTGAAGTATGCCTTGCGCATCTCCTGTGACTTTTGCCACATCGTTGTTTAGGGTAATATTGAAATAACTCAAATTCAAATTAAAGCTTTTAGAAAACTTCTTGTTTATACTTACGTTGATGTCTCTCCACAACAAACTGTCGCTTTGATCAAACACCCGTCCTTCATACATAACGCGTGAAGAGTCCAAAGGGTTGACATTTTCCGTATGTTGCATTGGTCGATAGGCGGTAGAAAAATTGGCGTTGATAGAAGTTCCGTACTTCCCTCCTAATTTGGACCCCTTTTTAATTGTGTACAGCACTTCAGCTTGATAAGCGATTTCTCCTACCGGTTGAGTAGCATACGGATAAATGGAAGCCACCAAATTATAAGTGTGGGTTTTGTTCATTGCGGGCAAATAGTTGATGAACGCATCCGTCAGTTGTTTTGTTCGATCCGATCGATAGCTCATGTTATCAACAGATTTCGCCGAAAGAATAATTCCAAGTCCTTTTTGAGAAAAGCCGAAATTAATCAAGGCAGCGTGTCCATAATTATAGATGTAATTATTATCTACGGAAGGGTCTTGTCCTTTGATAATATACTCTCCATCCAATGTAAATTTCCCATAGCGCAATTTTGCTCTACCACCGTATAGTCCTACGTTTTCTGGTAAAATCAGTGCATCTTCGTCATCGGCTTGATATTTACTTACAAACGACCCGCCGATTGTCACATCGAGTTTTTTGTCATTGAGTTTTTTAAATGCGGAATTGAAGTTAAATTCTCCATCCAAACCACGGACAATTCCATCGGAATGAATAATTTGTCCTTTTTCAAAGGATAGGCGTTGATAACCATAAACTCCTTTTATGGTAAAACCCTTCATCGGTCGGACAATCAACCGAACACCGTCCAAGAAGTTGTCATATCCCAATGCTCTGTCCTCGTAAACACGAAACGCCATTCCAGATCCAAACTGCTCATAAAAAGAACCCAAGGTGACATCCACAAAATCATTTTCATAACCAATGTAGCGCATCCCAATCCCCGTTCCATCAAAGCGATTTGGATATCCTTGAATTCGCGGTAAGTACGACTCAACGCGCATTCCAGCCTTAAAGTTTTTGTACGTAATGAACGTATTCATATAGGTGTTCAACAGTCCCTTTTCCGGAGGCTGACCAGCACTAATTAATGAATCTTCGTTGAGGTACTGAAAAATACTCTCGATGTTTCCGGTAATATTTAGACCTTGTATTTGACTTTTTCCTGCTAGAAAGATGAAGCAAGTCAAACCAATTAGAAGCAATTTTTTCATAGAAGTTTAGTGTGAGCGTATTGTTTAGCTACTTTACCAGTTTCAGAATTTCTTCGTACAAAGTTTCTTCATCACCTGGTGCGTAATTGTTGTGCGAGTATACAATATTTCCTTCTTTATCTAACAAAAAGGTGTGCGGAACATTATTTACACCCATCGCACGCTTAAAATCGCCATTGGTATCCATGAGCACTAAATATTCCCAGCCCTTACCGTTCACATACATAGGAACAGAGTTCTTCGTTTTTTCATCGTCAATGGTAACTGCAACTAAATTTACACCTGTTTCTTCTTGCCAATCGGTGTATAAGTCATGAATAGTATTTAATTCACGTTTGCAAGGAGAACACCATGTTGCCCAGAAACTGATAACCACAGGCCCATCAAATCCTAATTCAGCGGTGTTCACGGCATTCCCTTCCATGTCCTTTAATTGGACGGAAGCCACTTTTTTATCGAACAATTGATGCTCTTCCTGAGCGTATGAACCAAAAGTAAAGGTGATGCCTAAAAGAAAAATTGCAATTTTTGTCATAACAGTATTTTATTTTAAAATTTCTGGCCAGTGTGTTTCAAAAACAATGCCGTGCTCAAAAATACATCATTTTAAACGCTTTGAGTCGAATAGATTAAACACAACTCTTGAATTCCTACACTTAATAATGTGCTCAAAACTCATCCATACATCCCCTAGGTACAACTGAAAGGAAGGTTTTTCCGTTTAAATCTTAAAGATTCTTAAATTGGTGTGATTATTGAAAGCATGCTAATTGTAAACCTTTTATTTCCTATATTTGTTAGGAAGCGAATAAATACAATGCATATGAAAAGAATTATACTCTCTTTATTTTCCTTAACACTGATTGCTGCGGTTGCAAATGCACAAGCGATTACAATCAATGTTGATGGAACCCCAACAGACATTTCTGGGACTGAGCACCATGAAGTTATAGTAGCTGCCGGCTCGGATCAACACCTTGTGGATTTTATAGTGACCAACAACACAGGTTCTACACAAAGCCTTAGAATTACTAGAAGCCATATAGATTTGGCTCCAGGATGGTCAGATTATTTCTGCTGGGGAGCAGATGCACTGACTGGAACTTGTTATCCTGTATATGCTCAATCAGTTTGGACGGGTGGTTCTGTATCAATAGACAATGGAAATGAAGGATTGCTTCAAACATATATCAATGCACCGGACGCTGGTACATCTACTATTCGCTATTATGTCAACGATGGCTCAACATTCTTGGACTCAGTGGATGTAGTATATACTTTTGCAGCCAGCATTCAAGAGAACCCGTCGTTGTTGCTTAATGTTTCTCCAAATCCTGCAAATAATGTGTTAAACATTAACATGACAGGAGTTAATAAGGCAGACGTGAAGATTGTAGATGTTCTTGGAAATATTGTTTTCAATGAAACAGTTGCAGAAACGACGAAAAAAGTGGATGTTTCTAAATTCAGAAATGGGATTTATTTCGTTACCGTTGATGCGGAAGGAGTAAAGCCAACCACACGAAAATTAATTATCCGTCATTAAGACAGACAATTCATAATAGATTAGAAGACCGTTTACATAAAGTAAGCGGTCTTTTTTTTGTGGTTGAAGTACAGAAACTCCTTCAAAGAATTCATACTTTAGCAATTGAATATGTTGATGGGATAATTCCATGCAACAACTACAACTGAAAATGAATCAACATCATTCAGTCTTGACGAGATTGATTTCCCTGCCTGTTGCCAGACTGTGTGTCTGCGGAATGGCTTTTCTGTTGTGGGGAACGTTGCTGGGACAACAAAACCTAATCCCCATTCATTCATTTTACAAAGACCATCTTTTTGCCAACAAGACCGATAAACCTTACAATGGTGGATCACTTTTTCCTGTCAATGAATCTGAATACGATTTAATTAGCGCCATCAACGATTCGACAAAGCAATACTACGATTTTACGCATATCCTGTTTCAAAAATATTTGTTCGAAATCCGTGGGGACGATTACTACCTAAAAATTTCTCCAGCCATTGACTTCTCGATAGGGCAAGATTTGAACGATACGATTTCAAGACGATTGTTTCAAAATACCCGTGGGCTCCATGTCGAAGGGACGCTCTTTTCCAATTTTTCGTTTTCAACGTCCTTGTACGAAAACCAAGGTCGATATGTGAATTATGAAACCGCTTATTATGCGTCGTTGGGGGAATTATACCCTGGATCTGATTCTACTTATGCTCCACAGAATGCAGTTATTCCAGGTGGAGGAAGAACAAAACCGTTCAAAGGTGACGGATTTGATTATGCGTATGCTGTTGGCTATTTTGTGTATGCACCATTCAAGTTTTTAAGTGTCACAGCAGGAAACAATGCACAGTTTGTTGGTGATGGACACCGTTCAATCTTACTCTCCGACAATTCGTACAGCGCACCGTATTTCCGAGTGGATTGGAAAATCAGTCCAAAATTCAGCTTTTCATACATGCGTTCACGTCACATGAATTTATTGCGAAGACCAGCAAGTGGTTCAGTGGAATCTTACTACGAAGCCAAAGGTTATTCGGTCAATTACTTCACCTATAAGCCGATCGATAGAATCAGCATTAGCCTGTTTGAAAGTGGTGAATGGAGTCGAGGTGATTCGATTTCAAGCAAAAATTCTCATCCGCTCTATTACAATCCCGTTCCCTTTTTGTCAGGATTGGCACTTCAAGGAAAGAATGAAGTTGTTTCGCTGCTCGGCTTGAATTTGAGCTATCAAGTAGCAAAGCACCATCGTTTGTACGGACAATTAGCCATCAATGATTTTGACACGAAAAAAGCAGGATTTCAACTAGGGTACCGAGGCTACAATTATTTTGGGCTCAAGGATTTTATGCTACAAGCGGAGTACAACAATATCGCAAATCGAATGTATGAAAATAGCAACCGACGTTTGAACGGGGTCCATTATAATTTACCACTGGCGCATGTGAAAGGAAATGGGTTCCAAGAGTTTGTGTTGCGCACCAATTATGAAATCAAACGGGTGTATGCTGAGGTAACAGCAGTGTACTATTTACTGAGCAATTATTCCTCAATAGCATTGTTGCCGTACCATGTCGCACAAACGCCTTCAACAAACACGGTAATGTTCACCAGCGTCGAACTAGGCTACCGCTTTAACCGAAAGATGAATTTTTCCGTTTTTGGTAATTGGACGTACAGAACAATTGACGATCCAAACATGTTGACTGCCAACCATTTTAACATTGGAATTCGCACGGGATTTATTAATCACTACAAGGACTTTTGATGAAGCAACTGTGTTACATAGCGTTCTTTTTTAGCTTTTCTGTCGCTGCACAAGGAGAGGTAGGATACTTGTTTGAGGAAATGCCAAACGACTCAGTGGTGCAACCGTCACTGCAATATCATTCCAGTTTAAAACCAGCAGTTCGACAGGTAAATTCGAATGGAAAAACTGAATCGTATCTACAAGTTGCAGGATTGGGAGACCTCAATTATTTTCAATCGAATACAACATCAGCGTTTAAAACGGGATTAGGGCTTGAAGTTAAAGGTGGAGTGAAGGACAAATTCTTCTTTCGTTTGGCGGGAGTGGAAGGAATTCACCAAAACAGCGGAGGCTTTGCGCCAAAATCATTCATTGATGATTCACTAGGAAGTGTTTCATTGTACACCGATCTCCGCGGACGTATTTCTTATACGCCGAATCATGTTTTTAATTTTCAAGCGGGATTGGACCACAACTTTTTAGGTGAAGGAGCGCGTTCTATGTTACTGAGTGATTACGGAACGCCTTATCCTTTTGGACAAATCCGCATGCGTTTTTGGCGTGTTGAATATTCCATTTTGTATCAATTTTTACGTGAACGAAATGCCAATCGATGGGAAGGGAAGTTTTCTTCGAGTCACCACTTATCGTTTAACATTGCAAAATGGTTGAACGTTGGAATTTTTGAAACGGTGATTTTTCAACCGAAGGACACGCTGTTGAACCGTGGATTTGATGTCGAATACCTAAACCCATTTGTGTTTTATCGCCCACAAGAGTATTCATTGGGTTCAAGCGACAATGTCCTGATTGGTTTCGATTTGGCAGCGCGGTACAAAAAGCACACGTTGTACGGACAGTTTATCTTGGATGAATTTTTCTGGGCAGAAATCAAAGCGAAAAGCGGTTGGTGGGCAAGCAAGTATGGTGGACAGGTTGGCGTAAAAGGCCGTTTTGAAAAAGGTGCACACAACTTCTTTTACCGCGTGGAGTATAACTTTGCGCGACCTTACACATATTCGCACTTGTCAGATCAGTTGAACTACGGCAATCAGGGAAGACCGTTGGCGCATCCTTATGGATCAAATTTTATGGAATTGCTGGTGGAAGCGAAATGGCAACACAAAAAATGGTATGCGAAAGCTTTTTCAAATTATTTTCTTCGCGGTAGCGATAAGGATGGCTTCAACTACGGAAACGATGTCTACACGCCTTATATCAACCGACCGTATGAGTATGGCCATTTTATAGGGCAGGGACAAGGCTTCAATGGAACAAAAACAATTATCACCGCAGGTTACCAAGTATTGAAGCATGGAAAACTAAACGCGTTTGTCGAAAACCACTTTGACTATATCACACTCGACAATCAATTGCGCTATACCCTTGTTGTCGGTTTGCGCAGCATGTTGTGGAACGACCACCGAAACTATTGAGCTTCTGCCTTTTTCTGACCGACTGTTATTTCTAGAATAAGCTTAAATGAGTGCGAAGACGTCGTGATGTCGTTCGGAGTAACGGTAATTAAATTCTCTGGTGCAGCCCCATATTCAACTCCCACAGTATAGCGTTTGTCCTTTTTAGTGATATGTACCAATCCCAGGGAAAAGTGCACCAAGCTCCATCTGCTCGCTTCCACGCGCATGACGTTATCATTCGTTTGTGGAACCTCGTTATAGAGGAAATCTGTTCGTGCTCCCAAGTACATTTCCCAGCGGCTGGTCAGAATGGTTTCTAGCCCCAATCCTAAATTGGTCCGTGCATGTGTTTTTTCAGTGAGTGAAAGAAAGTTCTGTCCGTCCAAAATAACGTCTTTCAATTGTTCATCGGTAAATGCGTCGGGATAAATGCTTGGTTTTTCGTCGGCATCAAAAATGTAATAGCGCTTGCCACCGAAAAAAGTCTCATTGGTGATGTGCAACCAAGCTCGTTTCCCCAGTTTCCAACTTACACCCAAAGCTAAAGCGCCGTGTTCCTTGTGTTGTACCTTGATGCCGTCAACACGATCTACCAAGTGAACATCTACATCAATACTAGGTGAAATGTCGGCAAAGTTCATGTATGAAATTTCACGGTATGCTTTTGCCTTGCCAAACATGTTAAACGTTGGGGTGGTAAACGTCATTCCAAATTTGAAGTTTCCCACGTCCAGGGCTATGGAAGGTTTGAACAATCCTTTCACGTTGTAATAATTGAAACTTTGTACGTTTGAATATTGATACACTTCCAATCCTGAGTAATCTTGCGGTAAAATGCTGAGACCTTGCCCGAAAGCGTATTTTACATCACGGTAAATGCCATAGTGCGAGAGTCCAATGGCGAATCCATCAGAAACTTGGTAGGAAAGCGAAATTCCCGCCCAGTATTCCATCAATTGGTGTTGTAGATTGTACGAATACACCCAGCGTTCTGGACCATCGAATTGTGGCAAAACCTCTTGATCGGATTCATGTAGAAAATCAAATTTTTGGTTAAATGCCCTACGTGTAATGATTGAATAACCAAGTCGCAAGCGTTTTCTGTTTTTGAATTCTAGGATTCCAGCGATGAGGTTGGGCATGGTGCTAAACTCTGTTTCTTCCAAATCTAGTCCATCTCCTAGTGCGTTTTCAACCTTGAGCATGCGAATACGGTAGGCGTTTACGGAAATTGAAAGCGATGGATCTTTAACGAACGCCATGGCTGCTGGATTGTAGTATGCCGTTGCATTGTCACCCAGTCCAGCTGTTGCCGCCCCTCCTAGCAATGATGCGCGAGCCCCAAAGTGTTCGGCCCAATGATGGTAATCTTGCGCATATGCAACGCACATACTTAGGAACAGTGATAGAATTACGACGGTCTTCATAGCAAGCAGAGTATGGAACGAATTTAATTATATATCTGAATGTGCGCAAAAAAGAGAAAATATTTTCTAACCGAAATAAAAAAAGCGCACGACTCAGTCATGCGCTTTTCTGTGTTAGGTTAGGTGTGGGCAGTAGGTTAGGTGTTACAGCCCGATCACGTGTTTTACTTCAATCTCGGTGACTTTTCGAGGTTTCCCCTGCTTGTTAAGGTAGGTTCGGTTCACCAATCGCCCGTGAATAGCGAGTTGCTTGCCTTTGTCTCCGTAGTTTTCAATAAAACCCGCAATGTTTCCCCATGCGAAAACGCGGTGCCATTCAGCTTGTTGCTTGTTACTCTTGGTCGTGTACTTGTTGGTAGCCAGGTTGAATCGAGCGACTTTTCCACCGTTTTCAAAATTGGTGATTTCCGCAGGAGAACCCATGTTCCCAATAAGCGTTACATGATTGTTGATTGATTGCATATCGTACAATTTAAAGAATTACTAAATCATTTACTTCGACTTCAGAGATGAAGCGTTTTTCGCCGCCTTTTTGGTAAAAGCGAGTGGTTAGCTTGCCTTCCACGGCGATTTCCATTCCGATGGCACCGAGTTCTTGCATCACGGGAATCCAGCGACCCCAGGCAGACATTCTGTGCCAGTGGCTTTTTTTCTGTGTTTCACCATTCTCGTCCAAGTAGGTTTCGTTCGTGGACATGGTGAATTGTGCAATTTTTCTTCCGTTAGGTAATTCGTAGAAGCGAGGTGCGGAAGAGACTTTTCCAATTAAATTTACGTGGTTCATTTTAATGTGTTTAGTAGTGAAAAATAGGGAGCCAAACGGCTGCTCGGCTCCCAGGTTAGGTGTTCGATTATTTTTTTTCATCGGTGCTCTTTGGCGAAACGATTAAGAATTCATTGACTTCGATGTTGGTGCTGTAGCGTTTCTCACCATCTTTTGTCTCATAGCTGTTATTCACAAGTTTCCCCTCCACGACAATTTCTTGTCCCTTAGAAAGCATTTTACCGGCAAGCTCGGCTGTTTTACCCCATGCGGTGAGGTTGTGCCATTGTGTGTTGTCTTGCCATTCACCATTTTTGTTCTTGTAACTCTCGTTCGTTGCAAGTGAAAAACGTGCAAGCGTTCTACCTGAGTCCAGGTTTACAATTTCTGGTTGCGCTCCTAAGCGTCCAATCAAACTAACTTTGTTTCTTAATGTGTTCATGTGTATTGGTTTTGAACATTACTAAATTTACTGTTGTCCTATTTCAGATCGTTTTCTGATATCGACACTGCAAAGTTGAGGTGACCGCCAAACCAAATTCGGTTATTTACCATTTACTGTCGAATATTTTTCGTTTGTAAGTGGGTGATGTCGGATTTATAGTTGATTTGCAGTCTGTTAAGTCGGAAAATTATTTTAAAAAAAGTTTGGTATATTTGGGTGGAAATGTACGAATAACCATTTTTGTGGTGTATATAAACGAGTTGGCAAACATTAAGACCAACCCTATTGAAAAAATTGATGAATAAAATATTAATTACAATTATCTTCTTAGTGACTTTATCTTCTTGTAGCGTACATAAGGAAATTTATGAAAGTGGAAATTTGAAAGCTAAAGGAAAAGTCAAAAACGATAAAAAAAATGGAAAATGGAAACTCTTCTACGAGAATGGAAACATCTATCAAATTGGAGCATACTCAAACGGAAGTGAAACTGGCGAGTGGAAAATATTTCACGAAAACGGAAAATTAAGACAAATCGGAAAATTTAATAATGGAAAACAAACTGGAGAGTGGAGTTTCTTTCACTCGAATGGTTACCGAGAAGGAATTGGAAATTTAATAGATGGCAAAAGAATTGGAATTTGGAAATGGTATTTTGATAATGGTCAGATTCAAACAGAAAGGAAATGGAATAACGGAAAGTTAATTGAAATCATTAGTTGTTATGATGGCGAAGGAAATGAAATGGATAAAGGAACTTTGGTAGACGGAAATGGAACAATGAAAATTTATGATATTGACGGAAAGTTGCTTGAAACATTAAAATATGAAAATGGCGAATACGTAAAATAACGTTTGACAACACCGTATATAATTTATTGCTAGTTCTAGCCTAGTCACAAAAATCCCCGCGGATTTTCTATTTGGTTTGTACTTGCTAAATTTGTTACTTTACCACGCAACAAACCATATACAACACGTTAACAGCAATATAATGAAGTACGCAATTTACATAACACTTTTATTAATTCTTTTTTCGTGCAATTCGGAAAAGAAAACTTTTGTGATAACATTTGATAATGCCAATGGTCTAGTCAAAGGAAATCCCGTGGTAATAAATGATTATCAAATAGGAGAAGTAAAAAAAGTATCTCTTAGTAAAGATTATAAAATAAACGCTGAAATCGTACTCAGCGATACTGTGAGCCTTCCAAAAGACACGAAATTTACGATTGCATCAAGAGATTTGTTTACTAAAGCAATTATTGTTACTCCAGGAAGATCAAAAACATATTTAACAAGTTCAGATGTAATAATCGGTCAACAAGCAGAAAGTATAAAATTGGACACATTATTCAATATTATCACAAATGAAATTAACAACTCAAAACCAGTCAGAAATCAAGATTCGATTATTTTCGAATTAAACACAATGAACAAAGAATTAAAAGAGTTAAACGAAAAATAATGCTGTTAACATGGGTTTAGCTCCATGCCTCTACTCTTTCTTCGAAAAACGATTTTTATGAAAATAATAATCTAACTTCGAGTTTAATATAAAAAGCGCCACATTTGCCTACTGCGAAACCGTGATACAACCCCCAGAAATTAAACAACCCCATGAAACTCATCACTCTCACTCTCATTCTAACCCTCCTCACCTCCTGCAACGGACAAAACACATCCACCACCAACAAAACTCCCACAAACTCACTGGGCGACACCGTTTCGGCGTTGAGCAAAGATTGTTGGATCGTATTTCAAGCCACAAATGGAGATTATTGGTTTGGAAGTAACACCGACGGCGCATATAAATATGATGGAAAAACCCTTGTTCGATTTTCAGAGAAAGATGGATTAAGCAATAACAGTGTGCGAGCCATTCAGGAAGATAAAGACGGAAACATCTACCTTTCAACGATTGGTGGCATTAGCAAATTTGATGGAAAAACGTTCACTACACTCATGCCCATTAAGAGCAACGGACCAAACGAAAACTGGAAACTACAACCCGATGATCTCTGGTTTAATACGCTTGGAAAAGATGGAGAAAATGGACCCCTCCGTTACGATGGAAAGCATTTGTACCAACTGGAATTTCCGAAACATTACCTTGCTGATGACTATAACAAGCAGTTTCCGAACAAATCATGGAGTCCGTACGATGTATACTATATTTACAAAGACAGCAAAGGAACGATGTGGTTCGGGACGTCCAATTTGGGTGTTTGTCGCTACGATGGAAAATCCATTAGCTGGCTGTACGAAGACCATTTGACAAATACTCCACAAGGCGGTTCATTTGGCATTCGCTCTATTTTGGAAGACAAAGAAGGAAAGTTTTGGTTTTGCAATACGAATTACCGCTACGATATTGATTCAGAAGCGTCAATCGATGAAGGAAAATCGCTCATCAAATACACCGAAGAAAAAGGCATCGAGGGCATAAAAACCGTAGATGGAAGTACATCAATTTATTATATGTCAGTTGTCGAAGATAACAACGGTAATTTATGGATGGCGACCTATAGCCAAGGTATTTGGAAGTACGATGGAAAAAGCATTACTCATTATCCTGTGAAGGATGGTACTAAAGATGTGACGGTGTTCTCGATTTACAAAGACCGAAAAGAAGGCTTGTGGCTCGGCACGCACGAAGCAGGACTGTATAAGTTCGATGGAAAGGCGTTCGATAAATTCGAACTGCCAGCAGAAGAGGCAAACTAACCTTTCTTCTTCTTAAACCACCCCTTTACTTTCTCAACCCACTTCCACGCCTTCGGCTCTGTACTATCGTCGGAAATGTCGTTGCCAATTAACAGCGCAATGGGTTTCAATTGATCAAACTCTTCGCAGACCACTTTAAGCATTGCAGCGAAGGGGAGAAATAAGATCATGCCTGCAACGCCCCATACGGCAGCACCAATCAATAAACTTAAAATTGCCACCAACGCATTGACATTTAAGTTGCTACCGACAATTTTTGGGCTTAAAAAGTTGCTTTCAATCACTTGAATTCCCCAAAACAAAATGATGACAGCGGCTGGCATCCAAAGCGAATCGAAAGACATAAACGCATAAAGCGTAGGAATGGTGGCACCGATAGTCGTTCCCACAAAAGGTACAATAGACAATGTTGCGGCTAAAAATCCAAAAAGAAAGGGGCTATCAATTCCTATAATCCACAACCCGATACTGTTGGCACAACCTAGGATGAGAATCAACAAAAACATTCCAGTCAAGTATTTTTTACCTACGCTCTGTATGTTTTTGAGCATTTTGAAAACTTTCCCCTTATTTTCTTTATCACCAAACGCGACAAAAGCATTGGTTAGTCCTCTGCTATAAATAAGAAACAAGAAAGTAAAAATAATGGTGCTAAGCAGCCCTGTTAGAAATGCGGCGGTACTGTTAAATGTATTTTTCAGCAGTGCACCAGATGACTCTTCAAGCCATTTTTTTCCGTTTTCAACCAACTCATCTTTATTCAAATCCTCCATGAAATTCACATTGCCATTAATGAAGACAATTGCATCTGAAAAGGTGCTCATAATTTTTTTTGTAAAATTGTCCAGCTCATCAGCAAGGTTCATTATTTCAGCGGAAAACAGCGTGATAACTCCACCTAAAGTTGCGAAAACCACGAGCATGGAAAGAAATGCTGCAAACAATTTATTCAACCCCCAACTTTCCAATTTTTTTACGATGGGGTATAAAATGAATGCTATCAACAACGCCAAACTGAGCGGAATCAGGATCGGCTTTGCAACTACCATGACGGCAAAGAGCCCAATGATGAAGGTCAATGCAAAGAATAATTTTTGGAAGGATAACTGCATACGCTTGTCAAATAAGTATGTGAATAAATAAACACCAACATTTAACCCGTTGCGCGGTTTGAAAATGATTTGAAAGAGTTGTTCAACCCGTTAAAAAGTCAATTCAGTTAAAGGTATGAAAATCTATTGAAATACCTTGTGGAACTAGACATTTCTTTTGACCGTCTCTAAACGATATAAAACTAAAGTATATATCCGTGATGAATCTCGGGGCAAGCGCATTTTTCGTTACTTTTGATTTATAGGTAGTGCATACAAAAACAAGCATTACGCCTAGAACAAGTTAAGACATGACACTTTTACTCATTTACCTTTTTATCGCCCTTTTTACCTCATTTTTATGCTCGGTAATGGAAGCGGTTTTATTGTCCGTACCTATTTCATTTTTGAAATCAAAATCTGAAAATGGAGATACTTCAGGAGACTTGATGATAGAACTCAAACAAGACATAGACAAACCATTATCTGCTATTTTATCTTTGAACACCGTCGCACATACAGTCGGTGCAGCGGGTGTTGGCGCACAAGCGATAGTGGTTTTTGGTGATGCGTACTTTGGCATAGTTTCAGCGGCATTAACCATTTTGATCTTAGTCGTGACGGAGATTATACCCAAAACCTTAGGGGCAAATTACAGCAAAGAATTGGTGGGTATAACGTCGAAAACCATTCGGGTGATGATTGTTATCACCTACCCATTGGTTTGGTTGTCATCCAAGTTGACCAAAATGTTGTCGCGAGATAAATCAGAACTCACGACAAGTAGAGAAGAAATTTCTGCTTTAGCAAGTATAGGTACGCAAGAAGGTATTTTTGCGGACAGAGAAAACAAGATCATTCAAAACTTGATCAAACTAAAAAGCTTGAGAATCAAAGAAGTGATGACGCCTCGGATTGTAGTGGTGACAGCAAATGAAGAAATGACACTACTTGAGTTTTTGCAAAACAAAGAGTTTCTACATTTTTCCAGAATTCCAGTATACCGAGACAACAAGGAGAATGTTACTGGGTATGTTTTCAGGGCAATGGTGTTTGAAAAGTTAGCCGAAGATCAATTTGATTTGAAGTTAAAGGACATAAAACGAGAAATAGTCATATTTCCAAAGACCAAAACGTTGTTTGATGCGTGGGAAGAATTAATTACAAGAAGAGAACACATCTCTTTAGTTGTCGACGAATACGGAGGAATGGAGGGAATCACAACACTTGAAGATATCATTGAGTCCTTACTCGGGTTCGAAATTGTCGACGAAAAAGACAAGGTCGAAAACATGCAACAATATGCTGTAAAAAGATGGCAGGAAAAGCAACGAAAATACGAGATGTTGAAGAATAAGGACAAGGAGGAGTAGGTGTAATGGTTGATAATCTGATTCTCATTGAAAGAACGTGAGAGTCGATGGATACAACCAAATAAATTCCTAATTTTGCTTTACCGCTATAAGGCCTAAATTCTAATGAAACCAACCTCAAATGAATAGGATCAGTGTCATACTTTTCGCATTGCTGGTTTCTAGCTTTGTATTTGCTGATTCGGCAACGGGAAATCAGAAAACGGATGCATTGCTCGACAGTTGCAAGGCGCATGTTCATGAAGATAATGTAAAAGTGTTCGAGTTTGCTACAGAACTGGAAAAGGAAGGGAAGCAATTAAACAATGCAGCGGCACTCGCATATGCTTTTTTATATTATGGTGTAATTGATGAATCGCACGGTGATATGGACAACGCTCTAAAAAGCTACAAGACAGCTTATCGCCATGCTACCGCTTCGAAAGATAAAACTGTTGGACTTCGGATTTTACTCGCTATATCGACCTATTACATGAATGTATCAGATTTTAAGTCGTGTATTTCGGCTTGCCACAAGGGAATTGATCAGGCTTTGGCGATTAAAAACAATGAAATTGCCTCCCAGTTTTACAACAATCTTTCCCTGTGCCACAGTTACATGTCCGATTACAAAAATGCACTCAAGTACAACGATAAAAGCATTGAACTGAAAAAGGGAACGAACGATGAAAATGCACTTGCCAATGCGTACTTGAATAGAGGGTTGTTGCTCACTGCGGTCGGTGATTATCCCGAGGGATTTGATTTCTATCATAAAGCGGAAGTAATCTACCTTAAGGAGAAAAACTATACGTCATTAACTCAAGTGTACATCAATTTTGGTTGGGATTATGCCGACTTGAAAAAGTTTAGCATTGCTAGAAACTATCTAAGCAAGGCGATGGATTATTCAAAAAAAGCGAAGGACAAAATCCGTGAAGCCGGAGTATGGAATGCGCTGGGGCATTACTACCAACAAAATGGTTCAGCAGACAGCTTAACGTATGCACTGGAAAAGGGATATCAGATATCACGTGAATCCAAAAATTTGCGTAATGCGTATGCCGCTACTAAGGAACTTTCGGCGCATTACCAACAAAGCGGAAATCTGAAAAAAGCGTTAGAATACATGCAACTGTCACAACAAATCAAGGACAGTATCTTTAATGAAACTAGGATGAAAACCACCCAGTCCTTGAACGCGCGCTTTGATGCGAAACAAAATGAATTGACCATTGCGGGACAGAATGAGGAACTTGCAAAGCGTCAGCTGTGGATCGTGGTGATTACATCGCTTGCCATTCTTTTGATCATCGGATTATTTCTTTTTCAATACAAACGACGCCTCTCCTTTCAAAAGGAAAAGAACAAAGCTGTATTGGCAGAAAGAGACAAAGGCTTAAAGGCAATCATCAATGCACAGGAGGATGAGAAAATACGCATCGCCCGTGAACTACACGACGGAATTGGCAATGAATTGTTAGCACTTAAAATGAGTTTGAATGGACTACTTCCACCAGATGAGATAAACAGACCAGAGCTTGAAAAAGTGAACCGCCAGATGCAGGAAGTTATGGAAGAAGTGAGATCCGTTTCCCATCAAATGATGCCACGGGTTTTACAAGAGTTTGGTTGCGTTCCAGCATTGAAGGACATGTTGAGTAAAACATTAGGACCTACAAATATCAAGTATTCGTTTGAAGCACACCAAACCGACAAACGCTATGATCAGCGGATCGAAACGGCGATTTACCGAATTATGCAAGAGTTAATCAACAATGTCGTCAAGCATTCTGGAGCCAATTCGGTCTTTATACAATTCCTAGAAACAAATAACACTCTTGTTCTCTTTGTTGAGGACGACGGGAAGGGAATGAAAAACAGTACAGAAAGCGATGGAATTGGAATGACTAATATTACAAGTCGTATGAACGCGGTAAACGGTGAATTCAATATCGCCTCGGAAGAAAACAATGGAACAGTAATTACACTTAGAATCCCACTCTGATGAACGACACTAAAACAATAATTCTAGTAGATGATCATCGGTTAATCCTTGAGGGACTTGAAAAAATGCTAGCTGGATTAGAACAAAAAGCGCAAATCTTTACGGCTACATCAGCAAAAGATGTTTTAAATCATTCCAGTTTATCGAATGCCGACCTTGTGATTTCAGACATTGAGATGGATGGGATGAATGGAATCGAGCTGTTGAAAGAACTGAAAGAGAAATATCCGAATATAAAGGTACTAATGCTTTCCATGCATAATAATTCGGGGTTAGTGAAAGAAATAATCAATCTCCTTGCCGATGGTTACCTGTTAAAATCAGCGGATGAAAAAGAAATTCGTTTTGCAGTTGAACAAATTTTAAGTGGCAAGAAATTCTTCAGTCACGACCTTACTCTTGGGCTAGCAGAAAACGAAATTACTCCTGAGGTTTCTTCCACACCCTTGGATGAATTAACCCCGCGCGAGATTGAAATATTAAAACTCATTGCGAGCGGTTTAACCAATAAAGAGATTGCCGAAAAACTATTTATCGCGCTCAAAACCGTGGATACGCACCGAACAAACCTAATGCAAAAACTTGATCTTCACAACGCTGCAGGCCTCACCCGATTCGCGATTCGTAATCAATTGATCTAATCCCTAAGGTAAATACCTTACCTAAAAATACGGGATACGCCCTTTTTTAATGGCAGTCGCCACATCTAACTTTGTTGTAGATTTTAAAACCAATTATATGAAAAGAAAATACAACACTTTACTTGTGGGTACAGCCATGTTGCTAATCTCCAACTTCTCAATGTCTCAGTTTCAATTTGCCAAACTTTTTGGAATAGCAGGAAAGAATGAAACAATCGAAAGCACGGGTATCGATAGTCAGACGAACTTATTTGTAACTGGCGGATACTATAACACAGCACAATTCGATTCAGAACCGATGGAACAAAGCACTGTGGATTATAGAGGAGCCTATATCTCAAAATTGAATAGTAGTGGACAAGTTCAATGGTTAAAGAGTTACAGGGCGTCAGAAGGGATAGAAAGTCCCCTGTTGACTGTAAATGCAAACGGCGATGTCTTTTGGGTAGGCAAATATACTGGTGATCTTACGATCGGTACTGAAACCATTAATTCGGGGAACAACGCTTTTGGAGGAGGCAGCATTTTTGTTGTGAAATATGACAACGCCGGAAATGTTTTATGGGTAAAAAGTATAGAATCCAGACATGCTATGCCAAGAGATTTGGTAGCGGATTCCAATGGGGATTTATTTCTAACGGGTGTCTTCGACGAAAAGATAATGTTGGAAGGCACGAATGAAATTACGGCTTGGTCAGGTTTGATTTTCGAATCTTTTGCAATGAAATTAAGTGGGAATGACGGAACCATTTCTTGGGGAATTAAAACCGACTCTAAAAGAGAAAGCGGTGTGAAATCAATAGCCCTGGACAATGCTGGAAATTTTTATTTGGGTGGCTTTTATACTGATAGTTTAAGATTTAGCCCTTCAGTTGCTTTTCCTTGTGTGTCAGCGCATAGTTCGATCAGTTCAACCAATGCTAGAAATGGATTTTTGGCAAAGTACGATGCTTCCAACGGCAATTTTATTTGGGCAAAACACGTCAAAGGTCAAGTGTTTCAAGCGGTGAATATTGCTTGGTGTAACAATAATTTGTATGCAACGATTAATGCCACGCACTATTTTAATTATGACAGCGATAGTACCAGTGCTGGGAATTATCTATTGAAAATAAATCCTATGGACGGAAGCAAAGTATTCCAGAAGTCGTCTTCATTTTTCAATGCTATTACTTCGGACGGAGACAATGCCATCTATTTTAGCAATGACGCCAGCAATACGTATACTTTCGATTCGTATACTACAACCGATGGAAAAAGCGGGATGGCTATAGGTAAATTGAATAACACCGGTGATTTTGAATGGGCGGAGATAAGAGGTAGTTTTGGAACAACAATGACGGTGAGCGCAAATAGCTTACATGCAAAAAACGATGCAGTTTTTATAGGTGGTTCTATTACAGCATTTATGCCTGTGGTCTTTGAGCCAGGAATGGAAATAATGGCATCAGAGACCCTATATAAGGATGCTTGGTACAGCTTGTATCAGGGTGAAGGCGCTGGACTTTCAGAATTCTCATCAAAAGAAAGTTATATAGTATTTCCAAATCCTGCGCACGATATGATTCATGTAAAACTTTCCTCAGGGTTAGTGCCAGAAGAGATTGTATTGAGAGACCAATCGGGAAGAATTGTAGCGCAAAGAAAGAGTTCAAACACATTGGAATTCAATCAAATTCAATCGGGGGTTTATTATTTGACAGGACGGACAGGTACCGACCAATTCATTGAAAAAGTAGTTGTAAAGTAAGGCAAGTCGACACAACTGTAATTGCACATAACCACGTGCAATTACAGTTCGTCGCTTTTCGGGACGTATGCGTCAATCCTTCGAATAAATCCCGTATATTTATCAGAACATAGATTGGTTTTAAACCAACAGTTGTCCGTTCTGTATGATAAAAACCATCACAACATCAATAATTTTCATCCTATTCATAAGTACATTTTCTTATGGACAGTACACCTATTCCCAACCTGAGGAACATGAAGACGGATGGGAAACAGCTGATTTACGATTGCAAGAGTTTGATACAGCGAGAATTTATCAATTGTTCAATCAACTGCAACAAGCTGAGCATAAATTGCACAGTGTAGTTGTTGTCAAAAACAATCAAATTCTGCTCGAGGAGTATTTCAACGGGCAGACCATAGATCAACAACACGATTTGCGTTCTGCAACAAAAAGTATCAGGTCGCTTTTGCTGGGAATTGCAATCGACAAGGGGTTCATTCAAAGTGTCGACGATCCAATCTCCAAGTACCTCAAAACACCTGTCCCAAAGAAAAATTTGGACGAGCGGAAGCAGCAAATCACCATCAGACATTTGTTAACGATGTCAAGCGGACTTGATTGCAACGATTGGGACAAACAATCAAAAGGACAAGAAGATAAGGTATACAAAAAGAGAGACTGGTTACAATATACGCTGGACCTTCCAATGATTAATAATCCTGGTGAAGTGTCAAATTACTGCTCCATGGGTGTCGTTATGCTAGCTGAAATTATTGCTCAGGCTTCAGGAATGTCAATCGATCAATTTGCAGAAGAATACTTATTCAAACCATTGAACATTTCCAATGTCAGTTGGGGACATACTTCCAAAAAAGAGGTTATACCCTCTGGAAAGCGCTTGTACATGACTCCACGCGACATGGCTAGAATTGGTCAGTTGATTCTCAACAAGGGAAAGTGGAATGGAGAACAAATCGTTTCTGAAGAATGGCTGGAGGAATCAACCACGGCAACAACAAAAATCTCCGGTGTCGACTATGGTTATCTGTGGTGGAACATTCCTTTCAAGCAGAACGAAAAAACGATTACTTCCATAGTCGCAACGGGAAACGGGGGTCAATATATTTTTATTTTACCCGATGTGGACATGGTAGTTGTTTTTACTGGAGGAGCATACAATTCGCAGGAAGACAAATTAGCATTCGCCATCATGAAAGATGTTTTCCTTCCTACGTTCGGGAGCAAAGAATAATTTTACAAACTCCCAGAAAGAAGCAACAAGTTCAATCGCTGTGTCATGTGTTCCAGTTTAGCAGTGAGCAATCTACTTCTCGCTTCGACTACCGCAAATTGAAACTCACGAAGTTCTAAAGCTGTGTAGGCTCCAGACTGGAAGGCAGTTCCAATGATTTTCTCTACTTCCTCAGCTACAAGTTGATTACGCGATTCAAACTCTAAATTTTTCATAGCAAATTCATAATTCACAAAAGCTTCTCTAAGTTCTGATCGGATCAATTGTGATTGTTGTTGATGTGCTAGTTCAGAATTTTCAATCGTTAAACGACTGTTTTTAGAGCTCTGAATTCTTGATAATCCGTTCAAGATATCCCATTTCAGTGTCAATCCAAAACTAGGACCGAAGCTCTGATTGCTAAGTAAAAACCCCACCTCATTTTGCGATCGACCATAGGAATAACCGGTGTAAAGTGCTAGTTGCGGATACCATGTGCTTAGTACTTCTTTGCGTTCTTGCTCTGAGATGGCCAGTGCTGATTTTGCGTACAACAGCGATGCATTATCCGCCAGCGATTTTTCAACAAGATCTCCCCAATTCAGTGCTTCCGTTACTTCGGGTAGCGTTCCGGTGGCAGTAAATGGAAGTTCAGGATCTCTTGCAATAAATGCGTTCAATGAAGTTTGAAGCGCCGCAATATTCCGTTGATTATTCAGGAAAGCAGCACTATCTGCGGTAAGGTCAAGTTGTGCCTGAATGAGCGCCATTTCACTTGCTGCGCCATTTGAGGTAAGTAAGTTTACTTGATCGTAGCGCGCTTTTGACAAATCAATCGATTGCTCATAAATCTCGTTCATTTCATTAAGCACGACAAGCGTGTAAAATGAAACAGACGCTTGATATACTTTCATTTCTGCTTCAGCACGGAGGTTAAGCAAAGCTGATTCTTCAAGTAAATCCAGTTTTTTATCAGTTGCAAACATTTTAAATCCGTCAAAAAAGGTCCAGTTTAATAGAACACCAGCACTGAGGGAAGTGTTTTTTGCGTTATCGGCTTCGTTTACCTGTCCACTCAAAAATTCTTGTCGCGCACTATTGATTGTTAAGTTTTGATCTGCGTTGACAGAAATCTGAGGAAGGTATCCAGCATTTCCGACATTGTTCTCATTGGCATAAATTTCAGCGTTATTTTTCACAATTTGAATTCCATAATCTTTTTCCAAGACCATCGCAATAAATTGGTCATACGTAAACGTTTCCTGAGCAATTATAGGAAAGGAAAAAAGGAATAAGAAAGATAGAACTAGTGCTTTCATGCGCTCTTTTTAGAAGTTAGATAGATATACAAACCGGGAATCACATACAAGGTAAGCACCAGTGAGAAGGTAAGTCCACCGATGATTGACATTCCCATGGAAATTCGACTCGTAGCGGCATCACCTAAGGCCAGAGCAATCGGCAACGCACCGAGGATCGTCGCCATAGAGGTCATCAAGATGGGTCTGAAACGCTTTGAAGCTGCTTCAATTACTGCTTCTTTCACTTTCAATCCAGCAACCTTGCGTTGATTGGCAAATTCCACGATCAAAATTCCGTTTTTCGTAACAAGTCCCACCAAGACAATAATCCCAATTTGAGAAAAGATATTGAGCGTATGCCCAAAGAGCCATAAAGTTACGACAGCTCCAGCCAGAGCGAGGGGAACCGTGAACATAATGATTAGCGGGTCTGAAAAGCTTTCAAACTGAGCCGCGAGTACAAGGTAAACCAATGCCAATGCCAACAGAAAGGCAAAAATAAGACTGCTTCCACTTTCCATAAACTCTTTGGAGGTGCCTGATAATGATGTGGAAAATGTTTCGTCTAAGACCTCGGCTTTGATTTTATCCATCGCTTTAATTCCATCTCCGATGGTTTTTCCTGGAACAGTTGAAGCGGAAACTGTAGCAGAAACGTAACGGTTGGTGCGGAACAATTGTGGCGGACTTGATTCATTGCTAAGATAGACAAGATTGTCAAGTGGAATTAGCACGCCGTCTTTGTTTCTTACGTGGGCTTCTTTGAGGTCATTCGGATCATCGCGGTATTGCTTTTGAGCTTCTCCAATGACCTCGTACTGTTTACCGTTCATGATAAAATAGCCAAATCGTTGTCCTGCAAAATAGAGCTGCATTGTTTCGGCAATATCACGCACAGAGACTCCAGCCGCGCGGGCTTTTGCTCGATCAATTCGCACTTGTAATTCGGGTTTGTTGAATTTTAGATCCACATCCACGACTTGAAATGTAGGGTCTTGTGATGCCTTGGCTAGAAAATCGGGCAATACAGCCTCCAATCGTTCGAAATTCGGTGCTTGGATCACATATTGTACAGGTAAACCTGACATTCGTCCTCCGCCAATTGTTTGTTCTTGCGTAACGAAGACACGTGCAAAATTATAGTTCCCCAGTTTAGCGGAAATTTCATCTGCGAGTTCACTTTGACTTTTCGATCGCATGTTTTTGTCGACCAGATTCATACGCACAAACCCACGATTCGTTGAAATGGAAGCGCCAAACCCCGGGGAGGTCACCGAGAGAAGATTATCAACTTCGGGCAGTGTATCGACTAGGTCAATTAGTTCTTGTTGAAAAGCATCCATGCGCTCAAAGGAAGTTCCTTCAGGTGCAGAAGACATAATCATCATTCGACTTTTATCTTCCATTGGGGCTAGTTCGGATTGAAGATTTCCTCCAAAAAAGTAAATGAATGCCCCTGAAATAAGCATAAGGACAAATGCCAGCCAAGGACGTTTCATAAAGCTGACTAAACTCTTGGTATATCTATTAATCAATCCCACGAAAAACGGTTCTGTTTTTCTGTAGAACCATGAATGCCGTTCACGTTTACGCAACAATTTTGAACTCATCATTGGTGTAAGTGTCAGCGAAATAAACGCAGAAATAATAACCGATCCCGCGACGACGATCCCAAATTCACGGAACAATCTTCCTGTAAGACCTTCTAGGAAAATGACAGGTAAAAATACCGCAGCCAATGTAATGGTGGTTGAAACAATCGCAAAAATGATTTCTTTTGATCCTTCATGCGCCGCCTTTTTCGGGTCTTCACCTTTCTCAACGCGTGCGAAAATATTTTCCATTACAACAATGGCATCATCAACCACAAGTCCAGTTGCAAGGACAATTCCAAGTAAGGTTAGAATGTTGATGGAAAAATCCATGAGGTACATAATGAAGAATGTACCGATTAGTGAAATGGGAATTGCGATGACTGGAATTAGCGTTGTGCGCCAGTCACGTAAGAACAGAAAAATCACAAGAACGACAAGTGAAAACGCAATCAAAACCGTTTCCTGCACTTCCCTGATCGATTTACGAATGTTCTTTGTGCTGTCCAACGCCACTCCGATACTTATATCTTTTGGTAACTCCTTTTTGATCTGATCAACCCGCTTATATACTTCATCCACGATTTCGATGTAGTTGGAACCTGGTTGCGGAGTGATAGCGATTCCAATCATTGGTATTCCGCCATTTCCACGTAACAAGGTGCGCTCATTTTGTGGACGCAGTTGTGCCGAACCAATGTCTTTGAGTCGAATGATGTTTCCTCCCTTCTCTGCAATGATGAGGTCGTTGAATTCCTCTACGGTCGTAAGTCGCCCGAAGGTACGGATCGTCAACTCAACGGCATCTCCTTCAATGCGACCAGAAGGAAGCTCTACATTTTGAGTCAATAGTGCATCGCGGACATCTGAAGCGGTGATTCCAAATCCAGCCATTTTTACTGGTTCAAACATCAGCTTCATCGAGTAACGCTTTTCACCCCAGATGTTTATTTTACTCACTCCGGGAACGGTTTGTAAGCGCTCTTTAAAAACATTTACCCCCAGTTCCGTAAGTTCTAAAAGCGTTTTTGAATCAGATTGAACAGTGAGCGAGAAAATTGTTTCAGCGTCAGCGTCGGATTTTGCTACGATCGGCGGATCAGCATCTGGGGGAAGGTTACGAATGGCGCCTGAAACCTTGTCGCGAATATCGTTTGCCGCTCCATCTAGGTCACGACTAAGATCAAACTCTACAGTGATCGTGCTTCTTCCGTCACTGCTCACGGATGTCATTGTTCGAATTCCCTGAACTTCATTGATGGATTCCTCAAGACGCTCAGTAATTTGAGATTCGACGATATCGGCGTTGGCACCTGGATAATTCGTTGTCACGGTAATTATTGGCGGGTCGACTGATGGGAATTCCCGAACTCCGAGGGATCGGAACCCAATGATTCCAAATAGCACGACAACAATCGACATGACGGTTGCCAGCACAGGCCTGTTGATACTTAGAGACGCTAAATTCATTTCGCGCGAGTTTTGGGAGTTACAGAAATACCATCACGCATTCCAAGCAGTCCCGTGGTAATAATTGTATCACCGGGTTGAATGTCCCCAAAAATTTGTGTTTTTTCAGCTGTACGAGCTCCAGTTTGAATGTCGACACCCAATGCTTGACCGTTTTTGAGCACCCATATTTTTTGTCCCTTCATGACCGGAACTATCGCTGGATTGGGCACTAGAATACTGTTATCATCCTTCCCAAAATTGCAGTTTACATTCACATATCTTCCTGGGTAAAAATGGTCTTTTCCGTTCATTTTAGCACGTACAGTCAGCATGCGAGAGCTTTGGTCAATAGATGATGCCGTAGCATACACCACAGCTGAGTGGGCCGTCGTGTCTTCCGCTGTAGAAATACCAACGGTCATATCTTTGATGATGGTTGCTGCATAACGTTCGGCCACGGCAAATTCAATTTTTACCTTATCACTTTGTGCAACAGTGGTAATTAATGTTGTTGGAGTAACATAAGCACCTTCACTAATGTTTCGGAGTCCAACCTTTCCCGAAAACGGTGCTTTTATCGTTGCTTTGCTTATTTGTACATCGATTAATTCAAGCTGCGCTTTCAATTGATTTAACTTGGAAAGCGATTGCTCATATTGCTCGAAACTAATTGCTTTGCTTTCATAAAGTTTATTTTTCCGACGCTCATCATTGGTGGCAAGATCAAGTTCTACCTGAAGTTGTTTGCGTTGAGCTTGGAGAATATCGGTGTCAATTCGCACAAGGGTCGTTCCTTTTTTTACCAATTGTCCTTCGGTGAATAGAATCTGTTTAACACGACCGTTTACTTCACTGTAGAGTTCTACAGTTTCGAAGGGAATTACCGTGCCCGGAACAGTGATATGATGCTCTATTGTTTCTGTTTTTGCCACGACGTATTCGACAGCAATAGGCCCACTTTTTTTAGCTGGTGCTTCTGATTCTGCACTTCCGCAACTAATGAGTGCAGATATACTTGTAAGCATGAAAAGAATGTTATACGTTTTCATTCGGGTCTGTAATTTTGTTGAAGTGAAAATCTATTCTGTTGGTTGGTTCTTGGGAGACATGTTTGATCATGTCTTCAAGCGTATGCTCAAACCCGTCGCGCAGAGAGGGGTCAATCTTGGAAACGAAAAGGTAATCTATTTCAGCGATTGTCTGCTCAATGCGCGGAACAATTTTTTCTGCCTCTTTGGTGGACATTAAAAGCTGGCACCTTCTGTCTTCAGGATTCGTTAATCGCTCGATCATTTCGTTCTTTTCGAGGTACTCTACTATTCGAAACACGGTCACTTTATCAATACCGAGCATCTCTGCCAATTGGTGTTGACCTATTTTACCTGAGTTTTGAGAAATAACGACCAGCGGATAATAATAGCGTTCTATGGGAAGATCGCCTAATTTATTAGCCAATATCCCGATGTACTGCTTAGTTAGTGAAGCAAATAATTTTCCAAGAGGTTGATTTTGATCGCTCATATTAGTTACTAAAGTCAATAGTTTACAAAGCTAACTAATCAGCTGTTTTAGGAATGCAAAAAAGAAAGAAATGGGAAAATTTAACATTTTAGTGTGATTATCTTTTACAATGATGAATGGATTTTCTTCATACGTTTGGGATGTAGAGATGATAATAATTTGCAGCCTTCATTTGAACAATTAGCAAAAACTATTACCTTGTGCTGTATAATTGACTGTGTTTAACCAAAAACAAATTGAAGACAAATGAAAACTATTAAAATTGAACTAAAATGGGCGGTCTTGTTTGCAATTATGGGACTGCTTTGGATGTTAATGGAAAAATTAGTTGGACTTCATGACGAGCACATCGACAAGCACATGTTTTATTCGAACTTCGTAGCAATTCCTGCAATTCTCATATACGTTTTTGCTTTGCTTGATAAGCGTAAGAATTTTTACAACGGCGTCATGAGTTATGGTCAGGCATTTACCTCAGGATTAATCATGTCGTTGATCATTGCCCTGTTGACCCCACTTACGCAGTACATCACATCAACAGTCATTACACCTGACTATTTTGCGAACATAACTGAGTATGCAGTAGCAGAAGGAATGATGACACAAACTGATGCTGAAGCGTATTTTAATTTGCAGAATTACATCATTCAGGCTACAGTTTTCGCGCCAGTGATGGGAATTATTACCACCGCATTGGTAGGGTTGTTTATTAAAAAGAACGCAGCATGAGAAATCTATTCGTAGCAATTTTGTTGTGTATTGCCCTTCCAAGTGTTGGACAAGAAGTGTTGACATTGGAAAAAGACGCATCTGCTGGAAAGGCGAGTTTGTCCCAACTGGATTGGCTCGTTGGATCATGGAAAGGAAGTGGTTTTGGTGGAGATTGCGATGAAATGTGGATGCCAGCGGTTGACAATTCGATGCTGGGTATTTTTCGTTACTCCAAAGATGGAATCGTTCATTTCAGCGAATTCATTGTCATTGAAGAAGTTGACGAAACATTGATCGTAAAACTCAAGCACTTTAGTCGCGATTTGACACCCTGGGAAGAGAAAGACAAATGGACGGAGTTTAAATTGGTTAAGGTAGAAAATCAGACTGCCTACTTTAATGGACTCACGTATCATTTGGATGGAGAAGAGTTGGTGATTCTTTTAGCGCTGACTTCAGATGGAACGCGAACGATAGAAGAATTTAGATTTAGCAAAGTAAAATAGAAGATGAAATACACAACCTCGATTCGCATAGAGCGACCGGTAGATAAGGTGATAGAGCTTTTCGACAATGTGGACAACATGAAAAAATGGATGGATGGATTGCAGAGTTTTGAACCCATCAGTGGAACACCAGGAGAAGTGGGATCAAAAGCAAAGCTGGTATTTAAAATGGGCAAGCGCGAAGTGGAGATGATTGAAACCGTGACTGTGCGCAATCTTCCACATGAATTTTCAGGAACCTATGAAGCGAATGGCGTGTTCAATGTTGTGAAAAACAAATTTGAAGAGACTCCAGAGGGACATACGATTTATAATTCTGAGAATGAATTTCAGTTCAAAGGTTTCATGAAGGTTATTGCCTTTTTAATGCCGGGAGCGTTTAAAAAACAATCGGTAAAGTACCTGAAGGATTTCAAACGATTTGCTGAAAGCGAAACCTAAATAATCAAAAGTGTGTGTTCTTCTGCGTGTAACTACGTAGAGACGTATGGATTGAAACCACTAAATTGGTGTGTCTGGGCCTTATAAACCAAGGAAATACGGTGAGAATGTTGGAGATTTGGAGAAACTAATTAATACTTCAACACATGATACGCACAACAGTTAAAAGAGCATTCGACACACCGACAATTCATTTTGATCGTAAAAATGGATCAATACAAATTTCAGGAAGATCAATTCAATTGGATCCAAATCAATTTTGGAAACCAGTCATTGCACAATTCAAAGAATACTTGAAACACCCGAAACCAAAAACATCAATTCGTTTCGAACTTGAATATATCAACACACCGAGTATCGAGGCAATTCTAAAGTTTTTGAAAGTTTCGAAAGAAATGAATACTACCGAACAAGCAATTGACATCGAGTGGCGTTACGAAAAAGGCGATGATGACATGATGGATTTGGGAAATTCTATTCATCGCTTGATCAACATTCCTATGCAGTGTACGGAGATGAATTGATAGTCAAGCACCTACCTACTCCTTCATTACCCGTATCGTAGCTTCTTCACCGTTGCTGTTCAACTTTAGCAAATATACTCCTACAGGACCGTCAATCTCAAACGTTATTGCCTCAGAACTCTGATACGTTTTGCTTTTCAGTAGTTGTCCAGTGATAGAAAGCAGTGATACGGTCAGTTCCTGTTGTTCGTTTTCAAAAACAATTTTTACTTCACCACTCGTGGGGTTTGGAAAGAGGACAAACTCCTCTGTCATTGTGTTTTCAACGATACCCACCGTTGCAATAGCCACGCAATCGGAGGTGTCAACGCATCCGTTTTGGGTTAATTGAACAGCGTAATTGCCATTTTCTGTTGGCGTGAAAGATTGAGCTGTTTCACCTGAAATGGGCGCGAAATTATCGTCACAGTCTAACCAAACATAACTCGCCGATGGGTTGTTGGCAGTAACTGTGATATCAGTTAGTGTTGTGGATAGATCAGAAACAGCGTTGATGGTGAAACAAGATGTTGAATCGTAGCAGTTCCCCATTTTCAGTAGTGCGTAATAGTTTCCGCTGCTGCATGGAGTAAATGTATTTACGAAACCGGAATCAACAATGGTACCTGTAATACAATCCTTGAAATAATAGTATCCGTTATCAGCGACAGTAACTGTTGTTCCGTTTAATTGATAAGAGTTGTTGATAGGCGAACAACTTTCTCCATATTTGGCGAGGTATGCGTCTGGGGCACTAAGCATATAAGTAGAATCTGTTGGGTCAACATCAAAAGGACTTGCGCCAAAACCATCTCCCATTAAAAAAAAGTTTCCAAATTCATCAGAAGCAATAGAAATCGGCCCACCTCCTGAACTATAATCCTCAATTTCAAAGGCCCAGCTTTCGCTCGCGTCATTTGCATATTTAATAACAAATGTACCACCATTGGCCATAGGAAGAACAGTCGAGGCATCTACAGTAACTGTAACACCATCATAAGCTTTTCCTGCGAATAAAACTTCGTTTTTTTGATTCACAGAAATTGAGTTGCTTAAATATGACCCCTCAAACGAGAAGGGGAATTTTTGAAGAAATGTACCGTCGGAGGCGTATTTAACTAGAAAACCTCCGTAAAATGTAAATACAGATGGTCCTGATCCAGCCTCGTTACCTGAGAAATCAACTTGTCCGGAATTCACACCAGTGAAGAAAATGTTTCCTTCATCATCCGTATCTAATGCGGAGTGACTGTTCTCATCACCAGAGGGATCCAAACCGTGTACCCAATTGAGTCCAAGCGTATCATTGTAACTGACAATAAATTCTCTAACATCATAAAGAATAGGAACGTCCAGCATCGCAACCCCCGGACCCATATCGAAATCCGCATCTTCATATATTGCCCCCGATAAAATCAAATTATTGTCTTTATCGAATGTCGCTGCTTTTACGATAGAATTCAAACCAGGCAGGTCTATTAAACCATTAAAATCTCCATTTGACGAATACTTAGCGGCAAAGGCTTTACCTGTTTGAGTAAAAGTTCCCGGACCAGGGTCAAAATCTGCTGGTTGTCCTCCGTTGCTTCCACAGACAACTATCTCTCCGTTAGGAGCCACGTCCAAATCTTCAAGTGTCATGAAAACACCTTGAGCACCTAAAGTTTTATTCCATAATAACTGACCGTTAGGATTGATCTTTATTAGAAAAACTTCAACGCCATATGGAGCTGATTCCATTTGGAGCGCAATATTATATTCATCAGGATCTATGTCAATGGTCCTTTCGAACAATCCAGCAACATACACATTTCCATCTGTATCAAAATCTAACGCATATCCACTTTCCGGAATAGATGAATTGCCTTGTATTCCTGCTGGAAAGCCCCACAAAAAGGCACCATTATTATCATATTTAGCGACCATAATATCCAGTGAATTAGGACTTTGGTAAAAAGATGACACGCCGCCAAATAATTCCATGTTCACGATAGATTGTATGTTTCCGGTAACGTAAATATTGCCATCAGGGTCAACAGCAAGTGAATTTTGTTCACCACCCGTAAATCCTGTAATACCTGCAGCCCAATCTAATTCAGGAACTCCAAAATTACTTCCTTGCGAGACGTTTAAACAATTTGAAGTATCTGCACAAATACCATCTGAGACAATAACAGCATAATCTTGATCATCCATCGGCGAAAAAGCATAAGTATTTACTCCGGATACGATGAATCCAGAATTACAATTCATCCACGAATAGCTAAGAGCATTGGTATCAATGCATGCCAAATTACCGTAATTGGTAGAAGTTAATTCCGTATTTAATTGATTTACGGTTAAATTAAGGGTAACAATGCTATCGCAATCATTGATATCCAAATAAGAGTAACTGTAAATACCCGAAGTACTGTAATTCTGGTTACCAAATTGAAAATCCTGACCATCACAAATCGTGTCATATATTTCTACGTACTGTGGTGTACAACGCACAAATTCAACCAGCAACGGTTTCGGGTTCGTTCCGAGTAGAACGACTCCTAATGTATCTGATCCGGGATCCACATCTGTTGTTCCCGTATATCTAACTCCTACCAGCATGCTATGATCAGGATTGACGTCAATATCACCTGAGTACGCGGGATAGTTCGTTCCTATATGATAAAAGGTGTGCGCACTCACAAAGTTTCCACCATTGTCATACTGCAGAACGTAAGGCTCAAAATTACCATTGCTGGTATTCGATATCAGATATGTTCCAGTTCCTGGGTCAACATCGTATTCACCTTTGAAGTTACCTATAGTGTGTATACTGCCATCACTAACTAAAACAATCTTTGTGACCCCTATTTCTCCGCTACCTGCATATGTGTTATAAAAAGACCATTCATAGTTAAATGCAGTGTCCAATTTTATGAAATATTGTTGATAATACACAGAGCTCCCACCATGCACGAGCATATCAATATTACCGGAAGGATCTGCATCAAAATCGGCAACATAACTCCCTGAGATGATTAACTCATCTTCATATCCCGTTGCAATTTGTTGTAAAACACCATTTGAATAGGAGGCAACATCTTTAAACACGAAATTTGTATCATATTTGATAATAAAAGAACTTACCGCGTCAGGCAGCCCCACAACAGTACTTGATAAAGAATCTGCATCCGCGTCTAACTCCCCGTATAGGGAACAAGAAAAGAATACATTTTGATTAAGAACCTCAACGTTACTTGTATTAAAGCCATAATCTGACTCCCCAAGACTAAACCCTTTCACGAATTCTCCTTCTCCGTTCCATTCAACCAGAAAACCCTGTGTAATTGGGTAACCTGATCCCCCATCAGGGGTTTGAAATAACTGGACATCAGGACCAAGATCAAAATCCACCCCATTTTTATAACTTCCATACAAGATTAAATTTCCACTTTCTTTTACATCCAGTCCAGTTAAAAGAACGTAGGCGTTGTTAGCAGAAGTATTTACGATATTCTTAGACCAAATAAAATTTCCATCCAAGCTCAATTTAATGATATACGATGAATATTGTCCTACTGTAGCAAATGTAGTTGTCGTTGGTCCTGGATCTGAATCGAAAGAATTCGAATAATTAGCATAGATATATATCGAATTGTGCAAAGAATCTATCAAAATCTTACCAGACTGCATATTGGGAAAGTTAAGATACCACTCCAATTGTTTTTGGGAATCATATTTTACCAGCGTTCCACCTGTAGGAACTAATATATCCATTGGAGATGGATCAATATCTTCTGAGCCACCGTGTATGATAAGTTCCAAGATTCCTCCATCATTCAATGAAGCAACCCCAACTACATTACCTGAATTGCAAATCGTGTATTCTCTATGCCAGCGATACTGATATTCTTGCTGCGCAATTCCACTCTTGAAAATCCAAAATAGTAGAAGTAAGCAAATCGATGTTTTCATATGTAAATAGTGTTTCTTGACTAAAAGTAAACAAAAAAACCAAATCAACCTGAAGTTCAAAGAAACATTAGTTAAACGGGAAGTGACAAGTGGTGAGGGAAGAACGTGCAATGGATAAAATGTTTTCATCAAGTATTGTTAGCTCAATTGCCTATGAGCGCTTGAATTCAAAAACTCAGTGAGCGAATGATGTGTCTTATCGGGATTATCCCTTTAATAGTTAGCAAGTGCGTTCTTTGGACACTTACGAAAAGCGATATGAAAAGCCAATGAATGAAACTAATTTGATAAGAATATGGAAAAATGAGCTTTGTTCACAAAAGTATTATCGCACTCCACAACCATTGAATGGTACATTATAGATGAACATCTAATCTGAAAAAAGGAGAATCTCTCAGAAATACTCTCTGGAATGATATAAAATCATTAAGTTTAACGAGCATTAATCTCTTATTGAGCAATTTAAATGCGATCAAACCAAAAAGGAAAGAATGTTGGTCATTAAACGAAGTATGGTTTTCCTGTTAATGGGGATATTATTCACCTCCATTACAAATGCACAAACCACTTCTTTTACCGGAATGACGGTGCATGGTGGAGAATACAATAGTGGTGTTATTTTCAAAACTGACTCTGCTGGGGGTAATGTGCAGGATATCTATCATTTCGAAAAAGAATTAGCAGGGAATCCTGATCACGTGCGTTTTCTGAAGGCAAGTGACGGAATGTTATATTCGACCACCAGTGGCGTTTGGGGCGGACTTGAATCCTCAACGATTTATCGTGTTGATCCATCAACAGACTCTGTTGAACATATTTTTTTATTTGATCCCGCCTTACACGGCAATATTCCTACAGGTGATCTCATTGAACTTAGTCCGGGGGTTTTGTACGGCATATGTGTTGAAGGGGGAATTTATGACAAAGGCACGTTGTTTACATATGACATTTCAACCGGAATATGCACAAAATTAAGGGATTTCAATGGCATTGCATCAGGAGAGAATCCAAGAGGACTAATACTGGCGTCAAATGGAAAGTTGTACGGCACCACAATGAATGGAGGAGCCAACAGTTATGGAATTATATATGAATTTAACATAGCGACAAACACCTTCACCAAGAAATTTGATTTTGACAATTCTTATGGATTGTATCCAAGAGGATACCTAGCGGAAGTCAACGGAAAAATTTATGGCACTACCTTTTTAGGTGGTAATTCAGGAGGCTATGGGGTCCTGTTCGAATACAATCCTGCGCTGGATTTATATACTAAAAAAATTGATTTTTCAGGTTTGAGTACCGGGGGAAGTTCTATATCAGGAGTGATAGCGGCAAATGGTCATATATACGGTACAACAGCGTACGGAGGGACAAACGACGCAGGAGTACTATTCGACTACATCCCTGCTACAGAAACGTATACAAAGCTCTTCGATTTTAATGGTACCACAGATGGTGGATGGCCCGAAGGAGGACTTTTACTGGCTGAGGACAACAGACTTTATGGGATGTCACGTTTTGGGGGAGCTTTTGGTTTTGGAACATTTTATGTTTTCGATCTCCAGGAACAACAGTACTCAATGCTATATGATATGGATGGGCCCATCTATGGAAGAAGCCCCGAGCAGGCAATGATAGAATATTCCAGCGGATTGATTTACGGAATAGCATATGGGGGAGCAGAAATTGCAGGAATGCTGTTCAAATACGATTACTTAGCTGATCAACACACAAAATTTCACGATTTCTTCTGTGCACCTCAAGGTGAAAAATCTAAGGGCGCTTTTATTCAAGGGGATAATGGAAACTTGTTTGCTCTGGCCAGCGATGGTGGCTATTATGGTCGTGGGACAATCTTCGAATATTGTCCGGGGTCAAATATTACTGTACCCCGACATAGCTTTGATATAAATTCCGGTTGGGAGCCAAATGGACGTCTACTATTGGCTGATGATGGTAAAATGTATGGATTAGCCGCCAAAGGTGGTGCTTTGGGTGACGGTACCCTGTTTTCATTTGACCCCTCAACTTCAGAATTTGAAAAACTTCATGATTTTGATGACTCCAATACAGGTAGAACCCCACTCGGCTCCCTCATTCAATCTACAAATGGAAAGTTGTACGGATTGACTAATAATGGTGGGATTAATGGTAAGGGAGTCATCTTTGAATTCGACATTTCTACCGGGACATGCACAAAATTACACGATTTCGATGGTGCGAATAACGGAAGTAATCCATTAGAAGATCTGCTGGAAACTGCTCCAAACGTTTTTTATGGTCTTACATCAACCGGCGGGGTTTATAACGACGGTGTTCTTTTCGAATATGATGTAAGTTCAGGTATTTTTACCAAACACTATGACCTTAACAATAACGGAAGCGGTCCCAGAGGTTCGCTTATGCAAGCCTCAAACGGTAAACTATATGGCTTAACATACGATGGGGGAGTCGGAGGCAATGGTACTGTTTTTTCATTTGATACATCCATTCTTACATTCAGTTATGAAGCTAGTTTTGCTTATGCAGTCAATTGCAGTAAACCGTACGGTACTTTGGTGGAAGGTTCCAGTGGAAAACTATATGGCACTACATCGATAGGTGGTGACAACAACGACGGGACAATTTTTGAATTTGATATGGCCAGTCAGATAATTACAAAGACACACAACTTTGAAGACAGTATCGGCAGGTTTGCGGTTTCCAATCTTCTTCAGATTGATTCTTGTTTCGCACCATGTATTCCGTCATTTACAAACTCGAATGATAACCTGATCTGTTCGGGAGACACAACTATTCTCAGTGTAAGCAACACCAGTACATTGAATGACGCAAATCTATGGCATTTGTACTCAGGAAGTTGTGGCGGAACGCTTATTGAGTCGAATACAACAGGAATATTTGAGGTCAATCCTGCGCTCACGACGAGCTATTACCTTCGCGGAGAAGGAGGATGTTGGTCAAACGTTACGTGTATATCCCTGACCATCTCCGTTGGAGATACGATTGCCCCTTATACATCTTCATTGAGTACAGTGTACGGAACATGTACGGGAGTAACACTAACTCCGCCCGTTACTGAGGATAATTGTGCTGGTAGTGTTACAGCAACCACAACCGATCCCATGACATATAATGTCCTTGGAAATTATGTGGTGAACTGGAACTTTGATGATGGAAATGGAAATGTGGTGGTCGTGCCTCAAAGTGTGATCATCGAGGACATTGATCCTCCCATACCGGACCTGTCTGTTTTACCATTAATTGAGGAGGACTGTATCGTCTCATCCCTTCCTATGCAGACAGCAACGGATAACTGCGAAGGCACAATTACTGGAACCAATGATGCCGTGCTTCCTATAACCGGAGCTGGAAATTATACAGTTACATGGACCTATACTGATGCTTATAGCAATACCGTTACTCAGATTCAGCAGGTGATCATTAATTATGACCCTATTGATGTTGGAATCAGTTGGAATGAAAACACTCTAACATTGAGTGCAGATGATCCAGGGGCACAAGCGTATCAGTGGATAGATTGCTCAGACAACAGTCAACTAATTGGAGAAAATTCGGATTCATTCACCCCTTCCTCGAACGGAGAGTATGCCGTTGTCATCTCGAATGGCAACTGTAGCGATACGTCTCAATGTTATACAGTAAACACTGTTGAACTTAATGAAATGACATTTAATGATATCGCGCTTTATCCGAACCCGACAAATGGAGTTTTTTGGATTGTTACTGAGTACGAAATTGTATCGGTGGAACTTTTTGATTTGATTGGAAGAAAAATAGAGATTGAAACAGATTCAAATCAAAAAATGATAAAACCGATCGCACTCTCAAGTGGCAAATACACGGTTAGAGTTACGACCGCTGAACAATTCGTTTGGATAGGAAGCCTATTGATTTTCTAACGCGAAGTATTGTAAAGGAGATGGATTCATGGTATATATCATTAAATTCTAAAGAAAAACTAACTCAGGTCAATAAACAGGGTTGAATGTTGAGAAAAAAAATCCCTCCCAGAATTATCTGGGAGGGATTTTTTTTGTGAAATGAAATCGATTATTTTTTGATAAACTGTTTAACTGTTACTTCATTAGTTTCCAAGTTGGTCATTTTCAATAAATAGAGCCCTTTGCTTAGCACAGATACATCCATCTGATTGTTTCCGTTGTTCACCACATCATAGCTTCTTCCTGCAAGGTCTGTCACCTGATGCATATATTTCTGACTAGTGGAGTTCGCATAGCTTACGTTCATTACGTCCGTGCATGGATTTGGATACAAGTTGATGTTTGATAAAGCTGTTTCTTCATCAACGCTCAACTCAGTATATTCTTCGGCAACTGTGAAAGGACTTAAGCTGGTAATTCCCGTGCGGGCAATCTCATAAGTATTGTTCATACCTGCTACAGCGCTTGTTGAAGCTGGAGCATCCCAGTCACTATTCCAATAATGAGAAATGAATGCATTGGTACGATCGAAGCCATTTACTTCTGAGGTAGCCATCCAACCTAATTTAAGATTCATGTTAAACGTACCTGCATCAGATTCAACCAACCAAGTTCTGTCCACGACAGTTGCACCAACTGCACTGTTGAATCCTGCGTATTCAGTTCCTCCTACATATACTCCGTTAAAAGCTTTTACCATAAAATTTCCTGCTGCAGCTCCCGTTCCTTGTTGAATGCTCGCAGGTGAATAGCTAGTTTCTGTTCCGATAGGGAATACGACATATGGAGAAGCAAGAGCTATATGCATCTGAAGTTTTCCGTCTGCAGGTGTCATAATGTATCTAGTCTCGCTGTACCCTGTGATATCAGCATTTTCTACCATAATCAAGTTATGATTCATTAACATGATGTTACCGCTCGTAAGGGTAAGTTCATCATGAATATGAAGCACAGATCCCAAAACAATGTTCCCAGTTACGTCAACAACTAACTGCTGTAAATTTTGATTAGAAACGTCAAAATAAAGGGTATCGTTGCCACTAGTAGTTATGTTCAAGTTCAGATCAGAGTTCATGTCTCCGATGATCGGAGTTGTCTGGTCTAAAGTTCCGTTCAATACTAGGTTGTTTGCGTTCAAATTTAGTTTTCCGCTGCTCAGTTCCAATTCTCCACCAATGGTTACATCATTGCCCATAATGACCTCACCAGCGGTAATGTTTACTTTCACATCATTCAATCCTGAACCGGTAATTTCTTCTCCAGTTGGTACCGTTGAAGAACCGATATACTCAACATCATAAGCGGCTGTACCTACAAATGTACCACCATTGCCTGCGAGATTTCCACTTATCACCTGCACCAAACTTCCTGCGTTCATCGTCAATGAAGCACCACTTTCGATACTTAAAGTTCCATTATGCAATTGCAATTCTCCAGCCACGGATAATGGGCTTTCAAGTTCTACAGATCCAGTACTACCAGTAAAATCAATAGAAAATTGATTAATGGATGATCCAGCGGTAAATACCAGTCCTGAATTTAACGTATTTGCGGTTTGAATGGTAAGGTTAGAAGTAGCAATTGTTGTTAGCGCTGCTCCAGTTTGAATATTCATATTTCCATGAATTTCTAGGTCATTAGCTTCTACACTCAGGATACCAGTTGTCAATTGTAAGTTACCATCAACCTGCAAATCACTTCCCATCGTAAGGATTGTGGTATTATCATCAAGGCTGATGTTTGCATTCTGTAAATTTAGTGAGTTGATCTCTATACCAGTGGTTTTAGTTCCACCGATATAACGAACATGGTAAGTCCCACCAGAATTAAATACTCCTCCCGTGGTAGCTAATGAACCATCATTTCTGACGATTATTGAATTGGCGTTTACCAGTAAGTTGGCACCAGTGTTCAAAGTAAGTGTGCCACTGTCAAGATTTAAGGTGTCTGAAATGGTCACCTGCGATGTAATGATAAGAGCAGATCCCATATTTACCAATGTATTGACCATCAGATCACCAGTGTGTGTGTAATTAGTCAATATGCCATCGAATAGAATACGTTGAATATCTACATCACCGGTTCCACTAAAAGTTCCCAGTTCAATGGACAATTGACTATTCGTTGAAGTGGTTAAAGTTCCGTCTACTGTAAAATTGTTGAGAAGACCTGAAAAAGTAACGTTTGTGTTCATGTTTACATCAATACCCGATGGAATGATGATGTCCTCGTTACTAACATTACCTGAAGGGGCTATACCACCCCAAGTAAGCGGATTGGTCCAGTCACCATTTGTAACTGCCGTAAAGGCCATTAAGGTGTTGCTGGATAGAGTTGTTAGAATAAGAACAAAAAATCCTAATTTTAGTGAATGTGTTTTCATACGCTGTTTTTTTAATTGTTTAATTATGTTATTCAACAAAATTCGGCATAACCAGTACAGCTTTTGTTACTCTATTAAAGGAGAATATTACATAATTCACATATATATAGATTATTAGCTTATCTATTAATAAAAAACTAGCGCTAGCGGTTGGAATTCGTGATGTCTTATAAGAGTGAACGCCGAACGGGAAGTGACGGCAGTGTGCGAATGATGGGTTTTATCGGGATTATTTCATGATCCCTTAGGGACGACGTGCAATGGATAAAGCGTTCTCATCTGCTTTCACTAGCGCAATTAGCACAAAACTTAAGTGTGAGAAAGAGAGCGAGAATGAGTGTTTAACGCTCTCACTCTCTGCTCTCACTCTGTTTTGTGACCCCGGAGAAGAACTTGCGACTCAGGAGCAAGTGAAGAGCGAACGCCGAACGGGAAGTGACGGTGGTGAGCGAATGATGTGTTTTATTGGGATTATTTCATGATCCCTTATAGACGACGTGCAGTGGATAAAGCGTTTTCATCTGCTTCGCATCTGATAGCCACTTTTTCTATGTGCTTTCACTCAAGCGAGCTTGGTTCAGCACATAAAAAAAGCGTCTGCCGTTGGCAAACGCTTTATCAGAGTGACCCCGGAGGGATTCTAACCCCCGACCGCTGGAGCCGAAATCCAGTGCTCTATACAGCTGAGCTACGGAGCCATTTTTTGGCTGAGTAGCGAATCGCTTGTCCGATGAAACGGAGTGAAAGCGGAAGCTACGGAGCCAGTTACTGGCACAAAGTTAACGCTACAAATCATATTTCAACACGCTTTATCAAAAAATATGGGGATGTTTTTCCATGAAGCATCAAAATTTACAACAAGAAATCGTACCTTCATCGTATCAAATCTTGAAAAGCAGATCATGGGACAGTTTACACTTTTTAAATCACCTAAAAACGGGGAGTATTACTTTAATTTGAAAGCCAATAACCACGAAATTATCCTTCAAAGTGAGGGTTATAAAGCAAAATCAGGTGCTGAAAATGGAATTGAAAGTGTGAAAATAAACGCTGCGATTGAGGAAAATTTTGAACGAAAGATTGCAAAAGACGACAGTTTTTACTTCAATTTGAAGGCTGCAAACGGAGAAATTATAGGAACTAGTGAAATGTATAAGAGCAAGGGGTCAGTTGAAACAGGGATAGCATCGGTTAGATCAACTGCGCCAACTGCTCAAATCATTCTCGCGAATTAGAAGAACCGATAGCAAAGAAATTCTAATGTTACTTTTAGGCTGTAAATTAGATGCACATCGTCATCAAATAATATTGATCTTTTACCGTTAAGGATTTAGAAAAACAAACGAATGCGACTACTTTTTATATTTATTTTCATAGCTCAAGGTGTTATTGGGCAAATTGGTATGGGTCAGTGGAGACTGCATGTTCCCTCCAAAAAGGCAGCTGATGTTGTAGCATTGAATGATGGGGTATATACCGCCTATGAGAACGGGGTGAGTCAATATGATTTTGCCTCAAAGGAAATTACGCTCTGGAATGCGGTCAATTCACTGTCTGATATTTCTGTTACGTGTCTAGGGAAATATACGCCAAGCAATACTGTTTTTATTGGTTATGACAATGGAAATATTGACAAAATAAGCAATAATAAAGTTACCAATATTCCAGCAATCAAACTGGCTCAAATCCAAGGTTCTAAAAGGATTAACAAGCTCGTTGAACACGGTAACTATATCTATGCCGCTACAGGCTTCGCCATTGTTAAAATAGACCCATCCAAAGATGAGGTTAGGGATACTTATTACCCCACAAATGGCAATGCTCCAATTTTGGATATTGCTTTTCGAGGCGATTCAATTTATGCTTTAACGGAAGATAGATTGTACAAGGGACTTACGAATAACATCATACTTGCCGACCCAACACAATGGGAGGTGGACCCAAGGGTGCCTGTTTTGACGAGCAATGACTATATTGGAATTGAACTAGTAAATAATGATATTTTCATCGCGTTCAATCATGCCAATTATGGACAAGATTCGGTGTTTATACTTCAAGATGCTGGATTAGAGGTGGCTTTTACCGAAGATTTTGGTATGGAGGTGATGACGCTAAATAATGTGAATAATCGGCTATGTGTAAGTTATTTTGAGGCCGCATTGGTTTACGAATCTGATTTTAGCATACAAAATTACATTGGAGGTTATGCTCCGTACACTTTCACAAGAGCTGTAGCCTTTTCAGATGGAGATTATTGGGTAGCAGATGAGGTCAATGGACTTATTCTCCTGGATGCTTCAGGGAGTTTTGAGGCGATAGAATTTTCAGGACCACCAAAGAGTGACTTCTTTTCCATGGATTGGCAGAATGGAACACTTGCAATAGCAGGCGGCGGACTCACCAATGTTGCGCAGACGTACAATGGCTCAGGAATTTATTTGTTTGAAGAGGAGGAATGGATGTTAAAAGACGCAAATAATATGACGTTCTGGAATGGTCAAAATGTTTGGGATATATTGTCGGTGGCCATCAATCCTGTCAACCCAAATCAAATTGCCGCGGGGACTTATTCTCACATTCCTCTTTCTCTTTTGAACAAGGACGGACAAGTCACGGATACCATTACTCCAACGAACTCTATTATCGAGAGCACTAGCTTAGGGAATGGTTCTTCGCTCGTTTCTGATGTCGCTTATGATGAATCAGGAAATTTATGGGTGCTGAACGGCTATGCCAACAAACCCTTGAAGGTATATACGAAAGATGGTGGATGGTATGATTTTGATTTAGGATCTGCAGCGAAAAATCGCTTCACTGGAAAACTGAAAATCGATTACAACGGAAATAAATGGTTAGCGGTGAGAGATGCAGGGTTGTTTGGATACAACGACAATGGTTCGATTACGTCTTCTAGCGATGACAAGTATGTTTTTCTAAATACTGGAGAAAATACGGGGGGACTACCTTCCTCACGTGTAAACGCTATTGCAGTGGATTTTGATAATGAGATTTGGATTGGCACCGATGCCGGATTTGCGGTTTTGTATAACTCGGCCTCAGCTTTTGATGCAGGTCCAGGCGATTACAATGCTCAACGCATTAAGTTAGAATATGAGGGAAATGTCGAATATGTTTTGGGAGCAACAGACATTACGGCGATTGTAGTTGATGGTGCGAATAGAAAGTGGTTCGGAACAGCGAATTCTGGAATTGTATTGCTTTCCGCAGATGGACTGGAAATTATTGAACAGCACACAATGGAGAATTCCCCCCTTATTTCAAATGCAATCTTTGATTTGGCGATGGATCACTCTACTGGTGAGTTATATATTATCACAGACAAAGGACTGGTCTCTTACCGCACCGATGCAACGTATGAGGATCCAGACTATGAAAATGTAGTGGTTTTCCCAAATCCCGTTCGACCTGATTTCTCGGGACCAATCACGATCCAAGGAATTCGCTACAATTCGGATGTAAAAATCACGGATGTCGCGGGAAATCTAGTTTACAGCACAACATCTAATGGCGGAACAGCTACTTGGGATGGAAAAACATTGATGGGTGAGCGTGTTACTACAGGGGTGTACCTTATTTGGACGGCCGCCAATGAGGGGAAGGGAAGACATGTTGGAAAAGTAGTGGTGGTTAACTAAAACAAATGAAATCAACAGATTTAGGCGTTTTTCTTCATCGATCTGTGTATTCGGATTCTAGTTTAATCGTTTCATTTTTCACCAAGGAAAACGGGCTCCAGAAATTTCTATTTAGAGGAGGAAAAAAAAATGCGCACAGTCTTTTTCCAATGGCTGTTTGTGAACTCTCGTTCTATGGTAGAAAAGATTCAGAGCTTTTAAATTTGACTTCGGCGGAGAGTATCCATCCCTTTACGTTTCAATTTCATCCAGTGTCCTCGACCATTGCTTATTTTTTGGTGGAATGCATTAAGAAAAGTGTGCATCATGGGGATAAAGATCAAGATGTGTTTCACTTTTTAGTCGCCTATGCACAACGCTTGGAAACCGATGAAAGCAAAGGTGTTTTACCCTTGCGATTTATGGTAGATTTTTCAGAGATATTAGGGTTTAAACCACATTTTGATCAACCTGATGCAAAGTGTTTTAATCTCGATGCCGGTGTATTTCAAACACATATGAATCAGCAGGATAGGGTAGTGGAAGGACCAGCAGTGGAGTTAATTGCCGAAATATTGAACAATGAATCCAGCACGGTTTCTGGGAATAAATCTTCACGTGAGCAGGCGCTAGTGATAATGCTTGACTATTACAAAATTCACATTCCTCGTTTCGAAAAGATAGCTTCGCTCGAAATAGTGAAAGAAATATTGAATGCGTAAAAATTAGGTCTATCTAGCGTAGAGATCGCCTTTTCTAGTTTTTCGGTTCTTTTATGAAAACATCCGTTAAATTGAGACTTTCCATCGGATTAGCCTTGAAGTTTCTCACGCGAGCGTTTAACATTACAATGTGAGCACCAGTAATCAATGGAATGGTTGCTGCTTTGTCTACAATCATCTGATCGCATTTTACCATTAATTGATTGCGTTTCTCATCATCAATCTCAGAAATAGCTTCTTCGTACACAGCATCGTATTCAGCATCTCTGAAATTAAAAACATTGACCATTCCTGAATTGGTGGCATTTCCACCGTAGAACATTGTTAAGAAACTTTCTGGGTCTGGATAGTCGGCAATCCAACCTGCACTCCAAATTTTCGCTTTTCCATTTGCGATAGCTTCTTTTCGCTCATTCAGATCACATAGCTTCACGTTTAGTTGAACATTCACAGAGTTCTTTAATTGCATCGCTACAGCCTGACAGATTTTATGAGCAAGAGATCCTTCGACAGCATTCACATACAAATCAAGGACTGGAAAGTCTTTTCCGTCTGGATAACCTGCTTCTCTCAACAATTGTTTCGCTTTTGCAGGGTTGTAATCATGTCCCTTCACATCATCATTGGGGTAATTTTTCATAGATGGTACAAATCCATTTGCCGCCCAGCCTTCTCCTTCCAACCAGTTATCAATGATTGCATTTCTATCAATTGAAAGATTAAAAGCCTTTCGAACGCGCACATCGCTGAATTCTTTACTGTCGATTGCCATAGAAATATAGCGCATACTTAAACTACGCTCACTTTCAATTTTATGTTTTACATTTTTTCCTTCTTGCGCCTCAGTCAATGTTCCCAAAATATGTTCAATTTCTTCAACAGGAATTTGCAACACCAAATCAATTTCTGATTTTCTAAATGCCATCAGCTCACTACGCTTGTCTTTTGTATAAGTCATGATAACCTTACTTAAGAAAGGCAATTGATTTCCTAATTCGTCTTTTCTCCAGTAATTTGGATTGCGTTTCAAAACAATTTTTTCATCGCTCATTGATTCAAAACAAAATGGTCCTGTTCCAACAGGGTGTGTTGCCATGTCTACACCGTATTCTTCAAATGCTTTCTGAGGAATAATTCCTAAACTCGGGTGTGTCAATACGTTTTCAAATCCTGCAAAAGGTCTAACCAACGTAATTTCAACGGTATACCCATCAATCACCTTAATTCCAGAAACGCCATTTTTTGGGATTGTTTTCTTGGATTGCTTAAAGAACTCTTGCGCGCCTACAATTCGATTAACTAATTGGTAGCTTATTGTGTTTTCTTTTATTCCAGAGCAAGCAAGGCTCAGTGAGAACTTAACATCGTTGGCATTTAATTCATACGGTGAATTTCCAAAGCAAGCATCATCGTGAAAGTAAACTCCTTTTCTAATCTTAAACGTATATACCTTTGCATCGTCACTTACAGTTACTTTTTCTGCAATTCCTGGAACAGGCGTCATTGTTGACGTTTCTAAACGCAACAAGGGCTCGTAAATTTGAGAGACAATTCGTGAAGAGTAATGGTCGTCAGATGAAAAAGGAAAAAGCGTAGTTATCTTTTCGGATGACATGAATTTAAATTCTCCACCGTACTTCTTTCCTCCGACCGCAACAAGTTCTTTTTCTTCAGGTTCACCACAGGATGAAATAAAAATTCCTATAAGTAGTAACAGAAGTATTTGATAGTATTTCATTTTAACATTGGTTTGAGAACACACAAAAATAAAAGAAAAACTAGAATAACCCTAGTATCCTAAATTTTCTCTCACGCGTTTAATAACTCCTTGAGCAACTTGTCGTGCTTTTTCTGCGCCAAGAGCAAGGGCTCTTTCGATTTCTTCAGTGTTGATCATCAGTTCGTTATAACGATTTCGTTGGTTGCCAAATCGTTCTAAAATGAGCTCAAAGAGGGCTTGTTTGGCGTGCCCATAACCGTAATTTATACCGCTATAATTCTCTCGCATAGCCGCGATTTGATCCTCGTTTGCCAACAATTTGTAGAGATTGAAGATATTACACGCGTCTGGATTCTTCACATCATCAAGTCCTTTTGAATCGGTAGTGATGGTCATAATTTGTTTTCTTAGGTCTTTCTCTGGTAAAAAAATGTCGATGGTATTCCCTCTCGATTTACTCATTTTATTTCCGTCAGTCCCTGGAACCAGCATGGTGTCTTCTTGGATTACTCCTTCTGGTAAAACGAACGTTTCTCCCATTTTTGCATGAAAACGAGAAGCAACGTCTCTGGTCATTTCTATGTGTTGCAGTTGGTCTTTTCCAACGGGAACCAGTGCGGCATCATAAAGAAGAATATCAGCAGCCATCAGCATGGGGTAGGTGAAGAGACCTGCGTTCACATCTTCTAATCGATCTGATTTATCTTTAAAACTATGTGCAAGTGTTAACCGTTGAAATGGAAAAAAACAACTCAAATACCACGCAAGTTCTGCTGTTTCAGGAACATCACTTTGACGATAGAAAACAACTTTTTCAACGTCCAATCCAAATGCCAACCAAGTCGCAGCAACACTTAATGTGTTTTGACGCAAAGTTTGAGCATCTTTGATTTGAGTCAAGGAATGCATGTCGGCGATGAATAAAAATGAATCGCTTGATTCACTTTGGGCCATTTCAATTGCAGGTGCAATTGCACCTAAAATGTTTCCTAAATGTGGTGTTCCAGTGCTTTGAATACCTGTTAAAATACGAGCCATATTTGTGTGATTTCGTTTGCGAAGTTAAACATTTTTGAAGGAAAAGAAATTGGTACCATTTCAAGCGGTTGAATTTCGTAAATTTGAGCGATGAAATTGATTGGTGGGATACTTTCTTTGCTATGGAAGATGTATGTAGGTGTAATTTTTACACTTACCGCCGTGCTGTATTACCCACTCATTGTGCCCTTTTTATTGAAGGAAAGTTCAAAAAAAAATGCGTTTCGTTTTTTTGTAGCATGGAGCTGGACAGTGCGTATTTTTTGCGTGTACTTTGTTGTGCGTAAAAGCAAGCACGAAATGCCGAACGGATCCTTTATCATTATTGCCAATCACACGTCTTATTTGGACATTTTTTTAATGTATTCCTTGTTTCCCAAGGAACCTTTTGTTTTTCTAGGGAAAACGGAAATTTTAAAATATCCTTTGATCAAAACATACTTTAAGCACTTCAATATTCCCGTTGATAGAAGTAACAGCATCAAATCGGCAAGAGCCTTAGTGAAAGCGTCTAAAAAGGTAAAAGAGGGATGGTCCTTGGTAATTTTTCCGGAAGGGGGCATACCAGATGAAGGTTGTCCCAAAATGATTCCTTTTAAGGAAGGGGCGTTTCAATTAGCCAAGAACATGAAAGTCCCGATTTTACCGATTACGTTTATGAATAATTACCGCTTGTTTTCGGATCCTACAAATATTTTGGGACCTGCTCATCCAGGTGTGAGTCAAGTGCACATTCACCCATACATTTCTGTTGAGGAAATTGAGAAAATGTCTCAACGGGAGTTGAGCGATTATTGTTTTGCGATTATCAATGCTCCAATTCTGGAGAAATTTCCACAATTCAAGGAATAGTTATTATCTTTGGCCTATGAATATTACAGATGAAATAGTCGACCATATTGCACATTTAGCCCGTCTCGAATTTGAAGGGGATAAAAAGGCTGCAATTCGTGAGGATTTGGAACGGATTATTTCATTCATGGATAAACTGCAAGAGGTCAACACGGAAAACGTTGAACCGTTGATATTCATGACCAATGAAGTGAATCGCTTGCGCGAAGACGAAGCAAAAGTCACGTTGACTCAAGCCGAGGTGCTGAAAAATGCCCCGAAAAAAGATTCTGACTATTTCCGCATTCCCAAAGTTTTGGATAAGTAGAGTTCAAAGATCAAGAGTTCAAAGTTCAAAACCGAAGAAATTAACCATTTGAACTTCTTGAACTTTCTAACTTTGAACTACCTTTTAATCTCCCAATCATACTGATCGATATCACTCACACAAGCGGTCAATAAATCAATACTTCCTTGAATATCCTCTTTGTGGGCCATCTCTATGACCTGATGCAGGTGACGCGTTGGAATGGAAACGGCTCCTGCGATGGAACCACCATCTGTCATGCGCTGAATTCCAGCAGTATCAGTTCCTCCCGCGGTTAAAATCTCTGGTTGCCATTTGATTTTGTGCTTGTCAGCAGTCTTTTTCATAAAATCAACCATTCTATAATCGCAAATGGTGGAAGCATCCATGATTTTAATCGCTGTCCCTTCTCCTAATTTTGTAATCATTTCGTGCGCCGCTGCACCTGGTAAATCGAAGGCAATCGTCGTATCCAAACCGAATCCAAAATCTGGTTGAATGCGCATCGAAGAAACATTCGCACCGCGAATACCCACTTCTTCCTGAACCGTGAAAACACCATAAATATCGTAAGGAACTTCCTTGCCTTTCAATCCGCGCAATAGTTCAATAAGAATAAACACGGCTAAACGATTGTCCAGGGACTTACTGTTGACACAGTTTCCCATTTCAATGAACTCACGCTCACGTGTAACTGGATCGCCGATCGTAACGATTTCCTTCACTTCTTCAGCAGACAACCCTGTATCAATAAAATAATCAGTGATTTTCGCCACTTTGGTGCGTTCTTCGGTGGTCATCACATGAATGGGTTTTGAGGCCATGACACCAATAATGTCCTTCTTTCCGTGAATGATTACGCGCTGTGCCGTCAATGTTTTTGGGTCAAATCCTCCAAGTGTATGAAAGCGAATAAAACCCTTGTCATCGATGTGTGTGACCATAAATCCAATTTCATCCATGTGCGCTCCAATCATAATGCGCTTATCACCCTTTCCTCGCTTAATGGCGTAAACGTTACCCATGTTGTCGATTTCTATCTCATCAACTAGGCCTTTTATTTCTTCAAGTACTAAACTTCGAATTTGTTGCTCGAAGCCTGGAGCACCTGGCGTGGTACATATTTTATTGAGTAAGGTTGTGTTTATTGACATCTTATTTTTCTTTGGCTTTAAAAGTACAAATGATTTTTATAAAAGGTAACTTTGTCGCATGAACAGAATTGTTTTTCTTCTTGTTTTTTTTGTGGTTGGCGTTACCATCACTTATTTTTTAATTCAGCCAAAAGAGCAACTGCTTCCTGTCATCAATCCCACAGATTTGGAAGATGAGATGGTGGACCCTGATGTGTTAATGAACAGAAAGGGCTACGGACATACAATTGGCGATTTTTCTTTTGTAAACCAAAATGGAAAAACGATTACGCAGAAGGATCTTGAAGGGAAGGTGTATGTTGCCGAATACTTTTTTACAACGTGTGGAACCATTTGTCCAATCATGAACGAGCAAATGACTCGGGTTCAACACCACTACCGATTAAACGACGACGTTCGGATTTTGAGTTTTACGGTGAATCCTGAAGTGGACAATGTAGAGCGAATGAAAGAGTATGCATTGGAACATAAGGCAAACGATAAACAATGGTTCTTTTTAACAGGAGAGAAGGATTCCCTTTATGCGTTAGCTCGTAAATCGTTTTTTGTTCTTAAACCGGCAGAAGCAGAAAACTTGGGTGATGCGGGAAGTGATTTCATTCACACCAATAATTTTGTGTTGGTCGATCGACAAAGGCGTATTCGTGGGTACTATGATGGAACGTCAACAAGTTCTGTTGATTCGTTGATTCATGACATTGGAAGATTGCTGAAGGAACTTTAATCCAAGTTATCTTTTTGAGCTCGAGAAGATAATATTGAACAAAAATAGAATCACGATTGCACCAATTGCCGCAGTCAAAATAAGTCCAAGAAGACCCTGCCCCAAGCTAACACCTAACTCTCCGAGCAACCAGTAGCCGATATAACTACCAACAATTCCCACGACAATGTTCCCAAGAAGGCCAAGTCCACTTCCTTTGTAGATAACGCTTCCTAGCCACCCAGCTATGGCTCCAATTATTAAAAATGCGATAATGTTCATAACGGAATGTATTAAAGTCTTCCTGTAATATCGTTAGATTTAGTCATCTATTCGAATTTTAACTGGTAATGAATGTTAAAACGGAAATTACTTCTTTTCAATTTCGCTCAAGTTCTCCATCTTCTTTTTCGCCAAGAATCCTTGAATGTCTTCAAAATGTTCTTTTACGCGTTGGTTCCCGAACTCAAAAACTTTTGTTGCCAATCCATCTAAAAAGTCACGATCGTGCGACACTAAAATCAGCGTTCCATCGAAATCGCGGAGTGCATCTTTAATAATGTCTTTTGTGCGCATATCTAGGTGATTGGTAGGCTCATCGAGAATTAATAAATTCACTGGTTCCAACAACAACTTCATCATGGCCAATCGGGTTTTCTCACCGCCCGATAATACTTTCACCAATTTGGAACTGTTGTCACCCCCAAACATAAACGCCCCTAGTAAATCTCGAATTTTATTTCGAATCTCTCCTTTGGCGATGTTATCAATGGTTTCAAAAACAGAGAGGTTTTCATCGAGCAAAGAAGCTTGATTTTGTGCAAAATAACCTATTTGAACATTGTGACCTAGCTCCAACGAGCCTTCAACATCAATTTCTTTCATGATTGACTTTATCATGGTGGATTTTCCCTCACCATTTCTACCTACAAAAGCGACTTTTTCACCGCGCTCGATGACCAACGAAGCATTTTTAAATACCACATGATCGCCGTATTTTTTTGACAATTCTTTGACAACCACTGGGTAACTTCCAGCACGCGGAGCAGGCGGAAACTTTAAGCGAAGAGCGGAAGAATCAACCTCATCAATTTCAATCGTTTCAAGCTTCTCGAGCATTTTAACGCGCGATTGCACTTGGTTGGTTTTGGAGAAGGTTCCTCTAAATCGGTCGATGAATTCTTGATTGTCTGCAATAAATCGCTGTTGCTCTTCAAATTGCTTTTGTTGTTGCGCACGACGTTCCTTGCGTAGTTCAAGGTAGTGGGAATACTTTGCTTTGTAGTCGTAAATTCGACCCATCGTTACCTCAATGGTTCTATTGGTAATATTGTCTACAAACGCTCTATCGTGAGAAATCACAACGACCGCTTTCGCTTGATTGATCAAAAAATCTTCCAACCATTCAATCGAATCGATGTCCATGTGGTTGGTTGGCTCATCCAACAAAATTAAATCAGGTTGCTGGAGTAAGATTTTCGCTAGCTCAATACGCATGCGCCATCCACCACTAAATTCAGATGTTGGACGCGTAAAGTCTGAGCGCAAAAACCCCAGCCCTTGCAATACTTTTTCTACTTCTGCCTCGTAATTGATTTCTTCAATGGAATAGTACTTTTCGCTCAGTTCTGAGACCTGTTCTATGATTTTCATGTAATCATTCGAATCATAATCGGTGCGCGTTGTTAGCTCATCGTTCAATCGATCCATTTCATCTTTCATGGCAAAAATGGCCGCAAATGCTTTTGATGTTTCTTCAAAAACTGTGGCGTCATCTTCTGTCAATAAATGTTGTGGTAAATAAGCAATAACTGCCTCTTTTGGAGCAGAAACCCCACCTTTGGTAGGCTTGTTGATCCCTGCAAGGATTTTTAATAGTGTTGATTTTCCCGCTCCGTTTTTACCCATGAGCGCAATCTTGTCATTTTCATTAATTACAAAAGAGACATCGCTAAAAAGCGCACTTCCACTGAATTCAACCGTTAAATTATCTACCGAAATCATTGCTTAAAATTAGGGCGCAAAGATAACAACCTGAGTTCGATTATCCTTTCATAGTTCTCATTTTATTTTAAAAGGCTGATGGCGCGTTTTGGATGATGTAAAATCATTTACCAAAAAGAATAACTTGAAGTCTAAACGAATTTTTTCAAGTTGGCAATTAAATATTCGTTTTTTTTCTCAAAGTCTATTTTTAGTGATTCCTGTTCATCACAGTGTACAAAAGGAAAACCACTTACGGTTTTTACAGGCCCTTTGCTGTTTTTTCTGAATTCGTTGATTTTAAGTAATTCGCCTTTTTCTATTGCGATTAAAATACCGAGCTCAGTTTCCTCGTACGTGAGAAGGTCGTTTTTTTTGTTAAATTTTTCTATCATCATCTCTTACTAGCACAACACTATTTGTTTACTCAGGATAGAACGGTTTGGTATCAAAAGCAAAGATACATCTATTACTTGGTTCAAATGTAAAAATATTTGTGCAAAAAATTGACGGTAGAAAATAAGAATTTATTTGCGATTATTTCTACTTGCTCCTTCAGAATCTGATTTTGGAGTAGAGCGAGTCTAGTGATCTATAACGGGTTATACTGTGTATTGTCAATGTTTTACGTGTAGCTTTCCCAACCTTTGTTCAAATAAGAGCGTTAACTAGACATCAAGAACTTACTACATGAAATTAATCACTTGTTTACTCATTTTCTCCCTTTCTTCCACAGCAGTATATTCTCAGTTATGGGGCTCGGTCAGTGAAAGCGCTTTTGTCAATGAAGCACTTGACATCGAAACGGATGGGTCTGGAAACAGCTATGTTACAGGATATATTACAGGAGAGACAGCATTTAACACTGCAGTGAGCTTTCCTACAGCTCAAGGCAATGGAGATATTTATGTCGCTAAATACACGAATGCTGGAGCATTGGTATGGGTACGAAAATTTGGGGGATCATTTTCAGATCGAGCGTATGATTTAGCATTGGACAACAATGGAAATATTTTTATTACAGGGCAGTTTTATGGAGCTGTTGACTTTGATGGAAATAGTATCACATCAAGTGCTAATTCCAAAGATATTTTTCTAGTAAAACTCGACAATAATGGAACGGCGCTATGGGCAATCTCGGAAGGAGGAACTGGAGCTGAAAATGCATATGGAATTACTTGCGATAATAGTGGAAACGTTATTCTGACAGGTCAGTTTGAAGGAGATGGAACACTAATTGGACAACCATTTTCCAGTACAGTGGATCCTGTCACAGGCTTACCTTCTTACGATTTATTTGTATCAAAATATGACAGCAATGGAACCCCTCTATGGATTCAAGTAGGTGAGGCAAAATACGAAGACCGTGGTCTTGCAGTCACTATTGATGTGCAGGACAACATTTATATGAGTGGGCAGTATTCCGATACCCTCGCCTTCGCTGGGGGAACATTTCCGAATGGAGCTTACAACGTTGGACTACTTGTAAAGCTCTCACCAAACGGAGATCTGCTCTGGTTGAATACGCTTAAAGGAGGGTTTTGTATTCCCTATGATGTTGAAGTTAATGGCAACGACCTATTTGTGAGTGGTGATTTTCGAGGAAACCTTATTTATTCGAACAATGGTCTTTCACAGCATACCAATGCGCTGTATGACAACACAATATTTGTATTGAAAACGGCACTGGACGGACAGCAGACGTGGACGAGTATCCTCGGCTCGGACAATGAACTATCAGCGCGGTCACTTTCAATCACCTCAGGGAAGGAAGTTTTTGTAACGGGCTATTTTTCATGCGCTTGGTCGGAGTTTCATCAAACACAAACTGCTGCGTATCGCTCAGTGGGTTTTAAGGATGCGTATCTGTGGAAAGTGAATCAAAATGGTAGCTTGAATAATGTTAAAACCTTTGGGAGTAAAAGGGATGACCTCGGGCACGGCGTAGCAATTATCAATAACAACCGTGCGATTATTTGTGGTGGTAGCACGGATGATTTGAATATTCCTGCAGCTATTGCAGGTCAATACACTGTTCAGAACAACAACTATTTCAATTTAAATGGAGGCGTTAGTGGTGAACCGGGGCATGTATATTTGAATGGGGATATTAGTCGAAACGCATTCATTACAACTGCAGTAACAGATCAAACGTTTAGCTACAATTACTTTGACAATCAACCAAATGATAGTCTTGTACCGCAAATATTTCCGTTGGAGGATACAATTCATCTTTGCGTACATGGTTCTATCTATGGCGATCCACTTACATACGACCACTTTGGTCCGGCTTATGAATATTTATGGAACACCAACCAAACGACCAATTCGATTTATGTAAATACTACTGGTGACTATGATGTTACAATTACAAGAGAGGATCAATGCTCTTTTGGAAGTGATAGTACATTTGTACTGATTCATCAATTGCCAGATTTACCCACTATGACGGATAATTTGGGCTTAGCGATTGACGCACCAGGACCATTGTATTATAGCTATCATTTTTGTCATCCAGATTCGGTTGAAATTTGGTTCAATGGATTGGATACAGCATGCATAATTGAAATTACTAGCGGAGCTCAAGTATTCTCAGATACATTACCTCATTATTATTTTGAGAGTGGTTCGATCGTTGTGGAAGATCAATATTGCGAAAATACTGGGCATTTTACAATAGATTTTGATTACACCAGTACGTATGACTATGACCCATACTTGACCTTGGTAGATGTGGTTGATTTTAATGATTCTATTTCGATTTGTTTTAACGAGTATGTTTTAGTGGAAAACCATGATTACACGAACAACCCCAACGGAGTCTTTGGGCTCTTACCTGACGACCCCATGACCTCTTTGTTTTGGACAGTTAGCTTTAATGGAAGCGTGATTTTATCACAAGGAGGGGATTTTGATATTGCATTTTCTCCTCAGCAAACAGGATATTATACATTTCAATTAGAGGCTACGGCTGGATATGATAATTTATGCGGACTGGATACAACCAGTTATACCGTGATCGATTCATTCTATTTTGAGGTGCTTCCCAACCCTGTAGTTTCTGCCCCTCCAATTCTAGGAGACAATTTATTATGTCCGAATGGCTCCGTTTATTTAACCGTCGATACCACGATAGTTGGATTTGGTTGGAGCGGTCCTGGAGTAATTTGGATTTCTGCTGATTTGGATTCTGCTCAAGTGACCGTAGCCGGGCATTATACGTATGGCGGAACATACACAGACACGGTAACAGGCTGCTCATCACAAGCAATATCACATTTTTATTTAATCGAGAAAGCACCCCCAACAATTTTGTTAGATCCTGCAGATGGAATTATCTGTCCCTATGATTCTATTTTACTTTATGTAGATGATATTTATCTAGATTATAGTTGGACAGGTCCGTCAGGGAGTAATTTATCCTCGACCTATTTTCATGAAGACGATGAGCAAGGATTTTATTACGTCACTGTGCTAGATGATGAAGGGTGTTATTTGACAAGTCCACCGGCTGAACTGAGGGAATATAGCACGCCATATTTAACAGTTGAACCATCAGTAATTTTGTGTGAAAACGAAACGACTACTGTGAGTGTTGTGGTCTTCGGTGATGGTGTTTATGATTGGATAAATCCCTTGGGACACATCGGAACAGACCTTATCGTTGATCAACCAGGCTGGTACATTTGTGAAATGACACAATGTGGAATTACAATCAGGGATAGTGTAGAAATCATCGATGGAAGCTTCACCATTTCTTTGAGCGCATCAGACACCTTGTTGTGCTTTGGTGAGGATATTTTGCTCACTGCAACAGCAGGACTTTCTGACTATCAATGGAGCAATGGCGATGTGGGAGTTAGTTCGATACTTACTGAAAACGAAGGAAGTTATACCGTGAGCGCGTTTAATAATTACGGTTGCGAAGCAACTTCAAACGCTGTCGAGATTGTCTATGTCGAAAATTCTGAGCCGCCACAAATAAATGATATTATCGTGTGTGTTGAAGGGAATGTGCTAATTACTAATCCAACAACGACAAACTGGTACACCAACGATTCTATTTTGATATCTTCAGGAAATAATCTAAACATAGATGTTCAAAGCGATACAACCATTTTGGTGAGTAACGCGCCTCTCGAATGCCCCGTTGTTTATGCGGAAATAGATATTGAATTAATACAGGAAATCCCAACCTATCAAGTTACTGGCGACACCAGCTTGTGTCACAATGAGAACTTGGAACTAGCAGTCAACTCTAACGACGAAACAATAAGTTGGTGGCATGTGGGAAATAGTGTGGGATCAGATACTAGTGTCGTTTTGGACAGTTCACTGCTGACGGATGGAGATACAATCACCTTAATAGTATCGAATGAATGTTATGCGGATACTTTGGTAACGGTTGTTCAGGTTTTTGACCAACAGACCATTAATATTACTCCTGATTCTATCGTGATGTGTTATTACGATGAACTTGAGCTTTCCATCGAAGAAGACTATGATGATGTTATTTGGATTGCGAACTTTGATACGATTCTAGGTACTGACATGTTTGTAACATCAGGATTGACGAGTGGGTACATTTATGTTCACGCCAATGACACCAATGGGTGTACCACAACATCGGATAGTGTATATGTATTTGTTTCCTACAATCCCGTGAATATTATTACAGACGTTGGTTTGAATTGTTTTGGGGATTCTGTCAGTGTATGGGCTCAGACAACCAGCGATTCCATTCTCTGGACGACACCATTTGGTACGTTTACAGACACATTTTTTGTGGTTCACCTTAACGATATAACTGCTGGTGTTTACACGGTACAAACGTGGGATACGTTGGGTTGTGAATACACGGATTCTGTTGACTTAACAACCTATCCGCTTCCGGTCATTAATCTTCCAGGTGATACAATTTTATGTTTAAACGATTATCTTGATGCGATGAATGGGATTGATAGCCTAAGCTTTTACTGGGCAAACTATGGCTTTGAGGATTCAGTGATTGTTGAGGGAACTGGATGGTATTACGTGACAGTCACCAATAATTATGGCTGTGTATTTGAAGATTCGGTGTATGTAGTTTCTGTGAACTGTGAGGATGAACTACCAAATGTGATCACCCCGAATGGTGATGGCGTAAATGATTACTTTTTCATAGATGAAGCGCCTATTTTCCCGAATAACAAGTTGACAATCGTGAACCGTTGGGGACAAGTGATTTTTGAAGACGATGGTTACAACAATACCTTCAATGGTGATGGGTTGAATGATGGAGTATACTTTTACACCTTTTACCGCGATTACAGACAGAGTCCAAATGTCTACCAAACGGGGTTTTTGCAAATACTACGATGATGTGAAGGAATTTAATAGTGGAATGTCGGGTTTCGGTCATTGAGCCTGTCGAAATGCCGAAATGCCGAATTCTACCCCTCCAACTCCTTCAAAATCTGATTTACATCTTCCTCAGTAGAAGTCAGCTTCGCTTTACAAAGCTTAATGAGTTCCGATGCGCGTTTTACTTTGATGCTGAGTTCATCGACAGAGATTTCACCATCTTCAATGTCGGCAACGATTTGTTTTAATTCGTCAAACGCTTCTGTATATTTGATGTCTTTACTCATGGTGTTTTCGTTATCTCTGTTACTTCTGATTCAATGCTAAAATTAGCAGTTTTTGTTATGATTTTGTCTCCTTTTTGCGCTTTATTGGTCGATTTGATTGTTTTTCCATTCAATGTCGTGATGGAGAATCCGCGTTTAAGTACATTAATTGGATCCATCAATTGAACCGAGTGTAGCAAGTTATTCAGCTCACTTTTTTTAAGCAAAAATTGGTTTTTCGAGGTACGTGGTAAATCGATGGAGAATTGCTCTACCAGTTTACGGTTAACGTTGAACAAATAAGTCGATGCCCGTTGCGCATTTTGTGCGTGTAGTCGAATCTGCTGACCATTATGCTGCAAGGCATAGCGGACATTGCTGCTAACTTCTCGACTTTTCGCGATGAGTTGTTGTCCATTGTTGAATACCGCCTGTTGTGCACCGCTTCGACAATGACGCGATAGGTTGATGAGTGCATTTTTTTCTTCTTCCACCCTGGAAACCGCATAGTACTTTATGCTTTTTGTCGCATCCTTCAGTGGAACGGAAAAGTTGTGAAATGCTTGAATGAGAAAGTCGCCTAATTCTGTCGGAGTAATTGCATTTCGAAAAGCGATCATTTCTGCTACGGTGAGATTGGTAGAATGTCCAATTCCGGTCAGAACGGGAATGGGAAACGAAGCAATAGCTTTGCACAGCGTATAATCATTGTAGCAGGAAAGTCCAACTTCGCCACCACCACCCCGCACGATTACGACAACATCAAAGTGATGCAGTACCTTTTTAATCCGTTCCAATTGTTGGATGATTGAACTTGAGGCATTGTCACCCTGAAGGTACGCTGGAAACAACATCGTAAAAAAGGTGTAGTTCCATTCATTCTTGTCCAGCACCTGCATAAAATCGGATAGCCCCTTGCTCGAATCAGCGGAAATAACGGCAACGCGTTTCGGTAAAAGCGGAAACGGTAATTGCTGATTGGCATTCAACAAACCTTCTTTTTGCAATTTTAGCAATGTTTCTTGTCGCTCCCGTTGAAGTTCACCGAGCGCGTAATTTGGGTCAATATCTACTATCTGCAAACTCAAACCGTAGGATTCGTGAAAGGTCACTTTGACCTGCATCAGCAGTGTGGTGTCCTCTTTTAATGGTTCTTTCACAACCTGAATAAACCGCTGATTGATTTGTTCAAATTGATGATTCCAGATTGTTCCACGAATTTGAGCAACAATGCGCCCATTTTCTTTTTGAAGCAATTCTGGAAAGCAATGCCCGCTCGCAAATCGATTGAGTTTGTGCATTTCAGCCTTTACCCAATACAATTGCTGATAGCGTTCTTCTATCGTTTTCCGAATAGAGGAAACAACTTGTTGAAGCGTAAATATTTTGGGTGTTTCAGGCATTGAATGTGAAGATAGCAAGAATCTTTTAAGGAATACTGATCGCAGGAAGTTTATGCAAAAAGTCTATTTTTGGTGAATATGTTCACCAAAAACATCGATATTTGGTGAATACGTTCACCGAAAACACAAAAACCATTTACCTATACAGCACCTTCATCTCCAAAAATCACCAGTTCCATCTCGTTAAAAACACCGTTTTTTAATCGTTTCATGCCGTTTCTCTCAGCCACTTTCATCGAGTCCACATTTTCTGGGTGAATGGTCGAAACATAAAGCGAAGAGATGCCCAATTGGTTTCCAACTTCACGCATGTGCGTTGCTGCTTCGGTAGCATAGCCTTTCCCCCAGTGCGATTGCATCAAAGAATAGCCAATTTCATAAATTGTTTTCCCTTCAAATTCTCGGGAAATGATGCCACATAAACCAATCAAATCACCAGAACTTTTTTCAATGACAGCAAGCATACCGAGACCGTTTTCTTGGTACCTATCTAATTGTCGATTGATCCAATCTGTGGATAATTCGAGATTGCTTTTGCTTTCGTCAAATCCAAAAAAGCGCAACCGATCATTGTCCATAAAAAATGGTTCCCAAAGTGGAATGTCACTTTCGGTAAGTGCTCTAAAATCTAGTCGTTGCGATGAATGATTGAAATAGGACTGCATGATAAATTTAAATTTCTGAGTACACTTTAATAATATCCATAGAGCTAACCATCCCTACCACTTTCCCATCTTCCATGACAACCAAGTGATGCACATTGTTCTTCACCATGATTGCAGCAGCATCCTTCACTCGATTGTTTTTTAGAACAATATGAACTCGGTCGGACATAATATTCTGCACCAACTCATTTTCATCGTGGCATTTAGCGACATCACTCGACGAAACGATTCCAGTAATTGTTCCGTCTTCTTCCAAAACAGGCAAGGCATTAATATTCTTCCGAGAAAGTAAATCCTTTAAATAGGTTACTTTGTTATTTCTATTGGTGATCGTTACAGGAACGCTCATAATCTCTTCTACTTTCATGGTTTAAGAAGTTTGGGTAATTTGATGCATGAAAATTACTAATTCAACCTAAAAGTAACTTATTTACTCTTTGTAGCTATTTTAACGAGTGAATAAAATGCACAATTCAGGCAATATAGTTTGGGACAAAATCGATGTTCTGTTTGCTTCGGTAAGATTTTTGTACAAGCAGAAAAATATGTAACTTGTCGTGTAAATAAAACAGCATCAAATGATTAAAGGTCTTATCACATTGTTTATAGTCGGGACGCTTGTGTTTAGTTTTTCATGTAAAAAGAAGCAAGACTATCCAGGGACAGTCGTGCTTACCTCTTTTACGCATCAAGGAATTGATCGAAGTTTCGAGATTTATCTTCCAGAAGGTTATGACGGCAATCAAGCGTATCCACTTTTATTGGTGCTTCATGGGAGATATGGAACCGGAGAGGCTTGTATGAAGCAATATGGAATGAACGCTGTGGCAGATCAACATGGATTTATTGTGGTGTATCCAAATGGGTATGAAAAGTCGTGGAACGATGGTAGAGGAGAAGGACCCGCATTTGAAAACAACGTGGATGACGTGGGATTTATAGAAAAGATTCTCGACCACATGGAGTTCAATTATAATATCAATGATAAGAAAGTCTACACTTCGGGCATGTCCAATGGTGGATTTATGAGCATGCGTTTAGGTTGTGAACTGTCACATCGCTTTACCGCTGTTGGTTCGGTAGCAGCAACGATGGCGCTTGATCCAGGGAGTTGGTGTTCACCGTCCCGGGAAGTACCTGTGATATTGATTGGCGGTGTGGCTGACCCAATAGTTCCTTATGATGGCGGCCAAATCTCAGGAGGCAGTTCTTGTGTTGGATTTGAGGAGGCATTTGAGTTTTGGAAGGACAACGCGAACTGCACATCTACCGAATCGTCGGAATTGTGGAATGATCAATTTCCTGACGATGGGACACAAGTTAGAAAGAGATGGTTTACCAGCTGTGACAACAATGTGCAGGTGCAATTGTACGAAATTATAGGAGGTGGACATACATGGCCAGGAGGAGTTAAGTCACTTAGTGAAAATGCTGTTGGTAAAATATCCAGAGAAATGAATGCGTCGGCGGCATTGGCTCAATTTTTTCTGCAGTTTAGTTTGGATTAGAAGAAGCGATAGCTTCTGAAGACTGAAGCCCGTTCGGGAAGAACGGTAGGCTGAAGGATAGCACTCATAGCTTCTGACCGCCGAAGGCAGCAACGCAGTTAACACTGAAGCCCGTTCGGGAAGAACGGTAGGCTGAAGTAGAGAAAGCACTGCTTGCGAGAAGCAAACGTTAGTGCCGCTTCCAAGGAGAGGACTTCTTTCAACTTTTCCATTCCCAGCTACAAAACAATGTCACCAAGAATGGAGCATGATTACTATATTTGCCAAAAACAACAACTCATGCAAAACATTCGCACCTACAATTTTTCTGGAAAACGCGCTCTAATTCGTGTCGATTTTAATGTTCCGTTGGACAAAGAGACGATGGAAATCACAGACGATACGCGAATCACCGCTGCAACCAGAACAATTAAGCATATTCTGAAAAGCGGTGGAAGCGTAGTGCTAATGTCGCATTTAGGTCGCCCAAAAGATGCCTCGGATGATCGTTTTTCATTAAAGCATATTGTTGAGCATACATCGAAAATCTTGGGTGTTGACGTAAAGTTTGCAGGTGATTGTATCGGCGAAAAATCGTTCGAAATGAGCGCACAATTGAAAGCAGGTGAAGTTTTGTTGCTAGAGAATGTACGTTTTCACAAGCGTGAAACAGCAGGGACAGAGAGTTTTGCAGAACAATTAGCGAAGCATGGTGACGTGTACGTAAATGATGCTTTCGGAACGGCACACCGCGCGCATGCAAGCACAACGGTAATTGCCAAATTTTTCCCCAACGATAAAATGTTTGGTTTTCTCCTTGAAGATGAAATCGAAAGCGTAGATAAAGTATTGAACAGCAAAGAAAAACCCTTAACGGCAATCGTCGGAGGAGCGAAAGTATCTTCGAAGATTACCATTATTGAGCGTTTGCTGAGTACAGTTGACAACCTTATTGTTGGTGGTGGAATGGCGTATACCTTTGTGAAAGCGAAGGGTGGAAAAGTAGGAAACTCATTGGTGGAAGACGATTTTTTGTCCGTGGCAAAAAACATCATTGAACGTGCAGAAGAAAGAGGGGTAAACTTGTACATACCTGTAGACAGTATTATTGCGGATGAATTTGACAACGATGCCAATCGTAAAGAAGTTGCGATTAATGCGATTCCCGATGGTTGGATGGGACTGGACATCGGTCAACAATCAGCAAAAGACTGCGCTGAAATCATTAAAAACTCCAAAGTCATTTTGTGGAACGGACCGATGGGTGTGTTTGAAATGGAGAATTTCCAAGCAGGAACAAAAGCAGTAGCCGATGCCATTGTTGAAGCGACTGAACGCGGTGCATTTTCATTGATCGGAGGAGGTGATTCTGTTGCGGCAATTAATAAATTTGATCTCGCCGACAAAGTGAGCTACGTCTCAACAGGCGGAGGAGCCATGCTGGAATATTTGGAAGGAATTGAGTTGCCAGGAATTCGTGCTATAGTTAGCTAGTTCCCTGTCTGCCGACAGGCAGGAAAGTTCAAGAAGTTCAAAGTTGAAAGATCAAGACGTTTCAACAAAACAAGTCTTGACTCTTGCAGTCTTGATTCTTGACTCTAAATTTTACATTTGTTCAAGAACCTTAATCCTCTTCTCAATCGGAGGGTGCGTGGCAAAAACGCCTGATATCGACGCCATAAAACCTTTGGAAGATTCACTATTGTCGATAAACATCTGTTTTACATCTTCGCTCTTTGCTTCGAGGTTCGAATTTCCTGATATTTTACGCAAAGCTCCTGCCATCGCGAGTGGTCGTTTGGTCATTTCAACAGCACCTGCATCAGCGAGATATTCGCGTTTTCGAGAAAGTGCAAACTTGAAGACCATGGAAAGAATATAGACAACCACAGCAATGACCAGCATGACCAGTATCGCAGCGCCACCGCCATCTTTTCCGTTGTTGCTTTTTCTTCTTCCGCCCCCGTACAGCACGGAACGGAAGAGTACTTGCACCAAAAAACCAAATATTCCGACAAAAATGATTGTGACAATAAGCAAACGGACATCCTTGTTACGAATGTGCACCAATTCGTGCGCAATCACCGATTCCAATTCTTCATCGTTCAAATGATCAATAATTCCTCTCGTTAACGTAACGGCAAAAGTTTTTTCATTAATCCCGGAAGCAAAAGCATTCAGTGCAGGGGATTCAATGACAAACAATTTCGGCATTTTCATACCTACTGACATACACAAATTCTCTGTGAGGTTGTAAATGCGCATATTGTCTTTTCGCTCCAATGGATGCGAACTGGTCGCCATTTGAATTAACGATGAATGCATTGCAAAAGCAATCAAAAACCAGATAATCACACCTGCCGCAACAAATGGAATGTAGGTGATAAAGCGGTAATTCACTTCTTCCCACTCGGGTTGAAACATGAAAAAGCAAAACGCATAGACTGCAACAAAAATCAATAGTGGAAATGCAATCAATAAGAGTACAGACCGTCTATTGTTTTTATTGATTTGTGATTGTAAACCGACGTATTTCATTTACTCCTTGGAATCAAAATTTGATTTCAGGTGCTTTGTCCATTTGCTCACGGCCAACTTCGCCTAAATCGAACATAGGTTGAACCGTATATTTTTTAATCCCAGCGACAATATTCGATGGAATAGACTCAATCGCGTTGTTCAATTCTTTTGTTGCAGAGTTGAAGAATCTACGTACAGCAGCTAATTTGTTTTCAATATCAGAAATTTCATTTTGCAACTGCATGAAGTTCGTATTCGCTTTTAAATCTGGATACGCTTCTACTTGAATGTTGAATGCGCTCATTGCTGCACCTAATTCTGCTTCTGCAGAAATTTTATCGTTTACCGAACTTGCCTTAAGTGCTTTTGAACGTGCTTCAGTCACGCGTGTCAAAACACCTGCCTCATGTTCCATATAACCTTTTACTGCACCAAGAAGTTGTGGAATCAAATCGTGGCGTTGTTTTAACTGAACGTCGATATCGGCAAATGCGTTTTCTCTATTATTTTTTAGTGCAACCAAACGGTTGTTTGCAGAAATGTACCAAAGGATGATAATCAATAAAATCCCTCCTACTACTAATAATGCTGTCATTTTTTCTCTTTTTAATTTTAGTTAAAGATATAAATTTTTCAATCATTTGTAACTTTTCTTTAACTTGTTAGTCTTAAATACATAAACTAAAACAAAATGACTCCAAAAGAGTACAATTTAGCGGTTGATGAGTTTTCGGATAATATTTTCCGATTTGCTTTGAAGCATCTTAGAAATGAGATGTCCGCTAAAGATATTGTACAGGAAACATTTGCGAAAGTTTGGTCCAAACACGAAGAAATCAATGCGGAGAAGGTAAAGTCGTATTTATTCACGACAGCTTATCATGCGATTGTGGATTGGGTAAAGAAGGAGAAACGTTCAGGAGACATTGAACAAAGCAATGAACAACATTGGAACGGCGGTCACGAGCACGATTTAAGAGAAGTCTTGAATGAAGCATTGGAGCGTTTGCCAGAAATACAAAAGTCAGTTGTTTTGCTGCGCGATTACGAAGGATACAATTATGCAGAAATTGCTGAAATTACTCAGTTGAGCGAATCACAAGTAAAAGTGTACATCTTTCGAGCACGGAAAACACTGCAGAATTATTTGAAACGATTAGAATTAGTCATATAGCATGGAACGAATCAGCATATTTAATTACGAAGCATTCTACCTCGATTTCCTAGAAGGGAATTTGAACGAGGAAGATACTGCTTTGTTGATGGCGTTCCTTGAGGCGAATCCCGATTTGGATGTAATGAATGATGAACTTCCCATATTCGTTCACGACGACATTCGATTGGATGAGGCAACAAAACTTGAATTGAAGCACGATTTGTCGGATGTAAAAATTACGACTGAGAACTGCGACCAGTTTTTCATCGCAGAAATGGAAGGTCAATTAAGCAATGAGAAAGTAGCTGAACTTGACGCATTTGCAGGTGAGCATTCTGAATTCACGAACGATAGAAAACGCTATGCGGCAGTGATCATGCAGCCAGATTTATCGATTGTTTATCCAGAAAAAGGGCAGTTGAAAAGAAGAGCAGCAGTGGTTCTTTGGCCGTATTACTCAGGAATTGCAGCCGCAGTGGTAATCGCATTTTTCATGATTTGGTCAGCATTTCAACGAACATCGATTGATACACCTTCCAACGAACAAATCATTGCGAATACGAAGGATGATGGTGCGCCGAAAACACTGGAGAATGGAAATATTGAAAAGTCCAATGTGCTTCAACAAGCATCTGCATTGGAGAATAAAGCGCCAAAAGAGATTTCTGAAAAGGAGAACGCATCGAATCAAGGGATCGAGCAGCGTAGAAATGTAGGGAATGATGAGGTCCGAAAGGATGTTTTAACCCACCGAGTAAATGACATGGAAAACCGACCTGTTGGACCGATTGCTTCCATCGACTCAAAAGAATTGGAACCAGTTTCGCCGCACATTGTGACACCAACCAAAGTGGAAAACAAGGGTGAGCAAGTGTTGGCACAATCATATTACACAGGGATGTACAATCCTATTGAACCGTTGACAAAATTTGTTGGAAAGAAAACCAACACTGAAGTTGATTTTCAAACCACGAAAAAATCCGAGGATAAGAAACGTGGGTTCTTCCTAAAAATTGGCAATTTCGAAATCGATCGAAAGAAGAATTAAGCTTAGAATTAAAGCTTCACAAATCGTTTGCTCTGTTTCCCTAAACTATGGTTGACCTCAAGTATATAAACGCCTGAGTTCAGATGTTCAATTGATATTACATTACCAATCAGTTTACCTTGATGCACCATTCTTCCGCTTAAATCAACAATTGAAAAGGATTCTAATACTCCTTCGCTCTCAATGGTCAACTCGTTCGTTGCCGGATTTGGAAATACAGCCATTGGAAGAGTAGAAATATCATCGATACTCAACGTTGGATTATTCCCCGGCAAGTTGATTTTAGAAGGATACGTCGCATCGTGGTGGATCGTAATGTTTGCCACATTCGTGTCACCTGCAACGTACATCGTTGAACCGTTTTGCAAATTCACATCCCAACGGTAAGAACTGTTGGCTCCGATATACGCTTTGATTTTATGACCGCTCAACCATGTGTAATGCGTTGTCGCTAACTCCACCTCCACAGGATAAACAGTTCCAGGGGTCATAAATGCCTCATCGGCCGCAGTGTATCCATTTCTAAAGCGCATCCGTTTGATTCCGTCAGTAACGAGCATATTTCTTCCATCTGGATAGACATCCACCAAACGCACAGAAATATCACAATCAGGTTGATCTGCTTCAACAAACAAATCCAGCGTCACTTTCCCAGAAATGGTCACATCCATATTCAAATCTTCGGTTGCAAATGTTATGATATCAGGTCGCGCTTCCAACGAAATTTGATCGTAAGGACCTTGATCCAACGTAGGATGCAAGTTTGCACCACCAATCGTAGGCGATGGACTACTTGGATCTGAGACAAAACTTGTAGTTAAACTACCTGTTCCTCCAATCAACTCACTGCCTGTGTTCAAATAGAGTACATCTTGGTTGGCAATATCAATGCGAGTTGCATTGGATGTATTCCATGTGTCTGTACCCATTTCATAATAGGTGATCAGGTCCGTAGTTTCCCATCCGTTAGGCGTGTCCAATAAGTAATAATCAAAGAAATCCCAAGCCATGGTATTGTTCACTTGAGCTGCATTTGGATAGGTCAATTCTCCTTGAATGGAACTTCCTACGGTTGCTATTCCCGTACCACCGTGTACCCAAGGACCGACAAGCAGCCATTGTTCATCTTGAACAGATGCAGCAGCCGAGTTGCGCGTTGCTTCATACCAATCCATCATAATGGTAATGTTGTGATCGTACCAGCCGCCAATTTGAAGCGTTGGAATAATGATGTCTTGGGGATACCAACTGTTGTTTTCAGCAAACTGCCACGTGGGACTGTAATAAGGATTTGCTAGAACAATAGGTGATAATCCGTAACCTAATGCGTCCAGTTGTTCCAAACGCGCTCGTTCTAGTACACCGCCGAAAAAATAACCGTGATTATATACTTGTTGCGGATGTGCTACTACTGGAACGGCACACGTATGATTCGGATGTTGCTCTTGAGCAGTATTGTATTGAACACCACCCAATGCCGAAGGTCCCCAAGTACCAATGCGGTCCGCATGCCAAGTTTGTTGTGAAATCCATTCACAAATATCGTAACCGTCTTCGCCTCGCGTAAAATTAGAAAGGTCAGCACCATTAGAGCCATAGAACCCACGCCAGTCAACAATGACCCAAATATACGGTTGTGCATCTACGTTCATACCAACTCCCAATGGCAAACTCCATTGGAATAAGTCCTTGTTGTAGGGTGTTTGAATTAAAATGACTTCTGCGGTTGTCGTGCCAGTGGGAACGTAAACATCCGCTTCTAAAAACTCTCCGTCACGCATTTGAATTAAAATGTCGTCGTAAGTAGGTGTCATTTGCGCATAGGAGAATGTGGTAAATAGTGCAAAAATTGCCAGTGATAAATGTGTTAATTTCATAGTGTAGAGTATTTTAACCTATGTAAATTTAGGATATATTTAGGACATTGTCATTTTTTAAGGATACATCGTTATATTTATCATTCCAAAAATCGGCAAGAGGGTTTGAAAGAAACTTCATTTATAAATCAGAACAAAGAAAAGTGGTCACGCTTTGAAAAGCTCTATGAATCGCAGGCGAACGACCCTGAAGAATTGAGTGATTTATACATGGACATTACCGATGATTTAAGCTATGCCCAAACATTTTACCGACGAAGAACCGTTCGTGTTTATTTGAATCAACTGGCGCAACGAGTGTATACAGGGGTGCATAAACAGAAGGGAGAATCGCTCAAGAAGTTTATTACTGTGTGGAAAGTTTCTCTTCCACTTGAAATCTATCGCTCCAGAAAAAACTTGCTTTTTGCACTGGCGATTTTCATGGTCTACATGATGATCGGTGTACTCACTACGCACATGGATCCTGATTTTCCAAGAATCGTGTTGGGTGATGGATACGTTGACATGACCTTGCAAAACATTCAAGACGGAAATCCACTCAAGGTCTACGAAACGGACGATCAAATGGCAATGTTCATTCAAATCACCACCAACAACATGAAAGTGGCGTTTTTGACGTTTTTCGTTGGGTTTTTCTTTACGATTGGAACACATTTGTTGCTGTTTTACAACGGTGTGATGCTCGGCGCATTTCAATACTTTTTTCATGCCAAAGGATTATTGATTACTAGTTTTTTAGGAATTTGGATTCACGGCGCGTTTGAGATTTCTGCCATTGTACTGGCTGGAGGCGCTGGAATTACGGCTGGAAATGGACTATTATTCCCCAAAAGTTATACACGGATACAATCGCTTCAACTGTCGACTAAACGTGGACTAAAAATCATGATGAGTCTTGTACCGTTCATTATCGCAGCTGGATTTTTAGAGAGTTTTGTTACGGCGAATTATCAAAATTTACCGAACTGGTCGAAATGGGCATTGATCTTCTTTTCCTTCGCAGTGATTTTGTTTTTCTATGTTTTTTACCCGATGTATGTCGCACGAAAATATCCCGAACTGGTCGACAAGGAAGAAGTCGGAAATTTCGTGCAACGTAAAGCGTTTAACTTTGATAAAATTCGTTCCATCGGAGAAATTATCGCTGATTCGTTTCGAATGTACCGCATGGAATTTGCCAAGTTCACCAAAATAAACGCGTTGATTGTGTTACCGTTGATCCTAACAGTGGTCTTCTTGCAGGATATCAATCATTACAACCTACAGTTGACTGAATACTACTTTGACTGGGCAAGTCAACTTGAATTTATGATCGGTTACGGCTTCAGAAACACGCAAGATTTTATCGTATTTGGGATTTGGACATTTATTTTTGCATTGATATTTACATCGGTATTTTGGAGTGTATACACCGTTGGTCAAACTTTCTCGTGGCGTAGTTTCTTTTCGTATGCAAAAATGCGCTTCTTTCCGATTTGGCTAGGGAACTTGTTTTTATGTGTGATCGTACTTTCATTGCCGTATTACTTTCTAATTTTCGCAGTCTTTCTAATTCCATTTTTCTACTTGAATGCGTCAACGATGGCTTTGAGTGACTTAAAAACGGGTAAAAAGTATAGATTGGGTTTTAAATACAGTCAGCAGCATTACGGAAAAACATTGATAGTGATTTTTATACTTCTCCTCTTGACAGCAATGATGATGCAACCAATCGCATTGGTGTTCAGTATTCACCAAGGCTGGACAAATGAACCGCTTGTAAGGGATATTTTGGACATGACGGCTGATTTCATAAAACGCATAGCGCAAATTTTCACGGAAGATTACATGATTTGGAGCAACGGTTTTAGACAGTTGATTTACATTTTATTCATGCTTGGAATACTGCCCCTGCCAATTATTACTATGGCTTTCGGGTTTTACAGCGAGCGCGAAAAAACGGAAGCAGTGGGACTAAGAAAGGAGTTTGAAAAATTCGGCAAACGAAGTCGTGTAAAAGAAACGAATGTTGATTAAGCACTGCCTATATATAGCACTTTTCTTTCTGCCGTTTTGGGGATTTTCTCAAGACCAAAAAACCACGACGTGGAAAAGCGAGAAGGACTATTTAGAGTACCGAAAAGAAGAGAAGTATCAAGGTCCAAATGACTGGTATGGCTCGTATCCTGCCAACATTAAGGATGAGGAATATTCTAATTCTTCTTCTGGAAATAATTCAGGGTACAATCAGGGAATTCAATACACACCTCAAAAAATTCAGAAGGACAGACAGAAAAGATATCAAGGTTTTGAGCGCGGCGGAGGAGATGGCACTGTTCCCTTCGACCCGAAAGTTCAAGATCCTGATCCCATTGAATTGCCCGATGTGGATGCCCCAGACGTAGATCTGCCGGATATTGACGTTGATGTACCGACTATTTCACCGACCTTTTGGAAAGTCATTCTGTTTATTCTATTGGCCGCTGCATTGCTGATTGTGGTGTACTTAATTCTTAAAAATAAAAAGGTACCGAATAAGAAGGTAGTTGTTGATGTTGAGAACGACTGGAATCCTGAAGTAATTAGCAAAACGGAATTGGAATTGCGCTTGGAAGAAGCCATGGAACGGGAAGATTACCGTGAATGTGTACGGATCTATTTCACCTTCATTTTGAAAGAACTCATTCACAAAGGATGGATCAACTGGAAGAAAGAAAAGACGAATCACCATTATGTCCTGGAGATGCACAAGCGCGAAAATGCCGCTCACTTCAATGAATGTGTCCGAATCTATGACCTTGTGTGGTACGGTGATTACAAAATTGACCAAGACATTTTTGAATTGCTGCAACCTTCGTTTGAAAACTACTACAAATCCCTAGGCCCTGTCAATGAATAAACAAACGAAAATAGGGGTTGTTGTTGGAATCATTGCACTAATGTTTCTGCTGGTTTGGTTGTTTTCGAGCGGAGAAAATACTGAGCCTACGAAACGCACAAAATTTGTCTCTGCAAACTGGACGAGTAAGTTTCAATTGTACGACAAAAAACCAATGGGATTATACCTATTGACTACGTTAACACAAGCCCATCTCGACACCAATCACAAGATGGTAGTGGTGGATGATTGGATTATGATGGATTCTATTCACGAGTCTGATTCTACAAATAAAACGTTCTTTTTCGTTGGAAATAATTTTGGATTGCAAAACAAAGAAGTGGACACGCTATTATCCAGTGTTGAAAAGGGATCTAGCTGGTTTTTATCCTACAACGATTTAACGGAAAACTTGTATTCTAAATTGTTCAAAAACTACACTGTTCAGTACGATTACGCAGATCATGTCAACGTATTTACGAAGAGCCACAAGTATAAAATGATCAATTTGTTTCAGAACGACACGGTGGCAAAAATGTGGAAGGCGTTTGGTGAAATAGAATCGCTTGGAAAGCACACTTCACTCTCATCGTTTATGGAAATGAGCAATTTTGTGAAGGTAAAATATGGCGAAGGATTTCTTTATTTTCACTCCAATCCAGAGATGTTTTTCAACTATCAACTCAAGCGATTACATGGATATAAGTACGCTGCGTTCACACTCAATCAACTCCCAAAAGACCAAGACGTGTACTTATTGGAACTTGGTCGATTGTCTGATAATTATGGCAATGAAGACACAGATGAGCAAAGTGGTGCAGATGGTAAAATCGATGACAGTTATTTTAAACTCATCTTTCAAAACCCGATGTTGCTTGCGGCGTTGTTGCTCAGCTTTTTAGGGATGATTTTGTTCATTATTTTCCGTTCAAAACGTACGCGTCCTATTGTTCCTTACATCCCGCCAAGGAAGGACATGACCTTGGCATTTGCAGAGACGATTACATCAATTTACTTTGCGAAACGTCACCCGTATGGCCTGTTGCAGGTACAGCGAAAAAACTTCTATGCGACAATGCAGAAACACTTCTTCTTAGATTTGAATCGAGGGAAAGACGATAGAATGCGTGATGCTCTGGCGGAGAAAAGCAACACTGACAGAAAGGAAATCGATGAGATCATTGAGTTATTGGAAACCAAAGAAGCTTTTTCTGTAAGTGAACAATACATTACCGATGTAAACAAGAAGCTGCATAAGTTTTACCGCAAAGTAGGAGTGATTTCGGATAAATTGAACGAAAAAATTCAGGCAAAAGAGTTTGTTTTCCGCAGATCGATGTTACTGCCAGCGCTGTTGATTATGAGTGGTTTGACCTTAATTATTCTTGGGCTGTACTATTTGATGAGTTCCATTGGAATCGGAATCGTTTTTTGGCCGATCGGTGTATTGCTACTGATTTTAGGTGTTTTACGTATGTCTAACCCTTACATGAAAGTGGACCAAAAAAGCATCGTTTATTTCACACCGTTGGGAAAAAAGTATAGTTTTGATAGAGATGACCTAATTTCATCAGAGTTAAAAGCCTCTGGTGTACTATTGAATTTTAAAGAAGATAAACAATTGATTATTAATTATTGGGACTTAAGTCGCTTCGATCAAGAACAGTTGAAGCGATTTGTAACCAAGTTTCATAACCTTGAATTATGATAAATGAAGATGTAAATAACCCGGAAGGGAACGAGGAATTATCACCGCAAAATGATGCTGTCGGACAGTCAAGTGATGACGAATCGGCTTATATGCCAAAAACTGAAGTTCCCGCAGAAAAAAGCGAAGCCGGGCAAGAAAAGCCAGCAGTACCCAATCAGTCCTATGGTTTTGAACGACAAAATGCGGAGCTGCTGTGGGTAGCGCAAAAGGTAAATGATGTCCGCACAGAACTAAGTAAGTATGTGATTGGTCAGACGGCAATGGTAGACTTACTGCTGACGGGTATTTTTTGCAACGGACATATTTTATTGGAAGGTGCACCTGGTGTGGCGAAAACATTGTCGGCAAAAGTGTTGGCGAAATCGTTAAATGTCGATTTTTCAAGGATTCAATTTACACCTGATATGATGCCATCGGATGTACTTGGAACTTCTGTTTTCAACATGAAAGACGCACAGTTTTCGTTTCGAAAAGGACCAATTTTCTCGAACATTGTATTGATTGATGAGATCAACCGTGCCCCTGCAAAAACGCAAGCGGCTTTGTTTGAGGTGATGGAGGAACGTCAAATTACGTACGACGGAACACAGTACCCGATGACTTTTCCTTTCTTAGTTATCGCGACGCAAAACCCGATTGAACAAGAAGGAACCTACAATTTGCCAGAGGCGCAACTCGATCGTTTTCTGTTCAAAATCAAACTGGATTACCCAAGCTTGAACGAAGAGGAAGAAATCTTACACCGTTACAAAAATGCGATTAGAACACCTAGTCTAGATGATATCGCAAGCGTTTTTAATGCAGATGAAATTCAAAAAATTCAAGATGCTGTAGAGAAAATCATTGTTGAAGATAACTTGGTGAAATACATCGCGGCCATTACGCACAAAACGAGAAATCACGGTCAAATTTACCTTGGAGGATCGCCAAGAGCATCGTTGTCAATTATTAAGTCGGCGAAAGCGCTCGCGGCTATTCGAGGACGTGATTTTGTAACGCCAGACGATATCCAGTTTGTCGCTGTTCATGTACTCAATCACCGATTGATTTTGACGCCTGAAGCAGAAATGGAAGGCGTACAAAGCGAAGATGTGATCCAAGAAATTTTGAAAACAATCGAAGTTCCAAGGTAATTGAAGTTCACGAGCCACATATATTTGACCCGTTGGTTTTTCGCTGCTTTTGTCGCAGTGATCTTTCTATACGTGCTGGCGTTTACGATTCCTTCCATGGGAATGGTCGCAAATGTTTCGTTGGCTTCACTTTTCGGAATGACCATCATTGATGGATTACTCGTGTTCAGTAGCAAGGAGCCAGTTTTGGTCAAAAGAATTATCGCAGCTCGCTTAAATCTTGGAGATGAAAACAGGGTGGTCATTCACGTAGAAAATTTGACCGTTCAACCGATTAATTATTCATTGATCGAGGGGTATCCAGTAGAAATGCAAAATCGTTCTTCAGTGTTTAAGGGAACGCTAACACCTGGAAGCATAAAGGAATGGTCGTACACGTTTACGCCAAAAAGACGAGGAGAACATGTGTTTGGCGATGTTTTTCTCATTATTAGGTCTATGTTTTTTCTTGTTTCACGCAGAGTAGATATTCCACTCGAACAAGAAGTACATGTCTACCCGTCGGTACTTCAAATGAAGAAGTATGAACTGCTTGTTTTTCAGCAACAAAAGACGAGTGCAGGAATAAAAAAGATCCGACGTTTAGGTAACAACAGCGAGTTTGAACAAATAAAAAATTACGTACAAGGGGATGAATTGAAAACCATTAACTGGAAGGCGACAAGCCGAAAAAATGAGTTGATGGTCAACCAATACCAAGAAGAAAAGTCGCAAAGTATTTATTGCATTATTGATAAAAGTCGAAGCATGCAAATGGAGTTTGATGGACTTTCGATGCTTGATTATTCGATTAATTCGAGTTTGGTTTTTTCCAACATTGCATTGCGCAAGGGTGACAAAGCAGGATTGATTACCTATTCCGATAAAATTGGAACCTTGCTGGCGGCAGATCGCGCTGGTGGACAAATGCGAAGAATTCAAGAGGCATTGTACAATCAGAAAACGCACTATCGAGAATCCAATTTTGAATTGTTGTACCAGTCCATTCGACGTACTGTAAAAACGAGATCCTTGTTGGTGTTGTTCACCAATTTTGAAACGGAGTTTTCCATGCGTAGAGCAATGCCTTATTTGCGCAAATTGAACCAAAAACACGTGTTGACGGTGGTGTTTTTTCAAAACAGTGAGTTGCAAGAATTGGCGTATCAGCCCTCAAAAACAATTCACGACGTTTACCAGTCTGCAGTTGCCGAGCGAATGATTTCCATCAAATCCAATATTGCGCGTGAGTTGCGCCAAAACGGAATTCAAACGGTTTTGACATTGCCTGAAGAACTGTCAATTAATACCATCAATAAATATTTGGAGCTAAAAGCAAAAGGAGCGATTTAAACCACACCCTCGATCTTTGGTCATTGCGCCTCGGTCATTGTGCCTCGGTCATTGAGCTTGCCGAAATGCCGAAATGCCGAACCGTCACCATCAATTTAGTGTTATATTCCGCTTCCGGTACTTTGAAGAAATAGTTTGCCCATTAGGCTAACCATCTACACATATGAGCACTTTCGATTTTTTAATCGCTCATAGTGAGGGGATTAATAAATATTTTTCTTGCATTGTTAGCACCAACACATTAAAACAACCACTACAACACAGACATACCAACTTACTACTCTGTATTTGCGTCTATCAGATAGATGATAAAACACGTATTCTTTTTTGCAAGGCACAAATTCTTAGGCGAAGTAAGAAAAACAACTAATTTTAAAGGGTGAATGCATCTCAAATAAAGGATAGCAACACCTAAACAAATCTTATTATTTGAACAAAACCTTTTTTATATTATTTATTCTGATCTCAATTTTTGGAATTGGACAAAACTTAGTACCAAATCCAAGTTTTGAAGAGTATGATACTTGTCCTACAGGAGTTTCAAGCACGGGAGATTATCAAATCAATCATTGTACAAATTGGTACACTCCGTCAACTGGAACAAGTGATTATTTTAACAGTTGCAGTCCTATTAGTGGGGGAGCAAATGTTCCAAACAATGGATTTGGTTATCAAAACGCTTTTGATGGTCAAGGCTATGTAGGAGTGATTCTATTAATTCAAGAAGGTGAACTATCATATTTTGAATATGTACAAACTAAATTATTAACCCCATTAAAACAAGGTAATAAATACAAGTTTTCCTTCAATGTAAATCTTGCAAACGGAAGTGACTTTGCAGTTGGTAGCTTTGGAGCTTGGTTCACAAATAGTGCATCAAACTCTTCAAGTTATCAACCAATTTTTAATTCGTTGCCACAAATACAGAACGAATCGGGATATATTTCAGATACCACAGGTTGGAAAAAAATTGAAGGTGAATTTGTTGCCATAGGTGGAGAACAATACCTAACAATTGGATATTATTCTGATACTTTAAGTCCAGATACATTAAGAATTAATATTTCGGCGGATCCATCTGTTATATATTGTAATATAAATATTGATTATTTAGAATTAACCGAAGTTGTAGAAGAAATTGTTGTACCGAATGTAATCACTCCAAATGGTGACAATGTCAATGATGTTTTTGAATTGCTTTTTTCTTATACTAAAGTTACCATTTTGAATAGATGGGGAAACGTAGTTTGGAATAACTCTGGAAAACAATTTTGGGATGGTAAGTCACAAGATGGTCATGATGTAAGTAATGGCGTTTATTTCTATATCATAGAAACAGAAAATAAAAAGTATCAAGGTTTTGTTCAGGTAGTGAGGTGAAAACTTATTACTTATGAGACGTAAAAAAATAAGTGTGCTGTTAAGCACAATGGCATTAACCACTATGGTATATGCGCAACAACCACCTCAAGGCACCCCAGGTCCTGGAGCTTTTTGGAGGCAAGGAGGAAACGTTGGAGGCCCAGGGGCTCCAAATATTTTTGGGACTGCTGGAGGAAATAACAATCCTATTTATACCTATACTAACGGTCTGGGACGCATGAAACTCAACGGTAGTCTCAACTACGCTGTTGACGGAATCAATGAGGCGCGTAGCGGATACCTGCTTCTCGGAAATAATGTTCCTATCAACAACAACCTGTTTAACAATGCCAATTATGGTGCCTTTTCCATGCTGCATCTTGCAGGTAGGGATGGTGGCTTTGTACAGGATTTCGGGTATCGGTCCTGGATGAAAACAGGGATCACTTTAACCGATAATCAGGACCTTTCCTATATCGGCTTAAGGCAGGTGGGTGATGGCTTTGACAAAACCGAAACGACCATCACTTGGGCAGACAATACTGACCCCATCAATGGACCTGATGATCTGGTGTTTCGCTTCACAGGCTTTAACAGCAATGGTTCCGCGCAGAATGTCAGTACAAACCTGTTTACAGGTGTTGACCTGGACGACCTTCATATTGCCCGCTATACAGGAGACGGTCTGATGGGATTATTTGGTACCCCACTTGACGATGGTTGGGGAGACTGGATGGATGTGGGAACATTTACCGCACAAGATTCAGACAATATGTATGTCGGACTGAAGCGAGAAGCAGGAACCACCCCTTTAGTGAGAATCTATAGACTTGGATAAATAGTGGATAGTCAGTGAAGTAAGTTCAATTATTTTTATTACATTGTGAGCATCAACACATTAAAACTGCAACTACAACACAGACAAACCAACTTACTACTCCGTATTTGCGTCTATGAGATAGGCGTAAAGACGAGCCCCTCACAAGATTTAAAGACAAATTTATAGGCTTAGTATATTGAGGAACTCGGCAACCGCGTGTATTTTTGCACGAATTGCTAACTTTAACGCATGCTTCACTGGCGTGGTTAGTGGAGAAAATAAAAACAAATCTTACTAATTGAATAAACCTGTTTTTTATATACTAATACTTCTACCCTTCTTTGGCAGAGCGCAAATGAATTTGGTACCTAACGGCAGCTTTGAAGAGTATTGGGAGTGCCCTACTAATCCAGGAGCCGTAGGCGACAACCAATTGGAACGTTGTAAACATTGGTATAAACCAAGTTCTGCAACAACCGACTATTATAATGCTTGTCAGACTGATGAAACCACTGGTGTTAGTGTGCCAAATAATTGGTTTGGGTATCAGGAGCCTTTTGATGGAAATGCGTATGTAGGACTTGGGACATATGTAGACGATTTTTCAGGAGGTGCTGAGTATATCCAGTGTGAATTACTTGAGTCGCTTGAACCGTGTATAAACTATTCTTTTACAATGTATGTAAACCTTGGCAATTCCTGTTCCAGAGCAACGAAGGCATTTGGTGCTCGATTCGATGAAACGGCAATAGAAAAAAGCGGCGTGTTTGAGTTTTATGGTTTTGAACTGCCTTGTCATGTTTGTACACAAGAAGAAATCACTGATACATTAAATTGGGTGTTGATTTCAGGAATATACTTGGCAAATGGAGGAGAAAAGTATCTCACCATTGGGCGTTTTTTAGACACCAACTTGTATTCTAATTCTAACGTTCCATATACTGAAGTGGACTGTGATTCTTGTTTTGTTCAGAATACCGCACATTATTACGTGGATTTAATTTCTCTTGAAAAAATTGATACTGATTATGAACATCAAAGTGTTCCCAACGTTTTAACATCGAATAATGATGGAGTTAATGAATTTTGGTATCCAAAAGGAATTTGTTTTGAATCGTGGAGTTGTCAAATCCTCAACCGTTGGGGTAATGAGGTTTTTAACTTTCAAGAGGTTGATAATGGCTGGAATGGAAAAGATAATGCAGGAAATAATCTAATTGAAGGAGTGTATTATTACATCATTCGAAATAAAGAAAAAAAACAAACAGGATTTATTCAATTGGTAAGGTAAACTTTATCAATTATGAAAACAAAAATAACTCTAGGATTGGTACTAGGACTAACCCTAAACACAATGGCACAGCAAGTGCCCACTTTGAATAGCCCACCATTAGGCGGACAGAATAATAGCCTGTATTGGGCACGTTCAGGCAATCTTGGCAGTGGAGCTAATAACCAAAATAACCTTTTTGGCACCAAATGGAACTCACCAATTTACACCATTACAGGCGATAATTTCAATGCCCAATCGTATCGCATGAAGGTGAATGCCATTTTTAGCTCAATCAGTCAATATCCAATAAACAATTACGGTTGGTTTCAGGGAGTCAACACCACGGGGTATGTACTTATCGGTCAGAATAACACTTCCATTACAGACAATTCGGCATTGTACAACCAAAAGGGCGCCTTTTCGCAGTTGCACATCA
>CALEIK010000019.1 GCA_937876195.1 uncultured Flavobacteriales bacterium
ACCCTTCGACAGGCTCAGGGGGCGGTGGCTCTTCTGTTTTTGCCTTCCGCGATGCTATTTTTGACAGCCAAGCAACACTTCCTGTCATCGGATGTTCGCTGAATTTTTACGACGGTGATGCCTTTGATGGACTTCCTTACGGAGAAATTGGAGAATTTGGAACAGCAGTGCGCAGTGAAGCGTTAGTGTTGACAGAAGATATAGTAACAAATGCTTATGGTGGAGTTCCCGTTTTATTGGAACAAAGCCCAACATGGCCAGCAGATTATCCTTCGGAATTTCAATCATTATATCCTAGCCAAGGCGGATACGTGTATCAAACACAAAATACAACTTATCCCATAACAGGTTGGTATGCACCAAGCGAAGCAATAAAATATGATTTTCAAGATGGAACAATAGAACATCCTGTTGGACTGATGCTTGAAAGCAAAGACCCTTTCGATAATTTATCAAGTATTGAGTATGACGAATATTCTTTATTTCCAGTAAAAGCTACAGATGCACTCGGATTAGAAACACTGGCAGAATATGACTACCGTGTCATGCAGGCAAACAAAGTTACTGATCCAAATGAAAATATTTCCGTTTTTGATTTTTCTCCACTTGGGTTGCTACGTGCAAAAGCAGTAATTGGAAAAGGTACTCAGGGAGATTATAAAAGCAGTAGCGGGGGTTTTTACGATAAATATGCCCCATCTGTTTTAATGGAATACGATTTATTTGCCTTTGTAAACGAAGGAAATCCAGTTTGGGTAAAAACGATTCAACGTGAACAACATTGGCAAGAGGAAGAAGACAGCCCGACCATTATAAAACGAGAATACAGCGATGGATTTGGACGATTGTTGCAAACTAGAGCACAAGCTGAGGATATAATCTTTGGGAATGAGACTTTTGGCTCTTCTGGACTTTCTCCAAACCAAAGCGCAACTAACACTCCGGCTATTGGTGTTGAACGAGAGGAAAATGATCCTCTGAATGTTGTTGTTAGTGGTTGGCAGATATATAATAATAAAGGTGCGGTTGTGGAGCAGTACGAACCTTTTTATGATAAAGGGTTTGATTATACCTTACCACAACTGAGTACAATAGGAGGTAGTATACCACCTCAGTTAGGTGTGAAAGTGAAGATGTTTTACGATCCGTTAGGTAGAGTTATCCGAACCAAAAACCCTGATAATAGTGAACAACGTGTTATTTACGGAGTACCCAATGCTCTTGATACACCCAATAGTTTTTTACCCACACCTTGGGAACAATACACGTATGATGCAAATGATTTAGCACCACTAACAAACCCTATAAACAGTCATGTTCCTGAATCTCATTTTTACACTCCTAAAAGTACGATAATTGACTCCCTGGGAAGAACAATTGAATCGAGAGAGCATAAAGCACATTATAACTCCGATGATGATATATATGAAGATGTCGTAATGAAGTATCGCTATGATATTCGTGGGAATCTATTAGAGGCAAGAGATCCATACAACCGTAAAGTCTTTGAACACGTGTATGATTTGTGCCAACCACAAGAAGATTGTCCTCTTACTCCATTATGGACAAAACATATAGATTCGGGGATTGGTACAGTCTTTTTTGATGTAGCAGGTAGAGTTACAGAAATGTACGATGCTAAAGGTGCTTTCACATTAAATTCGTACGATGATGGTTCACGTCCTATTCGTTTGTGGGCAAAAGACAATACAGGAGAAGATGTAACCTTAAGGCAAGTCATGCAATATGGTGATGATTCCGGACTCACAAGTCCTGAGAATGAAAACTTAAAAGGGCAACTTTATAAACATTACGATGAAGCGGGATTGGTTGAAATACCTGAATACGATTTTAAAGGAAATGTACTGACCAATCTTAGACAATGTATATCAGATACAGAATTGATGTCCGTATTCTCTGGACCTCCAGTCGATTGGGAAGTAAATTGTTACCGTGTGGATTGGACAGGATTTCCGAGCATTCTTGATGCTAAGGTGTTTGAGACTGATTCTGAATACGATGCGCTCAACAGAATAACCAAAGTAACTTACCCTGAAGATGCAGATTCCAACAGAAAAATTGGTATTCCTGTTTATAACCGTGCAGGAGCATTACAAAAAATAGAATTTGACGGAACAGATTATGTGAATCATATTGCATACAATTCAAAAGGTCAACGACTTTTGATTACCTTCGGTAATGGCGTAATGACACGCTGCGTATATGATTCTAAAACATTCAGGTTATTACGTCTAAAATCTGAAAAATATACCCAAACAGATTGGGAATTTATCCCTGATTCAGGAACAACAAAACAAGATTATGCCTACACCAATGATTTGATAGGCAATATTGTAGCAATTAACGATAAATCTCCCGACTGTGGTGTTGGAGGAACTGGTTCATTAGAACGGGTGTTTGATTACGATCCGTTGTACCGATTAATTGAGGCGGATGGAAGAGAGAATAACCCAAGTACACCATTTCCATGGTGGGATGATAGTTATAGAAGTACAGATAATTCGTTGACAACGGCCTATACACAACATTATGAATACGATAAGTTAGGAAATATATTAAAGTTACAACACATTGGTGACACTAACTTTACACGTAATTTTGATTATTCAAGCGCCAATAATAAATTAAACGAAGTAAACGTTGGAGCTAATACATACAACTATTTGTATGATAGTGTCGGCAATCAAACAAAAGAAAATACCAACCGTTTTTTTGAATGGGGTTTTGCCAATAATGTACGTTGTTTTTACAATCAAGCGGGGACAGCAGAACCAACAATTTACGCTCAGTATTTGTACGATAGTTCTGGTAATCGAGTTAAAAAAATAGTTCGTACACAGGGAGGAGATTATGAAAGCAATTCTTACATCAATGGCGTGTATGAATACAAAACTGATGGAACTGATGAGCAAACACTTACGCATATTATGGATGATTTGTCACGTATAGCGATGATTCGTACAGGTGATACTTTTGGAGATTCAACTCCTGCAATTAAATACAACTTAGAAGACCACTTGGGTTCTTCTACCATTTTACTTGAAACGAATGCTACACTAATTAACAAAGAAGAGTATTACCCGTTCGGAGAAACATCTTTTGGAAGTTATGCAAAGAAGGTTTATCGTTATTCAGGAAAAGAAAAAGATTCTGAAAGTGGGCTTTATTATTATGGAGCACGTTACTACTCGCCCTGGACGTGTAGGTTTATAAGTTGCGACCCACTTTCTTCTAAATACCCTGGAATGTCCGCTTATGCGGCGTTGAATAATAACCCTATTTGTTTTATTGATCCATTAGGATTAGAAGGCAAACCAGCTAGTGATAATAACAACACTAACCCAATTACTGGTGATCCTAAAATAGACCAGCTGTTAGGATATATTGCACAAATAGCTAAAGACAAAGGGCTTTCAAAAGTGGGGTATTCAATAACACCTAATGGAAACCTTTTTACAAGAGAAGGATCAGAAATATTTCAAAACAATCAAGAAGTGAGAGCTTCTGCAGGTCAAACCGATCTTCAGATTGCAGAAAGGCAATATCATATTGATAATCCGCCATTAACGCCAGAACAAATGAAAGTTGAAATGGATAATTGGGGGAAATTACATGGAACTATAGGACCTCCTAAGCTTGCTACAAAAATGGAGCAAGCGCAAACGGCTGGAAAAATTTATGATAAAGTTTTAGATGTTATTCCAGGTAGATCAATAGGTAAAAAGGCTAATTTAGGAGAAGATATTACATTAGAAGATGTAGGATGGGAGTTAGCTGGTATAATTCCATTAACAAAGGGGGTGAAAATTATCAAAGGAATAAAGCACATTGATAATGCTGTTGAGGCTGGAATAAAAAAAGCTGTAAATTCAAATATAGGTCACGCTATTGATCAAGGGGTTAAGAGGGGTATTTTCAAAGATGTTGCTTCAGCTACGGATGAACTAAAAGCACTTTCAAAGAGGATTAGCTCTGGTGACATTCCATCAGGTACAATCGTTGATCCATCATATGCAGATAGAATTCTTGTCCCAGTAGGAAAAAATGGAATGGCTTCTTATCAAATTGGAAAAAATGGAACAGCAAAATTAAAAACAACATTAATTGCAAAATAAATTATTATGAAGACAGGAAAAATTTCAACAAAAATAAGTGAAGATGACCCATCGGTTGGTTACATTACACTTCCATCATATCCTAAAAAAAATGATGGTAAAATTGTATATAAGAGTATTGATTTAATTGATATTATTAAAAACTATAAAGGACCACAAGTTATTTTAGATTTTGATGAAAATTCAGTGCTGATTGGAATTGAGGTAATAGGTTAGTATGGTCGATTCGTGTATCACATTATCTGCTAATGATAATGAAAAACATGTTCTTTGAAATATTAATTTTCCGCAACAGGGATTGCAGCGACATCCTCCTACGAGGCTCCGCCTGTAGGAGATATAGCGGAAAGCCCGACCGCTAAAAAAGATTAAGAATTGATGCAAATATTATGAATAGCGGGGTGCCCAAATTAGAAACCACCGCCGAATACGACTACCGTGTAATGCAGGCAAAAAAAGTAACCGACCCCAACGATAACATCACCGAAT
>CALEIK010000020.1 GCA_937876195.1 uncultured Flavobacteriales bacterium
TTAGTCACCATGGTAGCGAGCCCATCACCAACCCGAGAAGTTTACTTCATTTAGGCTACAATACCAGTAGTGTTCCTATTTTTGAAACACCACTTGACGACGGTTGGAGAGATTGGATGGATGTGGGAACATTTACAGCGCAAGATTCAGACAATATGTATGTCGGACTGAAAAACGAAGGAAGTGATCGTCGCGATGCTGTTATTAACTGGGGAGATAATCAACCCATCACACCAGATGGACCAGATAAATTGCGATTTATTTTTACTTCAACAACAACTGCGTTGCCTCCAGGACAAGGAGATTCAATCTCGCAATCAAATGACGGTCTTGAAATGGGACGTTTTTACCCAGGATACGATACCACCTTTAAGTACGCTCAAAGCTTACCACCAGGCTTAGACTCGCTTGATTTTTACGGACGTTTCGGTATAGGAGACTTCACGTACCATGGTGTCAATGAAGAACCCACCCACAAATTGGATGTTGTTGGAAACGGACGTTTTAGATTTTTACCTGACTCACTTTATTACGCTGATTCTACCGTGAACAAGTTTGTAATGGTTGATTCTATGGGAGTGTTGAGATGGACGGATGTAGCTCCTCTTAGAATAGGAAACTATTGTGGTGACTCTTTAAATCCCTTACTGGATGATTTCGAAATTCCATTGGATGGTTTTGCTTATAATTTTACAACTCCTATGTTATCAGGTGGTTCTGTGAATATCGGTTCAGCGACGTGTACTAACCTTCCTGCCAGACTGAGCGTAACGAATGACACCCTTTTAGCCGCAGGCTTATTCGCTACAAATGGAGCCATCGGGTCAAATGCATTTGGTTTGGTTGCACAAGTAAACAATACAGGAGGAAATGCTGTGGGCATCACCTCCAACGCTCAGAGTGATGGCAATCTTGCCATAGCAGTAAACGGAAACTCAACAGGTTCTAATACAACTTCAAATATTGGCATTAATGCCAATGCACGAAATGCAACCGGCCAATCATTCGCGGTAAATGCAGATGTAATTGGGTCAAGCTCTCCATTCAATTACGGTTATCAAACTGAGATACTGAGCGGTTCAAACGGAGGTGCGACAAGCTACGGAGTTCACAGTACGATATTTAATGGCGGAGCAACGAATTATGGAGGTTATTTCATCAGTCAAGGAGCCACGACAAATTATGCTATTTATGCAGAGTCGCTGCCAATATCTGATAGTGTTCCTCCAATGGGGCCGAATTACGCAGGCTATTTTGCAGGGGATGTGGTGCGAACAGGAAATGACAACTTTACTTCAGACATTAACCTCAAACAAAATATCAATCAAATCACGGATGGGTTGGATATTGTAAATCAGTTAAATCCTGTAACATTTGAATTTAATCAAGCTGTAAATCCTTATATGGGATTGGCCGGAGGATTAAACTATGGTTTCATTGCTCAAGAGATTGAAGAAGTTCTCCCTGATTTGGTACGAGATGAAATCCACCCTCCTAAGTATGATAGCTTGGGTGTACTGGTGCATGAAGCAACAAATTTCAAATCACTCAACTATCAAGGAATTATTCCTGTACTGACAAAAGGAATCCAAGAACAACAAACAATGATAGATTCACTTCAGTCAGAAAATGAGGACTTAGCGCAACAAGTTGAAGATCTCAACGATCGTTTAACCCAATTGGAAAACTGCTTGAGTGGAATTTTACCACTGTTGTGTCAATTAAACAATTCAGCAA
>CALEIK010000021.1 GCA_937876195.1 uncultured Flavobacteriales bacterium
ATCGTAAATAAAACTAATTTTAAAATCGGCTCCTTCGCCAGGCGTGGGAACGTTAGCAGCTATAAAATACAACCAGAGACAATAAATTGACATTATGAAACTAATAACCATAACAACATTTTTAACAATATGTATTTCGATAAATTCATATTCGCAAGAAAAATTCGAGTTGAATATTGAAAGAAAACTCTCATCAGAAAAGTGTACTATGGGCTATCTTATAGCAAATGGCAAAGTTGTATGTTATACATTAGAATTACCATGGAAAGACAATTTGAATAATATAAGTTGTATTCCAAAAGGTTCATATAATGGAATATTGAGGTATGATAAAAATGATGGATGGAGAATTCAACTCGAAGACGTGCCAAATAGAACTGGAGTACAAATTCATTTAGGGAATTATACTACAGAAATTAAAGGATGTATTTTGGTGGGTACAAATGCTAATATTGATAATTGTAGCGTTCAAAATAGTTCTGTTGCATATTCCGAATTGAAAAAAGCATTTTATGGCACAAGCACTCCTAATAGCTCTCCTAACAAATCAATAGTTGTAACCTTTAAATGAATTATATGAAAAATTATTATTTAATAAAGTTTCGAAGTAAAATGTCGAGAAGAGTTTTAATTGTTCTTTTTTTGACAATGTCTTTATTAACTGGCATTAAAGTGAATGCACAGCAACCCGTAGGTAGAATTTTTGACCAAGTCAGAATGCAGTCTTTTGTAATTTATGATAATGGATTTATTATCCAAGATGGAAATCCCGCTAATAGAGGACAGGCAGTAAGAGACCCTTCTGGTTACATGTATTTAATGTTACCATCGACAACACCAAACTTCAATGCGTTTTTTATTAATTGGAATAATCAATTGGTTCAAGTTGACAGAATTAATGGAGCTAATATTGTTGGTTATTGTCAATGTCCTCCACCTATAAATCCCTATGCTAATATATATCAACCTCCACAATACAATCAGAATGTAGGTGTTCAGACTCCAAACGGATTTCGTCCACTACCAAATCAAATAGTTGACATCAATAAACCATACGGTAACATCATGATTACAAGCGAACAAAAGGCTCTTCAATGTTACCAACAATCCTTAAATAATGATGGAACTCTAAATAAAGAACGATTTGGCGATTGCATGATACAAAATTTAGCAGGAAAAAAGGAATTAGAAATTTTAAATTGTATCAAAAACTCCCAAAATTCGGTCGAACAGACAATATGTATGATAGGCATTTTAGGAGGTAATAGGGAGAAACAAATTTCTCAAAAGCTTCTGGAATGTTATAGTACATATGGTACTGACTATAGCAAATACACACTTTGTTTAGCGGGAACTACTGCAGATCCAGAATTAGCTAAGCTAATATCATGTATAGAACAACAAAGCAGAACCGGACAAGTCAGCTTCATGAATACAGCAGTTTGTTACGGCACTCAAAAGCTAAATCTAAACCCTGAGACACAAATAATATTGGAATGCGCCATGGCCTCAGGCGGTGACCCATATGTATTTGCAGGATGTTCAGGAGGACAATTACTGTCCAGAGAACTTGATAAATGCTTAGCCTATGGAGTCGGTGGAACAAATGGTTGTTTTGGAAAAAACAACGACATCATAAAAGGTTTAGCAGCAATAGGACAAGCAATGAATATAGAGTTTGGACCAAACAATGATTTAACTAAGACATGGAATAATACTGTTAATGATATTAAAAATGGCCCAGGAGAAAACCATGAGGCAGTAAAAATTATTCGAAACGTGAGTAACGAAATTGAAAGAGCCAATAACAATATTAAAAAAGAACTCAAAAAAGTAGTACCAAAAATCAAAATCACATTGTAAGAAAATATTTACAGCTGCTAACAGCGGTTTTGCGTTATGGGCTGACGTGCTTCGTAGAAACGTTAGTGCAAGGTTCAACATTTGTGCTTCGTATGAACAGTAGTGCTAAAAATCCCCCACAACGCAAAGCCGCAAACCGTTGTAGCCAATGTGAAAACCAACACAATTCCCATTTCCTTCCAAAATCTCAAAATAAATTTATGCCGTGAAAATTTTAGTAATCGAAGACGAACAACAGCTGCTCAACAGCATTAAGCAATCACTGGAAAAGGAGAAATTTCTGGTTGAGACTGCATCTGACTATTACAGTGCTATTGAAAAAGTATTCGTTTACGATTATGATTGTATCTTATTGGACATTATGTTGCCTAATGGGAGTGGATTGGATATTCTTAATGAGCTAAAAAAAGAAGGAAAAAGTGAAAACGTTATTATCATTTCGGCCAAAGATTCACTTGACGACAAACTCTCAGGATTAGAGCTAGGAGCAGATGATTATCTTACCAAACCTTTTCATTTAGCCGAACTTAATGCGAGGATAAAAGCCGTCCTGCGAAGAAAAGACCTAAACGGACAAAATGCTCTTGAACTAACCAATACCAAATTAGACATTGACGACAGACAATTTTGGGTAAATGGAGAATTAATTGCTCTTAACCGAAAGGAGTTTGATATTTTAAACTATTTCATGCTTAACAAAAACCGATTGGTTACCAAATCTGCATTGGCTGAACACGTTTGGGGCGACAACTCTGATAATGCTGACAATTTTGATTTTGTCTACTATCAAATAAAAAACTTGCGAAAAAAACTGCAATCGGCTGATGCCCATATAGAAATTGAATCAATTTATGGAATTGGTTACAAATTGGTTGAAATATGAAACTACTCAACCAGTCCTTAACATATTTGTCCATTTCCATTTTGGCTATTGTTACTGTTTGGGCAATGTTCTTTTATTTCAATATGCTCAATGAAATAAAAAGTAGCATTGATGAAGGACTTGAAAACTATAAACGCTTAATTATTCAGAATGCCCAACAAGATTCAACCATTTTAACCAAAAACTATTTTGATGAAAGTTTTTTTGCCGTTAGAAAAATGGATAAAAAAGTGGCCTTATCCATAAGAGATAAATACTTTGATACCACACTTTATATGCAAGATGCTGATGATGAAGAACCAGAAGCCGAACCGGTAAGGATGCTTATTACTGTTTTTGAGCTAAATAATCAATACTATGAGTTGAAAGTTGCTAATTCAATGGTGGAAGAAGATGACTTGATAAAAGAACTTCTTTATGATATTATTTGGTTATACCTCAGTTTGATAGTTGGTATTGTAGTGATTAACAATATTGTACTAAAAAGACTTTGGAAACCATTTTATGATTTTTTAACCCAGCTGAAAAATTTCCGACTTGGAAGAACCCAAAAACTTCCCAAAGCTAAAACCAAAACAAAAGAATTTACAGATTTACAAAACGTTGTAAATGCTTTGTTACAACATACGACCAAAACCTACGAGCAACAAAAACAATTTATCGGAAACGCCTCACACGAACTGCAAACGCCTTTGGCAATAGTGACTAACAAGCTGGAACTACTGATTGAAAGTGGAAACCTGCAAAATGAACAAGCCGAAAATATCGCAGAAGTAATGAGCATTATTGAACGTTTGGTTCGTTTAAATAAATCGTTGTTGCTTTTAACCAAAATTGAAAATAAACAGTTTTTAGATAATCAACCTGTTTCGCTAAACGAAGTTGTCCGCAAAAATGTAAGTGACTTAGAGGAAATAGCATCTTTTAAAGAAGTGAAGGTTTCTCTAAATGAAACTGCTGAACTGTCTGTTAAACTGGATCTATCACTCGCCAATGTAATTGTTTCAAACTTATTGAGAAATGCCGTTTTTCATAATATTCCCAACGGAAATGTCTTTATCGAAATTTCAGGAAACACAATTAAAATAAGTAATACGGGTAGTATCCAAAAACTTGATGAGAACCTAATTTTCACTCGCTTTTACAAACCCTATAACAAATCGAAGGGAACAGGTCTTGGTTTGGCCATTGTAAAAGCAATTTCAGACTTATATAGTTTTAAGGTTTCCTATTCATTTGAAAATACCCAGCATTGTTTTCAAATAGAATTTGCTGCTCCATAAACTCCATTCCCAAATCTTTCCAAATTCGGGTCTTTCCTTTGTCTTGTAATTAAATTATTAATCTAAAAATTTTACAAGATGAAAAAGCAAATTTTAGTATTCGGAACAGCGATAGCAATCGCTTCAACTTTGCAAGCACAAGACATTCCGCAAAGCCAAGTTCCCTCAATTATTGTAAACGAATTCAATAATCAATTCCCAAAAGCGACAGATGTGGAGTGGGAAATGGACGGCAACCTATATAATGTTGATTTTGAAGTCAGTTGGAACATTGACCATGAAGTATGGTACAATACCGAAGGAAAACTTATTAAGCACAAAGAAGATATTGCTGCAAGTGAATTGCCTAAAGCCGTTAACAATAGACTGAAAACCGACTTTAAAGACTATTCTATAGACGATTTGGAACGCATAACCGATAATGGTAAAGTAGTCTATAAAATGGAGTTAAATGCTTTAACCCAGCAAGATTTAGACGTTGTTTTAGATGCCAACGGAAATGTTTTAAGCCAAATAGCCGATTAATGCGTCTATTTTTGTCTGGTATCATAGTGCTAGTGGTGAATTTTTCACTGCTGGCACAAGAAAAAAATAACTCATCAAAGTGGTATGAAAAAATACAAATTGGTGGATATATGCAAGTTCGATACAACGGGCTGTTTGAAACAAACCCAGACTTAGGTTGTGAACAATGCGATGAGAATTGGGGAAAAGATGGGGGCGGACTTTCTTTCAGGCGTTTGCGGTTTAAAATCAAAGGCCAAATTTCCCCTCGTGTATTTTTCTATTTTCAACCAGACTTTGCCAAGTCTATTGGCGAGGCACATCATGTAGGTCGTTTAAAAGACGCCTACATTGATGTCGGGCTTGATAATAAGAATGAATTTCGTATCCGAATCGGACAAAGCAAAGTGCCCTTCGGCTTTGAAAATATGCAGTCGAGCAGCAACCGGTTACCACTAGATAGAAACGATGCACTTAATAGTGCTGTAAAAGATGAACGAGACCTTGGGGTTTTCTTCTATTGGGCTACCAAAGAAAAAAGAGAGCTTATAAAAAAGCTTAGAAAAGCAGGATTAAGTGGTGGGGATTTCGGACTATTTGCTTTAGGATTTTACAACGGACAAACTGCAAACCACTTTGATAAAAACGATGAATTTCATATAGTAACACGTTTTTCCTATCCCATAGAAATTGGAAATCAAGTAATAGAACCAGGTATTCAAGCTTATTCAGGAAAGTATGTGGTCACAGAGCATAGTCCTAATATTGATGTTAATACTGATGGTTATTTAGACCAACGTGCTGCATTATCCTTTGTGCTTTATCCAAAACCTTTCGGTGTACAGGCAGAGTATAACTTTGGTAGAGGACCAGAGTTTGACAACGCAACCAACACCATACAAGTTAAGCCACTTCAAGGTGGGTATGCTACATTTTCTTATTATATAGAAAAATGGAATCAACAATTTTATCCATTTGTTCGCTTGCAGTATTATGATGGCGAAAAAAAACACGAATTGGATGCTCGTAGTTATACAGTTAAAGATGCTGAAATTGGAATAGAATGGCATCCACTACCTCACTTTGAATTCTTAGTTGAATACGCCTTTTCAGACCGCAGATATGAAGATTTTGAAAACCCTATCAATCATCAGAAAGGAAGTCTTATGCGGATTCAGGCTCAATTGAAATTTTGAAAAAGAAACACTGGCTACAACATTGTATAAGCGTAATGCGGGCTGTATAGTAAAAATTGAGTATTTTTCATCTATCAAAGTTTAGTGCTAACTGAAAGTGAATCGCTTCAAAATCCCGCACTACGCTTATACTTGGCCGTTATACCCACATTAATTAACTGCGCTATCCTCACCCCCTACTCCCCACAATAAATCACTTTGTTTTTTTCCGTCTCAGAAACGTGGACTTCAAGTCCGAACTTAGAATCAATTTTTGCTCTCAACAGCTGCCAAATGACGACGGCAATGTTTTCTGTGGTAGGATTGATACCTTCAAACTCCTTGCAGTCCAAGTTGAGATTTCGATGATCGAAACGTTCAATGATTTCATCTTGAATGAGCGTTTTTAGTACTTTTAGATCGATGACAAAACCTGTGATTGGATCAATGGGTCCGTCTACGTATACTTCCACCACGTAGTTGTGTCCGTGGTAGTTGGGGTGACTGCATTTACCGAAAACCTCCCTGTTTTTTTCATCACTCCATTCAGGTCGGAACAAACGATGGGCGGCATTAAATGTCTCTCTTCGGCAAATTTTCATGAATTCAGTTCCTTATTTAATAATTTCGCGCATGACAGATATCACTGTAACGTCATCTGTTTGTTGGGTATCACCAATCCAATTATCAAAGTCGGACTCGATGATTTTGCGCTGTTCATTCAAAGGTAAATTAATATTGGCTTCAAACAAATCAATCAAGCGGCGAAACGAGTATTTTTTATCATTGGAACCTCCAAATTGATCTTGAAATCCATCCGAAAATAGAAACAAGTGATAATCTGTCGTAAACTCTTTGAAATATGAATTATACCCTGCAAAGGCTGGTTCAATATCACCAATGTGCTTATTATTTCCTTTAAACATCGTTAACGAATTGTTTTCGAACACTAAAAAGCGCGAGCCAGCACATCCGTACGACATTTGATTGGTCTTATCGTTAAACACGCAAATAACGATTTCCATTCCGTCGTTCACTGCTGTATCTCCCTCTCCTTTCGGCAGGTATTCAATCAATTTTTTGTCTAGTTCATTGAGAATGGCAGCTGGGTCCGTAGCTCTGCCTTCAAGCACAATACTGTTCAAAAGGTTAAAGCCTAGCAAGGTCATGAATGACCCTGGAACACCGTGTCCTGTACAGTCGGCAAGCGCCAGCACCACATTGTCTTCAATCCGCTCCATCCAATAGAAGTCACCGGAAACAATGTCTTTGGGTTTGGAAATCACGAAATGCTCTTTAAATACGTTCGAGAACTTGTGGGATGATGGCAATAAGTTGTATTGAATTCTTCGGGCGTAGCTGATGCTTGATGTGATAGAATCGCGCTGCTCTTTGATAATCTCTTGTTGCTTCCTCAATTCTGTAATATCGCGGGCTAGGGCAATGAAACCTGTTATGTGCTCTGTGGAGCCGACTGAATACAATGTTGTAACATATTGCCCAATCCATAAAATTTCGCCGTCTTTTTTTCGAACAGGAAACTCTTTGTAAGATGTGGTTTTATTACTGTCGAAGTGTTTTTTGTAGTAGTTTTTCACTTCTGTGCGGTAATCTTCGTGAACGAGTATGAGCGAACTTTTCCCGATCAACTCTTCTTTGGTGTAACCCAATTTCTGAAAGCTTATATCATTTAAAAACAGGTAATTACCAGAGGTGTCACATCTGTATATGTAGTCTTCTGCGTTTTGAACCAACAGTTCATACGTGTTTTCAAGTTCCATTTTTTCCGAAACATCTTGGCCAAGAATTACTTTAATATCACTGGAAAAATCTTTGTAAGACCATTCAATCCATTGAATACCACCAGAAGCGATATGCATAGGAACAAGGTACTTTTCGCCGTCTTTGAACTCTTTTGTTATGTCTCTATTCTTAAGTACACTATCACTTGGCACAAATCGGTTGAGAATGGAAATGTTATTGTTCAGAAGCTCATGATGTGTGAGCGCAAAGAAATTTGAAATGTTCTCACTGACATAAGTGACAATTCCTTTCTTATTAAATGCGATAGCCGGAATATTGCCTTTATTGATGATGCCCGATATGAAAATTAGTTTTTCCAAAGAATCAAAACGCAAATAGGCAGCAAAGACCAAAAGACAGGACATAAAGAAGATTGCCGTTAAAAAGTGCATTTTTGGATAAAAAGTGACATCCACCGCAAGTACGATGCCAACGCAAATAATAAAAACAGCTACAGAGTAAAGCACTGTAAGTCGAATCCGGTTAAAAATATAAGGCGCTAATGTAGAGGCGAGTATAATTCCAAAAATGTAATACGGATTTAGCTGTGAATTGTATGTTTCAAACAAGAATATTGCGACTACGGTAATTAGCGCGATTTTCAAGTAGAGGCTAAACAAATGTTCCTTCATCGTTGCTTTAGCTGACAGGGATAAGAAGTAGACTGTAAAAAGTACAAATCCAACAATAAAGGTTGAAGCCAAATGAAATTCCAATTGACTGTCTGCATATGGCGCAATGAAGAGTGCTAATGGTGTTGTGAGACACGCAAATAAAAGAATGTTAGGTGTCATTCTCAAATGGACATCGAGATCTTTTGTGTCAATTAAAATGGATTTAGCGTTTGCCTTGAAGTAATAAATGAGAATGAAATTAACGAGTAACACGATGCAAATCAACAAAATAATGAACCAATTGGTTAACCAAAATGGATTGCTAATTGTAAAAGGATAGACGGTTGTTTCACTGAATGTGGTTCCATCGTAGGATGAACGTACTTCCAATGTATAGCTTCCATTATTTAACCCCTCAATCACCAACTTTTGATCATTCTTGTTTAGCGTGACCCAATCATCAGAGATTTCTTTGATTCTGTAGGCATAGATAATTTTGTCCGATTTAGGATTATTCACCGTAAAGTTGAAGTGGAGCGAGCGATTGGTGTTGACAACCGAAGTTTGTTGGTCCGTGACGTCTATAATAATAGGAGCTATAGGGGTTCCCAGATTGTGAAGCAATGCAGTGTTGACCTGAAAGAGACCTTCAACCGTACCTAAATAGATGATATCTCCTTTTTGATACTGTGCCCGCATATTGGTCTCATAACCTAAAAAACCAGAATGGGCATCGTATTGCTCTGAGCTAACTACTTCACCTTGCTGGTTTACCTTTAGTACTGTTAACCCTTTATTCGTCCCAAGAATTAAATGCCCTTTTTCATCTGCATTCAGTGTGTAAAAAAGATTGGTGTTTAACACATTTTTCCCAGAAATCTGCACTGTTTTACCTTTGGCGGTTACCCCAACAATTCCTTTTTCTAGTGTGAACCAACAGGTGCCATGGATATCTTTTGTAGACACCCCAGAGTAACCTCCAAGCTTGCTATATTTGACTTGTAGAATTTCCGCGGAGGATTTTCCAATTTCAAGGACGTGGATACCATTATTTGTTCCGAAATATAAGCTCTTACCATCTTCACTTACCTGTACAGTATAAAAATGGCCTACACCATTGCGCGATTTAATCTTTGTCACTTCTCCAGACGAGATATTTATAGAAACAAGACCCTCTCCCGCAATACTCGCCCATAAAATGTCGTCCTTGAAAAAGACCATTTGGATGATTTTTCCAACAAAGTATTTGACACCCAAGTCAGTTTTGGTGGCCGAATTATAGATGCGGATACCATTGTCAGTTCCAAAATAACTGAGATCTCCTGCATTACAGACACTGAACACTTTGTACTGCAATGACCTGAACGGAGTATGATTCGTCAATGACCCGATAGACGCCGATTGTGTACGATCGCTTAGGATAAATTCACCATGGGTGGTTTCATGCAGCGTATAAAGTGTTGGATTGTTGAAGATCGGGTTGAATTGAATTTTTGTGAATGCTTCATGCGATACTTTGTACAATCCTTTTACTTTAGAGCTAATCCAATAATCGCCGTTTAAATCGCCAATCAACATAGCAGGATTAAGCAAAGGTTGATCGTAGTTATGCTGAATTTTATGAATGACTCCGTTCGATTGAATGGACACCAAGTTTCCTTCGGTAGTGATGGCGGACAACTGATTACTCTTTGGATGGTGATGGAATGAATGAATCCTTTCATTCTGGTTTAATTCAAAACGGTTAGAAGAAAAACGAACATCAGAAAAAGTCTCTTTGCTGCTCATTTTTGTCGTTAAGCGCTCGTTCAATTGATCCGAGTACAAAGTCAGTTGATTGTTTCGGAGATAGCCAAATTTAAACTTCGCTGCCTGTTCAGTTGAAATATCCAGCAATTTATCCAAGGGTTTTATAGTGCCATTTGCTAATTGAAAGTGGCCATGATTGGTGAAAATATAAATCGAGTGCTCAGCTTCAATGGTATGATAAATTTGGAGGTCTTCTTTTTCAGTCGGAATTGACAGGATATTGCCGTAGACGTTTCCTTTTCGGGTATTGATTGCGCGAGTTCGCACAAAGTAATAAATAGAGTCTTTGACAAAGACATTGATGGCATGACCAGATTTCATCTTTTCAAGATTCAGTTCAGTCAGTGAATTGTCTTTTCTTGAGTAGGAATAAAATCCCTTATATAGTGAGGCAAAAAGTATGTTGTCTCCGTCAATAAACAAACTGGAATAGTGATGGTTGTTGTCGCCATTTGAAAATTGAATTTCTTCAAAAGTAGTCCCGTCAAAACGCACTAGTTCCGCACCGTCTGTACCTAACCAGATATAGCCATCGTTGGATTGTGCAAGACAATTGATGGATGCCATGTTTAATCCATCGCGGTGGTTGTAGTTTTTAAATGATAAAAACTGCCCCAATCCGTTGGAGAGAATACATAGAAATACAAGAAGAGTGATTAAACCGAGTTTCACAATAGTACCGTTGGTTTCGTGAACCAAATTAATAAAAACAATCCAATAAACGGCTATGCGGTAATTTGAATTACTTCTTTGATGATGTTCGCACGTTGTTTGGCGCCTTCAATGGAGTTGGCGGTCACGGTAACATGTCCCATTTTTCGATGAGGTTTGGTCATTTCTTTCCCGTACAAGTGAATATGGACACCAGAATTCTCTAACGCCTTTTCCAATCCTTGATAGACCGCTTTTCCTTCTACATTTTCAGGACCGATGAGGTTAATCATTGCCCCAAATCGAGTCATTTCCGTGGAACCCAACGGCAAGTTTAAAATTGAACGCAAATGCTGCTCAAATTGAGAAGTCACATTGCATTCAATGGTATGGTGTCCGCTGTTATGAGGTCGTGGAGCAATTTCATTGATCAATAATCCATCATCTTCGGTTAAAAAGAACTCGACTGCCAGAATTCCGACCATGTTCAATTGGTTCACCACTTCAATGGCGAGTGCCTTTGCATTTTTTTCGATGCTCTCAGAAATAGTTGCCGGAGAAAACAAGAAGGAAACCAAGTTGGCATCATTGAATTCACATTCAACGGTTGGGTAAACGGCCACTTCACCCTTTTTGTTCCGCGCCACAATCACGGATAATTCCTTTTTAAAGGGAACCAGCGCTTCAACAATGGTAGGAGCATTAAATGAATACTGTAAATCTGCTTTGGTTTTAATTATTTGAACACCTTTTCCGTCGTAACCGCCAGTTCTCAATTTCTGAACGAACGGCAATTTAGTCTCCAATTCAGCCAAATTCGGTCGCTCTTGATATATTTCGAAGGGCGCTGTAGGAAGATGACGCTCTGCGTAGAATTGCTTTTGCAATCCCTTGTCCTTAATGATTTCCAGTACACTCGGTTGTGGAAAGACGTGTACCCCAGATTTTTCCAAATCGTACAGTGCTTGGATATTCACGTTTTCAATTTCAACGGTCAGTACATCCATACTTTTTCCGAAGGACATCACATCGTCGTAATCGGTAATATCGCCAATCGTAAAGCTGGTTGCCATGGAAAAACAGGGTGAAGATGCACTATCATCCATGATGTGAACGTGAATATCGTAGTTGATGGCTTCTTGAATAAACATGCGTCCAAGTTGCCCTCCTCCAAGGATGCCTAGGCGATGTGAACTCCCAATGATGCTTTTTTCCATGTAGACAAAGATAATGTCAATTTACTTTAAACAAGCGAATACTCTAAATTTGTTACAACAGTTTGACAGAAAAATAGTACCTTTGCCGCTCAAAAATAATTGATCTGTGATTCAAGTACTGGACAAGACTTTCGAGGTATTTATTAAAAGTGAAGAAATCCAACGCGAGGTACTTTCCCTGGCTACAGAAATCAATCAAGACCTTCGAGATGAAGATGTTGTATTTATCGCAGTACTCAATGGTTCATTTATGTTTGCGGCGGATTTGATGAAATCTGTTTCTCTTCCTTCAGAAATTTCCTTCGTGAAAATGAGTTCTTACCACGGTACAGAATCATCGGGAAGGGTAGATGAGTTGATCGGATTGAACAACGACGTTAAAGGCAAAACTGTGGTCATTGTAGAGGACATTATCGACTCTGGAATTACCATGGAGAAAATGATTTCATTGATTGAAATGGAAGAACCAAAGCAATTGAAAATTTGTACACTGTTGTACAAACCAGAAGCATTTAAAGGAACACGACCGCCTGATTATGTTGGGTTTAGTATTCCAAATGCATTTGTTGTTGGTTATGGATTGGATTACAACGAGAAAGGTAGAAACTTAGACGCTATCTATCAGATTAAGGAATAAAAAGAAGATGCATTATGCTTAATATTGTTTTGTTTGGACCTCCAGGAGCAGGTAAAGGAACACAGTCAGAAAAGCTGATTGAAAAATATGGATTGATTCACTTATCAACTGGTGATATCTTTAGAGCAAACATAAAAGGCGAAACCGAATTGGGAATGCTTGCCAAAAGTTACATTGATAAAGGTCAATTGGTACCTGATGAAGTGACCATTAACATGTTGAAAGCAGAAGTGTTGAGACATGACAATCCCAACGGATTTATCTTTGACGGTTTTCCTCGTACGAATGCGCAAGCAGCTGCACTTGATCAGTTCTTAGCTGAAATTGGAACGTCGATTACATCGATGATTTCATTGGATGTCGAAGAAGAAGAATTAAAAATGCGCTTGGCAAATCGTGCAAAGGACAGCGGACGAAAAGATGATGCTGATCCAAAAGTGATTCAAAATAGAATCGATGTTTATTTGAGAGAAACGTCTCCCGTTAAGGAATTTTATGCGGCGCAAAACAAATGGATAAAAATTGATGGCTTCGGAACGATCGATGACATTACAAAGCGCTTGTTTGATACAATCGACGCATTATAGAATATTATTTAACTTATTTCAATGGCCTCCGACAATTTCGTAGATTACGTAAAAATACACTGTACATCTGGAAAAGGTGGAGGTGGCTCTGCTCACTTTCGACGTGAAAAATCCATTCCTAAAGGTGGACCTGATGGCGGCGACGGTGGTCGTGGTGGTCACGTAATTCTTCGTGGAAACAAGCAGTTATGGACATTGCTTCACTTGAAATTCAAAAAGCACATCAAAGCAGGACATGGAGTTCACGGTTCTGGACAATTGAAAACTGGAGCCGAAGGGAAGGATGAGTATATTGATGTCCCACTCGGAACGATTGCTAGAGATAGTGAGACAGGCGAATTTCTATTTGAAATTACAGAAGAAGGACAGGAAGAAATTATTCAACGAGGTGGACGAGGTGGACTTGGAAATACACATTTTAAATCCTCAACCAACCAAACACCACGTTATGCACAACCAGGTGAAGATGCTCAAGAAGGTTGGAAAACACTTGAATTAAAGATTTTAGCTGACGCTGGATTGGTTGGTTTTCCAAATGCAGGAAAAAGCACACTTTTGTCTGTTGTTTCTGCAGCAAAACCAGAAATTGCAAACTACCCGTTTACAACATTACGCCCTAATTTGGGTATTGTGAAGTACCGAGATCATCGCTCTTTTGTAATGGCAGATATTCCTGGAATTATCGAAGATGCCCACAAAGGAAAGGGACTTGGACTGCGCTTCTTGAGAC
>CALEIK010000022.1 GCA_937876195.1 uncultured Flavobacteriales bacterium
GAATTAACAGGAAACCCCAACTAAGAAAAAGTCCACTTTAGTTTGAAGACGTACAATCATGCACTAATACACTCTTAAACGCTTTGAATTGTTCTTTCAATTGTGAATTCGCATCGTTCTCATCATCCGATTGAACCGATTTTTCTATAATGTTTGCTAAAAGTCTCGCCTTTCCCGCCATCATTTCGGCAAGCTTGGTAGGTGATTTAATGGATTGAGAAATTGTTTGAGCAAAGTCTTTCATTAATTGTTCAAAGTGAGCGTACTGATCAGGAATTCCAACGATGGTGCCATTGGATATTTCGGCAATTCGAATGGAGTTGACAAAAACACCATCTCGGTAAAAATGAAAATCAAGGTAATCCGTGAAAATCAAATTGGCTAATGAGGCTCTGTATCGGTCGAATTGTTCTTTTAAAGATTTGCTATTTAAATCAACGCCAATGTCTTTTGCTTCAATGTAACCGACCGGAATATCTTTTCGTGACAGGATATAATCAGGAGCTCCACATGCAATTCGCGCTGGCTCGTTTATTACTTGAACATCTTTAAGTAAGGTTTCAAGTGTCAGTTGAAGATCGCCACGGTAAGCATGTTCTCGAGAAATTCCAGTTTGAAATCGTTTATTGAGGTTGTCGATGTATAGTTGGGTAGTCATTTGAGTGGCGTTCTGTTAGTTTAGTGGGGTTTCGTGAAGAGATTCGTTGATTCGGTTCATGTGAAGATTTGTAGGGTATGAATATAGGAAAAAATAATAAACCTCAGCCTAATAACAGAATAGGTGTAAAGGTTAACCAATGAATATAAAGTAAAAACTTTAAATTTGGATTGAGTATTTTACACTAGAATGATAAAAGATCTGCAAGAAATAGGGTTCTGTTATGTTGGTGAATGGAAATTGAATGGTGGTGTTTTAAAACACAACTGTCAGGAATTACCGGATGCTAAGAATGCGTTGTACTGTTTCGTAATAGAATCGGAAGTTTTTTATGTCGGCAAGACAACAAATACACTCAAGAAAAGATTATGGCAATATGAAAATTCTCATGATTCCCAGAGAACAAACAAAAAAGTAAGCAATAAGCTAATTGAGCAATTGAGCAACGGGAAAGAGGTAAGTGTTTTTATCTTTGTGGATCCTAAGCCTAAAACCAAGGGAAGATTTTATGTTAATCTATCTGCAGGATTGGAAGATTCGATAATAAATACATTAAATCCGATATGGAATCAAATGAGTAAAAGGCGAATTAAAAATCATTCGGATGGATCTTAAACAATCTTATTCTTAATGGCATATTTGACAATGCCTACAATACTCCTACAACCAATCTTCTTTATAATTTTTGACCGAGCACCTTCTATTGTTCGAGGGCTTTTGCCCAAAATGATCCCAATCTCACTCGTCGTTTTTTCCTCGTAAATCAATGTGATGACTTCCAATTCAAATATAGAGAGTGGTTTCTCAAATTTCCTTTTTAAGACGTGTTCATTTTTTCTTTTGGATGGCGCCAAGGGTTCAGCTATAGTAGTCTTTTTAAGTTCCATGGTTTCAAATATACAAAGAGTTTACAAAATTTTTAGTTCTAACGATGACTTGATTAATGACGCTTATCTTCTGCTGCTGAGGGAAATGAAATCAAATTAAACATCGATCTCAACCTTGACCGTACTCGGTTCCCATACAATTTTTCCAGTTCTTCAGCATTTAAGTTTGTTGTTGCGTGGGTGACAATTTGGTAATTGACATGCATGTCATACCGGTGGAGTAGAATTTCGCCGATGGTGTTGCACTCATTTCCATAATGCTTCATATTTTGTTCTACACCAAGGTCATCCAAGCAAATGATTTTTTCCCTGCGGCCATAGCGATGAATTATTTCGAAACCATCCTTGTGAAATTCAGTCGCAATTTGTCGCGTATTTTTGACCTGGTACCGCTGATGGGGATAGGTAAATTCGTTGAGTAAGGTTAGGAGGGAAGTTTTGCCACAACCGACTGGACCAATCAACAGAATTCCTTTGTTGAGATCCATATCGTACTTCGCACAGTTTTCTTCATCGCGAATGGCGTAGACGATTAGTTTATAAATCAGCTCCCGATCGGAAGAATGAATTTTGAATTTTGGACCGTACTGTTTTTGTCCAATTGCCTGCAGGTAAATACAGCTTTTTCGGAAATCGAAGTGCCGGATATTGTCCTTTATCTCAAAGGGCAATTCAAATGATGGTTTCTGTTCTTTGCTCATAATGGAATGTTATAATCTTTGTCTTGTTTGACATGTAAATGACCAGCTCCCTCGCCACCCTTTCCCTCGACTCCGCTCGGGAACCGCTGGGTCCCATTTGTTGTAGAATTGGAACTAAATTTTTTGGAATTGATCATCCAGTTTCGTGCTGCAGCTTGCCAGTTCTTCATCGGTGTTTTTCCGCTCACCAACCAACCGTTGGATTCGAAATGATTGAAGAATTTTTCGGCATCCACTTGATCGTGTTTCTTTTCAGAAAAAAAATCAATGACTTCCTGAATGGAGGGCTTTTTAAATTTTCCCTTTACTCCTTTTAAAGGTTTCTTTTCTTTTATATGTTTATTATTGTTTATGTAAGGTCGCACGAGAGTTACAGCAGTTGTATCAGTAGTTTTATCAGTACTATTATCACTACTCTTATCAGTAGTTGTATCACTAGTCTTATCAAAACTGTACAAGTTGACCAAGCTTCCGACCATCGGATTATGTGAAGGGAGATACTTGATATAACCCCACTCATCCAATTGTTTCAAACACTTGGTGTACGTATTGGCAGAACCGATTTTTGACGCCTGCATGAGCTCAGCGCGGTTGATCGAAATTTTGTCCTTGAACTGTGTACTATTCCAGATGTGAAACAATGCATAATACAAACTGATATGCCAGGGCGACATGCGTTCATCTTGCGTGAATAGAATCCCTACCGCGCTTAAATGTTTAATGTAGTTTACCGTATTTCTACGCCCGGCCATTCCCGAAAGTGTTGCGCATGTTGTTCTCGAGAATCCCTTCAATTTCTACTTTGCTGTAGAAGAGTACACCACCAATTTTAGAGTAAGGGATGGTGCCGTTGATTCGAAGTGTTTGTAATGTGCCTGGGGAGATTCCCAAGAGACGTTGCACCTGATGTGATTTTAACCAAACTTTTTCTTCTTTAGGTGGAGGTGTTTGATTTGTTGATTCCAACAAGTTTTTAAATTCATCCAGAAGTTCAACTTTGAATTGCTCCAGATCCTCGATAGTGACGATAGTTGCTGCCATAAATTTTAGATTTTACGTTTGACATCAAATTGAAACATAAAAAATGAAAATTTAGGGTTGTGAAGGGTTGTACAACCCCACTCAAACCCTTGCTATGACAGGGAATAATTTTTAAAAATAATTTAGGGTGAAAATGAAAACTACTTTTTTTGGAGCAGATTCAGCATTTCAATCAGTTTCGATTTGAGACCTTCTACCGTTTTTGAATCGAAATTGTAATACCTGTTTTTAAGACTTGTGATTGAAATTTCATGCACCTTCGATGTTTGAAAATTCAGTGCAATGGATTTTAAGATTTCCTGCTGGTTGGAATTGAGAATGATGCCTGTTTCAGATAGAAGTTTAAATAGCAAAGCCAGCTGTCCAACATTTAGTCCTGAAGTAAGTTTTATAATCTCATTCTTTACCTCGTTCTCAACTTTGTTCGCGACTCGGATGAGGTTGCGGTCCAGGAATAAAATCTCCTGTTCGATCCAATCACATACCAAGTGTTTTGCAGAATGCAAATTGGGATTAAAGGAGATTTTGGAGCAACACGAAACTTGATTTACCAATTTCAGCGCTAACAGTAGGATATCTTTTCGCTTAACATCATTCTTAGCAGCATCTAGTTTCTCATTAATTCGGTGCAAGATAAATTCAATGAGCACCGGACTATTGAAATTCAGCTCGAGCAAAAGTTTGAAGAGTCCTCGTTCACTTACCTGACCAGCTGAACAATGCTCAGCCAATCTTGAAGAGAAACATTGGAAGTAATTTAACTCGGCATAGGTGATGCGCTGAACTAGCGTTGGATGTGTTGCTTGGTACAAAGGAGTCAAGATGGCAGCACATAAGTCAGGGTGAATTTTTGAATTCGTAAGGACCTTTTTAATCAGTTCCTTTTTTTCGAGGATCTCATAAGAAAAGTAAAGATTGGATTTATGCGGAATGTGAAAGGTCTGATCAATTAGGTGAAAAAAGCTGCTTTCCATGAAGCGAAGCATCTTTTCAATGTTTTTGAAAATCAACGCATAAATATCCTTGTCCGTGTACTCGGATTTAACCGAATAGGGGAGTTCACCTTCACACAAATCATGCTTTCGAGCGATTTGAAAAGACAAACCTTGAAATGTCCTGAATAATTGCTGAACACAGAACTGAGCCTTTTCTCGGTCCTGGAGAAACAGCAAATTTGCATTGATCGATTTGCGCAATACCTGCATTTCGTTTTTGAGAAGGATATTGAAATAGCAATATTTCAACCGGTCGAAACTCAACGAATACCATTCGATGTTTCTCGTTATGGCCAGGTGTTTTTCCCGGTGAGAAATGTGCACCTCTTTTGGATTCAAATTGAGTTGCTGGAGTACATGGATGTAGGCATCAGAACTCTCCGATTGGTCATAATCAATTCCTTGATTGCGAAAGTACTCACGTGCTAGTGGATGAGCGTTCGAGATTTCATCGACCTCCTTAACGAGTAATACGTCATTTGTTTTCTGATAATTGACAAGGCTGAGCAGAAGCCCTTGATCGACAGTTTCCTTTAGGAAATCTGCCATGATCTTACGATGTCTCTCAGTGAGTTTTTCCGGAACGAGTTGACCAAAGATTACATCGTCGAAAATCTCTAAATTGTAGGGTATAGGTTTCATTAGCAAGTGATACAGCGTTAGTCGTTTAGCAATCAGCCGATAATACCGCCTATATCAACGCAGTTAATCCCGCGAATATTTTGTTTTAGATGTTAATGAAACTAAAAAAAGGAAAGCATTAATTACCTAATGTAGTTATACTTATCATTATAAGTCTTATATAGTCAATTTCTCAGCACCGACAAAAAAGTACTTTCCAGAATCGGTTATCACGGTTCTATTAAATGAAATTCGTTTAATTTTTTATTCCAAAATTCTAATTGTTGCACCATCCAAATCAGCCGATATTAGAATTTGACAGGAAAGACGTATTTCGTCTTCTTCGTAACCAAACTTTGTAAGTGTTACAGGTTCGTTTCGTTCTTTAATTTGCGAATTACCGTTTAAATCACTAATTCTAATAATACAAGTAGCACATCTGCCCATTCCGCCACATTCGCCAAAGCAATCCAGATACCTTTTGTCCTTTAGCAATTCCATTAGATTGTGATACTCGCCAATGTATGTTTCAATGGATTCTTCTATTCCATTTTCAAAAACTGTAATTTTTACGGCGTTTCTTGTCATTCCCAAAAAGGATCTGACAGGTTTTCATAAAATATTTTGTCAGAACTATCGAGCTCTATTTGAAGTAATTGTTCACTGCTTGCAACAACTTGTATTTCGTTAAAAAGTACTCTTTCTTCAAAGCGGATGTGTTTTTCCAACTCTTCTTCAATCAGACTAATAGACTTTTGAATATCTGATTCATTAACAAATAGTCGTTTCAACTTTCGGTGTTCGGCAAGTGCTTGCTTCACCAATTTATTCTCTTTTCCTAAAATAGGAAATATATACTGCTCTTCAATTTCGAAATGCGGTTTTAGATAACTAATCCAAAACCAATCAAGATACTTTTTTATCCTGTCCGGTTCAACATTCTGTTTGATACCTTGACGAATCTTCCAACAAAGCAATAGGCCGTGATGGTGGTCACGGCTCAATGATTTTAAAGCTTCAGTTCTTTTTAAAGGATTGCTTTTCATGATTCTACTTGTATAAGTTCCTTCTCAAGTTCAATTCCTTTAGGAAACAATATATTGTTTTCCAAATGTATATGCAGATGTAAGTCTTGTTCAAATTCTTTTAACAGGGCAAAAGTTACCCTGTATGTGTTACAAGCATCGTGTGGTGGGGCGTAACTATTGCTTAAGGTTTCTATTTCTCTAAATCGCTCACCTTCTATGGTGTGTTCGTCCATCATCATTTGAATAGGATTTTGAACCGTGCCAAAATTGGGCATTTCTATTTTCACGCCTTCTTGTTTTGCTTTTGCCATTTTTCTTATAAAGGGAAACAAAACAAGCTCTTCCTTTTTCATGTGCATCGCCAACTCGCCTGCAGTCGCATTAAAATGTTTATTGATCTCAAACAGTTCTGGATGGCGCTCACCGTGAACCCGACATATTTTATCGAGGTAAGGCTTAATTTCTTGTGTTTTTTCCTCCACGTATCGATGATGCTTCTTCTCAATATAGTCTGCGAGTAAGTCGATTGGCCAAGAAATGTAATCTGTTGAATGGTCTGTTCGTGCCTGTTGTAGCTGGTTCAAATCCATTACAATTAATTCTGAGTTTAATTTTTTTTCTGCACAGGCATCTTCAATTGTTCTATTGCCTTGACAGCAGAAGTCAATGCCATATTTTTTAAATATCGGTGCTGTTCGGTAGTCTTGGGCTACCAATTCTCCAATGATTTGATTTTCTTGAATATTCATATTTGATTGTTTTTAAATAAGATTTTCCTCAATATTAATTCTTCATTACACCAGACGACGGGAAATTTTTCGCTGTTGTAACCTTGCATGTAAATATTTCTTTTGCTCACAGTGGGTATTTAAAGAGTGTTATACCAAAGGTGAAAAGGCAGATTAATTTAATGACCTCAAAACCTACATAGCAATAATGCAGGTTTGACGAGGAAACCAATTCGCCTTGAATATGTAGTTCAGCTCTTGCATCTAAATTCGGCAAGAGCCATAACGTTTGAAACAGCAATAGAATTAGAGGAACTACGAATAAAAAGCTCTGCCATTTCAATAGGTTATTACTTGACCAAATTAGATTGATGATGATAATCACCGCAAATACCCATTCCACTTTGTTGAGTGCATAAAAAACCAATCGACCAATACCCAAACCTAAAGGAACAGTTATTCCTGGCGCTCGAAATTTGAGCCAAGCCTCCATAAAACTAATGGCACAAACGAATCCTATCCAAAGAAAGATTGCAATAACGGCTATATACATTTTTTCAGTTATCAAAGTAATGGGGTTGATGAGTTCTCATTGTAATACTCAATTTTGGCAAGAAACATTTCAGCCATTCGTTGACCTTGCCATTTAGCCCGTTCCGCTTTCTCACCTGCAAATTGCTCATCTATTGTTTCATAAAACAACGTTAACCACTGGTCAAAATGTTCTTTTTGGACGGGTAGTTTAGCGTGGGGAAGAAAAGGACTTCCATAGTAAGTATGTTTTTCCAATAAAACGGTTTGCCAAAACCGATACATTTTTTCGAGATGTGCGGGCCAGCGGTCTTGAATTACATTATTGAAAACATCTTTAAGTAATAGATCCTTCTGCACCTTTGTATAAAAGGAGTCGACAAAGATTTTTATGTCATTGAATTCTGTTATGTCATTGAACTCTTTCATATTATAAAGCTGATAAGTATGACTAGCGAGCTAATCATTACACTACTGTAAAATGCTGTAAGGCACCATTTCGGTGGTGCTAAAGCAATAAGTGCGGCATTCGCGCCCATAGTAAATACTGCGCAAAATGACAATAGCAAATAGCTGTCTTGCTTTACTGCAAACATGGCTGCGGCGGAACCTAAACAGCTTTGAAAAGTTAACATAATAGCCATGGCTCCATATCGACTTTCTTCGAATTTCGCTGCTTGGTTGTTGAACCAGTTGATTTTGTTTGTTTGTTCCTTCATTTTATAGATATTAAGACCTTTATATCCATTATTATTTCAATTTTTTTTAGCGTTTCAAAAAAGTTAACCTATCGTTTAATCCGTTTGCCAAATCCTTGACAAGGGTAGACTCTAACATAAGTTTTAATTCTTGACGTACTTGAACGAATTTATCATGAATAGGGCACGGCTGTAAATCATTGCATTCCTTCAATCCTAATCCGCAACCACTATAAATTTTGTCACCATCAATAGCTAGTACAATTTCCTGAAGATTCAAACCCTCCATTTTTCCCTGTGCAATCTCGAAGCCGCCATTTGGACCTTTTACAGAATGGATTATACCGACTTTCACTAATTCTCCTAGGATTTTTGCGGTAAATGCTTCAGGTGAGTTTATTGCTTCAGCAATATCTCTTATACCTACTCGCCTTTGCAATTGAGATTGATTTGCAATATGCAATGTCGCCTTTATTCCGTATTCGCATGTTTTTGAAAACATTCCTTACCAATTTAGAACAAATGTAAGGATAAAAAATTAATAGTGGATGTTTTTGTCTTTTATTAATTGTAAATTTGATTAAAATTCATGAATCGTATGCAGGAGAAGATAAATATGAGAAAACAGATGCTAGATCAACGATCGGAATTGAAGTCGGATACGAAACTTAAGTTCGATAAAATTATCAACGATAAATTAATTGACCATGTTATCAGTAGTAATGCCAGGCGTGTACACGTTTATTTACCGATAAAAAATGAGATCAATATTTTTCCGTTTATTAGTTGGCTACTGACCAATGATAGAATTGTAATAGCTCCGAAGGTATTACCAGAACGAGAACTACAAAATTTGCGATTAAATTCTTTAAGGGAAACGGAAGCGGGTGTTTTTGGAACTTACCATCCGGCAGGAAATGATATTTATACCGATGAATTTGATTTAATTGTTACGCCTGGACTTGCGTTTGATACTGCAAATAATCGTTTGGGCTATGGTGGAGGGTATTATGACAGGTTTTTAATTAAGCATCCATCTACTTTGACAATTGGTATTCACTATCCTTTTCAACTTTTGGATAAGATTCCCATTGAATCACATGATGTTAGACTCCATAATTTATTGACTATAACATGATTTTGGACACTTAAATTTATTATGATCAACGTTTTGTTGTAGGTGAGCTAATTTCCGGCATGGATGAATTAGAACTGGTTCTTGATGTTTTGAAATTCATATAGAAAAAGGAAATTTTATATCGTTCGAAATTCCACAGGTTATATAGTCTATTAGCCATTTCTTTTAATCATCACGCTGAAAACTGATTTCGGAAAATTCAAGTCATTTCACTTGAAAAGGAATAGCTGTTTAAAAATGGATTACCTAAAATAGTGGAATTCTGACACTATTTTTCATTAAGCAAAAGTAGCTCTACAAAGGGTCTAATTTTCAAACTTGCGAGATGGATTTAAGAAAAATATTTTTAGGTAAATAAAAATCCCCAAGGCCACAAGTAATAGTCCAATAATGTTAGTAATTGTCGTGAAAAAACCAATAAAAAGCACCAACATTCCTGTTAGTAGCATCCGCTCAGAATATCTAACCAATTCCATTGCTGAAATGCTTTCAATATTCCTTGAGTATTTGTAAAGTTCCTTGTCAATATGGATTTGAGCGATTACAATCCATACAATAGCTATTTTTAAAATGAGTAAACCGATTGAATTTATTAGCGGGTGATGAAACTTGTCAAGTGGAATGAAAAGGAAATAAAGGTCAGGCAGCAATGAATAAATAACGGTCATAATACCAAAAACAGAAAATATTATCCAAAAATAACCGCTAACTCTTTTTAACCGATTGTATTCCCTGATTTTATTAATACTGGGTGTTGTTTCAGTTGTTTGTGTAACCATTCGGAATTGTTTCCAAAAAACAATTAGCCAAGTTGCTACAAGCATAAAGGCAGGTAAATACATTTGTAAAGTTGGATCCGTCATAATTTTATTTTTTTTACGGTAAAACAATCAAAAGGGTTTGTCCTTCGTATTCTAATTCATCAATCAAAAATTTTCTGAATATTGGTCTGGTCAAAAGGCGTAAACCTTTTTGAACAATCCGCAATTCAGCATTGACCCTTTTGCTCCAATCTAAAGCATACTTTCTTAAGCTGCTCGAATACTCCGAAAGGTCAATAGGAATAATAAATCGGTTCTTCATCCTTTTAAGATTGAGTTTTTCTGTTCGTTAGACACTCATTTACTTTCGCAAAATCATCCTGACTATCTGCAAGAATCATTAAAATATCTTTTGCCCGTAATTCTGTTGAACCACCTGGGCGGATATATTCCCCATTTCTTTTAATCATCACGATGAAAACAGATTTCGGTAAATTCAAGTCAACAATTCGATTATTTATAGTCTGAAAATCAGGTAATATTTCAAATTCTTGCATAGATGATTTCGGAAGTTCTAAAATGAGCTTATCTATTTCATTAATTTTTTTTGCTTTTTCTGGTAAGGCAACCTTGAGCCATTTCGCGACAATGGACAGCGTTGTTCCTTGAATGAGAACTGATGTAACTGATATAAAAAATACAATATTAAAAATCATATTTGCTTTGTCAATCCCAGCCAGAAGAGGGTATGTTGCAAATACAATAGGAACGGCACCCCGCAGTCCAACCCAAGAAATGTAAAACCTTCTTCTCAATTTCATTTTGAAGAAAATCAAACTAATAAAAACGCTTACGGGTCGCGCGACTATAATCAGAAACAATGAGATGAGCATTCCTATTCCAAAATAGGGAATTATTTGTGAAGGAAAAACAAGTAGGCCCAACGTAAGGAACAGAACGATTTGCATCAACCAAGCTAAACCGTCGTACATTTTTAAAATGGTTTTCTTGTGAATCAGGTCTTGATTCCCTAAGTACACAGCACAGATGTAAATGGCAAGAAAGCCATTACCACCAATAGCGTCAGTAGCTGAAAATGTAATGAACATTAATGCGATCACCAATACCGGATAAAGTCCCTCAAAGTCTAGTTTTATTTTGTTTATGATGAATTTACTAAGTCTACCAAAGGCAAATCCTGCAATACCTCCGACGATCATTTGTTGAAGAAACATTGGAATGATAGACCAGACGGATTGATCCTGATTTATCACCAACGTTAAAAAAGCAATAGTTAAGACATAGGCCATAGGGTCGTTACTACCACTTTCCAGCTCTAATGTTGGACGTAGATTGGTTTTTAGCGCCAGACTTTTTGCACGCAAAATTGAAAATACTGCTGCCGCATCCGTAGATGAAACAATAGAACCTAAGAGCATACTTTCATAAATTGTAAAATCAGTAACGAACCAGACAAATGTTCCGAGGGAAACAGCGGTGAGTAAAACACCTACGGTTGAGAGTACAATCCCTTCTCGTAGAATTGGCTTTACTGAAGTCCAGCTGGTATCAAGACCACCAGAAAACAAGATGAAGTTCAGCGAAACAATACCTATGAACTGAGCAATTTGTGGATTATCAAAATTGATTCCGCCAATACCGTCAGTACCTGCCAACATTCCAATTGCTAGGAAAAGTAATAGGGTAGGGACACCAAATTTGTAAGAAGTCTTGCCAACAATAATACTTAAGAGAAGTAATAAAGAGCCAACTAGCAGTATATTTTCAATCGTTAAATTCATTCTTTTTTATCTGATTTTCAGCAAATTTACCATTTAATGATATTTACGTAGATCTCTATATATTGGTTAATTAGTGCTATAAAGTCATTATTTTTCCATCTGTGAACTTATAAATGGAATTCTTGGTGCTAAAAAATATCCTGTGAGACTTGCAAATAAGATTGGAATAAAATATCCAAATCCAGTTAATGTTGCCAGCAAAATAGTGGTACTCATAGGTGTTCTCGTAACACAAGAATTAATTGCGGCCATGCAGCTTACAATTGCTAATGTCATGTTAATTGTAGGAAACAACTGATGAATTATTAAGCCTAAAGTTGTCCCAACAAAGAATAATGGAATAATAAATCCACCTCGCCAACCAGATGTTACTGTAATGGATATGGCTATGATTTTGAATATTAATATAGTTACCAAAAATTTTAATGTAAAATTCTCGGTTAAAAGTTCGTTTATTTCGTGATGACCAAAATATCTTGTAAGCGGGAAATAGAATGCAATTAAACCAAGTAAAACACCTCCAATTAAAGTTTTAATATAAATTGGGATAGGCCTTCTTTCGAAAAGAAACTTAAAAAACTTCGTGCTGAAAATAAATCCCCATCCCATCGCTGTTCCAATAATTGCAAACAGAACAGCATAGCCAAAATCAAAAATTCCTGAATATTCGTACGCAGATAAATTCCATATTGGACCAAGTCCCAAATGAATAATGAAAGCAAATATCAAATAACTAAAGCTGCTTGCTACTAATGCTGGAATAATTGCCTTGTAATATTCAACGGCATGTTTATGATGAAGAATCTCTAATGAAAATAAACTACCACCCAATGGAGCACCGAACAAAGCTGTAAAACCCGATGCCATCCCAGCAATACTTAAGGACCTCAATTCTTCTCCTTTAAGTCTAAATAACTTTCCTAGCCATGTGCCTGTTGAACCAGTTACTTGAACTAATGGAGCTTCTGGACCGAGACTACCTCCTGATGCTACACATAATAATGATGATAAAATCATTGAAGGATTATTTTTCGGTTCAAGTTTTCCTTTATTAAAGCGAATGTTATTTACGATTAAATGTATTTCGCCAGGATCGCCAATGAAGTGAATTACCAAACCTGCCAAAAGTCCACAAATTGCCATCAATGGAATAACTTGCCATCCATCAAATATTGATAAAGTATGTGTTAAAAATTCGAGTCCGATCCAATAAGCTCCCGCTATTAAGCCTCCCAATAATCCGAGTGTCGCCCACAACAAAAAAGACCTGCTAAAAACAAATGGATTAAATCTAACAGGTTGATCTAGAATGTTAAGATAAGTTACTATTTTTCGTCTTCGCTTTAATTTCACTTTTTTCTTTTTTTACTATACTTTTAAACATGACGATTCAATTCTGTCGCGTTAAACCTGAGTTCAATTATCCTATCAAGTTAAGGTTTTACGACGAGCAATTTCATATCTATACTTTTCAACCGTTAGGGTTGGCTTTATTTTATATAATTAAACCTTAACAAAGTTGGTTCGCCTCCTTTTCCCTCATTGGAAATAAACATGTCACCATTAGGGAGAAATGTAAGACCTTCAGGTTTTGGAAATAATTCACGCGATAATAGACGAACATCTTCAACGTTTCCATTTCTATTAAAAATGACCAACAATCCATCTACAGCAGATAAAATATAAAACCTGTCATTAATGGGATGAATAGCAATACTTGATGGCATGAATTTTAATTTACCTTCTTTAATTTCACCACTCTTCTTGCTTGTTTGAGGGAGCTTGATTTTCTTTTCCGTCATTTTAATGCATATGTCATTTATATCAATAATAAGGATAGTAGTATCGATCATTAGTAATGAGTCAAGCCTAAAACCATAAACAAAACGGAGGTCTCTTGTTTCTTTTGATTCTTTAATTTTTCCTTTAGCCGCAACTAAAAGCACATTATTTTTTTCATCAAAACACAATCCTTCATTGTTATTGATAGGTATATGTGTATCAAAAGAATCTCTTACGGAAGAATTACCCCTTTTGTAATCTTTAACTCTGAAAAGAAAACCATCACTTCGTAACACCCACATATCGTTCCCAACTTTTGTTATACCTTCATAGTCCCCGTCTATATAAAAAGTAGAGTGTGATTTGATTTGAGCTTTGTGTAGATTATAAAGGAAAATCATTCCCTTTTCATCCTGAACACAACCAATATGCGCAGAGTCAATATCAGTCAAACCAGATATTTCGTAAAGCGTATCAGGTAAGGTATAGCAAGCACTAGGATTTGAAAATTGATAATGATTACCGTGACCTTCATGTTCTCCAAAATTTGAAATGAAGGAAAAATGAAAAAGAGACAAAATAAACAACAATAATATTGTTACACGCATAATTTCAAAATTAGTCTTTTATTTTTATATTAAATCAATCGACGCAATTCTGTCACAGTTCTCAAATTCCTTATATGGAAATACATTTTGTTTCTGTTGTCAATTTTGTTTTGCCCAAATAAAAGGCAAAAGCGACCTCAAACGACCCTGTAAGGATCAATACAATCCAGTTCATTGAAGTTTATTATTTATAGATTTTGTCAACTATTTAAAAGCCCTCAAAATTGGAATAAGTACCTGATGTTTTTTTTCTACTATTGATTTTACAAAACTACGTTAAAAATCAGATTTTGCCCCAACTGCTCACAGGGGTTTGATTTATTTTTTGAGCGTTTTACTCTTTATCGGTTGCAATTGTGGTAAATGGATATGGAATTTCACCGCCACCAATCGGAATACGATGACTGTTAATACCGCTATAATTTCTGTTACACCTGTTGGAAGACCAAAGAACTTACAACTAAAATATACGCCACCGCCTGCCACACAAGCAATCGCGTAAATGTCTTTTCTAAAGAGTAGGGGCACATCGTTGAGAAGGACGTCCCTGAATACACCACCGACAGTTCCAGTAATTGTTCCCATCACAATACACACCCAAAAAGGAAGCCCAGCATCCACGCTTACGGTGATACCAACGATTGTGAATAAGCCAAGTCCAATTGTATCAAACAAAAACAAGGTGCTTCCCAATTTGAAGAGCTTATCTTTGAATAACAAAGTGGCCATCAGGGCAACTCCAGTTGTTAGAAAATACTTAGGATCAAGTATCCAAAAGGGCGTTACATCGAGCAACAAATCTCGTGTTGTTCCTCCACCGATGGCGGTTACCAATCCAATGATATAGGCCCCAAACCAGTCCATTTGTTTACCTGAAGCAAGTCGGATACCACTGATCGCAAATGCAAATGTGCCAAGTAGATCCAAAACGATGGTGAAATTTATGTGTAACATATTTCTTCTTCGGGTTTATCCAATTTTCACCGATGTCATCGTAAGTGAGCCCGCGACCGCTTTATCGTTAAATAGATGCAAGCTATCGTTTTCGTCTTTCAATGCCAATGAGTAGAGCAAAGGTAAATAATGTTCAGGTGTTGGAATGGCTAAATCAAATGCTTTTCCTTGCGAACGAAAATTGACCAATGCTTTGTGATTGCCTTCGAGAATGAAATTTTTCATTTTTTCGTTAGCTTCAATTGCCCAATCAAAGCCAAACCCAGAAGTATTGAGTTTGTCCCAAGCTACCAGCCCTAGGTTGTGAACGATGTTTCCACTGCCAATAATAAGCACACCTTTCTCGCGAAGTGATTTTATTTCCTGTGCCAGCTCGTAGTGATATTGTGGGGTTTGACTAAAGTCTAGACTCATCTGAATAACAGGAATATCGGCGTTGGGATATAAATGTTTAATTACACTCCATGCACCGTGGTCAAGCCCCCATTTGTCGTCTAAACCTACAACAGTTTTTGTGACAAGAGATTTTGTTTCTTGCGCTAAGTCGGGACTTCCAGGTGCAGGATATTGAACATCGAATAATTCCTTTGGAAATCCACCAAAGTCATGAATGATCGTTGGATTTTCCATCGCTGTGACAAACGTTCCCTTTGTTTCCCAATGGGCTGAGATACACAAGATGGCATTGGGTTTAGGAATTTGTTGTGCGATATTTCTAAAGCCAGTTACAAACTCATTTTCCTCAATGGCGTTCATCGGACTGCCGTGACCAAGAAACAGTACCGGCATCTTGGCTGTGCTGTTCAAAGGTGCTGTCAATTTATTTAATTCATTCAATTTCATTGCTGCTACTGTTAACGGTCCCACTGCTAAAAGCGGAGCCAAGGTTCTTATAAATGTTTTTCTGTCCATGATAATTTTAAAATTCGTCTTGCGCTCTCTGATGCACACATTAGTCCTGCTGCTAGCATGATCACGTCTTTCAACACTAGTCTTCCAGCTCCTGATAAATAAGGGAAACCATGTTGTGGTGTAGTAAAATCTCCTCCCAGATTAGGGACATATACTTCGGGGGTGGTAATTAAAAACGTTAATGTGACTAACGACATCCCAAATGTTAGCAATCCGCCAAGAAACCCGATTTTTGCAAACCAAATTCCCAGCAAAGTCAGTGTTCCAATCATTACGATAACGGCTCCTAGACCATAGGCAAAAATATAGGTTCTATTCTTTTTGTGCCAATCGATGTTTTTTTGGACTGTCTTTCCTTCTGGATTTTTATAGTCCATATACGCTGGTGCTTCCTCAGCATAAAAAAATGACATCAAAGGGCTGTTTGCAACGAAAGGAACAATTCCATCCGCTTCATATTGATAGACTTTCAAACCACCAATCCAAGCCATTACAATGAAGATGGATATTCTTGTAAGGTTTATAAATTGGGATTGGCTGTTAGCTATGTATGTTATCAGGTTCTTCATTTGTAATTGAAATTAATCATTTGCTATTCAATTTTTCGATCAGTTTTGCAGAGGCTGTATCTGCATAAATACTATAAGCGTTTACTAACAGTCCTTTCATGTTGTTTTGTATTGATGAAATGGCATATAAAATACTTTCATTATCTACATCCGACATCTCCTGAAACCGGTGCACTTCGTCAATTTCAAATTCATGAGGCTGAAGTTGTGAATTGTCTTCAGCACACTCAATGCAATCATTTTTAATATTGAAGTTAAACGTATAGCCCTTATTTAAAAGGTCGTTTATTGCTTCAGATAATGTGGTGTATGTTTTCATTTGTTTTCGTTTTAAAATTTTAACTACTCATTTATTTTCTATGAAGAGCTTAATTGAGCACAGTATCATTTGGTTTGGTCACAGGTAGTATTGTTTTAGCAGAAAAAAGAATTGCTTGCAATACAAGTAAAATTATGATGATGATGGCAAAAACAAAATCAGAGGATGCTTTAATAGTGACATATTCTGATTCAGCATTCTTCATGATTAACTTCGATTCTTCTAACTGCACAATTGAAAGCTTATTCAAAGAAAAAAGAGCTTTATCTGTATAGCCCAACGGATCATAATTGTTGTTTAGAACATTTTGCTCCAATATTTTAATATAACTTTTTAATTCATTTGCTGTTGCTTCTTCGGATGTAGTAAGCTTTGTTTTAAAATAAGCATTATACTGATCATTGAATACATTTATTAGTTTACTTATTGAATTAGATTCAGAAACAGAATTTAAATCAGAATTAAGTACTTCTCTAATCTGATAAATATTACTTGTCATTTTTAAGATGTAGTCTTCTGCAATTAACCTATCCTCATATAAGGTAGCGATAGAATTTGTTACTTTTTGAGTATGTATTTTGTCAAGATAGTGGCTGAGAAGTACCATTAGACATAAGCTCAATAATGCAATTGATGCTAAAATCTTATTCTTAATGCTATGTATCCATTTCATATTTAATTCTTTTTAAGGTTATATGTTTAATTTCTGCTCTTGAAAGATTTATAATGGGTTATTTTTTGATTCCATTTAATTTCTCGCTTTTGATTGCTAGTATGAGCCATCCAACGTTAAAGTCACTTTATATTAATGGGTAGTGTCATCAAGGATGAGGACACTACCTGAATTTTTCAACTATGAATTACCGAAAATATTAGACTCTCCACCATCAATTGCTATGGTTTGTCCACTCACGTAGCCATTATCTTCACTCAAAAGAAACGCTACCAACTTGGCAACTTCGTGAGGTTGTCCCAAACGTTTTGTTGGGTTACGTTGAGCATACTCGTTTTCTGCTGCTTGAGGATTATCAGGATTCACTTGTTTGAATGCCTCGGCAACCATAGGTGTTAATATGGCTCCTGGTGCAATGGCATTGGTTAAAATACCATCCTTACCGTATTCCAATGCAGTGTTTTTTGTCATTCCCGATACGGCGTGTTTACTTGCTACATAAGGCATTTGGTTTAATACTCCTCGAATACCACCAACGGAAGCTACGTTCACAATGCGACCAAATTTTTGTTTCTGCATCACTGGAATAACATAGCGCAAGCCATAATACACACCCATCAAGTTAATATCAATCACCTTCTTGAAGATATTCACATCATATTCGGTAATACTTGCCTGTTTCCCTTCAATACCCGCGTTGTTGTATAGTCCGTCAATTCTACCAAATACTTTTACTGCCTCGTCTACATAATTTCTAACTGCATCTTCATTTGACACATCTGCTACAACGGTAATGATTTTAATGGATGGAAACTCTTTTGAAATTTCCGTTTTTGTATCGGCTAATGCTTTTTCATTGTAGTCTACCAATACCAGATTTGCCCCTTTTGAAGCCAGTTCTTTTGCTGTTGCATATCCAAGTCCCATCCCGGCACCTGTGATAATAATTACTTTATTTTTCATTGTTTAAATTTTTAAGATTGTTTTATGAATTGTATTTCTGCTGAGATTCTCACTTCATCACTTACTAAAAAACCACCAGTTTCCAAGGCTGAATTCCAAGTAAGCCCCCAATCCTTTCGGTTGATTTTTCCATTGATCGAAAGTCCTGCTTTCTCATTACCCCAAGGGTCTTTGCTGATACCACCAAATTCTACATCCAATGCCACTTCTTTGCTGATACCTTTGATGGTAAGTACTCCCTTCAGCAGATACTCACTATCATTCGTTTTTTTGAACGAACTACTTTTGAACGTCAGTTCCTTGTGATTGTCTACATCAAAAAAATCGGCCGATTTCAGGTGATTATCTCTGTCTGAGTTGTTGGTATTGATTGATACTGCATCAATCGCGACTTGAACGGTTGACTTAAAAATGTCTTCGTTATCTACGTCAACAGAGAAGTTTTTAAACTCACCTTTTACATTTGAAATCATCATGTGTTTTACCTTAAAGGCAAGTTCACTATGGGTTGGATCTAACATCCATTTTGTCTTTGTTTTTGCTGTTACTGTTTCCATTATACTTGTTTTTAATGATTAATAATTCGATACCACAAAGGTGCAATCAATTAAGGGGCAAGTGGTAACAGTATTTGGAAGAAGAGTTGTAAAATCAGGAAAGGAGCTTTTTCATTTCCTCACGAAACTCTGAAGGGGTTTGTCCAGTTCGCTTTTTAAACACGTTGGTGAAGTAGGCTTTTTCATTGTAGCCCAGATCAAAGCCAATTTCCGAAATGTTTTTATCAGTATTGGTCAATTGGTTTTTAGCTTCAATGAGTTTTCTTGTTTCAATTATTTCACTTACTGTTTGGTGGAGAATGCTTTTACAAATAAGATTCAAATTTCTTGCTGACATGAACAACTTTTCAGCGTAAAAATCCACTCCAACAGGTCTCTGATAGTTTTCCTCAAGAATTTTCAGAAAACTTTGTAAAGTAGTATTCTGATTTAATCCCAACCCGTTTTCATTTGGTGTAATCTTGGTTCTTTCTGATTCAATCATAATAAACAACGCACTAAGTAGATGTTTAACTATGCCCAAATCGGGATTTTCCTGCTTCATTTCAGCATCAATAATTTCACAAAGAGTAACCAGACGATTGAAACATGTTCCAATTGGCAACTTTAAGGTAGCATGGTCGTGATAGGAGGTATAAAGTTGAAAAGTGGTTTCAGGTATAAATTCACTTTTAAAACGAAGCGCCCACATCTCACACTTGCCTTTCTTCAATTTTGGAATTACACGATGAACTTTTCCTCTTGTTACAAAACTGACAAGTGGAGCGTCAATCGTAGTAGTTTTGAAGTCAATAAAGTGTTCAAGTTCCCCTTCAATTCCGATGATCAACTCTTCATAATCGTGCTGATGAGGTTCATCTGGCGAAGCATTGATTTTAGTTACTTCTGCTTTGTCTACTTTAAATATTTTGAAAAGTTCATTCATCGGCTATGAAGATAAAGAAAACTCTGAGATTATTTTTCAGGTATTTCTACAAGTGAATATTCTATTTCATGAAAGTTTACCCATTCATGGGATTCTATTGAATTACTCATACTCCGAATGATTTACATTAATTATCTTAATTTGTTGCTCACCGTTCGGAAAATACCAGGTTACCTTGTCGCCTGTCGAATAGCCGAATAGGGCAGAGCCCATAGGTGTCAGAATTGAAATTCTTTTCTGAATTGAATTACTATTACCAGGAAGCACCAATTGCATTTTGAGCTCACCAAAAGGAGTTTCTATGTCGACGATGCTATTTAATCGAACAACAGAATCAGGAATCTCCGTGGCTTTATAGATTGCGGCTTCTACCAGTTCCTGTTTTAACTTCATGATACATTTTGTTATCAAGCTATCCGAAGGTTTAACGGGTTGGATTAACTCCTGAATTAGTTGATACTCTGTATCGACTACTTGAAGTTGTTTACTTTCATTTTTCATGTCTATTCTTTCTAATTATGAAATTCTTTTCAATTCACTGTTGATGTCATTTAACGCAGCTTTTGCATCAGCGAAGAGCATGCGACAATTTGGAACTCCAAACAAGAAATTTTCAACTCCCGCATAACCTTTGTTCATCCCACGCTTTATTACAACAACTTGACTTGCCTCGTATGCTTTAATGATTGGCATTCCGTAAATTGGACTTGAACTGTCATTTTCCGCAGCGGGATTAACGACATCGTTTGCACCGATCACGATGGCCAGATCATAACTTTTCATTGAGTCGTTAACTTCATCCATTTCTTTTAATTTGTCATACGAGACGTCCGCTTCTGCCAGTAATACGTTCATATGACCCGGCATTCTCCCTGCAACTGGGTGAATAATGTAGTGGACTTCAACATCTTTTTGTTCTAATAAAGCATCCAATTGTGCACACAAGTGTTGTGCCTGAGCTACAGCCAGTCCATATCCTGGAATGATTGCAACTTTAGTGGCAAAGGCAAGCTGTGTGCTCAATTCTCCGATTGTAATCGTTTTAATATCTAACTCTTCACCACTTGCAGTGTTGAGTGTACCTGATTTTTTGAATTTACCAGAAAGCACATTCCAAAGAGAGCGATTCATTGCTTTACACATTAATAATGTCAGTAGAATACCTGCCGAACCAACAAGGATTCCACCTGAAATCATCAATAAGTTATGGAACATGATTCCAGCCAAAGCAGTGGCAATTCCTGTTAAAGAGTTTAGCAGGGAAATTACTACGGGCATGTCGGCACCACCAATTGGAATAACGAATACTACTCCATAAATCAGTGCGACTGATGCTAAAATCAAGGCTTCTTGTGCTAAACTCAATTCGAGGAATGAATAGGAAACAAGCACAGGAATTAAAATCAAAAAGAGCAAAGTAACCCGTGAGATTATGAGTACCAGTGATCGATTTCCTGGGACTTCTTTTCCGCCCAACTTAAAGTAGGCAATAAAACTTCCTGTAAAAGAAACTGCTCCAATGATCATTGCAGTAATCAATACAACTTCCGCTATACGATTGTTGGTTTCATGGAATTGCTGTGCTTCGATGATTCCCAGCAACAATGCGCATCCACCACCCATCGCGTTAAAAAAGGAAACCAACTGAGGCATTTTTGTCATTTCAGCTCGTTTCGCCATTATTTGACCAATAAAAGTTCCCAAAACCACAGCGATTAAGATCAAAACCAAGTTCATATTGATCGCCTGCTGGTAGAAACTTGTAACGATCGTTAGAATTATTGCCAAGGTCATTCCGGCACCAGCGATCAAATTTCCAAGTTTCGCCTTTTGAGGAAAACTCAAGTATTTGAGCCCAATTATAAAGGAGAGAATGGCAATGAAGTAACTTATATCAAGTAATGTTGTCATGAGTGTATTTAATGATGATTTGACTAATTATTAAGAAGAATCATAGTTGTTAAAACTGATGAATCGATCTATTTGGAGGCTTTTTTAGCTGAGAACATGGAAAGAATTCGTCCTGTGACAAAAAATCCTCCTGAAATATTGAGTGTTCCCATAAGTACTGCAATAAATCCTAACGTCAGATTGAGATAATCATCGCTTGGGACTTGTTGCATGACAATTATGGCTCCAGCCAAAATTACTCCGTGAATGGCATTTGCTCCAGACATTAATGGTGTGTGCAAAATTGCAGGTACATTTGAAATGATTTCGATACCCAAAAAAATGGACAAGATTATGAAATAGAGGGAAGCTTGGTTCCCTTGAATAAATTCTAACATGATTAATTAATTTGTGCTCTTACGCGTTCATTGACAATTTTTCCATCCTTTAAAATCAAACACCCCTCAACAATTGGATCATTGGAAACGTTACTTTGCTCGATTTCAAGAAGATGCTTAATGAAATTGAAATAGTTGGTTGAAAGTAGCTGTGATGCTGTAAATGCGGTTTCTCGCACAAGAAATGAGTCGCCTACAATAAGGATCCCACCGTGATTGATCGTTTCCCCATTTTTCGTCAATTCACAGTTACCACCTTGATCTGATGCGAGGTCGATAATTACAGAGCCTTTTTTCATCTTTTCAACACTGGATTTGTCGATTAGTCTCGGTGCCATTTGCCCTGGGATATTTGCCGTGGAAATGACAATGGAAGATTCGGCAATGTGCTTGTCGATGAGCGCTTTCTGCAATTGGAGGTATTCTGCACTTTGTTCAACGGCATACCCTCCAGAATTAGCATTTTCTGCTGCGCCTTCCACTTCAATAAATTTAGCTCCTAAACTGCGTACCTCTTCACCAGATGCGGTTCGTACGTCAAAAGCACTAACAATTGCTCCCAACCTCTTTGCAGTGGCAATCGCTTGTAATCCGGCAACGCCAGCTCCGAGTACTAATACTTTTGCAGGACGAATAGTCCCAGCAGCAGTTGTCAGCATAGGCAAAACAGAGTTGTACAGCTCAGCCCCTTTGATGACAGCTTTGTAGCCAGACAGAGATGCCATGGATGACAATAAATCCATTGATTGCGCCTTTGAAGTTCTTGGAATCAAATCTAAACTGTACAAATCCAAGTTATTCTTGAGCAACGGAAGCAACTGAATGTAGTGAAAGAGTGGATTTGAGAAACAAATCACAGTCTTCTTCTGCAGTTCATCATGGAGTCCTTCAAACGAATTGATGCAAATCAATAAATTTGCTTTTTCGATGACTTGAGCACGAGAATCAATTTGTGCACCTGCGTTTTTATATTCCTCATCGCTAAATCCAGCGCCGTTTCCAGCGCTAGATTCAACAATTACCTTTAACTGGAATTTTTCAACGATTTCCTTTACTGTATCAGGAACCAAGGATACCCGAGGCTCACCAACAGCTTCTTTTAAAATTCCGATTGTAGAATTCATAGTTACTTAATTTAAAATCGATTAAGGGAAAACTCCTCTCTCACGATAAGTTAATTCAATCCTTCTTATCGCTGCGATGTAAGCTGCGGTGCGTAAATCCGTTTCAAATTCATCGGCTACACCAACTACTTTCTTGAATGAAATAATAAGCTTTCGTTCCAGTTTTTCAATGACATCTTCCATCTGCCAGATTTCACCGTTTCGGTTTTGTAACCATTCGAAATAACTTCCGATGACCCCACCTGAGTTACACAGAATATCGGGAATTATGTTAATCCCTTTTGCCAATAGAATTGCTTCTCCTTCAGGGTTGATTGGACCGTTGGCACCTTCGGCAATCACCATCGCTTTGACTTGATCCGCATTTTCTTCTGTAATTTGATTGCCAAGTGCTGCTGGGATACATATATCACACTCAATTCCAAAGAATTCTTTTGCATCTAATTCTACTGCATCTTCAAAACCTTGAACGTTTCCTCCGTTTTCCCGTGTATATGCTAGAAGTTCGGATGGGTTGATTCCATCTGCATTGTAGATTGTACCTGATGCATCTTGAACCGCAACCAACACTGCTCCGAGTTCAGCCATGAATAGCGAAGCCCAGTGTCCAACATTTCCAAATCCCTGAACAATGTATTTTTTACCAGCAAGGTCAATCCCTTTCCATTCCGCCCAAGCTTTAAGCGTTGAAACTACACCATATCCCGTAGCGCGATCTCTTCCTTCCAAACCACCGGAACCAACAGGTTTTCCCGTAACGATGTGCGCATATTTTGAGCGTTCTGCAGGAGGTTTTGTCGACATATAGGTGTCTGCCATCCACGCCATGATCTGCGCGTTTGTGTTCACGTCTGGTGCAGGAATATCGTGTTCTGGACCGATGTTATCTCCCAACGCATAAGTGAATCGACGTGTAATTCGTTCCAATTCACCTTCAGAATAGAGTGACGGGTCTATCATAATTCCTCCTTTTCCACCTCCGTAAGGAAGTCCAGCGAGTGAAGTTTTCCACGTCATCCAGATGGCAAGTGCTTTTGCAGCATCAATATCTACTGTTGGATGATAGCGCAATCCTCCTTTGTATGGACCAAGTGCATTGTTATGCTGAACTCTATATCCAGTAAAAATTTTCATGTTACCATTGTCCAACTTCACTGGGAAGTGCACGACGATCTCATTGTTCGTTGATCTCAATATCTCTCGGATATTCGGATTCAAATTCATTTTGTCGGCAGCTTTATCGAATTGTTGCATCACGCTGTCGAGCATTCCTTTTTTGTTTTTTTCTTTTGTTACCATTTTTATCTATCTATTTATTGATACTGTTCACAATTAAATACCACTGTTCCAAATTCATTTAAAGAACAGCTGTTTTCAAAATCACAATCCTTACATAATCCGCTGGATGTTTCTGTGTGAGAATATGAATGTTGAATATTCGCAGATTGCGAAATGTCTGTAAATATGAGAGTCCCGGCATACTCGGAACAATCGTAAATTTCCTTTTTTGTTGTTGTAAGGGAGCAGCTAGGTTGGTACTTACAATAATCACATAAACTTTTCATTTGCCAATCAATTAAACTTATTTGATAAGTCATTGACACAATCCATTCCAGTTTATGGCACGGAAAAATATTTTACATGTATAGAATTGATTATCAATAATATGTGAGAGATGTAAAAAAATCAGTAAAATGGGGGAGTGGGGAATAATTCCCCAGTTGGGGAGATTTGACTCGAAAAAGCAGGTGCCGCTATTCCAGTTTTTGTCGCAAGGTTTTACGATCGATTCCTAATATTTCAGCTGCCTTCGTTTTATTGTTGTTGACAAACTTCAGGACTTTAAGAATGTGTTCTTTCTCAATTTCTTTAAGTGTCTTCTTTAATAGAGATTGACTATCAACGGTTGGTTCAGCAATTTTCATGGAATCTGGTAAATGTTGAACATCAATGATGGTATCGCACATCAAGATTGCGCGTTGAATCACGTTTTCAAGTTCTCGGATATTCCCGATCCATGCGTAACGCAGCATTATTTCCATGGCTTTTTCAGAAATACTGACCTTCGATTTATTAAACTCACTTGAATATTTCCGAATGAAAAAGCGCACGAGTAAGGGAATATCGTCTTTTCGTTCCCGAAGAGGAGGCATTTCAATATTAATGACATTTAAACGATAGTATAGATCCTCTCTAAAACTACCTTTTGCGACCATGTCCAACAAGTCTGAATTGGTTGCTGCCACAATTCTCACATCGACTTTTTGAACTTTGGTTGAGCCAATCATCGTAATTTCTTTTTCCTGAATTACGCGCAACAATCGAGATTGAACGGTGAGGGAAGCATTTCCAATTTCATCCAAAAAAATAGTTCCTCCATCTGCAGCTTGAAAAAATCCAGCACGGGTTTCATTTGCTCCAGTAAAGGATCCTTTCACGAAACCAAAGAGTTCACTTTCTAAGAGACTCTCAGGAATTCCTCCACAATTGACGGTTATGAACGGTTTGTTTGCGAATTTACTTGAATAATGAATCGCACGTGCAACAAGTTCTTTTCCAGTTCCACTTTCTCCCTGAACCAATACTGTTGCTTTTGTGTCTTTGACGCGATGAACTATTTCGGTCAATTTTTGAATTTTATCCGAATGACCAATAATACCAATGTTTGGATTAATTGATTGACTTACGCCAATTTTAGTGTCGATTTTATTCCTGTTTTGATTTCTGACTGTCGTAAGCACTTTACTGACTGCCGCTTGTAATTCTTGCTGCGTGAACGGTTTTACGAGGTAGTCTAGTACACCCGATTGAATAGCTTCAATGGCACCTGAAACAGAAGGATAGCCCGTAATTACCAATATTGGCGTCTCTGGAAAATGTTCTGAGGCATACTGAACTAGCTTCATACCGTCAATTTCTGGCATTTGAAGATCAGTGATTAATAAATCAACGGTGGAGATTTTTAAAATTTCTATGGCATCATTGACGTTTGTCGCTTGAAAGGTGTAATAATTGAGCGTATTCAAGTGCCGTTTAATGACTTCTAGCATTTCTAACGAATCATCAACAATCAATATATTTTCTTTTTGCATAGCTACTTTGTAATTGGTAAACGTACAGTAAATGTTGTTTGAACAGAAGGTTCTGACTCCACTGAAATTGAACCACGGTGTGCACGGACAATCCCATGCACAACACTTAATCCCAAACCAGTTCCGTTTGCTGATTTTTTAGTACTGAAAAATGGTTCAAAAATTTTATCAATAATTGATGCTTCAATGCCTTTTCCGTGATCGGTAATTTTCAAGACAGCATGTCCATCTATGGAATTTAAAACGACCTGAATTTTTCCATTCGGACTCGAAGCTTGAATTGCGTTGATGATTAAATTGAAGACGACTTGTGAAATTTGAATCGGGTCTAGTTTGATTGGTTGTTCCAACTTGTCTTTTTTGAACTGAATTTGGACCTGTGCATTAATTAAATTGGGCTGAAGTAAACGAATCGCATTCTCCACCAAGTTGTTTAAGGATGTGAATTCATATTTCTGTGGTAAATCACATGAGAACAGCATTAATTTCTTCACGATTTCACTTGCATGCTTCGCTGCATCAAATATTTTCTGTGCATCAGCAACGGTTTGTTTATTTTTTTCAGAAGAGATGATAAATTGTGAAAAGCCAAAGATGGTCCCCAGTGGGGTATTTAACTCATGCGCTATTCCTGCCGTTATTTCGGAAAGAATATTTAGTCTATCCTGCCGCTGCATATTTTGAATGTAATTGACTTCTCGTTTTCGGGTTTCATGGCGTTCGATGACTAAGCCAATTTCAACAGCAATTTTCTCCAACAACAATGTTTCTTCTTCTAAAAAATCTTCTGTGCATCGTTCTTTGTCAGCATAGTGAATCTTAATACTTCCGATGGGTTCATTATCTAATAGAATAGCTTGTGATTGTGAGCAGTATACTTCCGTAATTTTATGAGAAAGATAGGAGGTTTCTTTAATTTTTAATTCACATATCGCGCAATCGGAATATTTCCATGCACTTGGAATTCTTTCAACGGATGCTTGCAGAATTTCTGTAAAAGATAAATCAGGATTTTGAGCAATTTTCGAAAGATCATACAAGCACGACAGTTCTTTTACCCGTTCTAGCAGAAGATCATCTTTCTCATTGTTTTGCATAATTGTGCTTTTAGCAAAGTTAGAGATTATATTGATGTGAATCTTGCAACTCCTTCAGAAAGGGTTCAATTTAAACCCTTTTCTTCCATAAATAGTACTTTCTAAAATAATGACTGACAATTTACTCATTGATATAGATTAGGTTCAATTTCCAATTAAATTTTGCGCGAAACAGAAAATTTGTTTAATCATTAATTACCCAATATACTTGCGCTTCCCATTTACAGGCTTTTCCAATTTAGCACGTAACATTTTCATGTCCTCACTCACTTTATGGTCCAATACCTTAGCATAAATTTGAGTTGTCGCCAATTTTGTATGGCCCAACATCCGTGAAACCGTTTCCATTGGCACCCCGTTAGAAAGTGTTACAGTTGTCGCAAAGGTATGACGCGCAATGTGGGTAGTAATCCGTTTTTTAATTCCACAGATGTCCGCTATTTCCTTCAAATACGCATTGTAACGCTGATTGCTATTTACAGGCAAAAGCTTGTTGTATTTAGCGCAATACTCATGATTCTGGTACTTGCGAATTATTTCCAACGCCACCGGCAACAAAGGCACACTTTCTCGAGTTCCCGTTTTCTCACGATGTGTGCTTAACCAGTATTCACCATCAATTCCGATCGTCATAGCGTTACGTTCGAATTTGAATATTTCAGAGTAGGCGAATCCAGTATAACAGCAGAATACAAAAACATCACGGACCTCACTCAATCGAGCAATGGATATGTCTTTGTTCTTGATTTTGTCGAGTTCATCTTGCGTTAGAATTTCACGATCCGGATTTGAGTAGGTGCATTTGAATTGGTTGAAAGGATTGGACGGGATCCAATCTAATCCGACAGACATATTCATGATCTTTTTCAAATTCGTAATGTACTTATGCGCTGTGTTGTTTTGAAGCTTTTCCTTCGTTCTCAAATAGTGCTCAAAATCCGTCACAAAAGCCAGTCGTAATTCCGGTAATGGTTTATCATCTACCTTGTGCACTTTCTTCATGAAGTTCACGACTTTGTCCTTGGTGATTTTGTACCGAAGATGGGTTTTAGGAGTGATCATTCCAACTTTGACTTGCTCACCCATTTTTAGGTTGTGGTAATCGAATGCCTGGCAGATGGTTTTATATGTTGGAGCCTCATCGATTGACTTGCCAAGGTACATAGCTTTCAATTGCTTTGCAGTGATCATTTCATTTGTGGCCAAGGCAACAAGGAAAAGTTTGTTGAGGCGACTTTTGAGATCGTCTAAAAAACCATTCAAGAATTGCTCATTCGGAGCTCCTGTTTTTAATCGCATAAGGTTCGGTTCCCAATCGCCCGATTTTATCAAATGAGTGGTAGCAAATTCGGTTCTTGCTCCATCAATAATGATTCTCACATAAAGCGGTAAAAGCCCATTAACACTGCGTTGCTTGTTGAGGTAATAGGTAATGCGTAATTTTTGATTCTTGTTCATATTTCTGTTGTTTAAAATTTGCTGGCTGGATCGAACGACAAAAGGCATTAAAAATGCCGGTGGCACAACAAATGAGGCAACGTAAAACGTAGAATCTACGGGAGTTCCGTAATTCTCCGCCGACAAGATAATTGAAAATCTTGCTGGCTGTGTTGTCGGCGGAAAATTTGAATTTGAATGATTTTGTTTGTGTTTATTCACAGTTGGAAATCAATCCAAAAACACACCATTCATTAATTTTAGGGGGATTTAACGAAAAAGCCTCTCCGAAGAGAGGCTTTCCTGTGATCTGGCTGGGGCTCGAACCCAGGACCCATACATTAAAAGTGTATTGCTCTACCAGCTGA
>CALEIK010000023.1 GCA_937876195.1 uncultured Flavobacteriales bacterium
ATGGAAAGAAAATATATCCTGTTCCCGCCCAATAGCCTTGCCCCGATTTCTCCCAACCTGCGAAAAGTTCAGGGTGTAATGTGGGGTCAAACTCTTCTCTTACACTCATCAAATTTTCAGAAACGGTATATGGTCGGCTTTGTAAAGGTGTTCCATCCAGCGCATACGTCTCCGAACGAAGCATTGTGCCTCTTAGTGTTCTCAGTGCGTCTCTCCTTGCTCTGCGTGGTAAAGCCGCTAAAAGACTTTTCATTTGCTGAGTGCGTTCCAATACATTTGCATCTCCGCTCCAGTATTCATCGCTAAAATTCACTTCGTGCCATCGGGTAAAATCTGTTCCTACAGGTCCGGGTTCAAACCAACTTTTGGTCATTATAGGTGGCGTGTATTGTTCGGAAGTTAAATGGTCAGGCGAATTTAGATTGTTATCCATAGAATCATTGAACAGGTTGCTGAGCGCAGTCGAAGTAAACTGTTCAAACGTTTCCGTATCAACCGTATCCACCCGTCCAAAACCTCTGAATTCACGTTCTGCACCGTCCCAATAACCGTGGTGATAATTGTATTCCGTAGCCAGTTTTCCACCTGAGAGCAGATCTAACACCTCTACTCTATTGACCACTTGTACAGAAAAAGGGAGTTCTGTTTTCCATCGGGTTGCAGGATTTTTTTCATCCCTTAAGTAATGCTGAATGGAAGAACCGTATTGCACACGGGTAATGCTTCCCATGTTGTTGTTCATTTCCTCCAGTACGTAAGGTTTATTGTTGTTGGTGAAATCCAAAAAATACATTTTTCCAGCACGACCATCTGTTCCCGCCATCGACCATAAAATACCGGGTTGTCCCGTTCCATGCAGGTCTGTGATGCGCAAATCGTTCGGATCAAATACTGCAGGCGTGTTCACAATCTTTGTTCCTTCGGAAAAACCGTTGGCAGATTGATTGATGTACAACGTTACGCTGTTGTTTTCCACAAAAGCAATGTCGGCAAGTCCGTCTCCGTCCAAATCGCCCAGTAAAACTTGCGCGGGATTGTATTGCTCAGGAAAACGCGGTGCATTTGTCATGTTCACTTTCTTTCCAAAACGTCCGTAACCCATATTTGGCCAGTATTGTACCCTTCCCGAAGAAATAAGTACAATGTCCTGCAAACCATCTCCTGTCATATCTGCAAACCGAATGCGTGGATCCGCAAAACTGAAATTGGCAAAGGTTTTATCGGCAACACGCACTTTATCAAATCCTTTCACGGGATCGTTTAAAAAACATTGGAATTTTGCGCCATTGTGCAGTACATCCGTCATTCCATCGCCATTCAAGTCCATGAGTTGCACTTCAGGATCAGAAAAATTGATAGACGGTGCTTTGCTATACGGTTGAAAAAGTCGCTCGCTCCAAACAGCACCAAATTCTCCAGGATAATAACCTGTCATTAGTCCATTATTGACCAACAAATCATTTCTACCGTTTCCATTGGCATCGATGAGTTGTACGCCCAGCTGTCCCAATTGAACCGCTGGAGAAATACTTAAATTTTTAGGATTGCTAAATTTACCACCTCCTTTGTTGAGCCAATAACGCGCTGCAATGCCGTCTAATTGTAATAAATCTGGAAGTCCATTTCCATTGAGGTCTGCCAGTTCATATCCGGGCAACGCCAACGAAAGTGCAGGAATCGGTCCCGAAACTTGTCCCAAACCTCTGCGTGAAGGAACAAAAGTAGAATAGCCAAAATCCAAAGGCGGCATAAATTCACTTTCCTCTCCATCAACTCCTTCTACGCGCACAGCTTTTAATAGTGAAGCACCATTAAGGGGTAGCTCTGTTAAATAATCGAAGTGATAAACTTTGGTTTTTCGTGTTTCATCGGTGTGCGTAAACATTTCAATGGTCGCACAACGTTTTGTTGTCCGCATTTCAAATCCTTGTCGGTAAGAAGAAAAAGGATCTGGGCGCTCTTCGTAATTGAATTTTACCTCGCAGACATATTTTTTCTCCTCCCCATCCATGTACTGCGCATACTTGATGGAAGAAAGATAGAGTTGATCATACGAATGTGGACTGTTAGTTGAGCTCGTGGAAACTAACTCACGTTCGTACTCATAAACAATCTCATTCCCAAAAGGATCAACCGTTTTACTCAAACACCATCCAAAAATCGCTTTTCTATTTTCAGGATTCGCAATTACACAAGGATCGCTACCCTCTGAATCTGGTGTACCATAGAAACTTATTAGTCCGTCCTTACTTCGTACTTCCCAATAATTCTCGCCATTCGTTTTCTTGTGATGGACAATCCGTGCAAAAAGTCCTTCGGTGCGTGGACGGTAATACATTTTCTCATGTCCTGAAGTAGCCTCTTTGTTTACTGGAACGAGGTCTTCTGCACCAGAAAGAATAAAAATATCCTGACTATCATTATAAACAGGAATTCCTCTCGAAGTTTTGCGTGTTACTCCTGGAATACCCAACGCCCATCCCAATCCAAAAGTACCATTTCCATTCCCTGAACTATAGCCAAGTGACAGTTCTGGCTGAAAACCATTCCTTCCTGGAGGTACCGCAATAGGTACACTAAAATTACCTGTACCCGTAAACAGATCAGGAGAGAATTTTTCTCCGAGTCCACTTTGCGCACCGCCTCCTTGTGGAGGTACTATGGCTGAGGTTCCTTTTGTGTTTGACATGTGTGTAGTTTTTTGGTTCGGTTAGTGAATGATAGTTAAGTCGCTTTATTCATTATTCTTATTTGGAAAGGATGTTTTTTCATAACAGGTGTTAGAAATAAAAAACTAATTTCCGATGGGTTCTTATCGAATTGTTAATCCCCTTTCTCGTGTTTATGTTTCTTCAAAGGTGGATATTTTGGTTTATTATCAGGTGTCACTCGTCTTCTCTTGTCTAAAGACCCATCCTCATTTTTAGGTTTTGGACCAGGTTTAATGGCTTCTATATTCATGTCTTTTAATTAATTAAGAACTAATATTCTACAATAAAGTAAAACATTTTAAATGACATTGTCAATAAGTATAACTGCTCATTTTTCAATTTTCTTATCTGAAATAGTCATCATCATGATAGTTCCTATAGAAAAAAACAACGAAATTCTGTTGGACAATCACCAAGTTTTACTGTTAACTAAATAAGAAAATTTCTTATTTAGACATTCAAATGGTAAAGTTTACCATCTGAATTAGAGTTATATACAATTGACTTTGATTGCTTTTTATGTTTACTTCTTTTTTACTACCCATTAATTGAGATGAAATATGGCATTATTTTTCGTTTTCGGAATCATCCTTTTTTTTGATGAAGAGCTTAATGATATTCTCAAACCCTAATCTTAATGCAAGTTTCATTAAAGTCAAATAGCCCTGTTCAGAAAGTTTGTCATTCGACCGCAATATGGATGCAGAAACAAGAGTATATAAAGTGAATACTCCAAAAAGCAACAATGCTGTCCATTTTAAGGTTGCTCCGTAACTCGCAATGGTCACAACGCTTCCAACGACAACAATTAAAGCAAGTAACCAAAAACCACCAAAAATCCATAATTCGGCAGCTTTATTTTCTTTAATTGTCTGTTTTGCTTCTATTTCCTGGAATTTCTGTAAATCGGTTTTTTTCATAATTTTAATTAGTTCTGCATCATTCTCTAATTCTATTAAGTAGTCCATCCAACGATTTAGATTTTTCCTAAGTAATAGTTGGATATTATTTAACATGGTCTCTGCACCACTACGATAACTATCCCATTCAGGATTTGCATCAAATGCCTCTGAACTTAACTTATAAGCCTTAATGAATTGTTTCAATATATCCACATCTAGGTTCTCTGCTCTCAATTCTTGACTATTTTTAGAATTCAAGATACCGACATATGCCACAGCAACATTGGCTTCCTTAATAGCGTAATTCCCTGCTTCAATTCTATGTATTCGAAGGTCTTCAATATGTGAAACAGCATAGTCGAATACATCTTTTTGAATTGCAGCCATATGTTTGTATTTATCGAAAGCGGTAATATAATCAGATTCATTCATTGCCTTTTTAGCAATTGGTTCTAATCGCTTTAGTTGTATCGTTTTTTCTGATAGAGTCCAATTAATTTTTTGCTTTTCTAAAAACGCATGATTATTCTGATTTACTTTATCTATATTTTCATCTATAACTTGTAGAGCTTGCTTAATAAATTGTTCTGCTGCTCGTGCAAATTTTTCAGCATCTTCAAATTCTCCATTTTTGTTAGCATACCCATATTTACACTCTAATGCTTCATATTTATAATAGGCATTTAAAGCATCTCGTTTAGGCTCTTGATTTTCTTCCGTTATTGGACATTTTAATACTTCCTCTGCGGCTTCAAAGTACTTATCAGCAGCTTCAGAATATTTCTCCCAATGATCATCAGACTTTCTAGCAATGTCCTTCAACCTCATTGCCTCTTTATAAATATCCGAGGTCTTCTTTATTTGTATATTATCAGCCATTTTCTTAAAAATGCCACCAAGAAAATCCTGACGGCTATAACAGAGCTTCTACTGCTCGATAAATTCAAATTCTTTTGGAATCTGCGTTACACTTCTGAAGGTAAACCCTAACATCAAGTATATCATTCCATGAATACTTAGTAAAATTGACATAACCAAAGGAGGTGTAAATAATGCTGTACCTAAAAGGATGAATGACACTATAACCATCAGTATGAAAATCCATTTTTTATCTTCTTTATTTGGTCTTAATTTCCCTATAGGGCTTTCCAATATATTCGTCATTACTTCAGTTTTGAACTCTCCTTCATTTGATTTAATCCTTCCGAATCCCTTAATTGAACCCAATACTTCTATGTCGATGGATGATTTACCACTATGAATTAGCTGAATCGCAATCCCTTCGTTGTTATCCAAATATTCAAAGTCAATTTCTACTACAGCCGAATTATCTTTACTGGTTTTCAAATTAACACCATTAGAAGGGTTTGATTCTTTCAATACAGAATATCTGTAAACTAGAATTCCGTTTTTCGGTTTGATGGATATTTTTTCGTTTGAAGAAACATCAGATTGATGAAGAGTTTTCTTTCCTGCATTCCAAATAGCAACGTTGGTAACTGTTAAATTCCCTATCCGATGATTATCAAACTCAATCTTTAGCCCATCCAGATTACTTATACTTTCTTGTAACAAACCCGTAGAACGCATAATATAAACGGGCTTGATTCTTTTCTTCCGTAAAGAATAAAAACCAATAACAGTTCCAGTAAACCCTACTATATAAGCACCTACTTGAAACCATGTGTTCTGCATTATACATTTAAAAAAATCTTCCACTGGTTTTTATCTTTTGGTGTCAGTTAATTCTTATGTCTCCATTTCAAAAAAAAAATCAGCAATTTGAATGCATGCTTGCTAACAAAAATAAAGAAAATAAGATTATAATTTACTGTTAACTAATAGATCATTTAAGTGGTTATCTAATCAAATCGGTTAAATAGAATAATTAATAATTTCCTGTTAGGTAAAAACCTGAAGATTTCATTTAATATGTTGTAAAACCAAGGCTTTTGCGTGTTTAAATATTCTTTCAATAAAATTGAAAAAAGGTTCGTTCCATATTTTGATTTTATTGAAAGAATCTTGATTTTACTGGATTCTAGAATTTCCAGTTCCATTTTTTAAATGAACTGCTACATATGTGTAAATTGCCTCCCTTGGCTAAACTAATGTGAAATAGTCAAGGTGTCTCCTTTTATATTTATATCGAATCTTTCGGGAATTTCAGTCTGTTCGATATTTATCGGCGATTGCTCTGGCTGTGGGAATATCATGTCTTTCGTTACACCAACTAGAATGGCTAACAATGAACCAATGACAACGAGAGCCCAATCTTTATTTCTCCACCACCAAGTATCTCTTGTCTTTAATTCTTTTATTGATTGTGAAATCAATTCTTGATTCGCCTCTGAGTTTCTTCGATCAGTTAAAAACGACTTTCCTTTTAAAGTTATGCCCAAATAAATATTTGTTATTTGTGGAGCATTACCAACTTGACCCATAAACCTTTGTGGGTTTGAGAACTCCTTCGGATCATAATTTTCAGGAATTTGCATACTCGCTTTGGTAAATTGATTTTTCGACGTGAAAATATGGTGACTACCAATAACTTTGGATTCGTGAGTTTCCATGATGAAACCTTCTTTCAACAAATCTTCTAGCGATCTTCTTATTGTTCCAAGATCAGGGAAACCATCCTTAGTTGTGAGTTCCGACAAAAAATCATTTGATATTTTTTGCTCCAATGCATAATCTTTATCCTCCAAGTGAAGAAGTATAACGATGCGCATATCCTTAGAATCTTCAATCTTAATCATAATGTAGTAGTTATCTAATTAATCCTCCCCCTTCTTTTTTGTTTATCCGTAAACAAATCTATTCCTTTATTCTTCGTCAAAAATCAATTTATAATAGAGGAATGTTTGTGGGCTTAAACAAAAACCAAAGTAATATGAACATAATGCAATTCATTATTAATGACAACACAAGAAAAAGTTTTCTTATTCAATTCTTTTTTCTTTTTGAGTCTGTATAATTCCATTTGTTTGCTCTTCTGCATATTCACGCCTTGATGCTTCTAGATTAGCAGCAACCATTTTTTACTCTCATGTAAGCGTTTCGCTATTTCTGGCTAAATGCTCTGTTTTGCTCATAAAGCGTGATTCTATCGTTCTGATAGCATTTGTTTAACATACTCTGCCCCACTTTCTGATACTCGATAATTGCCTTGATGTTTGAACACCTTCTTAGTGGCAAAATTAGACTTCATGAACGCGGAGGGATTAGATAATTTAACTCCCTGTTCAACAAGCAAAGTAGACGCCTCCCTTGTAGAAAATGAGTTAGACCCTGAGGTCAACTGAACAAAATATCCAGCTGCCAATATTTTATCTACGTCTTTTGCTGCCTTTGGGATTTTATTGTAAAACTCTCCAAAACTATCTGGTACTTTACTGACACTTGACGCAGCTTCACCATTTGATGACTCCAGGTTTTTTTTTGTTGATTGGTTATCTGATTTTGTTGGCGATTCCGTTTTTCCAGGACTCGGTGGCTGGGACGCCTGTGCCTCATTTGATTTCATTATTAAAAGAAAGCTTTCGATGATGGCGTCATATTTTGAGATAAACTCTTCGTTTCCTTTAATTTCAAACTCCCTTGAATTCAGGTTGATTCTAATACTTGTTTCTTGTTCCATTATATATTTACGTATTTAATAATTAATTCTTCTGCCCTTATGGTACCTGTTGGTGAAATTGAACATATCCCATTTTCTTGATTAAGCTCAATAAATCTTTCTCCGTGTAATTTACCCACAACTAGCTTTCTAAAGTTTGGAGCATTTTTGTATTCGATAGCGTTTCTTAGTTCTTCAATATGGCATGGGCTTTTATCAAACAGTAAAATGAGCACTTGCTCTTTAGCAGGTATTTTTGAGTTTAACACTCTTCTTAACCCATCAGTATCCCATAGAAGCTCTATATTTCGGTCACTAATTTGGTTTATCAGAGCAAGTGTGTCATCAGGAGAAAGATTAGATTTAAGTCTAATTAATTCTGCTAATATCCACTTAACGGAACTTAGAATGAATGAAGCATCCATTTTGTTTGGCAAAACAGGCCCTACGTGTCCCACTCCTCGTTTATTCCTTATGTTATAGATAGATTTCAGCGTTCTTGGAATAAGCATTCTAAAGGATTCGTGTCCTTGCGCTTGCTCGTACTGCCTTATGGTTTGATCGTTAAAATTGGACAGGTTTTGACCGTATGGAGTATAGTTACCAGAGAGTTCAAATTCCAAAATTCGTCTGACCGATTCTACGAAATGTCCGGCATTCAACTCACTAGGCTTCCATTTCTTAATCACGAAATTTTCTTCAATTTCTTTAAAGGAAGACAGAAGATGATTTGTTATGTCATCGCCATACGCTTGCTTTATGATTGATTCAACTTGACTAACCGACATTGTTCAACTGCTTAATGAGTTCTTCCGCGGATTTTATTCCTGGGCGAATTAATTTTGCCACTTGTCCTCCTTGTGCTTTACTAGTCAAGAATAGTTTTTTTTGTTTATTAATAATTGCCGAAAAATTAGGTTTATCAACCTCTCCGTATTCCTCACAAATTGATCTCAGTTCTTTAAAGCTAAGGGAATCTACACCTAGTTGTAGCTTTCCCCACATATATAGAATAATAACGTTAATCATTTTTTGCGAAGTATTCTCTCCTGGAACATCTGCAATTACCTTAACTCTATCTCCGTCTATAACTATGACATTATCACATGAAACCCCAGATCCTTTGTTGTCCGTCGATGACTCTTCGTACTCAACTTCTATAGCTTCGTGTTCATCATGACTCCTTTCAATAAAATGGTAATTGCTAGCCGTAGTTTCTGCTTTTGTTGAGTCAATAAGGATTTTCCCTAAGCTACCTTGGATAATATCTTTAAAATTGCTAATTTGCTCAGTAACGAACGATTCCGTCCCAGAAATTTCAAACTCCTTGTTTTTAACGGAGAATTTTATTTTTGCTTCAGGTTGATTAGTATCTTCTGCCATTGTAAATAGTAATTTATATTTTGGTATTCATTAACAAGTCATATGCCAATATGATAAAACGCGTCAAAATGACACTGTTACATGTGTAAATCACCTCATATTCAGCACGATATTAACTAGTGATAAAATGTCAGTATATGACATGGTGTCATTATTTTTGAATGAATATTAAAATATTTCAACAGTCTAAATTTTACAACCAATCCATGAATGACTCAAAATGATTGTTATACTGGTAATTAAGAGACATGAATAAATCGTTATTTATACTATATAAATATTATTCATAAAGTAAGAGTAAATGCTAATAGTTAAAAACTGCTCACTTGCTATTCTACTCCTAAATATATAAATAAAATCAGTTTTTGAAAGACCAACTCACTCTGATGATAAATTTAACGTCATTCACCCTACCCCATCCTTTTCGCTGTATTTTTCAACGATTTATCAGGTGTGTAGCTCTTCAGTAGCCATGGTGAACGGTAACCAAATGCCATTAAGTTGCGATTCGTTTTGTACATTACTGCTGCTTCTTGACGAATCATTCCATTCTGAATGAAGTAGGCGTTAATGTGCGCTTCTTTGGATTTGTAATTTCGTTCCCAATCGCGGGTGATGTCTGTAGCAAGGAGTCCTGAAATTTCCACAATATTTTCCTTCTGGATCATCAAGTCAGCTCGACTGAACTGCTTGCGAAGCAAAGCCTCAATTTCTGTGGTTGAAAACTTCGTTGGATTAAAATTATTTATTGGAAAATGCTTTGCAAATACCTGAAACACTTTTGGACTCACAATGAGGGATGTCGCAGTCATTTCCTTTAACCAATAGAATTTACCCAGTTTTTGGGTAAAGTAGAAAATACCAAATTTTTCAATGATTCTCTTGCTTGCATCTGGACCTTTCACCGTAAGAGAAAACTGGATGTGCGGCAGTTGTTTATTTCGCTTTGGAACAACGATTTTTCCGAATTTGAAAAAGGAAAACGCCACGACCTTCTCCCCTATTTTCTCCAATGTTATTTCATAATCGATATCTTGAAAATAAGTGTTCAGGTAATTAATTCTATTCGCCTCAACGCCCTCGAAAATTGCCGCTAAATCAGTGATTTGACGTTTTTCATCAGCAGTGAGCTCACTCGATTTTTTCAGAATCAATTCCATGTTGAAATGAGTTTCCCCTACTCCTTCACGAAGCGTTTTACCACTTCAAACCCATCGATGGTCAATTCGAGTAAATAGCTGCCTGTGGTGATTTCTGAAACAGCAATCCGCGCTTCTTTGTCGCCTTCAAGTTTTCCTTCCTTGATCACACTGCCATTTACACCGATAATTCGGTAAGAAAAACCACAACTTTCAGAACAGTGAACGTAAAGTTCATTGCTCACTGGATTTGGATAGATGGCAAGCACTTTGGCATTTAATTCCTCGACCCCAATAACGCCGATTGTAACACACGAAGACGTATCGATACAGCCATTTTCTGTCAATATCACGGCATAGTCGCCATTGACTGAAGGCGTAAAACTCTGAGAAGTGGCTCCGTTGATTTCGGCAAATCCATTGGTGCAATCCAGCCATTGGTAAGCAGCGCTGCTGTTAACTGCTGTAATTGTAACTTGGTCAAATTCAATGGTTGTCATGACATCTACTCCAGAAATAGTTACGTCCTGCGTTTGCGAACTGCTGTTTCCGTTTCCATCATCAAAGGTCCAGGTAATCGTACTTGTTCCCAAGATAGTAATCGGGAACGTAACATCTGGGACTCCAGTGAGGGTTCCCGAACAATTGTCGTTGGCTGTTGGAGCATTCGGTGTCACTTCGCACACAGCAACTACTTCTGATAAAACTGGAACATCCGGCACTGGTACTGTGCTATCATCTGTTGTAAGCGGATTGCAATCATCATCGGTTCCATTGCATTCGAGCTCAGTCGCACCAGGGTAGATGGCTGGATTGCTATCATCGCAATCGAGGTTATTCAATACGTCGGTGGGATGGTTGCGCTCACATAAAAACGATGTTGACGGGTCGCCGTAACCATCTCCGTCTGCATCAGTGTACCAGATTACCCCTGGATATTCAGAAGGATCGTTGTCATCGCAATCGCCGTCACAAACTGACCAAGCGTCTCCATCATTGTTTACTGACGTTCCTGCCTGAACTGTGTGCCAGCCAAGATAATGATAACACGCCTGCGGACTCCCCGAGGCATCAGGTATATAGGCTGCCATTTCATAATCACCAGGGCAAAGGTTCGAAAATATGGGAGAGGATTGCCACGGACCTCCATTGATGGAGTACACATCCAAGGAAGGAATCCAGTTATCATTAACTATAATACTTCCGTCACATGCCCCAGGACAAGATTCGGACGTTGCCTGTACACTCATATTTATACCAGGCCACGATGGAATGCTGAAATTTGAACTTCCGCAATTCCCGGCGTCGTCACAGACAGTAATTATTCCTGAGCCACCGTCCCCTGTTGTATAACTCCCTCCATATGGATCGATGTAATTTCCGGTTCCACCACTGACTGTGTATAATATCGTCCCAGTTCCTCCGGGACAAGGAGCCAAATATGAAGCAGTTAATGTAACCACTACTGGATCGAGCATCACAACAGCAATAATCCCTGTTCCCCCTGCTCCAGGTCCACCAACACCTGCTCCACAGGGTGGTGTGTTATCCCAATACTGAACGTAATACGTACCAGCGCACATGGAGTCAAGTTCAAAGCTCGTTTCCCATGCAATCGGATTCATTCCTTGATCATACCATTGATAAGTGATAGGCGGAACACCACCTGCCACGCTGATATTCGCGGAACCATCGCACTGACCGAAAGCGCTTGGTAAAGAAGTATTAATCGTATAGGTACTTGCCGCTAAAGTGAATACATCGAAGGATGCATTGCAATTTATTCCTTGCCCCTGATCTGTAACGTCCACCGAATAGGTGCCAACACAAAGATTGATATCCGCAGACAGCGCGCTGCTGTACGCTGGGCCATTCACGGTGTAAACATATGGTCCTACGCCCGTTATCACGGTGATGGTATAACTCCCGTTACACATGCTTGGACAGGTTTGCTGATCATAGTCGATCACGTACTCAAAAAGTCCACCATTGCAAGAAATTGTGTCAGAATATTGACCGAATAGGTTGGCACTTATAAATAAAGTAAAAGCGAATAGAAAGTGTTTCATAGTGTTAGCTGTCAAATTATTATTCGCCGACAATATATATAAATTATTGCGGGGAACAAATCTGAATGAACAAAGTACTCTTTTGGGTGAACTTATGGAGAGATTACCCTACCATCTGATTCAATCGTACCTGATGCTGCAACCATTCTACCGCGTCATCTTCATTTTTAAACGTTTTCACAGGATAATTTACCTGTTTTAGTTTAAAGTAGAAATTGGCAAGTAAGCGTTGGTGAAGTTCGCGAATAACAATTGCAAGCGCCATGGTGTATCCGCCAGCGTCGTTGATGTCAACTTTTCGTGCTTCGGGTGTCATAGAACCATACAGCCCAGCTACGCTGAGCACGGCCCGTTTATTTCCTTTTGACAAAATGGTCATGTTATCCGCAATTTCTTGCAAATGATGTGCATCTATTTCATAGGGTTCCTCTATCAAAAAGCGGTTTTCAATGATTCCGTCATTACGCAATGCTACCGTACAAAACTCTAGTTTTATTTGTTGAATGTAGTCCAATTTTTTGTTGATTAGTGGATTGTGTATGCTTCAAAAATAATAAAATATTTATGCAAGCATCTATTTATTGGCGTCAGTTTTTGGTTGAATTGGAGGCTCTACAATGAATTGTATTGAGCCTAAATAAGTTAGGTGATTTTTTTGGGATTTCGCTGGATTATTTTAGATGATGGAGAAAAGAATTGGAGTAGAAACGGAAGGTGACGCGTAGTTTAACCGCAAAGACGCCCTGTCTACCGACAGGCAGGCAAGGGATTTTGTATATGATATGGGCGAAATAAGGTCGCTAAGTATTAAAAGTCGCCTTAAGACGACTTCCTTCGCGTTCTTACTTCGCCAGTATCCACTTCCACTTACCTTGCGTCCTAGCGATTAAACTACACAACATAAGTCAATCACATATGTCTTTGCGGTAAAAACTATTTACGAACTACAGTACGAAAGTAGTACAAAGAAAATTAAAACTTCACGAAACGATAGTTTTGCCCATTCACAAGAAGGTAGTATATTCCAGGCGATAAAGACTGAATATTCACAGCATTGCTGGTAAGTGACCAGTCCTTCACCTCTACGCCTTCAATGCTAACAACTCTAATAGATTCAATCGTAGCATCTGTATCCAGATATATTACGTCACTTGCAGGATTTGGATGAAGAGTTAGATTCATTTCTAATCCATTAAGTCCTATAAACTCATTAGGTGTTAGATCGCTATCTACAAAATGTGGCATGCCGAAAAAATGTAAGTCACCTGGCGCCAAGGGTACATGATTCTCCACTATGTCACACGCTAATCCTGGTAATTCTGGTGCATTAATGACTGAAAGAAATCCACTTGTGGTGCTACTGCCTGGGAAATAGATTTTAAAATCAGGACCTATTTGTAACTGTAATGGTAGAATAAAAGTACTCAATACGAGTACTGAGCTGTTCGGAATGTCAGCCGCCTGTAAATCAAACTGATAAATTCCATTAAGCCAGTCAGAACAGTATAGGTAGCGACCTGAAACTGAAAAGGCAGCTCCACGACAGGGAACACCCAAATTTATTGGATTTGATATGTTGCCATTTGATTTATCAAAATCAAATAGTGTTATTCCGCACACCAACTTATCTCCTTGAACAGAAAATTTCATTTGTCCATTGCCAGTGTCAGCCGTTTGTATAAAAGGTCCTAATACCGTTGATGGGGTAACCTGAAACATGAACATAGTATCAGCTTCACCTTTAACGGCTAACCAATAGTCCGTTCCATTGGCGTGTCCAGTTCCAGAGAAAGTTTCTGTTAAATCGTGTGTGACTCCATTCAGTAACTCTACGCCCATGAGAGAGAGATCACCCAATCCACCATCCAATGACATATCAACGATGGAATACTTGAAGCCGTCTCCTGGGTTGGAAGAATGACTCATAGTAAATAGATAATATTCAGAGGTACCATCCCTTGGAATCACAAGGCTGGATTGAATGGCACTTCCACCTCCAAGTGAAAGACCGATGTCTCCGTTCGGCATCAACTCATGATTTCTGTTCCAGACTCCCCCGTCGAACGTTGTAGCATCATCACCTCCATTTGAATAGAAAAGCAGGTTTCCATCATCGTCTGAGTATGAAACGCAGCCTTCAGAGGTTCGCATAGCTGAACCAGGTAAAGCAACAGGTGATCCAGAAGAGAAGTTTACAGCAGCACCATCACCGAAATGCCAATTGTACATGAACTCATTTTGGGCATTCAATGGAAGGTTCAATAAGAATAAGATGAACAGTACGATTGTGGGCTTTTGCATTCTGTCTGGTTTGGATAGTACGCGGTAAATATAGGTATAAATAACTATTGAAATGTCTGGAGCTTTCATTGAATCAGTCCAAGATTCTGTTCGGTGCCTCTCTGTATGCCATTGTTGGCATGACAAGCAGGAAGACCTAAACATTATACTCCCTACCCGTGATCCAGTTCACCACCATTTCTTCGGAAAGCAATCTTCCGATAACTCGGTATTCAGAATCACTTAACGGATTCTCAGAATCGATTTCTTCTGACATCACTCCTTCATCCGCTCTGTAGTAGTTTGAATGGACAAACCTCATATCTCCATCTTTCACAACGATGAATCCCACGTGACTGTCCAGTCCTACGAGATACAGTCCATTTCCCTTTGGGGCAAGGTAGCTTTCTACTTCTGAGATTGGTCGGTTTGAAAATCGTTTTATATCATTGGGCGAAAGTTTTGTTATAAATACTTCAGATGCAGATTGTGCCCACTTAACACGTGGAATATTGAAACCAACATCGGTCAATACATTCGTGACAAAATAACCGCATGCGATCTCCCCTTCTCTCGGAATTCGTGTCGTGCCGTTAAAATCCCACTTAGTACCATACCATTGCGGAAACACCTCTGTGGTGATTGCATTAAAAATGTAATTCTCCGCTTCTGATATCACTGACTTCTTCCCTGCGTTGTCTGAATTGTCGTACGCATTTTTAAACGCATCACGTTTTGCTATAATTTCCTTCAGGAGCGTTGAATACTCCTTTTTTGGTGGGTCGATGCTTGAGGAGTCGAACTGCTGAGAGGTGGTGCAATTTGCTCCAACAACGAAGCAGAAGAGAAGAAGAAAAATGGACGTTGATTTCATATGTACTAATTTAAGAGTTTCATTGAAATAACGATAAATGGATGAAAGGTTAAATTTTGTACCGTCGTCTAAAGACGACTTTCTTTGCAAGCAAACGCTTCCTCTCTACTTTGTGCCTTTTGGTGAGACCCAGACGTAGTTTAACCGCAGAGGCGCTGAGGGGTTTTGTAAATGAACTCGGCGAAAAAAGATCGCTAAGTATCACAAGTCGTCTAAAGACGACTTTCTTTCCTGCCTGTCGGCAGACAGGGCGATCTTTCTTCGCCAGTAACCACTTCCCGATTCTTTGCGTCTTGGCGGTTAAACTACATAACAAAAGTCAATCACATACGCTATTGCAGTAAATGCACATTCACAGAATTCTAATTATTCCCTACCTTTATCCAAAAACACGCATGAAAGACCTATTTTTACTTGATAGCGACATCACCTTTCTCAATTTTGGTTCATTTGGAGCGTGCCCCAAAGAAGTATTTGAGGATTATGTCCAATGGCAATATCTACTAGAGAAGGAACCTGTTCAATTTATTGCGGTTGAAGGTGGTAAATACGTCAAAAATTCATTGGCATCATTGGCGAAATACATCAATTGCGATGCGAATGATTTGGTATTTGTTCCTAATCCAACACATGCTGTGAACCTGATAGCGAAGAACATGAAGCTTGCTGCTGGTGATGAAATACTAAGTACCAACCTTGAATACGGCGCCATAGACCGAACATGGGATTATTATTGCAAAGCTGCTGGTGCTAAGTACGTTCAACAACCTATCAGTCTGCCGTTAACAAGTAAAGAAGTATTTATTGACGAATTTTGGAAGGGATATTCTGATAAGACCAAAGTGGTGTTTATCAGTCAAATTACAAGCACGACAGCATTGATCTTCCCTGTCAAGGAAATTTGTGAGGAGGCCAAAAAACGCGGTTTGATTACCATTGTCGACGGTGCGCACGTTCCTGGACACATCGATTTAGACCTTGCCGACTTGCAAGCCGATTTCTACACGGGCGCCTGTCACAAATGGATGATGACGCCGAAGGGCTGTTCGTTTCTATACGTGAAACCTGAGTTTCAATCCATGCTCGACCCTCTGATTGTCAGTTGGGGCTACCAAAGTGCAGCACCTAGCGATTCGCAGTTTTTCGATTATCATCAATTCAATGGAACACGTGATTTCTCAGCTTATTTAACCGTTCCAAAAGCCATTGACTTCATGCAAATGCACGATTGGAAAAACGTATCGAAACTCTGTAAAGACATCGTATTGGCCAGTGCTCCCCCACTGTTCGAATTACTCAACGCACAACCTTTGGCGCCTTTGACTAAGGAGTTTTTCGGGCAAATGTGCAGTGTCGAGATTAAAACTACCGAACCTGAGAAATTACAACGTTTGTTGTTCGAGAAATACCGCATCGAAATTCCAATCATGCGCCAGGCTGATAAATGCTACATCCGCTTTTCGTTTCAGGCATTCAATTCGGTTTCAGATATTGAATACCTAGTGAAAAGTTTGGCAGAGATTAAGAAGGAGACGACGTTGATTAGATAATGATTCAATTATTGAATCTTTCAATTTCCCTACTACCCTCTCCGATTAAAAAAACTGTCCAGCGCGATGTACAGTTCAGGGTGTTCGGTTTTCATTTTGTCGGGACTTTCAAAGAAGAATTCACTGACAACGGCAAGGAATTCAGCTTGATTTGCGGCACCATAATCGCGGATTGTTGAAGAGCCGTTTCCAATTTCATGCATCTTATAATTGATGACGTGTAACCACGGTTTAATGTCAATTTCTTGCATTACACGGCCAAGGATTCCGTCCATTTTACCATCCTGCTGGTCAAGGACATGAATAAATTCATGAATGGCCACATTCTTTTGGTCTGTTTGGTCGTAAAATCCATGTTTCAACGCTTTTCGAGAGAGCATCATCGTTCCTTCCATGCTGCCCCAGCCTACCAATCCACTCGCCATGACGTCTGTTTTGGGGATAAGAAACTTATCGGGATAAATTTGAACTTCCTCTAAGTTGGAATAGTGCCAGCTCTCAAATCCAAAAATTGGAATAATGGCGCCTGCAGCGACGAGAATCCGATCGAGATGTGTCACTTCAGTATCTACACCGGTAATCTTCACGTTCAACAGGAAGATATGGATCCGTCTTTCAAACTCTTGTTTTTTCGCTGAACTCAAGCGATTGTAGAAGTCGACATGCTCTGTTAAAAGTCTCCGCCATTGAATTGGAAACGCTCGGGTTGGCTCTCGTTTAAATGGAACACTTCCGAATTTCAGCTTGTGCCATCCAAGGAATAAACCAATGGCAGCACCGATGATTAAGTAGATAATAGATGAATTCATTGAGGATAAATATAGTTTTTTGTAGCGAATTGCAGCAAGTACAACGCAAAATCACTTCTATTTACTTCCTGCTTTCCCTATCATTGTAAAAAAGCAATTTTTTTTCACCAAAAATGCAATGAATTGAAAAAGTGCCGTCTTTATAGTTGAAGTGCTTTTTAAACGAAACAATTGAATGGCTTCTGAAGCAGAAAATAAGCAAAAACTTGAATCCTTCTTTGAAGAAGAGTACCATATACTGAAATCGTATGTGAGATCTCGTATCAAGGCAAGTACGGAGTGGGAAGCTGATGATATCATTCAAGATGTAGCGTTGAAATTGTTCTCAGGCGCCGAGCGGTACTCTCCCATCAATAATGTGGCGGGATTTGTTTACCACTCCATCAAGAACAAAATCATTGACGTGATGCGGAAGAAAAAAGGCACGCGAAGTGAAAACGAAAATGAAGATAAATTAAATGAATATGCAGAATTGCTCTATGGAGATTCAGACAATAGTTATTCAGAACAACTAAAGGACGAATTGAAAACGACGATCCTGAACCTGAAAGAACCTTACCGCGATATCATCATCGCAGTCGATTTTGAAGGATACACCTACAAGGAGATTTCAGAGGAAACAGGAATTCCTGAAGGAACGTTGATGTCACGAAGACATAGGGCTTTATCTCAATTATTTCAACAATTAGAAAACAAAAAAGAAACGAACAATTAAAAACAGAAAACGATGAAAAATTACTTTAAACACAAGATGCGTGGTAAACACCCAGCGGCAATTGCAGCAATGATTGTATTCGGTATCATCGCCATCGTGGGATTGGCCATTTTATTTGGATTCATCATCATGTGGTTATGGAACTGGTTGATGCCTGAACTTTTCGGATTACCTCTGTTGACCTACTGGCAAGCGGTTGGATTGTTTATCCTGCTAAAAATCCTTATCGGTGGCTGTGGAAGTGGTAAAGGACACCATTCGTCAAAGCACTCGGAAGATTCTTGTAAAAAAGACGGCAAAAAACACCGAAATGATTTCTCCAAATGGACGCACTACGATAAGTTCTGGCAAGAAGAAGGTGAAAATGCGTACCAGAAGTATCTGGAGAACTTGGACAAGGATGAAACGAAGCAAATCGACGAACCTGAAAAAGAAGAATAAGATGGATACACGATTAGTTATTCTCAGAACAAACATTAAAACGCGGAAGAAGTTGAAAACCATCGTTCCCGTGTTGGACAATCATGCTTCCATTCACCAGTGGTCGATTGATATCGAGGACATTGACAACGTTCTGCGGGTGGAAACAAATGAAGATCTCCAGGAAAAGGATGTGATTCAATTGGTACGGGAGAGCGGGTTTTATGCGGAGGACTTGGGGTGCTAGACATTGGTGACCATTTGTGCTAATAAGTTTAACCGCAAAGGCACAAAGGGTTTTTTGTATATGATATGGGCAAATAAAGGTCGCTAAGTATATAAAGTCGTCTAAAGACGACTTCCTTTGTGCTCTTTTTTCGCCAACCACTTCCCTTGGCCTTGTGTCCTGGCGGTAACTCCACACTACAGAAGTCAATTATTTTTGTTTGTACGAATTATATATAATTAACTATAGATGCATCATAAGATTGAGTACCTTTCAGAAAAACAAATCCTATGAAGATCTTATTTTCCATTTTATTGATAGCTGCGGTTTCATTCGCGCAAGGTCAAACTAATTTTAGAACTGGGGATGCGACCCTTGAAGCGGAGTTGAATATCACCAACAGGGATGCTCAACGTAACTTATCGACGTTCAAAAGCAACGTAAGTATTGAGTTTGGTATTCCAAAACCAAGGATCGAAGGTTTATTAAGGATTATGCAGCCTGCCGAAGTCGTTTTGGCAATTCGAATTTCTACTGTCACAAGAAAACCTTTGGATGTTGTCGTTCAAAATTACAAAGTGAATAAAAGTAAAGGTTGGGGATACATTGCGAAGCAAATGGGAATTAAACCCGGTTCACCTGAATTTCATGCGCTAAAAGGTAAAAGCAAGAAAGGTAGTAATGCTAAACCAAAAGGCAATAGTAAACCGAGTGGTACCAAGGGGAATAGTGGCAAGAGCAACGGTAAGGGAAAGAAATAATGATTAAAAAAATTCAAGAGCAACTTAGTCAGTAACGAAGCCAGATCAAGTCTTGGCTCTTGCAGTCTTGAATCTTTTAGTCTTTTTACCGTCTCCTATTTGCCAACAACGGCGGTGGTTCCCCGCTAAACGGATTCCAGCGACTAATACTTTTCGCCGTCATGCCCGAAGCACGCATCACAGCCCTGTCTCCATATTTCTCACGAATGCGATCCATGGCTTTGTAGAGGTGCAGCATATTTTCATCTTCGAACAAACTGATTTGATGCGCCCCTTCGACCAAATGACTGTAACGCACACCAATCAAGCGAACTAGCACGCGTCGATTGTACAGCTTTCGAAACAAATCGAGCACAATGGGAATCAACACGTGATCGGCGGCACTGTAGGGAATTTTTTGCTGAAGCGTGAAGGTTTGAAAATCAGAATAACGCAGCTTTACGGTGACGCATGCTGTGAGTTTATTCCCTCTTCGCAATTGATACACCAGGTTTTCAGCCATAGCGATCATGATGGATTCTAGTTTTTGCACGTCAATCGTGTCTTTGTCGAACGTTCTTTCTGTGGAAATGGATTTCCGCTCGCTGTATTGCATAACAGGACTGTTGTCAATACCATTCGCCTTTTTCCACATCACAATGCCATGTTTTCCAAAGACCTTCTCCATTAACTCAACAGGCATTTCTTGAATGGATTGAATGCGTTTAACGCCTAAATCGCAGAGCATCCGAAAGGATTTATCACCAATCATTGGGATTTTACGCACGGACAAGGGAGCTAAAAATGGTTTTTCCGTTCCCCGCAAAATATTGATCTCATTGTTGGGTTTTGCTTCTCCTGTGGCGATTTTTGAGACTGTTTTATTGAGCGACAAACCAAAAGAAATGGGAAGTCCACTCTCTCGTATGATCTTCGAACGTAATTCAGACGCCAGTTGTTGACAGCCAAAAAAGCGATCCATGCCTGTTAAATCAAGGTAAAACTCATCCACAGACGTTTTTTCATACAAGGGAACGGTTTCCTTGATGATGTCCGTCACAAGGTTGGAATACTTCGAGTAAATTCCTGAGTTTCCACGCAAAATAATCGCTTCGGGACAAAGCATGCGCGCCATTTTCATCGGCATTGCAGAGTGAATCCCGAATTTTCTGGCTTCGTAACTGCAAGAGGCCACCACTCCCCTGTCCGACGTTCCACCAATCAGCACAGGGCGATCATTCAACCGACTGTCGATGAGTCGCTCGCAAGAGACAAAAAAAGTGTCTAAATCCATATGTACAATCGCTCTATCCATGTTCCAAAATTCGAGATTTACTCCGTAATCTATTTACGGTTCTTTTGCCAATAATCAATTCGGTCGTTGTTGACGACAATACCGTTTGACGGCAACTTAGGCGCAGTCACCGAATAACGAGGGTCTTCAATGATTTCCATCTTCTCCATGTATTCCGCTTCAATGTTTACACAATCATATTCCGCGGTGACTTTTCCGTAAACTTCATACACGCCCTTTCCACGAAACGGGTATTTGCGCATGACTTCGGGAAAGTGAACGGTGTCCAACCAATTTCCATCAAGATCCAGAAAACATCCAAACCCCATCAAAGCCCCTTGAGATGTATGCGTTTTCTTCACATGGATCAAATACCCCCTCACCCACACTTTTTGTCCGTTTAAGACGCTGAGTTCGCTTGAAAGCACTGCTTTTCGTTGACTTTCCGACCGTAAAAGGTTGAAGTAACTGTCGAGTGTGAACCCGAGCAATTCCAGTTCATCAAACGCATCTTCTAGCGGTGAACAGTTCAATTCAGGCAGTTTGTACGATTTTGTCGCGACAGCGAAAAGGCTTTTTTCAGGATTGACTTTCTTTGCTGGTGCGACCTTCATGTGTGCTTCCCAAAGCAACTGTCGCTTGTTTTTCCCTGTGAATCGAAAGGCGTTGATGCGAATCAGCAAGGTGATTTGTTCCAATGAAATCTTTACACGATCGACGAAATCTTGTAAGTCGATAAAATTTCCATTTTGCAATCGCTCGCGCACAATCGCTCGAGCCATTTTGCTGTCCAGTGAATGTAACAGGTGAAATCCCAAGTAAATCTCCGTTCCGTAAATCATTGTTTCTACGTGACTTTTATTCACGCAAATGGAAACAACCTTCGCACCTAGTCGTTTTGCTTCAAGCACATACAGTTCGGTGGAGAAAAATCCACCGTAATTGTTGATCGTCGCTACGAGAAATTCGAGTGGATAGTACGCTTTCAAAAACAAACATTGGTAACTTTCCACAGCGTAGGAAGCTGAGTGTCCCTTCGCAAAGGCATACCCCGCAAAGCTTTCTGTTTGACGCCAAACTTCCTTTGTCAATTCATACGAATTTCCTTTTACGTTGATGCTTGTTTCAAAAAATTGCTCCTTCACTTGCGCAAACTCCTCGCGCGATCTAAACTTTCCTGACATTCCTCGGCGCATCTTATCGGCTTCTCCCAAGGTCAACCCTGCAAAGTAATGCGCGACTTTAATCACGTCTTCCTGGTAGACCATCACACCAAAAGTTTCGGGCATCAGCACATAAAGTACATTTCCTTCCTTCTCGATGCGCTCAGGGTGACGATAACGCTTGATGTATTCCTGCATCATCCCTGATTGTGCAACGCCGGGACGAATCACCGAACTCGCTGCCACCAATCCCAGGTAATTGTCGACTTGTAACTTCCGCAACAACATCCGCATAGCGGGCGATTCCACGTAAAAACACCCTACTGCATCGGCTTCACGCAACAGTCCTTTGATCCGCTCATCGTGCTTGAATCGTTGAATGTCGTGCACATCAATTGGTTCAACTTCGGGTCGATTGTAGCCAATAATCTGCACTGCATCTTTGATTTTACTCAATCCACGTTGACTCAAAATGTCGAATTTATACCAACCCATATCTTCAGCGACATGCATATCAAATTGAATGGTTTTATAGCCTTTTTGCGAGATAAACGTGGGTGAAAAGTAATGAACAGGCCGCTCAGAAATAACCATTCCACTTGGATGTAAGCTCAAATGACTGGGAAACCCTTGAATGTAACTGCTGTACTTCAATACCAAGGAAGAAAGTTCATCTTGCGCATGATGTGAGCGCGTTAAACGGTCAATTTCTTCTTTTGGGAGTCCGAATACCTTTCCTAGCTCGCGGACCACAGAGCGATCTTTAAACGTGTTGTAGGTCGCGACAAGTGCTACGTGTGGAAAACGTTCAAAAATATATCGCATGACATCATCACGGTCCGTCCACGCAAAATCAATGTCAAAATCGGGTGGATTCTTCCGAAATAAATTAATAAATCGTTCAAAGTATAAGTCTAACTCAATTGGGTCAACATCTGTGATTTTCAATAAGTAAGCGACAACACTATTTACACCGCTCCCTCTTCCGACGTAGTAATATCCTTTTGATTGAGCATAAGACACAATGTCCCAATTGATCAAGAAATAGGACACGAAATTCATTTGTTGAATGGTCTCCAATTCCTTCTCCACACGTGCCTGAATGATGTCTGACATTGTCGGATAGCGATAATCCAATCCCTCTAAACACAGTTGGCGGAGTAATTTCACATCTTCCTCCATGGAGCCCGTGTAGGAATGCTGATTCTCCGATCGTTTTTCCGAGAAATCGAACTCAATGTGCGATTGGTTAAGGATATATTGCGTATTCGCGATGATTTCCGGGTACTCTTCAAAGGCTGCATACAAATCGGTAACTGGAAGCATACAATCGCTTTCTTGACCTTGTTCAGCGGGATCAAGCTTACTCAATAAAGTATTATTATCAATCGCACGAAGCAAACGGTGTGCATTAAAATCCTTTTTCGTTCGAAACGTGACTGTATGCAAAACCACCATTTTATCGGTGTTCTGATTTTTTAGACGGATATATGGAAGATCTTTGATTCCAACGCCAATGTATTCGTCTTTATCTAATTTGTACACTTTTCCTTTCTTGAAAGGATAAATAATAAAGACATGTTTGAATTCAGGAGCCTTATCAGGACATTTTTCTGTCGCGTGCAACAATGCGCTCAAGTAGTTATTGATTTCTTCAAACCCCTCGTTGTTCTTCGCGATACAAACAAATTGCTGTTGCGCACCGTTTCTAAAGTCAATTCCAACAATTGGCTGAATCCCGTATTCTGGTGCTTTCCGTACAAAATCGATGCATGCAGAGGTTGTGTTGATGTCCGTGAGCACCAATTGTTGAACACCGCACTCCTTCCCCAGCCTCAATAATTCAGAGGTGTCAATTGTGCCGTAACACAAGCTGTAATACGTATGCGTATTGAGGTACATGGATGGATTTTAACGCTAAACTATTAAATATTAATCATTATTTGATGAGTATTTAATCAAAATAGTTTTCAACAATCCGCTGAATAGGCTTGGTAACAGTTTGTTAATCAATGAATATGCGTAAATTTGTAGATAATTAACAAAGCCTATTATTGCAAAGCAATGCTTCAATCGCTTCAAAATTTACAGCAAAAACACCAATTGGGCGTTGCACACGCAGATTCGCTCCGTGATGAAGTCATTCGTGTTGTCTTTTCTGCAGGAGAAAGAAATTGGGAAATCTACATTTATGATGAATTCCATGATTTCAACATTGAGAGGCAATTGCTTTGTGTTTATCTTGCACTGCGCGCATTGGACGATTACAACCAGGAAACCGATTTTCTCACATGGTGCTATTCCTACCGACTGGATGCTACTGAGTCGTATTGGCTGAATTATTACAGGGGCCTTGGAGATATTGTAAAACAAATCGAGGCCATTATCGGACCTATTGACCCTATAATTCCACAGCTTGATTATGAATTGCGCTCTGGCGCCTACTCGGCACTACTTAAATTTCAAAATCGATAGTTGACGAATTATCTAACTGATTTTCACTAGAAAATAGCTCCAAAATTTCTTTATTTTTACCGTATGGATTTTTCAGAGATTGAAGTATGGCCTTTGCTGGCAGGACTGGGACTATTTCTCTTCGGGATGTACATGCTCGAAGAAGCGTTGAAGGTCATGGCGGGACGTTCGTTTAAAAAATTCTTGCGCAAACATACCAATCACCCCATTAAAGCTGTGTTTTCAGGCACCTTGGTGACCGCTATTTTACAGAGTAGCTCAATGGTCTCCTTGCTGGTTATGTCGTTCGCTGGTGCGGGAATCATTGGGTTGAAAAATGGGATCGGAATGATTCTTGGCGCCAATTTAGGAACCACAATGACAGGATGGATCGTCTCACTAGTTGGATTTAAACTCGATATTGGATCATTTATCCTCCCATTTTTAGCTATTGGTGGATTGGGTATCATCTTTCTGAAATCAGAACGACTATCGCAAATTAGTAAATTTTTGATGGGCTTCAGTTTCATGTTCTTGGGGTTGGATTTCATGAAAAACGGCTTTGAAGTATTTGCTGAGCACATTGACTTCTCAATTTTCGAAAATCAACCATCCATTTTATTTGTAGCCATTGGACTGGCTCTTTCCGCAGCTATTCAGTCCAGCTCTGCCGCCATGATGATTTTTTTGTCTTCGTTGTCCGCGGGGCTTATCACTGTGGAACAGGGGTTCTACCTTGTTATCGGTGGTGACCTAGGAACAACAGTTACTGCAATTATTGGCACCATCAATGCCAACTCTATTCGAAAAAAGGTGGGATGGTCACAATTTACCTTTAACGCCTTCAATGGGATTATTGCCACTTTACTCCTTCCCTTTTATTTCTATTTGATCTTTGATTTGATTAAAGTCAAGGATCCGCTGATAGGATTGGTTACTTTCCACAGTTTAATCAACTTAACAGGTATCATACTTCTATTGCCATTTTTAAATCGTTTCACACAGCTCATTGATAGATTGGTGTCAACGAAAGAGAATAAAAAGGCTAAACATTTAATGCTCGCCAATCCTGGTGAAAGTCACGCGGCGATTGAAGCGCTTCATCTGGAGTCTGTTGCATTTTTGAAGAATGCCATCCACGTCAATCAATTGTATTTTTATCTGGAGAAAGAAGCGAAAGAAAACGTGAACGATGCTTATTTCTACCTGAAGGAGTATGAGACGGAGATTGTCAATTTTCACATTCAAATTCAACAGAATATTTTGAGCTCGGAAGAAGTTAGCCGCATCAACAATTTAGTTGCCAGCGTGAGAAATGCCACACTTTCAGCAAAGGATTTGAAAGATATTAAGCACAATATTGACGAGTTAAAAAGCACTGTAGCGGATGATTTATATGGAGTCTACAAGAAAATTCGAAAGAACCAGAATAAATTCAATACTGAATTAGTTCTGTTACTGGAAAACGCTGAAGAAACAGACTTTTCAGACATTGAGCAACTCAATGACTTTCAAAAGGAATTGCACGAAGAAGAAATTGAAAGCCTGTACGAGTTACTCAAGCAACAACGCGAACTAGAAATAAATAGTTCTACATTGTTCAATCTCACTCGGGAAATAAACAACTCGAATGAGTCTATGATTCGTTCAATGACCTACCTAATCAGTAAGCAATGATTACATTCCTTCAAAAATCTCCACCATTTTCGCTGTAAAGGGCTTAGTGAAATCGTTGTCATCCCAATATCTCACATGGGAACCGATGTACAATCCAGTATTTATTTCGTGATCCGTGACAAGTTCATTGTAGGTATCACTTAACTGTTGCAATGGCCAACCCAAGACATCGTCGCGATCATAGTAATTATCCCACGTGAATTTCGGGTTTCTTGTCTCAATGGATTTTATCTGATTTTCATCAAGTCCTGAGACAAACAATGGGATATTACAGCCGATGGTCGCCAAATAACGTAGATTTTTCAAATTATTATCAGCAGTGATTGGGGTGTATTCAAAGACTCCACCACCCTTGTCGCAGTCCCAGATATACGTTGAAAGAAGGTGACATCCAATAGATGATGCTAGGATAACGAGCTCAGCTTGATCGTAGTTTTCCTTGAGCTTATTTGCTTTTTCAATTTCTTTCTTCAAGTAGAGATGAATCCGGTGGTATGAACTGTCCTTTCTGCAAGCGTTGTGTTCAAAAGCCACGCCATCACCGAATGCCTCCAAAACCAATCGTCGCAAGCTCAAAATTCCACCTAGTTTGTTTTCTGCCTCTAGTCGACTGAATAACCTTTTCTGATTGGCATCAATGGATGTAATTGCGAACGGCAATGTTTCCAGCACTGTATAGTTCCCCCTCAGTGATGTGTTCTTTGAAAATTTTTCTAGATCCTCTTGAAATTCGTTGGAATAGCCCTTTTTATGTGTACCTATTCCTGGGATTGTGAGAATAATAATGTGTTTACTCATGATTGTAGTTATAAAGTTAGAAACCTGTTAACCCCTAAAATAACTACAAAAAAAATAATTGTACAACCAATTGGCTAGAAAATTACTTAGAGCACTGGGAAGCAAACATCTGAACGCAATTCTTTTTCCGGCGTATCCTTTGGCGAGTTTAAATACACTTCAAATGGATCTATTCGTTTGTTTTTCTTGAATTTTTTCGCACGTTCTCTACTGAACTGTGCGCTCCAAGCGTTTCCGATATGACGGTAGGGGCCTTCGTGCTCTACTCTATAAACTTTTGTCGTAGGAATCGTCCCCAGAACAATGTTTTCGGGCAAATCCTCAGGTACTTTCGAAACTGGAAGAGCTGCAGAGTACGTTACACTATTTTTAACTGGATTCCATTTGTGATAGATCGATACAGCTTCTGCGGACATCAAGTCGCGTTTATCCTCCATGAATTTCATCAGTTGCTCAAAATCATTCTGCATCGTTTCACCGAGATCATCAATGGTACAAGTTGTTTTAATTGCAATGTATTCACAGCCTTTGTATTCAGAAACTCCCGGAAAATTAAGCTTAGAAGGCACTTCTCCTTCTTCGATGTAATCCTTTAACATGCTCAAACCACGCTCAAAATCCATTCCGATGTAGGTCGACATCATTTTCTTCATAAAGAACATAAAAAACGGAAGACTGCTATCCATGATCCAATGCATGCATGTGTAATCGCCCTCCTTCTCTAGGGTTAAAGTGATCTTTGCTTTTGATTTCCAAGGCTTTAAAAATGTCAAATCAATATCAATCTGTTTGTTGGATTTTTCTGAAGTGATTTTCATGTTACCAGCTCCAACCAAATCACCGGACCATTCGTAATATTTCCCATCGTCTGAAACATTCACTGTCACATCTTTTTCCACAATTAACCAAGGTGACCAAGCACTCCAGTGATTGAAATCAGTCAAGACGGCATATACATCCTTAGGAGCTTTGCGGATTAAAATCGACTTGTCTACGTGCATTTTTGGCATAATACTAACTGTTTAATTTGAACAACTAAAATTACAATAATATTCAAAGATTCAAGCGCTCCTCTATTCAAAAATTCAAATATTCAAAAATTTGCACGTGACTTTACTTTCGAATTTTCGAATCTTGGAATCCACTTCCATGTCGTTAATTCGTATATTCACCAAACAAATGAGCACGATAAGATCCATACAACAATTGCAATTTGAAGGTTTTCTAAGAACGCCTGAACTTTGGAGTGATACATCCATTTTTGAATTGGAACAGTTGAAATTCAACTCGATACACTCCAGTCCCAAGAAGCAATTTCCCGAAATGCGCTTGGGAATGTTGGTGGAACAATTCGTTATCGAGGCAATCAGCCAAGCCCCATCAAATGAAATCATCGCGCGAAACGTGCAGGTGATTGAGGATAAAACCACCCTTGGAGAACTTGACGCATTGTTGAAATTAAACAATGAACTCATCCATCTCGAAATTGTCTACAAGTTTTATTTATTTGATCCGAAATTGAGTAAAAATGAACTGGAATGCTGGATAGGTCCTAACCGAAGAGATTCTCTGGTTGAAAAATTGACCAAACTCAAAGAAAAACAATGCCCTCTTCTATATCACCCGAAAACGAGAGAAATCCTGAATGATTTAGGTTATTCATCCGAGCAATTTCAACAAAAAGTGCATTTTAAAGCACAACTATTCATTCCGTATGATTCGAAAAACAAGAAATACGAAGTGGTGAACAACGATTGCATTGAAGGAGTTTACTTTTCACGAGATCAGCTGAATGGATTAAAAAACCACCAATTTTACATTCCTACTAAACTCGACTGGCTGACAGTTCCACATCACGATGTCGACTGGATTGATTTTAATCAGTTTGAAATGCGAGTACTTGAATTATTGGACAATAAAATGTCACCTATGTGCTGGTCGAAAAGTGATACAGGGGAATTGAAAAAGTTTTTTGTGACCTTCTGGGAGTAATTTAATCTTCTTCACTATTATTTTCTCTTGTGCGATTTTTCACCTTCATCCATTGGTAATGATCGAATTTATCTTGAATAAAGGTAATCAACTCCATTTCTGTCGCTGTTTTCAAAAATGTCTCATCCATGTTGAGGAAATAGATAAACTCATCAAATTCACTATCCGTCAACTCAATTACTTCATACGCTACATATAGTCTCAACAGTTCTTTCAGTACATCCCGCTGACTGTCCAAATGTTCTTGTTCAGCCACCCAGCGCTTCGCTTTTTCCTTTTTCGAGAAAGCTTGGTACAATGCTGTAATAGGACTTTGAAGGACTTCAATTCCCGTCACCATCCGTGTTTCGCGCAACGCTAGTGATTGTCGCTCTTCCTTAATTTGTTCCAGCGATTTTAGCGGACGAACTACAACTTCCGAAACATCTTGTACATGATTTTCAATGACGTATCTTCCAACGTGGCGACATTCACTATCTGCATTTATCACAACATGAATGAGTGGATATCCGCGTACGGATAGGGAAATCGTATCACCATCGGAAGCGTAGACTGAAAAAGTACCGTTGGGCTGACCAAAAACGCCTTTGCCAGAACTGCGATTGACAATCATCAAGTTGTAAAAGGATTGAGGACGTAAAGTATCAACCACTTTTCCTGTGAATAATACATTATCGCACTGCTGAGAATAAGCAGAAGAGCAGGTAGTCGCAACGAGTAATATGAAGATGATTCTTTTCAACGGTGACGAAATTACAAAAATAGTGCCTTATCCTTTAAGATGAATTGAGAACATTTGTTAATTCACATTGATTACATTTGTAATTTACTTTTGTGAATTGGTAAATAAACAATAGTTTACATAAATAAGTAGTAATTTTGCGCTATGAAATAAGCCATAAATTAAAACAGTCACCGATCCAAATGGCTGTTTTTACATGGCGATTCCATATGACAACTAAAAAACAAATTATGGACATATGACACGTGTAGTAGTTGGATTATCAGGCGGAGTTGACTCCAGTGTTACCGCATTACTCCTTAAACAACAAGGATGTGAGGTAATTGGGATGTTTATGCGCAATTGGCACGACGAAACCGTTACCATTTCCGATGATTGTCCTTGGATAGACGATTCAAATGACGCGCTACTGATTGCACAACAGCTAGATATCCCTTTTCAAGTCATTGATTTAAGCGCAGAATACAAGGAGCGTATTGTTGATTATATGTTCAATGAATACCAGCGTGGCAGAACTCCAAATCCAGATGTACTCTGCAATAGAGAGATTAAATTCGACGTGTTCTTAAAGGCTGCAATGGAGTTAGGAGCTGATTACGTTGCTACTGGGCACTATTGCCGTAGAGTCGAGCATTCAGACGGTAGTTTCGGCTTGCTAGCGGGGAAAGATCCGAGTAAGGATCAATCGTATTTCCTTTGTCAGTTGAATCAAGAGCAACTATCTAAAGCCTTGTTTCCTATTGGTGAGTTGTTGAAATCAGAAGTACGCGCAATTGCTGAGGAAAATGGATTACATACAGCAGACAAGAAGGACTCGCAAGGATTATGTTTTGTAGGGAAAATAAGCCTTCCACAGTTCTTACAACAGAAATTAGAGCCGATTCAAGGAGATATTATAGAGCTTCCAACAACGCTACAACAGTACGTTGACTATGCTTCACTAATTCCAGAACCAGAAAACGTCGTTGAATTAGCGAAACCCTTTGATTACACCCGTGAAATGGGTAAAAAGGTAGCGGAACACCAGGGTGCTCATTATTACACCATAGGCCAGCGCAGAGGACTGCATATCGGTGGACGACCAGAACCGTCGTTTGTGATTGGATTAGACGTCGAAGAGAATATCGTGTACTCTGGGCAAACAGACGAGCATCCAGGACTGAATAGATACGCACTAAAAATTGAATTGAATGATTTACGCTTTGTCTCTAGCCGATTATTAATCAATGATTTAGATAAGTCTAATTATAGTATTAGAATAAGGTATCGACAAGCACTGCAAGAAGGAAGTGTGTACGTGAAGTCGGATGGTGTGTACATTCTATTTAAGGAAATGCAGCGGGGCATCACTCCAGGGCAGTTCGCAGCGCTCTATGACGGCGAAGAATTGGTTGCTAGCGGAGTCATTGCTCATTAAGGCATGTAGGACTTAAAAGTTCCGTCCATATAGAACAATACGATTCGTTCTATTTCTTTTGAATCATAAGAATGTTTAGTTTCTACAGTTGGCTCTGGATCTATTGTTGCTTTGGCTTTCGTCGTTGTTTCCTCAAACTCCCCTTCGCGTGTCACACCAGTAATTAGCCACGATGCATTGACATTGGGATAGTGATTAATGATTTTCGATAAGAAATCGAGACTGGGCTTGTTTCTTCCACTGATTACATGCGATAAACTCGAACGTTGAATACCGATCTTATCTGCAAATGACGACGGTGATTCATTGTTGGCTTTGATGATTAACTGGATGCGTTCTGAGATTAACATTTGTAAACTATTGATTTATTTACAAAAGTAATCATAATTTACATTTTACACAAACAAAAAAGTCGCTCACCAAACGATGAACGACCTTATATAAGTTCTTTTTTACTGACTAATTCAGTAGAAACTGAGAATTGGATTTATTGTCTTGTTGACCGTTACCCCCTCTTCTAACCAGATCCATTAAAGAAGCAACTTGAAATATCGAAAGTGTACTGTTCGACCCTTGCGCTTTATGTTGCGACAATTTGAATTGTGCTGATTTAATTTTATTCTCAATCATATCTATAAATATTGGTTGCATAGCTGTTTAAATAATAATTACAGCCATATTTACGGCAAGTGCTTTCAGAATGTTACAAAATTTGATAAAAATTTAATGTTGTGAACGAGTGTGGCAAAAAAAGACTTAAAGCGTGAATATTTAATTGACTGTTGTACAGTAGATTAATTTATTATTTAGAAATGTAATTAGAAAACTTTTTTTGAGACTTAAAGATAAAAAGATTCAAGATTTTAAGACTCGTTCTTATGAAGCGTCCTAACTTCACTTTTAGAAACTCATCCTAAGACTGATTTGCTGAGCTTCGGACATTGAGCGAAGTCGAAATGCCCGATGCGAGATGTCAAATCTAAGAAGAATTAAGTCTTAAAATCTTGAATCTTACAGTCTTTAACGTCTATTTTCGAATCAACGGATAAATCAAATTTTCCAGTCCATTCACTTTCAACTCCAACACCAATTCCAATTGTCGGCCTAGCTTTCCAGCGGGAAATCCTTTGTTCTTGTACCAAACGAGATAGAATTCGGGTAAATGAATCAAATACTTGCCCTGATGTTTTCCAAAAGGCATGCGTGCATTTGCTAGTTCAACGAGTTCGTGCTGTGAATTGCTCACCTCTACCCTCTTTTTGGGATTCTTTCTAAAGCTTGCAAGTAATAACCCCAGAATTTTTGAACAGAAGAAATTTGTACTTTTTCGTCAGGAGAATGCGCAGCACGAATGTTCGGTCCGAAAGAGATCATGTCGACTTTAGGTAAATGCTTCAACAGAATTCCACATTCCAGTCCTGCGTGACAGGCTTTGATTTGTGGTTCTTCGTTGTAGCGTTCTCTGTACAAATCCGCCATTAATTGTAAAATCTCCGAATCTGGTTTTGGTTGCCATCCTGGGTAGTCGCCACCTTGAACAACTTCACAACCGCCTAATTCAAATGTTGCACGAATGGTATTGGCAACATCGTCTTTTGTACTTTCTACGCTTGAACGCTGCAGTGATTGTGTAGTGAATTCTCCTTTATCCAAAACAACACGTGCTAAACTGGAAGACGTTTCAACCAATCCTTCAATATCTGGACTCATTCTGAAAACGCCGTTATGCACCGCTTGAAGAACATTCAAAATCATCACTTTATCCTTCGATGAAACTGCTTTCTCAGTCGAAAGTGTTGGCGTTAATGAACATTTTAGGTTTGCTTCAATGGTTTGCAGCTCCGTTTTAATTGTGGTGGCAATCGTATGAAATTCAATTTCAAGCTGTCCTTCAAAGTCATGATCCACAGCAATAATCGCTGTTGCTTCACGTGGAATTGCATTACGCAAACTTCCTCCATCGATTTGAATTAACTGAAAATCGCGAAGAGCGTGAATGTGCGCCAATATTCGCGTTAGAATTTTATTGGCATTGCCTCTACCCTTGTCAATGTCCATTCCTGAATGTCCACCAAGTAGACCATTCACCGAAATTTTAAACGTTGCGAAGTCTTCTTCAATTGGAACTAATGTACACGAATATGTTGTATTCGTATCAATTCCACCGGCACAGCCAATCGACAATTCATCGTCGTCTTCTGTGTCCAAATTCAATAAAATCTCCCCGGAAAAATTTGATGGATCAAGTTTCATTGCTCCTGTCATTCCCGTTTCTTCATCAATGGTGAACATTGCTTCAAGCGCTGGATGTGAAATATCATTTGATGACAAAACGGCCATGATTGCCGCAACTCCAATTCCATTGTCTGCTCCAAGTGTTGTTCCATTTGCTTTGACCCAATCACCATCGACAATCATCTCAATTCCTTGCGCATCAAAATCAAATTCCGTCGCTGCATTTTTTTGATGCACCATGTCCAAATGCGATTGCAGGATTACGGTCTTGCGATCTTCCATTCCTGCAGTTGCTGGTTTTTTGATGATGACGTTACCAATTGCATCTTTCGTGGTCTCCAATCCAAGTCCCTTTCCGAAATCCAACATAAATTGAATCACGCGTTCTTCTTTCTTCGATGGACGTGGTACTGCATTCAAATCTGCAAAATGATTCCACAATGCTTTTGGTTCTAAATTTCTTATTGACATTTTAAAAAGTAAATGAGTTGAAAATTATTTTTTCGCATTAAACTGAATGATGCGTTCAATGTACAATTTCTCCACCTTTGCTCTCGCCCAAGGAGTTTTTCTCAAAAAAACCAAACTGCTCTTCATGCTTGGATCCTTCAAAAAACAATGGTTCAACTCTAATTAGTGACTGATAATAAATAATTTTTAGTCTGTATTTATTTAAACAATCAAATTATTGCATGAATATAGACAAAAAAACAATTATTGAACGGGAAATAAATCGTAGAATTGAGGAACACAAAGAAGATGGACAACTTGTGAAAATTCTTAAGATTATTGAGGGAGCTTATGTGACTATTTTTTGTTCAGACCAGACATTAAAAACTGAGTCATCTGAATAATATTCTCTTTGTTCATTACAAACCCCAGCTTGTGGAAACCAGAAAGTACATCTCCAATTGTTTCTGGGTAACTTAACTTTCTTTCATGGTCAAGTTCATCAAATATAGATTTTTGCAACAATTTTTGAGCAAATTGGGTGAATTCATTTTGGTTATAATGTTCAACCAATTGATTAATTTCTTCATCAGATAATTTCATGTGCAAATATAACTGATAATTGTGCTTCAGAAATTTTATGCTGCCATCTTTCCTGCATAGAAGTGATTCTTACACTCACCCCAATCACTCCTGCCGTTGTTACGCAAGAACATCTGAAAACTAATCTCCGATTGCCTGAAGACTTCAAGGCCAACATTATCTTTAACGACATCCTTGCAAATAAATTCACGAGCGTCAATGCCAAGTTCATCCCGCACATTCATTTCTCTCTTAACTTCATGATAAAACTGATACCAACGAGCATATTGCTCCAGATACTTCGTGGACACTCCCCTCAAGTGGCCATTGACAAAATCTTTGAAGCCTCTGGTGAATGCATTCACCGCCTGGTTATGCACATCTCTGTTCTCAAAGCTGATGTGATGCTTCCCAAGAAAGGTTTCCTGCGGAATCATAGCTTTCTTGAAGAATGATTTATAAGTTCTATGTGCATCGCTGTAAACTGTGATGTCATTGAATTTATTGCCAACAAAATAGGCTCCGAGATGTTCCCGATTGGTTCTTCCCATATGTGAGAGGTGAACATCAATGTGCTGGCTATTGCGGCCATAAGCGAAGAACACCTTTGTATTGTATGGAGATTCACCGACAAGTCGCTTCCTCCAGGATTTATATGCCCTCTTATCATCTATATCCAGATTCAACCTGCCTTTTCTGCTGATGCGAAGCCAGGTCTCATCAAACTCAATAATTTCGCTCTGAAAAATTGATTCCTGTTGACTGAGAGCTGAAAGGAGCTTGTGACGCCAATTGAAGACCGTTTGCTCTGATAAACCCAGTTTCTTCTTGAGGTCCTTGAGCGATGAAAGGTTGAGTGAAAGAAAGTCCTCAACAAATCCATTCCACTCATTGAGCTTCTGAACTTTGGATAGAACGGTTCCTGTCCTGTAATTGAAATTCTTTCCACAATCTCTGCAGACATATTTCTGAATGTCTTTTCTCAAGCCGTTCTTAACGATTTTGGTTGACTTGCAGGTTGGGCAGTTTATGCAATTAGAGTGCTGGTCAAAAACGCTGTAAGTGCTTTTGATAAAAGATTCCAAGTCTCTTTTTTCTGCCGAAGAGAGATTGGAATGAAGGATTTGATATTTGAGTTTTTCAAGTTTCACTGCTATTATACGAGAGAAACTGAAAAATGTTTCATTAAAAGAGTTGATTATAAGGACTTAACACGAATATCAGTCACTGTTTAGAGTTGAACCAAAACAATTGATTGGAACTAAATAGCCCATTTGTTCCCACCCAAGGTTCTCAACGAGTTCCTTGAGCATATCGTCAAGGCGTTTTCCATGCAATGGGTTGTTGGGCTGTTCCGACATTATTTCACCAATTTTTTGTAGCGAATTCGTTTCGGTCCTTGATCACCCAATCGTTTTTTACGATTTTCCTCGTATTCTGAGTAAGATCCTTCAAACCAATAGACTTCAGAGTCACCTTCAAACGCTAAAATGTGCGTACAAATACGGTCCAGGAACCATCTGTCGTGAGAAATAACCACCGCACAACCCGCAAAATTTTGAATTCCTTCCTCGAGTGCGCGTAAAGTATTAACATCGATATCATTCGTTGGCTCATCGAGTAACAATACATTCGCTTCCGTTTTCAATGTCATAGCTAAATGCAAACGATTTCGCTCACCACCAGATAAAACTCCGACCTTCTTGTTTTGATCCGAACCGTTAAAGTTGAATTTTGACAAGTATGCACGTGCATTGACTTTCTGGCTTCCGATTTCAATGAATTCCAATCCGTCAGAAACGACATCAAATACTGTTTTTTCTGGACTAATATCTTCGTGGGTTTGATCTACGTATCCCAATTTCACGGTCTCTCCTACCTTAAATTCACCTGAATCAGCTTGAAGATTTCCCATGATCATATTAAAAATGGTGGTTTTACCCGCGCCGTTTGGACCAACAATTCCAACAATTCCTGCAGGAGGCAATTTGAAATTCAAATCACCGTACAACAATTTATCGCCAAACGCCTTAGACACGTGTTCCGCGTCAATCACATTTGTACCCAAACGAGGTCCGTTCGGAATTGGCATTTCAAGCATTGCTTCTTTGGCGTTTACATCCTCAGCAAGCATCTTGTCGTAATTGGTAATACGTGCTTTATTCTTAGCATGTCGACCTTTTGGATTCATTCTCACCCACTCTAGCTCACGTGCTAACATTTTTTGTCGCTTCGATTCTGTTTTTTCTTCGTCTTTTAGACGTTTTCCTTTTTGCTCCAACCATGAAGAATAATTTCCTTTCCATGGAATCCCTTGTCCGCGATCCAATTCTAAAATCCATCCTGCAACATTATCCAAGAAGTAACGGTCGTGCGTTACAGCGATAACTGTTCCTTTGTAGTGTTGTAAATGTTGCTCCAACCATTCAATCGATTCAGCATCCAAGTGGTTGGTGGGCTCATCCAGCAATAAGATATCAGGTGTTTTTAATAACAATCGGCATAAAGCGACTCTTCTGCGCTCCCCACCGGAAAGTGTGCCAATTTTCTGATCATCGGGTGGGCATCTCAATGCATCCATGGCGCGTTCGAGTTTTGTATCCAATTCCCATGCATCTAGGGCATCGATTTTATCTTGAACCACACCTTGACGCGTAATCAGTTTGTCCATTTTATCGGCATCATTCATGATTTCTTCGTCCATGAATGAATTGTTGATTTCTTCAAATTCCTTGAGAATGTCCACTGTTTCCTGAACGCCTTTCATCACAATTTCCTTCACAGTCTTAGTTTCGTCGAGTTCTGGTTCTTGCGGTAGATAACCAACAGTGTATCCATCTGAAAATACAACATCTCCTTGGTAGGCTGAATCCAATCCTGCGATAATGCGCATAATGGTTGATTTCCCTGAACCATTGAGACCAATGATACCAATCTTGGCACCATAGTAGAATGATAGGTAAATGTCTTTTATGATTTGTTTTCCTTGAGGTGTATTCTTTGACACACCGACCATTGAAAAAATGATTTTTTTATCGTCTGACATTGCTTTTGTTTGAGATTTCCTCAAAGGTAGCTAAAATCGAGATAAAAGACTTCAAGATGAAAGATTTTAAGACGTGCTGTTAAAAAAAATCTAGTCCATGAAGCCTTTACAAACCGTAGAAGTTTTTACCGTTTCCGAATGAACTGAATTCTTGCTTAATTTGACAATGTAATTGGACACTATTAAAACCGCTGAGATGGAAAAAGAATACACTATAATTCTGGCGCCATGCTTTAATTTGAACAGTAAATGGATCGGCAGAAGAATGAAAACAACAAGCAAAGGAATTGTAGCAGGAAATAGGATGAAACTCGCGTAGAGTTCACCTTGGAAAAGTAATTCAACCGAGCGCTGGAATCCACAAGTTAAGCAGTCAATCCCAAAACTCGATTTCCAGCTGCATTCAATCAAAATCGACCGAACATTGAAACACCGATCCCTACTGCAATCACAACAAGAATAAGATAAAGTGCTGCTAACGATGTCCCGATAATTGCACAAACAAATCCACCTTTTGCATTTTTGAATGAAGCTTCAAATCTAGCAGGATCTGTCAAATACTGTTTTTTCACCTTAGGATAGAGGCTTAAAGCTATAATGCCACAAATTAGACCTGGTAAAATATACAGTACACATCCAACAATAGAAAGTATTCCTAAAGTTAATACCGCATTTGCATTTGGTAGTTTCGCGCCAACAATATTGCTTGCACCATCTTTGACCCCTGGGTCTAATAAATCATCAAAATCACTCATTTTTTCATATATTTTAAATGCAATCCATACATGATGATGAATCCAACTGGAAAAATCATCGACCATAATATTGAAGCGACGCCAAAATTAGCAAACATTCCATTAAAAGTTGAACCTATGCTTAAAACTGTTCCAGTCAATGGAATTATTTGACCTACAACGTAGATAAAGTAACCTATTTTGCGCAATTTCCACATAAACAAGGCGCCTGCAAGACAAAGAATACTGCCAGCAATGGAAAGTAGATAGGTGATTTTTGTCCACCGGTAACCATTTCCCAAACTTTGAGAAAAATCATCGCCCTCACCGATTGAGTCATTCAAATCAGTCATGACACCCTCTAGCATGGACATGGTGAAAAGTCCAAAAACTGATGAGATAATAGAAAAACCGACCCCTACAAACGTCAATATACAAAGTACAGTAAGAAACGAGGGACGTTCCCACACACGCTCTTCACTATTCAGTTCTTCATCCAATAAATCCAATTCCCCGTTCGTCATGCTATATAACAAAACAACCCCCTGATTACTCAGAGGGTTGTAAAATATTAAATACTAATCTTACTCGTTCTCAGCATCTTCGATAGACTGCTCTAACTGGTCCATAGCATCTTGCCACTCACCACCAAGATCAGTTGTAGCTGAAGCCGCGATAGACAATCCAGCAACTAAAATCCCAGACCAAACTACAGAAACGATACCGATAACCAATCCAGCAACTGCTAAACCTTTTTTACCACCCGTTTTCCCTAGTTTCGACATTGCCATACCACTAAGTATAACACTGACGATAGCAAGTACTAACCATACATACATAAGCCAACCACTTCCTCCAGTGATTATAGCTGCAACTGAAAGCGCTGCGATCCAATTAGACAATACCAAGGTTACAAGTGCTAGTACAAATCCAGCAATTCCCATTTGTTTCCCTTGTGGTTGAGTTCCATTGTTTTCTTCTGACATAATAATAATAATTTAAGTTTGACTGCTAATATAGGAAAATCATTTGCTGAGTTGGTTCACATAATGTAAAAAAATGCATCAAAACATATCAACAATTACCTTTTAATTACTTATTTTAGGACCTATGAATCGCAGCAACTATCTATTAAAAACGTGGATTCTCACACTCTGTTTTGGTGTGTTAATAACTGTTAATTTTGGGTGTAAAAAAGGGAAGGCAGACATTGAAATGACAGGGGTAATTACGGATAAAACCTTTGCTAGTGGACTTTCGGGTGCCTCTATTTATCTGTACGAAATATCTGCTGATGGTAGTGATATTACACTTATTGGAGAAACTTCAACATCATCCGATGGCAACTACAGCCTTTCTTTCCCTCGGAACCAGGTATTAAAGTATACGTTACTTGTTGAAAAAGAGAACTACTTTTCAATTGAAGAAGACATTAGCTTCTCAGATTTGTCAATAGAACATGTGAATATCCATAACTACGCGACCACAGCAATGTCATGGGCTAGACTGCGATTTGTAACATCATCTGGCAGTACAGCGCAATACAATCGTCAGGAAGGAAAAGTCGACTGTGAGATGTGTTGCCCTGCCGGTGTAAATACGATTACGGGTCCTATTGACACTTCTATATACTGTATCAACGACGGAAATACGACATACTCGTATCAATATCTCATTCAAGGAACTTCTAATTCTGGTGTAAAATCAGCCACTACAGCGGCATTTGATACAACGGAGATACTGCTTCAGTGGTAATGTCGGCATCTCGGCATCTCGGCATCTCGACAAGCTCGATGACCGAGCTAAACATGAACATCGGTAATCGAGCTTGTCGAGATTACTCGTCATCCAAAACAGCACGCAACTTCTGTTGCAATTGTCTGTTGTAAGTTTCTATAATGTACTTGTAATAATTCGGTGTGCTCTTCGTGATACACTTTGTATAGTGCTTCAAACGGTGTTCAATGTGATCTTGAAGCACGTCCATTATTTCCAATCCATGAAAATAATCCGTTGCGGCCTCGCAAATTACCTTAAAGTGATTTTCTAACGATTGTTCAACAGCCTCTTTTCCTTTCATTCCATTGTCAATGCAGTCGTAATAAACTTCTTTAATGTTGAAACTATCCAGTTCTTTGACGTTAATAACTTCTTCTGCACCACGTGGAAATTCAAATTCAACTTCAAATTCAATATCGTCTGATTCACTCAAACGTGATTCTAAGAAGCGATCTGGGAATGCAAAAGCATCTTGCCAGTTGATGTAATCTTGCCATAAACCAAATCGACGGACATTGTTCCCCAAGTCAATCAACTTGAAACGGTCTTTCTTCGGAAGTTTTCTAGAACCACGACCAATCATCTGGTGGTAGAGTGTCAACGAGCGCGTCGCGCGATTCAAAATGATTGTGTTCACCGTAGGTTCGTCAAATCCAGTGGTCAAAATACCTACCGAAGTCAAAATAGCATCGGGCGTTTCTTTGAACCAACTCAATACATCTTTTCTGTCCTTGTCGCTGAAGGTCGAATCCAAGTGGCGGATTTTATATCCTCTCTTCTTAAATGTCTCTTCCACGCGAATAGAAGTATCAATTCCTGAGTTGAAAATCAGTGTTTTATCACCAATTGCTACTTCCTCGTATGCAAAAAGTAATTTCTCTTGCATGAAGTAATTGCCGTAAACGACATCGGAACTGTTTACTGTAAAGTCACCATTCGATCCGATCTTCAATCCATGCAAGTTCACATCGTACGTGTAAGAATCAGCATCAGCAAGATATCCCGATTCAATCAAGGCTGAAATACTCTCCCCTACAATCAATTTATTGTAATTGTCATTCAGAGGAAGTGCCTTGTTGCTACTCAATGGAGTCGCTGTAACACCCAGTATATTCGCATTTTGGTAGAATTGAAAGATCTTTCTAAAACTATTGTAGTGTGCCTCATCGACAATCACCAATCCAATGTTCTCAATGAAATTTTCGTCATCATTTAAGCGATTGTTCAACGTTTCTACCATGGCGATAAAACAATGATAATCGTCTGGATTTTCAATCTCTTTGACTTCGCTGTTAATGACTTTATTGTTGACTCCAATCGCGCTTAGCTGCTTGGATGTCTGTACAGACAGCTCAATGCGATGCGTTAATATTAGGACCTTCTCTTTTGATTCTTCAATGTATTGTTTTGCTATCTCAGAGAAAATTACTGTTTTTCCACCACCAGTCGGCAATTGAAACAACAAGTTAAAATCCTTTCCACTTTTACTAAACTCTTCGAGAATTTTGTGAACGGTCGATGCCTGAAAGGGATAAAGGGTTTTAGCTTGGTAAAGTTCTGTATCTATCATATGTCTATTGGTGCAAAAAGCGGGTACAAAAGTAGTGTCTTTTTCGTCAATAACAAAAAGAACGCAGATTCAATTCCATTTTATTACTGGATTGCTGAATTCTTGTCTCAAAATCGAACTGTGACTTAAATTACTTTTATATCTGTTGGAAACAGTTATTTTTGTCGGAATTAAAATTATAATCAATAGCTAAGCAATAAAGATATGAGCGAAATAGAAAAAGTAAAATGTTTGATCATCGGTTCAGGTCCCGCTGGATACACAGCAGCAATCTACGCTGCACGTGCAGACATGAAGCCAGTTTTGTACCAAGGCATGGAGCCAGGTGGACAGTTGACAACCACGAATGAAGTGGAGAATTTCCCTGGATACCCAGACGGTGTGACAGGTCCAGAAATGATGATTCAGTTGGAAGCTCAAGCAAAACGCTTTGATACGGACGTTCGTTTCGGCTTTATAACAAAAGTTGATTTTTCTGGTGATGTTCACAAATGTTGGACAGAAGACGGTAAAGAGATTCACGCAGAAACGGTGATTATCTCTACAGGTGCTTCAGCGAAGTACTTAGGATTAGAAAGTGAGCAACACTACTTAAAAATGGGCGGTGGCGTCTCTGCTTGCGCTGTCTGTGACGGATTCTTTTACCGAGGACAAGAAGTTGTAATTGTTGGGGCTGGTGATTCAGCTTGTGAAGAAGCGCACTACCTTTCTAAATTGTGTACTAAAGTGACCATGCTTGTGCGTAAAGATGAGTTTAGAGCGTCCAAAATCATGGCTGAGCGTGTAAAGAACACAAAAAACATTGAAATTTTATTCAACACGGAAACGGTTGAAGTATTAGGAGATGACAACGGTGTGACTGGTACGAGAGTAAAAAACAACATAACTGGAGAAGAAAAAGATATTCCTTGCACTGGATTCTTCGTGGCAATTGGACACAAACCAAATACAGATATTTTTAAAGATTACATCGATTTAGACGAGACGGGTTACATCAAGTATGCGCAACCGGGAACTTCTAAAACGAATGTGCCTGGCGTATTTGTCGCAGGAGATGCTGCAGATAAAACGTACCGTCAAGCGGTTACAGCTGCGGGAACAGGTTGTATGGCGGCTTTAGATGCTGAGAGATACCTTGCTTCGAAAGAGTAATAAAAAATGATTCATGTGAAGGTGTGCTAACATAAAAGTACACCTTCACTTGTAATACTGCTGAAAAAGAAATACTTTCAAGGAATGAAATCAATTTTTCTCCTCGTATTTATGTCAGCAGTTACCTCCACCCTCGCTCAAAGCGATTCATCTAAGATTATTTTAGTCATCCACGGCGGTGCTGGAACAATTCTGAAAAAAAACATGACTCCTGAAAAGGAAACGGCCTATCGCGTTAAGCTAGAAGAGGCGTTACTTGCTGGATACAATCAACTGATATCAGGAAAATCGAGTACTGACGCCGTGAAAGCGGCAATCAATATCATGGAGGACTCCCCTCTTTTTAATGCTGGAAAAGGCGCAGTTTACACGAACAAAGAAACGCAAGAAATGGACGCCTCCATCATGCGAAGTTCTGACAAAAACGCTGGAGCTGTTGCAGGAGTCAGTACGATTAAAAATCCAATAAACGCTGCGATTGCAGTCATGGAAAAATCTGAGCACGTTATGCTTACTGGCGAAGGCGCCGAGGAATTTGCGGCGAGTCAAGGTGTCGAAATTGTTGATACTTCTTATTTTAGAAGCGATGTCCGACACAAGCAGCTTAAACGTGTGCAGGAAAAAGAAAAAATGGTGCTGGATCACGATGGTGACCAAGGAAGTATCGACTCTTCAGAGGATGAATTCAATATTGACGACATCGAAGACAAAAAATTTGGAACCGTGGGGGCTGTCGCCCTTGACAAACAAGGAACGATTGCCGCAGGGACTTCTACAGGCGGAATGACCAATAAGCGTTACAACCGTGTCGGCGATTCACCCATTATTGGTGCTGGAACCTATGCGAATACATTTGCTGGAATATCTTGCACGGGACACGGTGAGTATTTTATGCGAAACGTTGTCGCTTACGATGTGTGTGCATTGATGGAATACAAAGGATTAACGCTCGAAGAAGCGACAACCGAAGTCATTCGCAAACAAACTGAACTAGGTGGAACGGGTGGACTTATCGCGCTGGATAGAGATGGAAATGTTGCAATGCCATTCAATACTTCGGGAATGTATCGTGGGTATATTACGGAGAATGGGACGGTGTTTATTGGGATTTATGGTGAATAGACTACAAGAGTCAAGACTGCAAGAGTCAAGACTTGTTTTTTTTTGAACCGTCATATTAGTATCATAGAATCTCATAGTCGAGTATCGAGATACGGAGAAAAATTAAGTCTTTTACTCTTGACTCTTGCAGTCTTGACTCTTATTCGCCATCTCTAATCTTAATCACTTTCGCCAGTGTATTCAGCACCGTCTTATGTTTCTTCGCAAATGGATTTGTATGATCCCACACATACCCTGCTAAAACTGAGCAAATTTGTGTTTTGAATTCAAAGCTTCCTTCGTCGACAAAGAAAATGGTGTGTAAATCGCCATTGTACCATGCTTCTACGTAACTTCTAAACACATCAATACCGTGCTTCATTCGTTTTTCGTAGTCGTTTTCCCAGTCGACTTGTTTACCGTCTAAGTGATTGACAACGAGATCTGCGGCTTCGTAACCTGAAGCAATCGCTAACGTCACTCCAGAACTGAAAATTGGATCCAAGAACTCTGTACTGTTTCCGCACAGCACAAATCCTGTTCCATACATTTTCTTTACGGAAACTGCATAATTGAGGATCTGCTTGGGTTCAAAAATGTACTCTTCTCCCTTAAAACGTCCATTTAATCCAGGGAAATTATCTACTAACTCTTTGAATTTCTCACCACCGTTTTCACCACATTCGACAATGAAGTCGCTATTCCCCACTACTCCTACCGATGCCGTTCCATCCGAGAAAGGAATCGACCAAATCCATGAGGTATTGTTGTTGAAATCGAATACAAAAATATTTTCAGAAGCTTTTGTTGAACGTTTAGTGTCCTTTACGTGCGAGAAAATCGCTCCACGCGGAGGCGAACTCACAGGGACTTCCATATCGAACATGCGAGGAAGCACACGTCCATAACCACTGGCATCCATTACGAAACGCGTAAGAATCAACTTTTCCTTTCCGTCTTTGTTCGTGTACATTACTTCTTGTTGATCTTCAGAAGTCACCACCTGTGTAACGGTCGCTCCAAACTCCACCACAGCGCCTTTGCGTTCAGCTTCTTTGATGAGGGCATGATCGAAATCTGCTCGTTTGACCTGATACGTGTAATCCCACCCCTCAGAAAAGCGTTCTTTGAATAAAAAATCACACACTTGGTTATTGTGAAAAAAGGCAACACCGGTTTTAATTTGAAATCCAAGATTGTCGACACTTGAAAGTAAATCTACTTTTTCCAAATAATTCATGCATTGTGGCAATAGACTTTCACCGATAACGAAACGCGGAAACTCCATTTTCTCGAGAACCAACACGGAAAATCCATCTTGCATTAAACGAGCAGCGGCGACTGATCCAGCAGGACCAGCACCTATTACAACAACATCAAAATCATTTGTCATCAGTCAAACCTATATTAAATCGTTCTTATTTTTTCAATCAGTTCCTTTTCATCCAAAAAATGAAAGCATGTCACCAATGCACCAATTGAAGCACCTAAAATACCATGAAAGACTAAATTCTGTCCCGTTTGATACACATTTGGCAGCTTCGTTTTTGCATGCATTTTCGAAAGCATTATCGTACTCACATCCTTTTCAATTCCATACAAAGACCCATCTTCTGTGCCGATGTAATCTCTGTATGTCAAAGGTGTTGAGCTGTAAACACCTCTAATCACACTGCGAATATCAGGATAAATTTCTTCTAATTTACAGATGACCTGCTCTTCCTTTTGTTTTTTAAAATTTTGATAGGCATCGTCACGTTCTTTGGAAGTTGCAACAGTGTTAAAAGAGCTTTTCCACTGCTCAACTTCACTAAAATCCATGTAGCACATGACCGATAGCGAGGAGGCATAAGTGCTATTATTTTTTGATGGAGGCGTGCAAATAAACATCGCTTCCGGCCATGTTTCTTGATCGTAATCTACTGTATCCCAAACATTTTCTTTTGTATAGGAATATACATTATGATTGAGAAATGGAAAACGATTCTCTTCCAGCGATAAATAGAGCATAAACGATGAGACCGTGTCTTTTAACATTTCCAATCGCTTCTTATATGCGGGACGAAAATTCTCCTGCCCAAACATTTTTACCGTTTGCCGCGGATGCGCATTCGAAATGAAATTCTTTCCGTAAAAGACATCTCCTAGCTTCGTTTGGACAGCAACAATTCCTTCATCGTTTTTCACGGCGCTAACAACTTCCTGATGCTTGAGCACCCGCCCTCCCAACAAACGCAGTCTTTTCTGCAACGCTTTAGCTATTTGCGAACCACCGTCGACCATGCGGTAACTCCCTTTGAGGTAGCTGTTCATAATTAGCGCTACAACAAACAAAGGGGTTCGTTTGTAATGACCAGCATAAAGGTGACCATTGCCGAGTAGAACGGATTGTAGTTTTTTATTGGATGTGATCGACGTCAAAAATTCCCATGCACTCACTGTTAAAAGCTCAGGTGTATCTATGTAATTTTTCTTCGATGAGTCATACCACTCCAAATTGTACAGCGGAAAATAACTGCAATATTCCTGTAATTTATCACAAAATTGATCTATTGCCTCTTTTTCATCGGGGAAATCTGCGTACAATCCTTTTTTGAACTGCTTGTAGCCTTGTCCGTGCTTGAAAGAAGATCCATCCGCTAAGCGAATCAAATCATAACAATCATTGTCCATGCGGTGCATGTTTAGATCGTCTAGAATGCCCACATATTTAAAAATCTGGTAAAGATTCTCTCCTTCGTCCAAGCTTCCAATGTAGTGTACACCAGTGTCGAACACACGTTTATCGCGACTAAACACTTGGAGACTTCCACCGATTTGATGGTTTTTCTCGAGTACAATAACAGATTTGCCCTCCATGGCGAGAAGAACAGCAGAAATCAGTCCCCCTATCCCACTTCCAATAATGACAAAATCGTATTCCTTGCTTGCTGTACTCATCTTATTTGCGGAGAATGAATAGCACGTTTGATGTGCGTTTCGACTGCTCAATCATTTGGCATTCTAATCCATGTTCCTCTGCGAATTTAAACATATCCTGAGAGGAAAAAAAGTGCAGGTCATTACTGGTCTTGTTAAAGTTGATGATTCGCGTAGAATACTTTTCTGTTCGCTGTGTCAATGCGTGTTTCTCTGGATCGTCGGTAATACCGTCACGAATGAATAACAATCCGTTTTCGGAAAGTGATTGAACAGCATTTTTGAGTGCTGTCATTTGTTCTAATGGAGACAAGTAATGCAGTACATCGTTGAAAAATACCACATCTTGCTGACCAAATTCAATCGAGCGAAGATCTCCAGTGGTGAATTGAAGTTGATCCGTTTTATCGTAGCCGTTTTGTGCAATCGCGATTTTCTCTTCGTCGTAATCTACCCCAAGGATTCGTCTGGTCACATCTCTGTAGTGCAGGAAATAGCCTAAATAGCCAAGTCCACATCCGACATCCAAAATATTTTTCCTGTCTCCTATTTGTTGCTCGTAAAAATCGAAGTTCTTTGCTTCAAAGCGCATTTTGATGCGGACATACCACTCTAGTCCAGGACCTTTGAATAAGTAATTGTAAATGATTCGTCTTCGCAGGAAATCTGCCGTGTTTTCCCGCTTCCGCGCATCAATTAATGCACTTCGCATGATCGTGACAACCTCTTTTGTAAGCTCTCCAAATCGTTTTTGATACAGTTCATCTGTAGTCTGAATACGATCGAGCACGTGAATTACAAGGTTTCCCGATTTGATGATTAAATCATTCTTTGGGTTCACGTAATTCGCTCCAACTATTAAAATCGGCTGGATATCCAAGTTCATTTCCTTTGCCAGGTAGAATGCGCCTTTGTGAAAACGTTTGATCTCACCATCCAGACTCCTCGTCCCTTCTGGAAAGATGACAATGGAATAACCTTCGTTGATTCTTCGCTGAATTTGTTTCAAATTGTACTCTGTACCTTCCGCAATGTGCAAGTAACCACAATAGCGAATAAACAAGCCGAAAAATGGAGAATAGTACACCCACTTCTTTACCATGATGATCACCTTAGGGCTCATTGAAATCACTAATAAAATATCCAAAAATGAAGAATGATTGGCAACGATAACTGAGGGCTTCGAGAAATCTAGACGTTCCTTGTTTCTAACTTTCTTTCTTAAATGAAATCCTAAATCAAGTGTAGATTTTGCCAGTTTTGATAAAGTATAGTTCATAATCGCCCGCTTCTTACTCGATGGGAATGGCAACGGAAGCAACAACGCCAACAATACGTTAAGCACCATACAACCCACGAAAAAATAGAGAAATAAGAACACGCTATAAATCAAGCCGAAAAACGTCATCGGTGAACGTTTTCTCTTTGTTCTGTTTGTCACAAAGTACCTAAAAACAGACGGTTGAACAACCAAGGTTACCAACATAATACAGCCAATTCCAACGACACTGATCAAAGCAATTGAGTGAATGGCAGGATGCTTTGCGAAATACAACGCTCCCGTACCAATGATGGTTGTAATTCCTGATAATATAATCGCCGATTTGTATGCTCCTAACGAGGTCGATTTTGTTTTGTACTTCTGAATCAGTCCATCGGTGACAAAAATGCTGAAATCGTCTCCCAGCCCAAAGATAAAGGTGGCTATGATAATGTTCACGAAGTTAAACTCAAGTCCTGCATAACCTGAAATCCCAATGATCCAAACCCAACTGACCACCATTGGGAAGAATGCAAACAGGGCCAATTCAATGCGACCGTAGATGACCAATAATGAGAAGAATACTAGCAGTGAAGAAAAGAGCAACAAATAGCTAAAATCATCCTGAACAGAGAGCATTAGTTGATTCGCCATTTCTGACACATCAAAAATGAACACATCGACATTTGGCGATATTGCGGATTTAAACTGGGCGACATCCTCCTTTCTCAGCACAACGCTTGACGTCACACTCCATTGCCCACCCTTTTCATAAATCAAGGAGGAAAGTCCTAGATTGTCTAGGAGTTGCTCTTGCTCTTGAAATGTAATGTTGGAAGAGGTGGAAGAAATCCAATTTTTAAATGGCTCAAATGCCGTCGGTGAAAAATCATGTGCGACAGCGTTATTATTAATTTCAGTGAACGTCTGCGTTGATTTGTCCTTCCAGAAATCACTCCACTGATTGAAGCGTTCTTTTTGCACTGATGTAGGAATAGCGTAGCTTCCGACGGAAATTAGCTCATCTAAACCGTGATTCGCTTTGTACTGCATCAACTCCTCGTACAACGCAAAGTTCTTCTCCAATGCTCCTTCTTTGGAGTTTCCAGTGACGAACAAGTGAATTTTCTTCTCTTCCCGTGGATTGATTCCTGTGTAATAATCTTCTTTTTCCGCTAATTCCTCCGTGTGGTAACTTAGATTGTTTAAATCGCCATCAAACTGAAAGGTATTGGAAGTGAATAGAAATACCACTGAAATCGCGATAATCGCAAAAATAGACAAGCGCGTTACGAGCTTTGGGACATTGAAGCGCTTCTCCTTTGTTTTGCGCTCTTTCGGTTTGAATCGTGTAAAGTGAATCAACGGAGGAAGTAGCAAAAGCGTGAACAATGCAGCGGAAGAAAGCGTGACCAGTGCAATCAACCCGAAATTCTTCAATACTATGGAATCTGTAAACAATAACGCTGCAAATGCCGCGACCGTCGTGAAGCTACCAACCAGCATGGGGAAACTAAGTTCTTTTACTGTTTTCGAAAGATCGCGTGTGTGGGTGTAATGGGTGAAAAAGTGAAAAGAATAATCCAACACAATCCCTAACAACACAGCTGAAGTTGCAATCGAAATTGCCGATATTTCTGGTTGAACGTATCCTACAATCCCAAGTCCACAAAAAGCTGAAAATAAGGCGGGTAAAACAAAATAAATGGGCGTTAATACACTTCTATAATAAACGATCAACAGCAGTAAAATCAATCCAACGCTGACGAGCATGGTAATGTACGTGTCCTCTTTAACTTGTCGCGCATTCTCGTAAGAAATCTGAAAGGTTCCGAAATAATCAAAGTCAATTTCCGACGGTGCTGCGTTGAGCTTTACTTTTAAGCGTTCCAAGGATTTGTTCAGTGCTTCGTTCTTTTCGGAATCATCCAGTTCAAACGCTAAAATGGCTGTAAAAATGGCTTTTTCTTTGTTTTTCCCAAACAAGATTCCGTCTTCGACCGTCATGGAATTCGAGTCTGATTGTGGATTCAGCAATTGAAGCTTTTCCCACGCCAGTCCAAGTGGATCGCGTGCTAGGATATCCCGCATGAACAATGAACTAGCAGAAGATAAGCGCTCAGCGACCGTTCCGATAGAAACTCGAATGGAATCCTTGTCTAGTTTTTGGGTGATCGTTTTGTAGTCCTCCGCTTGCAACAATGACGGATAGTGGGCATAGAAATAATTGAGCACTGCATCTTCTTGATTCGCTAGTACAACGGTAAAATCGGTTAACAATCCCTTCGTTTCTTTACCAACGATTTCAGCAATAGAATCTAGTTCAATCTCCAAGTCAAAATTGTCCTTTCCTTCAGCGTGGATTGAAAACAGGACTTGTTTGTTGAGATTGTTGCCCTTTAGAATCGTGTTGAACTGTCGAAATTCCTTTCCCTGTGGGAAAATGGAATAAATATTTTCATCGAGTTGGAGACGTTTGAATCCGAAGAAGGCAAATACAAGAATCCCCACCAATACTGCGAGATAGACGACGATATTTCGGTTAAAAAACTGGACGATATGAGCAAACAACTTCCCCATTTACGCGTTTTCCATTACGTCGACCAATTCATTGTAAGCCTCCATGTTTTTATCCTTCAATACAATTAAAGATGCATTGTACGCTGCTTTTGTCGCGATGGGCACTCCCCCGCCAAGCTCTGCCCAATGCCCCCCAATAATAACATTTTTTACTGGAGTTTTATAATGCGCTATTTTTGATTGCATGTTGATTTTTCCTGGGCGTGTTCCCATCATAGAACCATCCCTGTTCTGCGTGTAGCGGTAATAGGTAATTGGCGTCGCGACTTCATAAAACTGAATATGTTCCCTCAAATTTGGACACATTTTCTTCACGACACGATCGATAATAACATTTGCATACGTTTCTTTCAATGCTTTGTAGGCTTCTGTCCTGACAAACTCCCCTTTTTCATTGCGTTCAGTTTTCCAATAATTCTCGTAAGTGATCCATGCTGGTACATACAAAGTCAGCGTCCCCTTATCGACAGGCGCCAATGTCTTATCACGTACTGTCGGGGCTAAAACGCTAATTACCGATTTATGTGGATCTCCACTGCTGTGCTCGTCACGTGTGCTTTCATCATTGCAAATCAATGTCAATTCCGTTCCAAACCCAAGGTCTTCAGCGGGACAATCCAGCGCCATGGAAATTGTCACAGAACTGCTGTACAATTCTGAACTGTCCATTTTATCCTTGAGTTGATTCGTAAAAACATAATCGGGAAGCAGCTGTGAATACAACTTTTCTACATCGCAGGCTGCTATAAGGTGTGTTGCATGGACTTCATATTCCTTGTGACGTTTGATATACTTTACTCCTTTAAATACATCGTTTTCCACTAAAATTTCTTTAACATCAGCACTTAAAACAATCTGAGAACCATTTTCCGTTACCAATTTTGTCTCGAGCCAGCGCGGAAATGCTTGACTTCCTCCAATGGGCGGATTTTGATAATCGTTGTTGTATGCCCAAGCAATAGGAAACAAGCAAGAAAGCAAATCACGCTCAGAACAAAACAATTGGTGTAATGCAGGATTAGAAAAATACTTAGATAAGCCTTTTTTCATTCCTTCTTCTCCACTGTAAAAAATGTACTTCACCATGGGTAGACCAATCGACATCCGTCGTATACCGTACGCAATGCGCTGAAAGAAAGTCATCGTTTCAGTGGATCGAAATAACTTTGGAAATTTTCGAGAGATCTTTGCTACACGGCGTGCATCTTTAAAAAAACGATTAATCCCATCTTCATCTTCAGGGAAATCACGAATCAATTGTTCGCGTAATTCTTCTGGATTGTTAGTAAGTTCGTAATCGTGGTGATCACCAATGTGGCGTTGAATCGTTTTCATCTCTATCGGCCGTGGAAAATCCTCTCCAATATGACTAAACACTTTCGTCACTGTGCCGTCCTTACCACATTGATTCAACCAGTGAATCGCAGTATCAAAGGTGAATTCATTGCGCTCAAAGCCTTGCAAATAACCGCCAATCAGGTAATGCCGCTCCAGCACACAGACCTTCAATCCAGCTTTGGAAAGTAACGCAGCAGAAGTTAAACCACTGATTCCAGCGCCAACTATAACAACATCAAACTGTTCGATTTCCATGCAAAATGATTGATTTCAGGTCAAGCCCCGCAAAAGTAAAAAATTAGGAGTAGAATCACTTATTTAATTATAAGAGAGTTTGAAGTGAAGCCATTTAAAACAATATTTTTTTAATTTTGCACAACTTTTAACCGAGACGGGTAAAACTCCCTCCTCATTTTAACACTTTAACTGTACGCATGAAAGCACTAGAAGCCTTATACGAAGCACACAAAATTGCATTTAATCCCTTTGTTTTCGAGACCGCATATACTATGCTGGAACTTGGAATATTGGAAGCAATTCACAACCACAAACGTGAAGGTGGATCCGTTGAGCAATTGGCAAAAGAAACGAATGTTTCAGAATACGGTGTGCGCGTGTTGCTTGAAATGGCTGAGGCTGCTGAAATTGTGGAAAAGACAGAAAACGGTAATTACGTAGCGACGAAAGTAGGATACTTTTTATTGCGCGATGAAATGACCCGTGTGAATCTTTACTTCACACACGATATTTGCTACAGTGGATTGTTCTACTTGAAAGAATCCATTCAAAATGGAAAACCAGAAGGATTAAAAACATTGGGAGATTGGAAAACAATCTACGAAGGATTGTCCATTCTGCCAGGTCGCTTGAAAAAATCATGGTTCGATTTCGATCACTTCTACTCTGATAATTCATTCGATGATGCACTAAAAATCATCTTTAAGGATAACCCTTCTCGCATCTATGACATCGGTGGAAACACAGGTAAATGGGCAATCGCGAGTACAAAACACGATAAGAGTGTCAACGTGACAATTTTTGATTTGCCTGTTCAAATTCGCGCAGCTAAGGAGAACATTGGAACAATGGCAGAAATTAAAGACCGTATCAATTTCCAAGAAACGGATATGTTGGATGCAACATCAGAAATTCCTGCTGGTGCTGACGTTTATTGGATGAGTCAATTCTTGGATTGTTTCAGCGAACCGGAAATTGAAGCAATCTTGTTGAAGGTTAGAAAGAACATGTCACCAAATGCACGCGTGTACATCATGGAGACTTTTATTGACAACCAACGTTTCCCTGCAGCAACGTACAGTTTAGTCGCGACTTCACTTTATTTCACTGCAATTGCGAATGGAAACAGTAAAATGTACTCTTCTTCCGCGATGAAATACATCGTGGATAAGGCTGGATTTGAGTGTGTTGATGAACACCACTTGCATGGAGATAGTTTTCACACTATTTTGGAATTAAAATTGAAGTAAACAAACAACCTGCAACCACGAAGTAACAACGAAGACAAGCGCTTTGTAAATGCTTATTGAACGTTGATTTAATTGCGTTTAAGAAAAAAAAATTACTTTTGTGGTTTCGCATTAACTTAACATATTTTTAAGTCAATTAGACTACAGATAACCAGATGAATCAGATTAACTTATCAGACCTTGAAAAATACGCGCTTGAGTTCAAGCCATTCACATTGAACAAAGAGCTTATCTCTTCTGTCAATGCGTCTTTCGATTTTTTGAAGGATTTTTCAAGTGACAAAATAATTTACGGAATCAATACCGGTTTTGGGCCAATGGCGCAATTCAAAATTGATGAAGATAAGTTAAACCAACTTCAATACAACCTTATTCGCAGTCACTCCACAGGTACTGGAGAAATTTTAGACGAAGAGTACGTACGTGCTGTACTTATTGCACGCATCAACAATTTCTTGCAAGCCAATTCTGGAATCAGTTTAGGAGTGATTGAGAAATTGGTGGAATTTTTAAATGAACGTATCTCTCCCGAAATATATGAGCACGGTGGCGTTGGAGCAAGTGGTGATTTAGTTCAATTAGCACACTTAGCATTGAATCTAATCGGCGAAGGATTCGTTACCATTGATGGTGAGCGCAAACCAACTGCTGAAGTATTGAAAGCGAAAGACATCTCCCCGCTTGACGTAAAATTACGCGATGGATTGGGATTAATGAACGGTACTTCTTGCATGACAGGAATCGGAGCTGTGAACTTAATCTACGCATACCGATTGTTGAATTGGTCAATTGCCTCTTCTTCGATTATCAACGAAGTGGTTGAAGCATTCGACGATTCATTCTCGCACGGACTCAACGCCGTAAAACATCACCCAGGTCAACAAAAAGTAGCCGCTGATATGCGTTCGTTCTTGTCGGATAGCAACTTGATTCGCAAGCGTGAAGAGTTGTTCAAAGACAACGAAGAAATGGGTCGCTCTGAGTTCAAAAAGAAAATACAAGAATATTATTCTATTCGCTGTGTGCCCCAAATTTTGGGACCAGTGCTAGAAACATTGAATTATGCGAAGAGCGTGATTGAAAACGAATTGAATTCTACCAACGATAATCCAATTGTCAGTATTGAGGAGCAAAACGTTTTCCACGGAGGAAATTTCCACGGTGATTACATTTCATTGGAAATGGACAAAGTAAAAATCGTTGTGACGCGTTTAACGATGTTAGCGGAACGTCAATTGAATTTCTTACTCAACGCAAAGTTGAACGGTAAATTCCCTGCATTCTTAAACCTTGGCAAACTCGGTTTTAACTTTGGAATTCAAGGACTGCAATTTACTGCGACTTCGACAACTGCTGAAAACCAGACTTTGTCGAATCCAATGTACGTGCACAGTATTCCAAACAACAACGACAATCAAGACATCGTGAGTATGGGAACAAACAGTGCCGTATTGACGAAAAAAGTCATCGAGAACGGATACCAAGTCATGGCAATTCACATGATCGCCGTTTGTCAAGCAATCGATTTATTAGAGCAAAGTCAGCGAGAGCGTCTTTCTTCAAATACAAAGAAAATCTACGATATGATTCGTGGAATAATGCCAGCAATTACAGATGATGTCCCCCAATCAGAAAATATAAAGAAGATAATTGCTATTTTACGTTCAACAAACATTAGTTTATAGTGCAAGCAATGATAAAACAAACTACTAACTTATGAAATGTGCATTAGTAACGGGTTCTTCACGAGGGATAGGAAGAGCCATCGCCATTCAGTTGGCAAAGGATTTGGGATTACACATCATCATTAACTACGCATCAAACGATGCTGCAGCAAAAGAAACATTAGATACGATCAAAGCAAACGGTGGAACGGCTGAATTATTAAAATTCAACGTAGAAGAATCTGGAGCTGCAAGCAGTGCAATTGCTACGTGGCAAGAAAACAATCCTGATTCGCACATTGAAGTACTGGTCAACAATGCTGGGATTACACGTGATAACCTTTTTCCATGGGTGACTGAGGAAGATTGGGACAAAGTCATGAATATTTCCGTGAAGGGAATGTACAACTGTACGCAAGCTGTGATCAAAAAAATGTTGCGCAACCGCTCTGGTCGTATTATCAACATTGCATCGCTTTCGGGACAAAAAGGAGTTCCTGGTCAAACCAATTATTCTGCTGCAAAAGGAGCGATGATTGCGGCGACAAAAGCACTTTCTCAAGAGATTGCGAAACGAAAAATCACTGTCAACGCAGTAGCGCCAGGATTTATCAATTCTGACATGACGAGTGAGTTGAACGAAGACGAATTAAAACAAATGGTTCCTGCGAATCGTTTTGGAGAAGCAGAAGAAGTCGCTCATTTAGTGAGTTTCCTCGCTTCCGATAAGGCTGCCTACATTACAGGTGAGGTCATCAACATTAACGGAGGAATTTACGCATAAGTAATGGAAAGAAGAGTCGTCATAACTGGTATTGGTTTGTACTCCTGCATTGGGGTTGGACAAGATGCTGTCTTAGATTCTTTGCGCAATGGAAAAAGTGGCATTATTTACGATACACAACGTGAGGAATTCGGTTACCGCTCTTGTTTGACAGGAATGGTGGATGATCCAGACTTAAAACCATTTCTTTCTCGTAGAGAACGTATTGGAATGCATCAACCAGCGATGTACGCGTATATGTCGACCAAAGAAGCGCTTGAACAAGCCAAATTGGATATTGACTTTCTAGAAAAGAACGAAACGGGTATCATCTACGGAAACGACAGCACTGCTGGAGCCGTGATTGAAACAATTGATAAAGTGCGAAGTCGAAAAGACACGACATTGATTGGAAGTGGTGACATTTTCCAAAATATGAATTGCACGGTCAACATGAACTTGTCGACCATCTACAAATTAAAAGGCATCAACATTACGTTGAGCGCCGCTTGTGCTTCAGGCTCTCATTCCATCGGGATGGGTTACTTGATGATCAAACAAGGATTGCAAGACCGTATCATTTGTGGCGGAGCACAAGAAATCAACAAATACAGCATGGCAAGTTTTGATGGATTGGGAGCATTTTCCATCAATCAAAGTGAACCAGCAAAGGCATCTCGCCCATTCGACAAGAACAGAGACGGTTTGGTACCTTCAGGCGGAGCAGCGACGTTAGTCGTAGAATCGCTTGAATCTGCATTGGAACGAGGAGCTCCAATTTTGGGGGAAATTATCGGATACGGTTTTTCTTCGAACGGTGAACACATTTCAAACCCAAATTTTGACGGACAATTTCGCTCGTTGAACATGGCGTTGAAACAAGCAAACGTTTCTTCAGATGTCATTGATTATGTGAACGCACATGCGACCTCTACCCCTGTTGGTGACTCGATGGAAGCGCAAGCAATTCACGCAGTTTTGGGAGGCAAAGTTCCTGTGAGTTCAACGAAAAGTATGACAGGTCACGAATGTTGGATGGCTGGTGCAAGCGAGGTGGCATACTCTTTGCTAATGATGCAGAACAGTTTTATTGCCCCAAACATTAACTTTGAAAACCCAGATGAAGATTCAGCAAAAATCAATGTCATACCTGAATACACAGAGAAAAACATCGATTGCTTCCTTTCTAACTCTTTTGGATTTGGAGGAACAAATTCTTCATTAATTATAAAAAAATTCGTAAAATAGCGCATAATTATTACCTATGAGTAGAGATGAAATAATAGCAACGACGAAACGCTTCCTATCTGAAGAATTTGAAGTGGACGAAAATGAAATCTTAGCGGATAACAATCTTCAAGAAACTTTGGATCTTGATAGCTTAGATTACGTGGACTTAGTTGTTGTAATTGAGGAGAATTTAGGGTTTAAACCAACGGCTGACGATTTCAAAGCAATTGATACGTTTGAAGATTTTTACAATTTAGCAGAGCGAAAATTTGCTGAAACAGCCTAATTCATGGAAAAATGGGACGGAAAAACGAAAGGCTCCTTGTGGGGATATAAGTTCTTTGTCTTTATTATCCGTGCATTTGGATTAAACGTCTCTTACTTTTTCTGCTACTTCGTTTCTTACTATTACATTCTATTTGCCAAAGTGCCACGCAATGGACTGATTCAATTTTACACCGTCGGATTTGGCTACACACCCAAAAAAGCGCGCAAATTAGCCATTCAGAATTTTTATAACTTCGGTCAAACACTCATCGATCGGATTGCGATGCTTTCCAACAAACGAAAAGCTTTTACACATACATTCAACAACGAAATTGTGCTCCGAGAAATGAATGACAACCAGAAAGGTGGAATTCTAATTTCTGGACATGTCGGAAACTGGGAAAACGCTGGAAACCTCATTCACGAGCGCATTACGACAAAAATCAACATTGTGATGATGGATGCTGAAGTCGAGAAAATCAAAAAGTTCATGGAAATGAAAACTGGTGGTTCGAATTACAACTTAATTCCCATCAAAAAAGACGGCATGTCACACCTGATTCTCATTCACCAAGCACTGAAACGCAATGAGCTTGTCGCTATTCACGCAGACAGAACGACTTCTGATATCAAATCCTTTGAATTCGACTTTCTGAAAGGAAAAGCACAATTCCCCGTTGGACCGTTTCAAATGGCTGAAAAATTCAACGTTCCCATTTCGTTTGTATACGCCACTAAAGCATCGAAATTTCATTATGATTTATACGCAACAGATCCCATCGTTGAGAAAATGCCTGCGGAAGAAATTGCCAAAAAATATGTCAAACACCTCGAATCAATGGTAGAGAAATATCCGACCCAATGGTTCAATTTTTACAATTACTATGCTGATTAACAAAGAAAATATTCAAACGTACATTCCACAACGTGCGCCTTTCGTGATGATTGACGCGCTGATCAATGCTTCGGAAACCAATTTCGAGAGTCAATTTGAAATTCAAGCGGACAATCTCTTCATCGAGAACGGAATTCTTTCCGAATCGGCCATGGTTGAGAATGTTGCACAGACCTGCGCTGCTGGATTTGGGTACGTTGGAAGTCAAAACGGTGAAGAAGCTGGAAAACTTGGTTTTATTGGCGCTGTTTCGAAGCTAAAAGTCGAAGGATTGCCAAAAACTGGTGAACAATTGTCGACTAAGATTGAAATTTTGAATACCTTCGATGCCATCCATTTAATTGAGGGAACTGTTTTTTCCAACGAGAAGAAACTGATGACCTGCCAAATGAAAATTGTAGTCGCATGATGACATTAGAAGCCGAAGTTCAAATCCCCGTTCGTTTCAGTGAAACGGATGCTATGGGCGTGGTTTGGCACGGAAACTATTTGAAATTTTTCGAAGATGCCCGCGAGCATTTTGGCGCTGTGTATGGCATTGAATACATGGATGCGTTCAACAACGGATTTTATACACCCATCGTTAAATCGGACATCAATCACAAAGCTTCTGTCTATTACGGACAAAAAGTAGCTGTCAAAGCGATTCTTGAGCGACATCCTTCGTCAAAAGTCGTTTTTCGTTACGTTGTCACCAATTTGAACACTGGTGAAATCGCAGCGACTGGCTCTACCACACAAGTATTTTTGGGAATTGAAAATAAATTGCTTGAATTGGTAAAACCCGCCTTCTATGCCGAATGGGAAGAAAAACAAAATTGGCAAGGAGAGGAATGAAGCAATTGTTTGTGACATACGGCGGTATGATTACCCCACTTGGTTCAACGATTGATGCACATACCCACGCATTGAAAAATGGACAATCTGGAGTGACGGTTGTCGAAAACTCAGGATTCAACCAAGAAAATTGGCCACTGGGCAAGATTACGACGCTTCACACGGAAAATCGCTACCAGGAATTATTGAGCAATTTATGCGATGCCTTGATTCAGAACCATGGCGCTCCCCTATTCGCTTCAAGCAAAACATTGATCATCGTTAGTTCGACAAAAGCGGACATCGATGCACTTCCCAACGATACGTTCGCGTCGACAAGGAGCATTATTGAAACCCAACTTGCACCGAAAAATAAACCTCTCATTATTTCAAATGCTTGTATTTCTGGCGTTATCGCAATAAATACCGCAGCAGATTACCTTTCCACAGACGAATACGATCAATGCGTTGTCATAGGAATTGATGCGCTTTCGGATTTTGTGGTATTTGGTTTTCAATCGTTGTTTGCACTGAGCGATGTTCCAAGTCAACCATTTGATAAAAACCGAAAAGGCATTTGTATTGGTGAAGCAGCTGGAGCAGTCATTGTTTCAAAAGCTCCCATCGCGACGTCCGCATTTAGCGTGCGCTACTTGGGTGGATCTTCCTCCAACGATGCGAATCACATTTCGGGACCTTCACGCACAGGAGAAGGCTTGTTTCGCTCTGTGACGAATACGTTGAAGCGTTCAGGAATCTCACCAGATCAAATTGATTACATCTCAGCACATGGAACTGGAACCTTGTACAACGATGAAATGGAAAGCATCGCCTTTGATCGCTTGCAATTGACCAACGTTCCGTTGAACAGTTGGAAAGGCTATTTCGGTCACACACTTGGTGCAGCGGGAATTATTGAAGTCTTGGCGAGCATGATTACGATGGAAAACGATTTGCTATTCAAAAGCATCGGCTTCGAGGAGACAGGAACTACGTGTCCCTTGAATGTGATTAAAGAGAATACTGCACAAAAAGTCAACACCGTGCTGAAAACCGCTTCGGGATTTGGAGGTGGAAATGCTTCACTTATTTTAAGCAAAGAGGTATGAAGATTGTCGCAAGTGTAAAATTAAGTCCCGCAGGTGTGTTTGTGAACGGAAGCGAACGCAAAATCGCAGCAACTGCTGAAGAAAGTTGGACAAAAACCATTTATTCAGAATTAGGGTTGAATTACCCCAAGTTCTACAAAATGGATCCTTTGGCGAAAATGGCATTTTTGGGAATCAACATCTTGCAGGAATCTACCGAATTGGCTGAAATGGAAACGGAAGAAGTCGCTTTGATCTTCGCCAACAACAGTTCTAGTCAAGCAACCGATCTTAAATTTATTGAAAGCTACGAAGAACGTGGGAATCCATCACCTTCCCTATTTGTCTATACATTACCGAATATCCTGACGGGTGAATTGGCGATTTTCAAGAAATGGTACGGCGAAAACGTCTTTTTCATTAACGAAAATTTTGACGCATCGTTCTTTTTAGACCAAATTAACTTTTATCTTCGCAAAGGTGCAAACTCGTGTTTGTGCGGCTGGGTAAATGCACTAAATGATGCCGAAGAATGCTTTTTGTTCCTCGTATCCGCTGAAGACGGCGCAATAACAACGGAAGAATTAACTACATTATACAAACAATAACAACATGAGTGATTTTAAAGAAACGCTTAAGTCTCAAATCATTGAGCAATTAAATTTGGAGGATTTAACCCCATCAGACATTCAAGACGACGCACCTCTTTTTGGTGAAGGTTTAGGTTTGGATTCGATTGATGCACTGGAGTTTATCGTATTGCTAGAGCAAAATTACGGGATTAAAATTGCCGATCCGAACGAAGGAAAGGAGATTTTTCAATCCGTAAATTCATTGGCAGCTTACATCCAGAAGAACCAATAATACATGGAAATTTTTATCACCGGTTCCGGAACAATCTCTTCTATTGGCAACAACGTAGCGGAAAGCTTGGACAGCTTGCGCGACCAACAGCCAGGGATTAAATTGGGTGCTTTTCAAGCGCTTCCCAACTACCGTGTCGGTGCTGTTCCTTTTTCGAACACCGAATTGATGGAAAAATTTAACCTAACGACAGAAGGTTCACGGACCGCGTTGTTGGGAATGATTGCTGCGAAAGAAGCATTTGCGGGACATTCCATCGATCCAAAGATCCGAACAGGATTGATTTCAGGCACCTCAGTTGGTGGTATGGACATGTCCGAAAAAGAGTATAAAAATTTCTTGGAAGGAACAAATCACAATCCGCTCAACTACCGTCACCATGCAAGTGGAACGAGTAGCGAAGAAATTGCTAATGAATTAAATATCAATAACTTCATTAATACCATCTCAACCGCTTGTTCATCTGCTGCGAATGCACTTATGATGGGCGCACGCATGATTCAACAAGGAATGTTGGACCGTGTTGTTGTCGGTGGAACGGATGGATTAAGTTCGTTTACCATTTCAGGATTTAAATCATTGATGATCTTTGACGAGGAATGGTGTCGACCGTTTGATGAGAGCCGAAAAGGATTGAATCTAGGCGAAGGAGCAGGATTCCTCGTGTTAGAATCTGAGAAATCACTCGCTATTTCAAAACAAACACCCCTAGCAAAATTGACAGGTTGGAGCAATGCCTCCGATGCTTTTCACCAAACTGCTTCCTCTCCGAACGGATACGGGGCAACGCTTTCCATGCAAGAAGCCTTGAATGTAGCGGGATTGCAACCAAATGACATCGACTACATCAATGCGCACGGAACAGCGACGCCCAACAACGATTTATCGGAATCGCACGCGATTAAGTCCATTTTTAAAGACAACATTCCCCCATTCAGCTCGACAAAAGCATATACGGGACATACATTGGCCGCTTCAGGTGGAATCGAAGCAGTATTTGCCATCGAGGCGATTCGACAAGGATTGCTCTACCCTAACCTCAATTTCTCTACACCAATTGAAGAAACTGGGTTGACGCCACAATTGAAATTTGAATCAGGCAAAACAATTAAGCACGTTCTTTCCAACTCGTTTGGATTTGGCGGAAACAATTCAACAGTCATTTTAAGCGCGCTCTAATATGTACTACATCCACGCCATAGCATCCATTTCGCACCAAGATTCATTTCGGAATTCGAATGTCTACAAATCGTTGACTCCGTTAAGCGATGATTCAGACGTGATTTCACCCGATTTCAAGGAATTCATACCTCCAGCAGCATTAAGACGATTGAGTCCTGTGTTGCGCATGGGATTGGCAGCTTCCATTGAATGTAGAAATCAAGTCGATACAGATTTTGACGCGATTGTGGTTGGAACTGCGCTGGGATGCTTGAAAGATACCGAGAAGTTTTTATCGACTTTTTTAACGTCGACGAGTGATTTTCTATCGCCAACAGCGTTTATTCAATCGACGCACAACACCATTGGTGGACAGATTTCGCTCGGATTGAACAACCACGCATACAACATGACGCACACGCAGAACAACCTCTCGTTTGAAGTCTCGTTGATTGATGCGATCCTCTGTTTGAACGACGGAAAAAAAAACGTGCTCATCGGCGCTGCAGATGAAAAAATTGATTTTTTAGCGACGGTACAGCCTGATTTAATTCCCAACGAATTTCCATTGAGTTCAGGCGCTTCTTTTTTCGCGTTAAGTACCGCTAAAAGTGAAATTGCCATTCAAGCGGTTTCGACAAATTTCAATGCAACGAATTTATTGGAGGATATTGGCACTTTCCTCGATGTACACGACATCACGATGGAAGAAATTGATTTGTTGTTGCATTCAAACGATGACATTGAAGCACATTTCTCTCCGAAAGAAGCAATCAATTACCTCGATTTCACAGGATTTCATTACAGCGCGTCTTCGTATGCAGTGCATGTTGCGCACGACTTTTTGAAATATCGACATATGGCGAAATATGCATTAGTTGTTAACGATTTATGTCCCGGGAAAGTGGGACTCACACTAATTACAAGGGATGAAGCATAGACTAACCATCTTATTGTATGCGCTTAGCATCATGGTTATTTGTCTTTTGCTGAGTGAAAAATCCTATTTTGTTCCTTTACTGGTGGGTGTCACAGCGCTTTTTGTCATTATCGTAAGTTCTGGTGTGCTTTTTCTCAAGTTGAATTACTTCCTCACGTCTGTCAATCGTTTGGATTCCAAGGAAGTCCTGCTCACCTTTGACGATGGACCGCATCCAACCAGAACCCCGAAGATTTTAGACATTCTTGCCAAGCACAATTGCAAAGCGATCTTTTTTGTGGTCGGTAAACACGCCGAAGAATACCCTGAAATCGTTCTGCGCATTAAACAAGAGGGACATTTAATTGGGAATCATTCCTACGCACACAACAATTTCATGTCCATGTACAGCACGAAACGGTTACGGGAAGAAATTCTCCATGGACAGCGTGCGTTGAGCAAAATTAGTGGGATTGAAACTTCGTTGTTTCGCCCTCCGATTGGTTACACGAATCCCAAGTACGCCAAGGTGTTGAAGGAATTAAAACTCACCAATGTCGGTTGGACCGTCCGCAGTTACGATTCCGTGTACAAAGATCCTCAGCAATTGAAAAAACGGATTCTCGCCAAAACAAAACCAGGAAGCATCATCTTGTTTCACGACAATTTAGAAGTGACCGTTGAAGCACTGGACGAAATAATTGTTGCATTGTCGGCGAATGGCACTAAATTTGTCAATGGTGACACGATAAAAACCGTCATACATGCATAAATTCATTTTTCCGTTGTTCGTTTTTCTAGTGTTTTCGGGTGCTGCGCAAACTTTCACAAAGATTGCCAATCCAAGTGCGTGCAAAGCGAAAATCAACAAGAAAACCGCTGAAACGAAGAGCATTACTGCCAATTTTGAAGAACTTGTTCACTCGAGCATGTTCAATACACCCAAAAAAGCGCAAGGAAAACTCACCTACAAACAATCCGACAAAATTCGCTGGGAACATACCTCTCCCAAGAAACAAATCATCTTGATCAACGGAGCAAAAGCGCGTTTTCAAGAGAATGGACAAGAAGTCAAAAATGCGACAGCGAACCGTGTGGTAAAGAAAATCCAAGGATTGATGGTACAACTCTTCAGCGGCGATTTCCTCAATGAGAAAGAATTCAACATTGCTTATTTTGAAAACGGAAGTCACTACAAATTGGTATTGAAACCCAAAAACGCACGCATGGCGAATTATATTTCCTCCATCGATTTACTCTTTTCAAAAAGCACGCTCAACCTCGATCAAATGACCTTGGTAGAAACGGAAAACGACAAAATTGTCTACGCTTTTTCGAATATTCAAACCAATACAACCATTACGGACACTCAATTCACTCAATTTAAATGATTCTACAAAACGACTTTTACGCCATTGCTTCCAGCACCTTGGAAGAAGGAACTGCAACATTCGCAGTACACATCAATCCCCTCCACCCCATTTTTGACGGCCACTTCCCAGGAAATCCTGTCACTCCAGGCGTAGCACAACTGGAAATGGTCAAAGAACTGATCAGCACTGTCCTCGACAAACCACTGCGCCTGACCGAAATGGGCACGTGCAAGTTTTTAGCGATTCTAAATCCAAACACAACACCAGACGTTGAAGTGAAATTGGCGTACAGCACTACCGAAACAGGTGAAATCAAAGTCACCGCGAGTATTTCCACTGCAGAAACTTCGTTTTTCAAGATGAACGGAGTTTATTCGTGAGGGGAATTGAAAGGTAGAACTTCGTGTAAAAGTTTTATATTTAGGGGGTTGAACCGCTGAAAACGTTCTGTTATCTCACCATTTTGGAGAGCAAAAGAGAAGTTTTAAGGCGGCTATAAATAAGTTAGTGGTAATTAAAATAATACTATATGAATTTAAAGAACTTAAGACCGGTTGTCATCTTTCTGGTTTGCTTGTTTGCTACACATGACGTAAAATCACAAGTTGAAGATTTTATAGGAGGCTCGCACTACTCAATACTTTCGACGTGTAATGAGACCGCACGTGAAGGAACGGATGGAGATGGAATCCCATATATTATGGAACAAAGCGAGATAGCAATTGTGACTTATTTTTTCGATGAAGAAAATGTTTGTGGTGTTGTTTCAATAACTCCTTTAAATGTTGGCTACCTCAATGAGTATATCAAATTTTACAATGAAGAATATAGCAGACTGTCTGATGGAAAATGGCAAACCAAAAATTCAAATGGCCTTTACATCACCTACGAGCTTAAAGAAGATACTAGGAATGGTGTTCATGTAAAACAGTTCTTGGTTTATTCATCGCGTTAATCATGATACCACTAACAGCCGTCTAGCGCCAACACTCAGTCTCGCTTCGAATCAACGAATAAATTTGAAAGAAAATAATTTTAACTTAGTAACAACAACTTATTTAAAGAGTCGGGCCGAGCGCCAGGCGGAAATGCGTTATGTGGCATGAATACTCGCAACTGAAAACAACCCAAGTCAAAAGAAGATGAGCAAAATTGAAAAAACGCTGGAACTAAATATAACTCATGAAATATTATCACTAGCAGATAGTTTTTGGTTGTATTTGCAACCAATTTCACTTAAAAGATATTGGCGACCACATTGGCGTTTTCCATTAATTCCGACTCCCAAATCTTTCGCAACTGGTTTACATATAAATCTTGAGGGTAAAAAAGGAGGCGGCTATGACGTTTGTATAAATTCTCCAGCGAATTTTCAAGGTGGTAATCCAAGGCTATTATTTATGCAGTTCAAAGCTGGAGTGGAAAAACAATTTAACTCCAATTCTGCGAGCATATTCAGTGGAGATAAGCAACATCCCAATGTTCATGTTGAATTCGATATTAATAGCAACGCAAAAAATAATCAGCATAAGCTTCTAAAAGATCTAGCTAACAAGGCAGGGAACAAGGATGCTGTAGTATATGTATTTCCTCGTATCGTAAACAACGAACAACTTCAAAAGAATGTTGGGAAACTATTAAGAAAGACTAGTTTTATTTCAATTAGTGAAATGGACTCCAAAGCTGCTGCCAATAATGTTACTATCGATGATGGAAATCCTCATAAATTTAGAACTTGCTATCACGACTATAACAAAAACGAAGTAAACTTTTTCTTTTTCTTCTTTGGTAAGCCTGCAAATCCTGGTGGCTTATTAGGGGAGATTTTCTCTATAAGAATGTACCGTGCTCTGCATGAATTGAAAAAGGTACAAGTAGAAAATTATCCCATATCAAGATATCACATTATGGATGCCATGATTAGGCATGTCCTGAATATTGGATTACATTTTTCAATTCCATTAAGTATTATTGAAAATTTTCTAAGCCAATATCCAAATTTCAATCAAAGATTGAATAATCTATATGAATTTGAGGACTTACCTTTTGCATACAAAATTGAAGAACCAGAATCGAATGAATATGAAAAGGAAATTGTAAACGATATTCTTAATTCAATTTCCCAATATTTTTTATGGATAAATAAGTTTAACAACTTTATGATAGACGATATTCCTCAACCAACATCGGAATACACAATTGAAGTAAAACAAGATGGAATTAGATTTGAGATTGAGAAGGATGATGAAATTGAAAATATTTCGTACTCCTTTATATAAAAGTAAAAATCATGGAAACAAAAAATGTTGTTGAAATAATGAAGACAGATGACGGGAAAAAGTTTGTTGAGTCAATGAGAGAATTCGTAGATTTCATTGAGCTTCGTCCCGTTGACAATTCAAAAGAATTATTAGAAGGGATTTCAAGAAACCTCTCTAACATTCTTTATTATGGTTTAAGGTTTCCACCAATTCAACATATAGCTGGTGCTAGCGTTGATCTTGAGCCATATGAAAACACTATATCCAATAATACTACCTTGTTATACGATTTTATTAAGGAGAAGCATTGTTACTACACTCTGGATAGAGAGCTTGATGAGAATGAATATGGTAGGCCATTTACAAATGACATTGTCCAAGATATTATGGTGTATTATAAGGATTTTAAAACTGCTCTGATGCGGTACGATGTAGGGTTGTTTGAATTTAAAGAATGTGCGATTTCAGAAATGGAATCATACTTACGTGTGTGGATGAAAGATCAAATGAAAGAATCGATTGCGGTTATTGATAAACTAGCAAGTAAAGAATAAATGTACCTAACACGCACTAAGTAAAATGGAGCAACAGTTACACCCACTCCCCAATGGAAAAAATAGACAACACTGACATTCTAGACAACAATTCAGAACCACTTCAAAAAAGACTTTGGGCAATTAGACTATTGATTATTGGAGGTGGAATTATTGCAGCAACATTTCTAGTGGCAACCTTTTGGGAGACATTAGGACTGAATGAAGATCAAACAGTTTGGTTAGCATTGAGTCAAACAATTGCGTTCGGAATAAATTTAGCTGGCCTTATTCTTGGTTTTGTAGAACGAAAAAGGAACAAGAAGAGATCATTGGTTGGAATAATTGGAAATCTAGTATTTATTCTGTTATTTGTTTCAATTATTGTTTACTCATTTAGTTCATAACCAGAAGTATAAGGGTAATTAGACAATTAAAATGTACATCCTTCCACTATACATAAAGAGATATAAAACAAAAATAAAGGCAGATTGCTTTGTTAAGAATATCAGGTTCAATACAATGTACATTTACGATAAGGACGGATACATTCAACAATCAAATCCCAGAGGTCTCATTTGTAGAAATGAAAAAGACAAAACCATATTCCTAAAAGATCGCCCCTATTATTATAGAGCATCAGGTGGCGTAACAGCAGTAATGATTTCTGATGATGCGAATGACGAAGGAATAGTAATAACCTCAATTGCGTATCATGATTGGTTAGGAGCTGGATGGTTTATTTTTGCATTAATTATCGCAATTTATGCACTAACCCAAGATGTAAATCCACTTTATTCTCTTTTCATTATTGCTATTGTCCTTTTTATTAATGGTCTTGATGTCTCGGAATTGAAACGCCAAAGAGAGTTCATAGAACAAATGATAAAGAGCTGTGAAAACGAGGAACTATAACACGATCACCCCCATTTCCACACCCCCAAGATTATCCCTACCTTTACCTCCAACCAAAACAAACAACCATGGAAGCAGCACATTTTCCTGTTCTGCTTGAATTAAACCAGTTAGCAACCATAATCACACCCGTCTAGCGTGCGAAAATAAATTTGCAATTGATGCGTTATTGGTGTATATTTACACCACAATATAAAACATCATGAGACGACAAAGTATATCCTTCACCGAACCGAATGACGAGTGGTTGAAAAGCCAAATCGCAACTAAAGAGTACTCAAGCAAGAGTGAATTAGTCAATGATTTGATCAGACAAGCGCGCAATCAACAAAGAGAAATTGATTGGATTAAATTAAAACTTGAAAAAGCTGAACAAAGTGGATTCACAACAGATTCTCGTGCTCAAATCTTAAAGCAATCCAAGGACTTGCTCAATGAGTAAATTCAAACTAAGTAATGCTGCAAAGGAAGACCTGATTAGGATTCATCACTACGGCGTGAAAAAATTTGGTAGTAAACAAGCTGATAAGTATTTCAACTCATTCTTTGACAATTTTGAACTTATTGCCGAGAGACCGCACTCATTTGAAGCGGTTGATTTCATTAAGCCAGGATATCGACGTTGTGTTTGCGGTGTTGACAGTATCTACTTCAGAAATGATGGTGACACTGTTGAGATAATTGCAATTATTGGACGACAGGACATCAATCAATTGCAATAAATGAACGGTTGCTAGCGGCTGACGAGCGCTAGTAGCATCAAAATATTGATTGCCAATTTCGGAACCTAAGTGTTTTTATTAATTCGCGAATTGCAAATTCTTCATACGTTTCATTCTCCAAGAATGCTACTCCCATTTTGCTACATAACATAAAAATAATCCCACAAAATTTTGGAAAATGTTATCTTTTAAGATAACTTTGTAGAATGAGTAGAACGATCATCTTCTATGAAAACCATTTTATTGAGTTTTACCAAAAGCAAGACAAAAAAGTAAAAGGGAAGATTCAATACGTTTTCGAGTTGATAAAACAAGTTGAACGAGTTCCCGAAAAGTTTTTAAAACATATAACAGGAACAAGTGGACTTTATGAGATTCGAATTGAATACCAATCAAATATTTATCGGATTTTCTGCTGTTTTGATGACGGACAACTTGTTGTTCTTTTTAACGGGTTTCAAAAAAAGACCCAAAAGACACCGCAAAAGGAAATTGATAAAGCCGTGCTGTTAATGAAGAACTATTTTGAAACCAAAAAAAGATAATTATGCAAAAATATAAGGATATAAAGACATTTGACGAACTAATTGAGGTCGAGCACGGAAAAATCGGAACAGAAGCCAGAAACAAATATGAAGAAGGTGCGCAAATGTTCATTGTGAGCGAAATGCTCAAATCTGCACGCAAGGAAGCAAACCTAACGCAAGAGCAATTGGCGGAAAAAGCAGGTACAAAGAAAAGCTATATTTCCAAACTTGAAAACGGAAAAGGAAATATCCAGCTTTCGACATTAATTCGAATTTTCGAGCAAGGCTTGAACCGAAGAATCGGGCTGACTTTTCTTTAAAACGAATACACTAAACAACCATGGAAACATATTTTCCTGTTCATCTAGAATTGCGCATTGATTGGAGTGAACTAGATTACTTCGCACATGTGAACAACGTTTCTTTTTACAAGTACATTCAAGCGGCGCGTGTCAATTACTGGGATCAAATTGGTTTGACAGATTCTCACAGAACCACGAATATCGGTCCCATGCTCGCTTCCTGCAAGTGCGATTTCAAGCGCCCCCTCTTCTATCCAGGAAAAGTGATCATTCGCTCAAAATTGGCATTCATAAAAAACACCAGTTTTAGTCTCACCCACCAACTGCTGAATGAAGAAAACGAAATCGTTGCTGAAGCACAAGATGTAATGGTGATGTTCGATTTCAACACCAACGAGAAAGTGGCATTTCCAGAAAGTTTGAGGGTGAAGATTGAGGAGTTGGAGAGGAATTGATTATCTTTAAATTATGAGTAGCGCAAAGATATCCATACGTTTTTTTGACGATCGTGAAGTGCGAGCTGTTTGGGACCAAGAAAACGCCAAGTGGTGGTTTTCAGTATTGGATATTGTTGCCATACTTACCAACCAAAACGACTATACCAAAACCCGCAACTATTGGAAATACCTTAAGGCGAAACTAAAGAAAGAAAATAGTCAAGTGGTTAGTGCTACTACCCAGTTGAAACTTCTTGCACCTGACGGAAAAAAACGTCTCGCTGATATGTTGGATTACAACGGTATTATTGCTTTAGGCAAGGAATTTCCAGGAAAAAAAGCAAATAGATTTATTGAATGGTTTACGTTCAGCGACGAAAGCATCGACGGAAAAAGTAAAACAAAAGCGTATGCCTTATTTGATAGTTCCTTGATCAATAGCATTGAAGTTGGTTCAGCCAAAGGGTTGCAACAATTACACGCTTATTTGTTTGGCGGACTGTATGATTTTGCTGGACAAATCAGACAAAAAAATATTTCAAAAGGTGGTTTTAAATTTGCAGTAGCACACTTTTTAGACGATACATTAAAGCAAATCGAAGCAATGCCTGAAACTACGTTTGACGAAATTGTAGACAAGTATGTAGAAATGAACATTGCGCACCCTTTTATGGAAGGCAATGGCAGAAGCACCAGAATATGGTTGGATTTGATGCTCAAAAAACGCCTCAAAAAATGCGTAGATTGGAGTAAAATTAGTAAAGCAGATTACATGAACGCAATGATGTTAAGTCCAACCAAAAGCAGTGTGCTAAGAGCACTTTTAGAAAATGCCCTCACCACCAAAATAAACGACCGCGAACTATTTATGAAGGGGATTGATTACTCCTATTACTACGAAGAAAATGACTAATAAGTAGCTTTTGTTACCTATTAACAATCATGACTTTGAATCGCATATGAGAATAGTTGCCGAAGCACGAGACGTAATGGTGATGCTCGATTTTAACACCAACGAGAAAGTTGCATTTCCGGAAAGTTTAAGGGGAAGGATTGAGGAGCTGGAGAGAAAGGGATGACGGTGAGTTGGGTTAAAAGTTTTATATTTAGAGAGGTAGCCGCTAAGAAATGTTCTGTTTTCAAACAATTTAGGGGAAAAGAGAGGTTTTTTGGGCAGTTATATACGAGTTTAAGTGTAATATTTATGAGACGACAAATAATAGTCATATTAACCATTTTCTTTTCTTTGACGGCTTGTAGTCAAAATCGCAAAGAAGCCTTTTCTTCACCTCAGACTTTAGATGATGGTTGGCAAGTATCCAGGCCAGCCAAAGTTGGATTTAACCAACAACAACTTGAAAAATTGGTTAATAGTGCATCGGATGAAAATTCTGAACTAAACAGTTTGGTAATTGCCCGAAATGGCGAATTAATTGTAGACGAATACTTTAACGGCTATGCAGCTGACAGCCTTCAAAAAATTTGGTCAATTACAAAGTCAATCACAGGGACTATTATAGGGATTAGCGCTGACAAAGGAATACTTTCAGAAAAAGATAGCATTTACAAATACCTTGCAGACTATATTCCCAAGGCAACTTCTTCCATAGCGTCAATCACCATTGAACATTTAATGACGATGACCAGCGGATTAGAATGGGTTGAATTGGGCGGCCCAAAATCAGAGGGATTTCAACTTGCTTATTCCAATGATTGGATAGCATTTACTTTAAATCAACCGCATACCCGCATTCCTGGAACGACATTTAATTATTCTACAGGAAATACTATGCTTTTAGCACCGATAATTAAAAAAGCAACAGGACAGCAAGCTGGTGAATTTGCCCATGACAATTTATTTGTTCCTCTAGGTATTACAAATTATGAGTGGGATACACAAAGTCAATTTTGGATTAAAACACAAAGCGGTGAATTACCAGGCGCGAAACGACCAGCTGGCATTAATTATAAAAAACCTTTTTCAGACTTTACCAATACTGGTTCAGGTTTACGAATGCGACCCAGAGACTTATGCAAAATTGGGCAGCTTTATCTTAACAAAGGAAAATGGAATGAAAAACAAGTCGTCAGCGAAAAGTGGATTAGAGAATCCACCCAATCTCATTTTAACAATTCTGATTACGGTTACCATTGGCGACTTATGAACTTTCAAAACAACTCTTGCTATTATGCAACAGGATTTGGACTTCAAAGGATTTTTGTTTTTCCTACACTTGACCTCGTAGTAGTAATGACACAGCAACATTATGAAACAATGCCTCAAGGAGAAAAATGGATAGAACAGTTTTTGACTAAGTTATTGGAAACGATAGAAGAATGACAGAAACTACAGCAAACAGAACCGTACCAAGAATGGAGGTTTAGTGGTTAAATCAAGCGTTATGTTCAGTTGATAGTTTTACCTTTCGAAATCGTGTTCTTTGCCAAGCGCAAATCCGTCTTCTATTTTCGCTGTAACAGGTACGACCTCCAACCAAAACAAACAACAATGGAAACAAGCACATTTCCCTATTCAGCTTGAATTGCGCATCGATTAGAGTGAACCGAAAAGGATGATTATGTGCAGTTCTATAATTGATACGCAACACCAAAATGTATAAACTACCATATAAAAGCTATATTTGGTAAAACTTAATAAACTATACAACTATGAAAGCAGTATTCAATTTACTTTTTACAATCGGAATTCTTTCTTGCACTTACTTCAGTGCAACTGGGCAATTCTTAAGCAATGAAGAAGCTAAAAACCTCAAAAAATCACATGTAATTCTCGGTTTGACGGATAGCGAGGATGTTAACGAAATCTTTCGGAATGCTGTAAAGGAGTTCTGGACGTTGACGGAAATCAGCGAGGAATTACCTGTTAAAGAAGCTATTGATAAAGTGAAAGATGACGGTTCCGTAACTGTTATTATGTTAGGAACAGATGTATCAAAACGATCCTCCGATATGGGGAACGGGTGGAGTGGAATTACAAAAGCTTCGAGTCTGTATATAGGTCTAAATACCAAAGGTCATACCAATGCTAATTTAATTCAACATACAAGAGGCTGGAGTGAAGAACAATTGATTTTTGGCTTAACTACTATACAGGATGCCATTGAAGCAATAATTTCGCACGACCTTTCTGGAATGGCTAAAGTTAAAGATGTGTATGCTAAAAGAGCACCTTCTTTAAAGAAACTTACCTTACTAATTGACAAAAGCTCGATGAATTCGAAATTAACAGAAGCTATTATTGCTGAAAACTATACTTACCCTTTTGAGGTGGTTAGTCATGAAGACTGGGTGAAAGCAATTATGGACAAGCAGGAAGGTAGTGCATATATCAACATTGTTCCAGTGCCTGTTGGTGATAAGATAGCATATGTTGGCTATGTAATTTCGTGTGAAGAACTAGAAGGCTATATGTACTTCAGGAATAAGAATGGCGAGCTCTCAAATAAAAGCATGGCGGAAATCATGAAAGCAACAGCTGTCAAGTAAAAAAACGGAAACAAACTGAATGTTCACTAAAAAGTGAACATCATAAATCAAAAAAAAAGCGCTCTTTCAGATTTGGAAGGGCGTTTTTGTTTATGTTCTAAAACACGTTTGCTTGAATAGGTAATACTTTTGACGAAGGTTTGTATTTGACACGATGGACAAAGTCTTGTTAAATAATCCCAAGTGATAAATTAGTCAATAAGATAGACTGGTAAGCAACATGTGTATCAAAGACAATCTATCTTGCTACTCACATCTTTTAGGTGTGTCCCTACTCTACTCTAAACACTTTTTCAGTTGTGCCATCACTGTAAATATAGATCAGCATTACATTGGGTTGATCTTCTGTTTCCCTTCCCATTAAATCCACAATTCTTGTCAATTTTTTTTCACTTGAACTTAATTCTGAAATTCCAAGTCCACTAGGATCTAATCTTGCAATGTAATTTGCAACGGTGTTGTCTGCTGTAGTGAATAAACCACTGGCGTATAAATCGGAATTGTACACTTCAATATCCCAGACTTCATCATTCATCCCAGCCCCGAGAGGAGACCACGTTGTACCATTCCACCTTGCTATTCTGTTGGCTGAAGTTCCACCAGCTAAAACAAAACTACCTCCAGCATATAATTCATTATTAAAGACTTCTAAGGCATATACAGTATTATCCATTCCATTTCCAACATTCGTCCAAGCCGAACCGTCCCACTTTGCAATCTTATTCGCGGGGTTCCCACCGGCAGATGAGAAATTTCCACCTGCATAAAGTTCTCCGTTGTACACGGATAAAGCGTAAACAGCACCATTCAAACCTGTATCCAAAGTAGACCAAGTTGTGCCGTTCCATTTAGCTATATAATTTGCGGTTAATCCACCAGCCGATGTAAAAGCACCACCTACAATTAATTCACCATTAAAAACAGTGAATGAAACGACAATACCAACAGTACCCGAACCAACAGCTGACCATGCTGAACCATCCCATTTTGCAATATTATTTGTACTAACACCACTTGCCCAGAAAAACATGCCCCCAGCATATAATTCCGAATTATAGACGATTAAATCTTCGACTCTTGATGGACCTGAAGCCTGCATTGTGTCACCTATCCCATAATCAACTTCTGACCAGTTGGATTCGTCCCACCGTGATAAACAACTTAAATTGTTCGGGTCATTAAAGGAAATATTATGTCCACCCGCGTAAAGTTCTGTATTGTATTCGGCCAATGCATAAACATTATTACTCACGGTTCTATTTACACTTGACCAGGCTGACCCATTCCATTTAAGAACATCTCTAGTGCCGTCTCCATTAGAAAAGTTACCGCCAGCATAAAGTTCTGCGTTAAAAACCGCAAGTGCCCCAATGCGAGAGGTTGGACCAACTCCAACAGGAAACCATACTTGTGCTCTGGTAATAAGGCTTGTTAATAGAATTACAAATAGTAGTGTAAGTTTTGTTTTCATAGTTCAAGCGTAATAGTGGTTGCAATTCAAAGTTTAGTACTTAACTTGACGTAAATTAAATGAAAATGGTTGGATGAAATCTGCCATTCCGTGAAGTAAATATTCTTCACGAAGTGAAACATGAATGCATGTAGATGGTTAATTATGAAGATATTAACCATAAGTAAATTTCCTGGACAATTACTCTTTCAACTGAATATCAATAAAGGTCGCTTCAACACTAATGTTTAGGATAGAACTAAATGGATACAAGCGGATGTTGTACAATGCGCCATTTTCATAGCTCTTTACGACGATCCCAAGATCAGAGACCGAAATTGCATTCGTTCCTTTTGACCATGTTTTGTTGTACTTTGCGAATTCCTTCTTCCACGTACCATCGTTGTAATACGTTTTGACATTTCCAATAAACAAAGTTTCAACCTTATCAATTGAACTTCCTAATTCTGTTAGCATACCGACAACACTTGCTTTTGTGATTTGAGAAAACGAGTGAGACGAACAAATGGAGGTAAACAAGATTGCAAAAAATAACTTTTTCATAGTGTGTAATTTAGTGTTTGAAATCTAAAGTTAAATTATCTTTTGAAGAATTGATATTATTCCTGTTAAAAGTTAAGTGCACAAAAAAAGGGATACACTCAAAGCGCATCCCCTTTCTAAATCGTTTGATTTAATTATTTAGACAAAGTACAAGTCTCCTCATAGGTATCCATACCATCTTGTGCTTTAATGGTAGCTTCGTTACACGCCGCTGTAGCTTGTGTTTTGTTCGCTCCTTCAATCGTAAAGGTAGATGAACCAGAATACGGATGGGGTTGATCAGGACCATTAAGATCATCGTAGTAGTCTACACCACTATACGTACAAGTACAAGAATAATCTTTTTTACAAGAGATTAAACCAAATACTCCAACTGTCGCAATTAAAATTAATTTTTTCATCTTTCGTTATTTAAGTTATTTAGATAATTCACATTTAATCGTATAAGAGTCTGCCCCTTCTACGTGTTTAATAGTCGCCTCATTACATGCCGATTGCGCCTCTTTTTTTGAAGCTCCTTCCACCGTATAATTGTACGTGTAAACATCCGTTTCACCATCATAAACTTCTGTTTCCGTACAGCTGCATGAATAGTCTTTTGTGCATGAACTTAGAGTAATCATTCCAAGAATCGCAATTGTTAAAATTGATTTCATTAAGATTAGTTTTAAATTATATCGTGTAAATGTACGACATTAAAGTCACGCGAAGTAAAAAATTACTTCACCATCAATTTATCTTCTGCAGAGCTAGAAATTGCCGACTTATCCAAACGAAGTTTCCCTGTATCAACGGAAATTAAGATTGTTGACTCAGCAACTTCAAGGATTTTCCCATGGATTCCACCAATTGTCACTACTTTATCTCCTACACTCAATCCCTCACGGAATTTTTTCAATTCTTTTTGCTTTTTCATTTGTGGTCTGATCATAAAGAAGTAGAATACTACTAGGATCAATACCAACATTACCATTTGATTCATATCAACGTTGTTTTTTGGTTTTATTTTCTAATTATGTTTGCCTTAATCAGCACTTGTTTAATGGATGGGTTTGTATTTGCTACAATCCGCACCGACTTATTCAACAACCCTGCCTCCACTTCATCAGTATTGACATGTGCTGAAATTTTTCCTTCTTGCCCTGGAGCAATTGGTTCTTCTGGGTATTCTGCCACAGTGCAAGAGCATGAACCCTTCACTTCACCAATTACCAATGGATAATCTCCTGTGTTTTTGATGGTGAATACTGCAGTGATTTTTTCTCCTTTCACAATATCTCCAGCATCGTACAACTCATTCACTTCCATGGTTGTTTTGTTTCCCACTTCATAGTCTGTGTTACCTCCACAAGCAAAAAGCAGTAACGAAATACTTAAAATTCCACTAATTCTTTTCATATTATTCTTCTTTTAAACCTCTACCAATTTTATTGATTTTCCCATCTTTTTCAAGCGTTGAAATCACGTTGTCTAGAACTCCATTGATAAATCCATTGCTCTTTGGCGTGCTGTAAAATTTGGAAATTTCAATGTATTCATTCAACGTCACCTTTGTTGGAATATTGTCAAAAATCTGCAACTCCGTAATCGCCATTTTCATTAAAATAACGTCCATTTTTGCAATTCTATCTAACTCCCAATTCTTGGTGTATTTATCAATCAATACCTCATTTTCTTTGTCAAAGGTAATCGTTTTCTTGAGTAACTCATTGACGAATGTCGTTTCATCTTCCTTGTCCTTGTACAAAGTCATGATTTCATTTTCACCACCTTCTTCAAAACCTTTGATGGTCTTCACAGCCATTGAACATGCTAAATCGATGTCATCCATCCAGTGAATGCTATTCTCTTCAAAGAAATTATAAAGTATCGGTGAATTGGCAATATCCGCTTTAAACAAATCAATCGCAAATGCTTTGTCTTCCTCAAATCCTTCAACTCCATTGTTCATGTGAGAAAAGTAGACTTCACTCTCGCGAATTTGAAGGTACATTTTACGAAACATTTCGCGGTGTACATCCCCTACCCAATTCACCTTTCTCTTCTCACTCACCTCGCGCAGCGCTTCGTTTTTTTCCAGCAAATCAATGATGGCATTGTTCACGAATTTCAAGTTCGGGTCTATCTCTTCATCCGAAGGGCGCATCTTCTTCTTATTTCCTTCAATGCGCTCCTCTCCGATGAATTTCAATTCAGAAAAAGTCAACAACAAAAAGAGGTATAAGTCATAAATCCGTTCAATTGATTGGGACATTTCCTTTTGAACTCGATCCACATCATTGTCGTTTGATTGGAAAAAAGCATAAAGAGATTGAAGAACTTTAATTCTTAAATGGCGTCTGTTTAACATTCTTAGATTTAACTGTTTTAAAGTGGAAGCTTAACCTTTCCAATAGATTCAATGCGTTCTTCTGCCATTTTATTGGCAATTTGATACGTTGGTATTTTTTCAGCTGCTGAGCGCTGTACAATGTTCTGAATCGTTGTATAAATTGCTTCTGCTTTCGCCATTGCCCATTCAGGTGATAAACCTTTTACCTCTGAATAACAATTGATTACTCCACCCGCGTTCAACGCAAAGTCAGGAGCATAGATAATTCCCTTTTCCATTACAATGCGACCGTGAACATCTTCGTTCTTCAATTGATTGTTTGCAGCACCTGCAATGATTGAACATTTTAAGCGCGACAACGTATCATCGTTCACCGTTGCACCTAACGCACATGGCGCGTAAATATCCATGTCTATATCGTAGATTTCATCCAATCCAACGACTTTCGCACCGTATTGTTTTGCTACACGCGCCAATGTTGGTTCGTGAATATCTGTAATAAAAATCTCTGCATTTTCTTCAGCCAAAGCTGCAACAAGGTATTCACCAACGTGACCTACTCCTTGAACCGCAATTTTCTTTCCACTCAACGAATCGCTGCCAAACTGTTGTTTCGCACAGGCTTTCATTCCCATGTACGTTCCATGCGCAGTTACAGGCGATGGGTCTCCACTCTTTCCTGGTAAACCAACTACGTGATCTGTTTCCATACTCACATAGGTCATATCAATTGGAGAAATCCCCACATCTTCTGCAGTAATGTATTTTCCTGCCAAACTGTTGACAAATTTTCCGAATCTTCTGAAAAGTGCTTCTGACTTCATCGAACGAGAATCACCAATAATGACCGCTTTTCCTCCTCCCAGGTTTAATCCTGAAATAGAATTCTTGTACGTCATTCCACGTGACAAACGCAACACATCATTCAACGCATCCGTTTCAGAAGCATAGGGCCACATACGTGTTCCACCCAAGGCTGGTCCTAGTGTTGTATTGTGGACAGCTATAATAGCTTTTAAGCCTGTAGCATTGTCATTACAAAAAAGAAGTTGTTCGTGATTGTATTTGCTCATTTGAGCAATGACTGGATTCTCTGCGAGGTTGGTATCCTCAATATTTTTTACTTCAAACATATCTTAGAGCGTAAATGTTAACTCAATTATATACTTTTACAACGTCATGTAAAATCGCGTGGCAAAAATAGGAAATTATCGATGAAGTCGCTGAGCTATCTCAACAAATATTTTTTTAAATACAAATGGCGATTCCTTTTAGGGATTCTCTTCATTATCGGAAGTAACTGGTTCAAAGTCGAAATGCCTGAGTTCTTTGGAGATACTACCGATGAATTAACGAATTGGGGAACAGAAAACAGCCAGGATGATTTGTTGTACTACTCACTGAAAGTGGGTGCTTACTTCATGCTTTTATCACTTATTTCAGGAATATTTCTATTTATGACCCGTCAAACGATCATTATTATGTCGCGTTTGATTGAATATGATTTGAAAAACGAAATCTATGTCCACTACCAAAAACTGAATTATTCCTTTTTCAAGAAAAATACCACGGGAGATTTAATGAACCGTATATCGGAAGATGTTTCTCACGTCCGTATGTACCTTGGCCCTGGTGTGATGTATACCATCAACCTTGCAGTATTAGCTATTCTGGTCATCAACAACATGTTGCAAATCAGCGGATCGCTTTCAATCGCCGTATTGCTTCCGCTACCTATCATGTCGTTTATCATCTATAAAGTAGCATCCCGCATCAATTCGATCAGTAAAACCGTTCAAGAGGAACAGTCGAACATGTCGACCATTGCGCAAGAAACGTTTACTGGGATTCGTGTGATTAAAGCGTACAGTCGAGCGGCGGAAATTGAAGATAAATTCAACACCTCCGCCGAAAATTACAAAACGAAAAGCATGCGACTGGTATTGGTCAACTCGCTTTTTATGCCTACCATCTTTATATTGATTGGTGTAAGTACAATCATGTGTATCTATTTAGGTGGGCTGCTTTACTACGATGAAGGTATAACTCCTGGTGGAATTGTCAAATTCATTTTTTACGTGAATATGTTAACCTGGCCTTTTGCTTCTGTAGGATGGGTAACATCACTGGTGCAACGCGCTGCGGCAAGTCAAACAAGAATCAATGAATTCTTAAAAACGAAGCCAGACATTGTCAATAACTCCAATGCACCTTTCAAATTTGAAGGGAAGATTGAATTTCGAAATGTGTACTACACCTACCCCAATTCGGGGATTACGGCCATCAAAGATTTGAGTTTTATCATCTTGAAAGGTGAATCCTTGGGGATTGTTGGGAAAACTGGAAGCGGTAAGTCGACCATTCTAAAACTGTTGATGCGTCAAATTGAACCTGATCAGGGAGAGATTTTGATTGACGGAGTAAATATCAAAGACATCAACCTAGAGGAATTCAAGAACCAAACGGGAATCGTTCCACAAGACGTGTTCTTATTCTCTGATTCCATTCGCAACAATTTGGAATTCGGAAGTTTGGAAGGAGAAGTCAGCGAAGAACGCTTGATTGAAGTCACCAAAATGGCGCACGTCTACCACAACATCGCTGAGTTCAAGAACAAATTTGACACTGTCCTAGGTGAACGTGGTGTCAACCTAAGTGGTGGGCAAAAACAACGGATCAGCATCGCTAGAGCACTTATTCGCAATCCTAAGCTCCTCATTCTTGACGATTGCCTGTCAGCTGTGGACACAGAAACCGAAGAAATCATTTTGGGGAACTTGAAAAAAGTCGACGCCCCAACATCGCTATTGGTCAGTCACCGTATTTCTTCCATTCGAAATGCAGATCGCATCATTAATATCGAGGATGGCTCTGTGACTGAAGAAGGAACCCATCAGGAGTTGTTGAAGCTCAATCGTTCATACGCAGAATTGTACAAGAAGCAATTGACGGAGGAAAAAGTTTAGAGAGTCAAGACGGAAAGAATCAAGATTTTAAGATTCGATTATTCTTCGCTTCGGCATCTCCCATCTCGATAAACTCGATGGCCGATGCTCAGTATCTCACTTCTATATTGAGACTGTATGTATAGTTAAGATGGTTCAAAAGAATAAGTCTTGGCTCTTGATTCTTTCAGTCTTGACTCCAATCCATTGAGTAACAATATTCTGCCCTATTAAATTCCATTCATTTGTGCAATTAAAAAGAAAATGGCATATTTGTTAATTCAAAACCAACTAAAGGCACTAGGTTATGGAGTACGATAAGAACAATGAAGTCTATTCAAATGCAGTGAGAGCGGGGAAGAGAACCTACTTTTTCGATGTTAAAGCAACAAAGGGAAACGACCTTTACATTACCGTTACAGAGAGCAAGAAAACATTTGTGAACGGGCAAGAAAGCTATCAAAAACATAAAATTTTCTTGTACAAAGAGGATTTTGAGAAATTCAAAGACGGTTTAATTGATGTCATTGAGAAAATCGATGAACTGAATGCTTCTGGAGATTATAACGTTACTACCGCAAATGAAAACGTGGATAACATTGATAGTTATTCAGAAGTTTCTTTTGAGGACTTGTAGTTCAATCAAATCCACCTACTTACTGAATAGGCTAACGTTGTCAACATTGTTTCCACACAAAAACCGTTGATAACTCCTTGTACTTTTTGGCAAATTACATGACCAATAAGCGTATCTTTAGGCTTCAATTTACAATGAATGGGTAAAATTATAGCGATTGCGAATCAGAAAGGAGGAGTTGGAAAAACGACCACTACCATTAATTTATGTGGGTGTTTAGGTGTTTTGGAATACAAAACATTGATTATTGATGCTGATCCACAAGCGAATGCCACTTCAGGAGTTGGATTGGATCCAAAAAACACAAAAAACATTTACGATTGTTTGATCAATGACGTCGATCCGTCGGAGTTAATCATTCCTACAGACAATCCTAATTTAGATATTCTCCCCTCCCACATTGACTTGGTCGGTGCGGAGTTGGAAATGATCAATCTCCCAAACAGGGAACACAAATTGAAGTTTGCCTTAGAAAAAATCAAGGACGATTACGATTTTATCATCATTGATTGTTCACCTTCACTGGGGTTAATCACCGTAAATGCATTGACTGCTGCGGATTCAGTAATTGTTCCTGTTCAATGCGAATACTTTGCGTTGGAAGGATTGGGGAAATTGTTGAATACCATTAAAATTGTACAAGGGCGCTTGAATACTGCATTGGAGATTGAAGGAATTTTGTTGACGATGTACGATACTCGTCTTCGCCTAGCAAATCAAGTGGTGGAAGAAGTAAAAATGCACTTTCAAGAAATTGTTTTCGATACAGTGATTCACAGAAACACAAAGCTCGGTGAAGCACCAAGTTATGGTGAAACCATCATTATGCACGATGCAGGAAGCAAGGGTGCGATCAATTATTTGAATTTAACGCGTGAGTTGTTGCAGAAAAACAATCTGACGAAAATTGCTAATCAGGATAAAAAAATAAACATTGGAGATGAGCTCTAACACAAAAAAGCGATCGGCATTGGGGAAAGGGTTAAGTGCATTATTGGAAAGTGCTGAAACGGATATTACTTCCAACAACGGAAGTTCTGGAATTGTTGGGTCTATTTCTAGCATTTCAATCGCTAATATTGAGGCGAATCCATTCAACCCACGTTCAAACTTTGAAAAGGAAGCATTGCAAGAATTGAGTGCTTCGATTAAGTTGCATGGAATTATTCAACCGTTGACTGTACGCAAGTTAGGTCGCGATAAGTACCAATTGATTTCAGGTGAACGTCGCTTTAGAGCGTCGCAGATGGCTGGATTGACTGATGTTCCTGCCTATATTCGTGTTGCAAACGATCAAACAATGCTGGAAATGGCATTGGTGGAGAACATTCAACGTGAGGATTTAAATCCAATTGAAGTTGCTCTCTCCTATCACCGATTGATTGAAGAGTGTGATCTTACACAAGAACAACTCAGCCAGAAAATAGCAAAGAGTCGCTCGAGCATTACCAATCATTTGCGTTTATTGAAGCTACCTGCGGACATTCAAGCTGGAGTGAAAAATCAATCCATTACAATGGGGCATGCACGTGCTTTAGTCTCTGCTGGAGATGAAGCTACTCAAGTTGCTCTATTCAAGCGTGTTGTGAATGAAAATTTATCCGTACGCGATATCGAGGCATTGCTGCGAGGAGAAGAAATAAAATCACCAGAAAGCACTTCTAAATCGACCAGTACGTCGACTTCTAGTCCAAAGATTTCTGAGAATGAATACACACTGAAAGAGCATTTGAGCGATCGACTTTCTACCAAGATTGAAATCAAGAAAGCACAAAATGGCAGTGGTAAAATCATTTTAAACTTCAATTCCGAAGTCGATTTTAATCGAATTATGGAACTGCTCAATAAATGATAAAAGGAATCTCCATACTCCTTTGTTTTCTGGCCTTTTCTTGTACTGCTCAAGATGAAATACCTGTTGATTCGCTGAATATTGAAGTCGAAGACACCGTTCGCAAGCATTCCATAAAAACTGCGGTGCTTTTATCTGCTGCGCTTCCAGGAGCTGGACAAGTCTACAATCACTTGGCAATGCCAAAAGGTAAAAAGAAAGCGTTTTGGAAAGTTCCATTGATTTATGCTGGCTTGGGAGCAACGACGTATTTTCTTATCAACAATCAACAACTTCAGAAATCTCTCCGCACTGAGTATACGCTCCGTTTAGATGGACAATTGGGCGATCCTGAGTGGAGTAGTTACGATGATCAAGGTGTGTTGCAATTGTACGAACAAAGTATCCGCCGCAGGGATTTAATGATTCTCGCTGTTGGTGTTGTCTATTTGCTTCAAGTCGTTGATGCTGGTGTCGAAGCACATTTCGTTTCGTTTGATGTCTCTCCAGATCTTACGTTGCATTTGGATCCTGTTATGATGGATTATCGGACTGCGGGGTTGAAGTTGAGCCTAGGGATAAGGTAGAGCCAAGACTGCAAGAGTCAAGACTAAAAGACTTAATTCTTCTAGGCATTTTTAATCTGGAGAAAGTTTTATAATAATAATAATAATAATAATAATAAGATGCTGAGAAGGAGTGTCACGGTTCAAAAAAAATGAGTCTTGACTCTTGCGGTCTTGACTCTAATTTAGAATAAATTCCATCACCACTTCCATCAACTCATCATGCAATTTCAGCGTAGGATTGTTGTACGTTGCTACATTTTCTGAATATTCGTCGGATGATTCTTTAAGCACGTGATTCATTCCTTCGATGATCTTAAGCGATGCATTTTCATTGGCTGGTAATAACTTCTCCGCATCAGCAAGTCCGACTTGAATGTCTGTGGTTCCTTGAATGATTAATATGGGTTGTTTTAATTTAGAAAATTCGACAACTGGATTGTATTTGAACCAAGAAATGATGTAAGGCTGCACCGAAGGACGGAAAACAGCATATAAAATCGGAGGAACACTATCGACCAAATTACCTTTTGCTAATTCGTCCAAGATTGGGAACGCAGGTACTTTTACCTCGTCAGGTTGATGTTCCATCTGTTCTTTCAGTATTTCTACCGCTGGTCGTCCTGCTCCTGCCACGGAAATAACTTTGTCAACTTTCTCTGTCTGTGACGCAACGGCTCCAAGCAGTGACCCTTCGCTGTGCCCCAAAACCACTAATTTTTCAAAACGCTTGTCTTCAGCTAAAAGATTTACCCAGCCTCGCACGTCTTCCACGTAATCATCAAAGCGCATGTCCTTCTCGCTTCTAATCGCATGTTGGCTCTTCCCTACTCCACGCTTGTCAAATCGCAAGGATGCAATGCCATTCTTCTGCAGCTCTTCGGCTACCATTTTCAACGAATTATTTTTCATCACTTGGTTGTTCCCATCCATATCGGTCGGTCCAGAACCAGAAATAATCAAAACCACTGTTTTCGTTTCGTTCTTTTTTGGAAGCAATAATTTTCCTTTGATGTCACCCGTAGCGGTTTCAAGTACTATATCGCTTTCCGTTTGCGCGAAAATTGATGTGGTAAGGAGTATGAATGTGAGTAGGATGTGAGTTTTCATTGGATTGATTTTTTGTAAAGATACAGAAAGAAGAGCCAAGATAAAAGGATTCAAGACTGTAAGATTCAAGAGCCAAGACTTGTTTCTATGAAACGTCTTAATCAGTCTAAAAATCGCATCTTTGAACTTTAAACTTTTCAACTTTGAACTCCTTACAGGTTAATCTTCGTCAAGCTCCACTCCTTCGTATTAAAAATCAGCATCTTATTCGCGAGTACATCCAAATCCAAAATCACTTTTACTGTTTCTTGGGCCATCATCGTTCCTATGACCCCCGGAAAGCTTCCAAGGACACCATTTTCTGAACAGTTGGGAACATCTTCAGGATTCGGTGGTTCTGGAAAAATATCGCGGAGGTTCTTACTTCCTTTGTAGTTGAACGTTGCCATTTGTCCCTCAAAGCCTAGAATACTGCCATAAATCAACGGTTTTCCAATCTTCACGCAAGTATCATTAACGACGTAGCGGGTAAGGAAATTATCACAGCCATCGACGACGATATCGTAGTGAGATAGAATTTCTTCGGCGTTTTCTTCGCTGAGTACAACGTTGTGCTCAATGATTTTCGTGTAGGGATTTTGCACTTTTAATCGCTTTGCAGCACATTCAATTTTTGATTTACCAACATCTTCTGATGTGTACAAAATTTGACGGTGTAAATTCGATTCTTGCACGGTATCAAAATCGATGAGACCGAGCGTCCCAACTCCCATGCTGCTCAGGTATTGCAAGACTGGACATCCCAATCCACCAGCACCAACAACCGCGACTTTGGCTTCTTTCAATTTGACTTGTCCCATGATACCGATTTCCTCCAGTACCATTTGCTTCTCAAAACGACCGAATTCCTCCTTCCCTATCATTGCACAGAAAATTGTTGGTCCCAATCTTTAAAAACTGGCTCATACCCTGCCAATTGAATAATTTTTGTCATTTCCTCAATGCTACGTTCATCGCTGATTTCGAACTGCTCCAGTGATTCGACATCCACTGAGTATCCTCCAGGATTGGTTTTCGATCCAGCGCTCATGGATGTAACGCCTAATGGAATAACGTTGTTTCTAAAATGCTCCGATTCGCGTGTTGAAATCGACAATTCGACATCTTCATTGAAAATTCGGTAAGCTGTCAATAATTGCACAAGATTCTTATCCGAAACAATAACGTTTGGTTCTATGATTCCCTCTGCTGGTCGCATCCGTGGAAAGGAAATCGAATATTTAGTCTTCCAGTAAGTCTTTTGAAGGTAATCGAGGTGCAAAGCCGTGAAAAACGATTCTACACGCCAATCTTCCAATCCCAATAACGCTCCGATGCCAATTTTGTGAATGTTCGCTCTTCCCAATCTGTCTGGGGTTTCTAATCGGTAATCGAAATTGGACTTCTTTCCTTTTGGATGGTATTGCTTGTACACTTCTCGGTGATATGTTTCTTGATAGACCAATACGGCATAAACACCCGCTTCGTGGAGTTGTTCATATTCATCTTGTTCCAGCGGTTGGAATTCAATCGAAATATTGGCAAACTTCGATTTAATCAGCTTGATGGCATTTAGAAAGTATCCCGTATGAACGGTGTGATTCGCTTCTCCTGTCACTAACAAAATATGATTGAATCCATGACTTTTAAGCACTTCGACTTCTTGTAAGATCTCTTTATCGGTGAGTGTTCTCCGTTTGATTTTATTATCCAGGCTGAATCCGCAATAGGTACAAATATTGTTGCACTCGTTGCTTAAATACATCGGTGCGTACATCTGCATGGTTTTCCCGAATCGCTTTTGCGTCAACTGACTGGATTTTTGCGCCATTTCTTCAATGTACTTCTCACCTGCTGGGGAAATCATTGCTTTGAAATCTTCTAAATCTGGTCGATTAGCATCAATAGCACGCAGGACATCCGCTTCCGTTTTGGAATAGATCGATGCTTTTACTTCATCCCAGTTGTATGTGTCGAATATTGATTTGAAGGTGCTCATTACCATTGTATTGTTTTTTCTCGCAGAGGCTCGCAGAGATTTTCGCAGAGATACGCAGAGGAAGTGGATGATTGGTGAACGCAGAGGAATACGCAGAAACTCGCAGAGAAGGTAATAGTATTTTTTTCTCGCGGTTGCTCGAAACAGGTTTCTTTATTTGGGTTTGATACAATCATTTTTTACAATTTATTTACGATTCTATGAATGGAATCTCTTAACGGGTAAGAATTAAAATTAATCAAGAGACCCAACTTAATGTCCGTAAGTTTTAAATACGTCACAACTTGTTTGAAGTGTACATCATGTAGCATTTCTACTGATTTTAATTCGATAATTACTTTATTATTCACCAATAAATCTATTCTAAATCCTAAATCAAGTCGTACTTCCTCGTAATATGCTGGAAACCCAACTTGCGCATGGACTTCCAATCCCTCCTTTTGCAATTCATACATCAATGCACTTTCATATACCGATTCAAGTAACCCTGGACCAAGTGCTGTATGTACTTTAAAAGCCGCCCCTCTAATTACATACGAAATATCATTTTCAGTCATTTTTTAGTGTTTTGTGGTTAACGTTTCCTTATTAAGTTAGAAAATATTATCACATCACTTTTCAAAATATTTTTTTTTCGCTACATAATTCCTCGCAATCAACCATCTGCGCACCTCTGCGAAAATCTCTGCGTAACTCAGCGAGCATCTGCGAGAACAATTTCTAATCCCTCAAGAAAGACGTCAACGGACTACTCGCCACTGCCGAATTCTGTACTTTTCCTAATCTTGCTTCAAATGCCATTCTTCCTGCTTCCACTGCCAATTTAAACGCCCTTGCCATTTCCACTGGATTTCCTGCCACTGCGATTGCTGTATTGACCAACACTGCGTCTGCTCCGAGTTCCATTGCGTAAGCTGCGTGTGAAGGTGCTCCAATTCCCGCATCTACAATCACCGGGACTTTACTCTGCTCGATGATGATTTCCAAAAAGTCGCTGGTGCGAAGTCCTTTGTTTGTTCCGATGGGTGCTCCCAAAGGCATGACGGCTGCTGTTCCTGCGTCTTCTAATTGCTTGCACAACACTGGGTCAGCGTGAATGTACGGTAAGATGATGAATCCCAATTTTGCCAATTCTTCCGTCGCTTTGAGTGTTTCGATGGCGTCTGGTAATAAGTATTTTGGATCGGGGTGAATTTCCAATTTCAACCAATTCGTTTCCAATGCTTCTCGCGCCAATTGCGCTGCAAATACTGCTTCTTTGGCGTTTCGTGCACCAGAGGTATTTGGTAGTAAATTAATACGTGGGTGATTCAAATGCGACAAAATGGCGTCCGTATCTGTCTCCAAATCGACGCGCTTTAGTGCCACAGTCACCAATTCACTCTCAGAACTCAAAATGGCTTGCTCCATCAATTCAGAAGATCCAAATTTCCCTGTCCCCAAGAACAAACGCGAAATAAATTCCTTATCAGCTATTTTTAGCTTTTCCATATAGTGCTTTATTCATCTGATTAATAAACTCTCTTTTATCTGTCGCATGCGTAATTCCTCCTGACAGTGCAACGCCGTGAATTCCAATTTTCATCAATCCTTTCACATCTTCCAATTGAATTCCTCCAATGGCGTAGACTGGAATTGTAACCCCCATTTCCTTCAATTTACTTGCGAACTTTTGATACGCGGCCAATCCTAAAATAGGACCTAAATTTCTTTTTGTTTCTGTAAATCGATACGGTCCTAGTCCCACATAATCGCAGCGCTCGCTGAAACGTTGTAGGATCTGTTCAAAAGTATTTGCTGTCCCTCCTATTATTCCATTTGGGCCTATGATCTCTCTCACTTCACTCACGGGAGTATCTCCCAATCCGACATGTACTCCGTCTGCATCCACGCGCTTGGCAATGTCCGCAAAATCGTTGATGATCAATGACGCATAATAGCGTTCACATTCTAATTTTACTTTCTCGGCGAAGTAATTTTTTGACAACTCATCTTTATCCTTAAAGCGCAGTTGAATCCAATCACACCCTCCGTTCAGCGCATCTTTGATGTTGTTGAGTTGTTCTTGAGACGTTTCTCCCTGCGATATGTATTGTAATTTACTGAACATGGTATGCCAATCGTTGCGGGTTTGAATTTGCTGTTGTTTCTAAATAATTCTTCGCATTTCTGCAGGATTGCTCCAAGGAGTTTCCTTTTGCGATGTTCGATGTAATGGCCGAGGATAAAATACATCCCGTTCCGTGCTTGTCGAAGTATTCATTGACGTTGGAATGAATGCCCACCATTTTTTCTTTGGTGTACAGGATATCTGTTCCAGGACTGGTAACGCTGTGTCCACCTTTCACTAAAACGCTCGTGACTTGTGACATCAATTTGGCTCCCTCCTCTTCATTGCTGCAACCCGAAAGCTCAAGTATTTCAATGGCATTGGGTGTAACCAAGTCGATCAATCCCAAGCACTCGTGCAATTCATCGCGTGTGATTCCCTCTAAAAATGGAACACCTGAAGTCGCGGATAATACAGGATCCCAAACAATGGAAATCGTTTTGTCCTTCGCTTTGATGCGTTCACAAATGGCTTTTAGCGTTGATAATTGATTCACAATCCCAATTTTCACTGCTTTTATGGTGTAATGATCCAGTAAGGGGTTCAGTTGATTGATGATCTCTGACTCTGACAACCAATTCACCGAAAACACTTCCTGCTCCGTTTGAATGGTCGTTGAGGTCAACACGCCAAAGCCTAAACAGTTGTGCTGTTCAATCGTTTTGATATCGGCTAGAACTCCTGCTCCACCCGTTGGATCAAATCCCGCAATGCTAATTACTATTGATCGGTTGTACTCCATTTTTTCATTACTTTTTCAAAGCGTTCTACTGGATTTTCACTGTTCCAAATTGCTCCCAGCAGTGCAATTCCATCGTATCCTTTTTCTTTCAATTCAACGCAGTTTTCTTCATTAATTCCACCCAAGGCGATGCGTTTAATTCCTTTAGACGGTATCAGTTCAAAGGACTTTGCTCTGTAGTCTGGTTTTGAAATACTGTCAAACACCGGACTTAAAAATGCGTAGTCAAAACAATCATCTAAGGACATCAGCTCATCGACTGAATGCGTGGAAGTGGACAAAACGTTTCCTTCCTTCTTCCAAGCGTTGTGTTCTTCATTCTTTCTTTTGTCCGTTGAAAAATGAAATCTGTTCATTCCAAATTCTTCTGACAACTCGTGAAACTGGTTCAAAACAACGCCTTTTCTGTATTCGGGTTGAATTTCGTTCAGTAATAATCTCACTTCCTCTTCCGTTGCGTTTGGCTTCCGAAGGTGAAACAGCTGCATTCCCGATTCAAATAGTTTGTTGATGAGGGATGCTTCGTTTTTTAGTTTAGAAGGAGGGGAAATTATGATGAACATCGATTCTAAATTATTCTCGCAGAGGCTCGCAGAGAAATTCGCAGAGGTCCGCTGAGTGGTAAATATTTAAATTCTATTTTAATCATGTTAACCTTTAAAATCAGAGTGAATTTTAGTTTCTACGCTGGCGTTTCAAAAAAACTCTGCGCCTTCTCTGCGTGAACCTCCGCGTAACTCTGCGTTAAACGTCTGTCGTTCTTCCCAAAATCGTCAATCATTAATGATATATCTCACTTCCCTTCTGCTTAAACTCCTCCGATTTCTCAAACATTCCCGCTGCGGCGTTGTCTCTAATTTCCTGCGTAATTTTCATTGAACAGAATTTCGGTCCACACATAGAACAGAAGTGCGCTACTTTCGCTCCGTCTGCTGGTAAGGTTTCATCGTGGAATTCGCGTGCTGTATCTGGATCCAACGATAAGTTGAATTGATCTTCCCAACGGAATTCGAAACGTGCCTTGCTCAATGCGTTATCTCTGTATTGCGATCCATAATGTCCTTTCGCTAAATCTGCTGCGTGTGCTGCTAATTTGTACGTAATCACACCGTCTTTCACGTCTTTTTTGTTCGGTAATCCCAAGTGTTCTTTTGGTGTTACGTAGCACAACATAGCTGTTCCAAACCAACCGATCATTGCCGCTCCAATTGCTGATGTGATGTGATCATACCCTGGGGCGATGTCAGTTGTCAACGGTCCAAGCGTGTAAAAAGGTGCTTCGTGGCATTCTTTCAATTGCTTGTCCATGTTTTCCTTGATCATGTGCATTGGAACGTGTCCCGGTCCTTCAATCATTGTTTGAACATCGTGTTTCCACGCAATTTTCGTTAATTCGCCCAATGTTTCTAATTCTCTGAATTGTGCTTCATCGTTGGCATCGGCGATACAGCCTGGACGTAGACCATCTCCCAAAGAGAAAGCTACATCGTATTGTTTCATGATTTCGCAAATGTCCTCAAAGTGCGTGTACAAGAAGTTTTCTTTGTGATGCGCCAAACACCATTTCGCCATGATAGAACCACCGCGCGAAACAATTCCTGTGACACGTTTTGCCGTCAAGGGAACATAACGCAACAAGACTCCAGCGTGAATGGTAAAGTACGAAACACCTTGTTCTGCTTGTTCAATCAAGGTATCGCGGTAAATTTCCCACGTTAAATCTTCTGCTACGCCGTTTACCTTTTCTAACGCTTGGTAAATAGGAACGGTCCCAATTGGAACGGGTGAATTACGAATGATCCACTCGCGGGTTTCGTGAATGTTGTTTCCAGTCGACAAATCCATGATATTGTCTGCACCCCAGCGACATGCCCAAACGGCTTTTTCCACTTCCTCTTCAATGCTCGAGGTCACCGCACTGTTTCCAATGTTCGCGTTGATTTTTACCAAGAAGTTACGTCCAATAATCATTGGTTCGCTTTCTGGGTGGTTGATGTTGTTTGGGATAATTGCACGACCTGCGGCGATTTCATCACGTACAAATTCAGGTGTAATCAGTCCTTTTGGTGTTTTTGCTCCAAAACTTTCACCTTCGTGTTGGTGACTCATCATTTCGTACTGTCCGTTCAACTGCGCTTTGATTTCGTCGATGCGTTGGTTTTCACGGATAGCGATGTATTCCATTTCTGGAGTGATGATTCCCTGTTTTGCGTAATACAATTGAGAAACATTCTTCCCCGGTTTTGCACGCATAGGCGCTTTGATGTGTTCGAAACGCAAATGGTCTAACTTTGGATCGTTCTTGCGCTCTTCGCCATACGTTGAAGAAACGGCAGCCAATTGTTCGACATCTCCACGGTCTAAAATCCATTGTTCACGAATGCGCGGCAATCCTTTTTTGATATCGATTTGATAATTCTCGTCTGTGTACGGTCCGCTCGTGTCGTAAACAGTTACGGCAGGATTGTGTTCTGTTCCTCCTGCTGCCAATTTGGTTGGTGAAAGCGTAATTTCACGCATTGCGACTTTGATTGGGTGAATTACTCCATCTACATAAATTTTCTTGGATCCTGTGATTGGTCCCGTGGTGATTGTCTTTTCCGTCGGTGTTTTTTCGATTTTTGCCATATTCTCTTTTTTAAATGTTTTTTATTTTTTGCAGGAATTATCCTCCTTGCGTTGCTTTTATGATGATGATTGTATCGTTTTCTTGTAAAATGGTGTTATCCCACTCGTTTTTGGGTACCACGTTTTCGTTGACGGCAACAGCGATTCCTTTGGTGTTCTCTCCAGAATTTGTCGCGACAACGGCAGTTAAAGAAGTATTTTCTTCAACGATTGTTTTGATATGATTGATGCTTATTTCCATTCCTCTTTTACGTGTAAATTACGTACTACATACTATTATGCACCTTAGGAATGGCGTCGGAGCGCATTTCTACTTTTCCCTACGACAGCACGAACTGTATCAGGTTCAAAGGGTATCATCTCAGCCGAACGAATCAAGCACCCCTAAAGTACATTGTAAATGTACAGAATATTTATGGGATGGGGAAATGATTTGGGGGATTTAACAGAACCAAGGCTGTATGTAATTAAGAGTTAATAAAAATTAACTCCACATGGTAAATATGAACAATACATGCTGATACAGTTATTACTTTTCGAACTTGTTAAACTGCCCCTCCTCTCGCTTAAGTATATCAAGATCGAATTTGTTTATGCTAAAAGGCTGACTTTCGTATTTACATGACTTGTATTTCGAAGATCTGCCAGTTAAGTAGTTTCCAAGTCCAAAAGTATCGAAGTTCCTCGGGTTCTTACCGAGATATTCTAAATAATGATAAATACTTATGTAAAGTTTATCATCGTCAACTTCTGGACCATCTACACCATATTCCATAGTGCCTGCCGAATAATAGTCTGAATAGTTTATTATTTTTTCAATTTCCTCATTCATATTTGTTGTTGTTTGATTATTAAACTTTGCATTAAATTGGTTCTTAATTTCACTAATTATTTCGTGTTTATTAGAACCGGTTAAAACGATAAATGTTGAATTGAACCATCCATCCTTTATATCCGAATATCTTGAACAGAATTCTTTAAAAGAAGTTTGGTCATGAAACATTTCGATATTCAAGCTGGAGGATGAAAATAATTTATTTCTTAACGACATAAGGACTTTCCTCTCATAACTAGCCCCTCCTCTTTGGAATGCATCAAAACACTCATCTACTGTCATCCAAATTCTTACTTGTACAATATCGTCAAAAACGAATATGTCACATCTGTTTATTGGTTCGCCTCCTAACTTTATTTCCTCCATTATTCATTTTATATTGACCTTAACAAGATTATAAGCAACTGTGTATACCCAACTTATTCGCTTTCTTAAATATAAACCATTTAAAATCAAATCTTTACATTGTGTTATTCACAAAGTATTCAGCATTTACAACCGTTATTGTTTTTTTTAAAAAAAGGCGAAAAGGTTTCTGATTTAAATCAAAATTTTCAATTTTACCAATTATCATCACTATTCTCATCAGTGGATTCAGCTTTTTGATTCATGGCATTGAGAAGTGAATTAGAAATATTATAAAAAACTGATGACAATCCTGAATGCCCAGTGCTTTTATTCTTGATTATAATTCGCTCGCCATTAATAGTTTCATAAAAGTACTTTTGATCCCAACCAGTTTCTTGATTCTCTCCTCCTGCTCTGTATTTCACATTTCTTGGGTTATAGAAAAATCTATTAAATTCAACTTCGACTCTATACCTACCTTCTTTAAACGACAGAATCAAGTTGTAATCTACATCAAACAAATTTCTGGTTAAGCCAATATAGAAAGCTTCTGCCTTGACACTTCGAATTTTAATTTTATAATTCACACTGTCCAATACTAATTCCTCCTCAAAATTTAGATAATTCAATTTAGCCCATTTGTAAGCTTTGTTATATAAATCAGCAGCAGAACTACCTTCAATTTCAAACACTTTTGGAACAAAACCGTCATAACCAAGTGTAAGCCATGCAGACTGCTTTTGTTGACCGAAGGTTGTAAAGGACAAGAAAATACTGAAAAATAGAAAGTGATATTTACCTTGATTTTTTTTCATGAAATGTAATTTTTCCAAATATACCTATTCTAAAACAACTCCCAAGTGAGTGAAAAGGTTCATTTGACAAATATCGGAATCCCTCTCCAAACCACCCTACCTCTCTTCCTACTCATCCCAAGGTTCAACTTCCCAAGAAACCACTCTACTTCTTGTTATTTGATCTGATCCAAGGAATTTAACTTTCATTGAAACCGTTGTCGTTTTCGTGATTTTTCTTAGGATTTCCTCTGCTTCATCTAAGTTACTTCCCGTGCCCGTGACCACGGTGGAGTCAACCGTCAGTTCCCAACTAACGACTGAATAATGAGCTGACAACGGAATATCTGGTGAGTACATGGCGAAAAGTTCTTTTTCACGAATGTTCGCTTTTTCTCCATCTCTAGCTAAACCCCAGTAGATGCTAGGATCTGGTAAGTTGTGTGCTCTGTAGTCTATTTTCCGCATAAATGTAGTGTCCCTTTTCTTAATTAAATACACAGAAATTGAAACATATCTAGCATTTCCCATGGGTGTTGCGGTAAAATAATCCCCACCCTCCGCTTTTGAAATGGAAACATCGTCTCCTACAAGTAGTAACGTTCCTCCGTTATTGTTGTAGACTGCTGGAATTATCATGTTTGCATACCCTCTGTACAAGACGTTTAATTCTGACAATTCAATAGCGGCAATGGGTTCTTGCGCATTCACATTCATTCCGAACATAAGGATGCATATTGTTAACAGATTTTTCATTTTGATTTGAGTTTACTGGGTTAATATTCTAGAGAATGCGGGAATGAGAGAAAGTAACAGAAGTGGTCAGCCTAAATCTTTTTCTTCTTAACAATCCCAAACTTCTTTTTGTAATACACCGCTCCGCTGGATTTGCAATCCTGCGGAACCTGCACCAATTAACAATTTTCATTTAATAGTTTGTAACCTTCTTGGAATACAATAAACTTCTTCTTGTAAAGATTCCATTTCGTGATAGTTACTTGCTGATGAATATATCCATTCATAATCGTGATTCACGAACCCCTCTTCTACGGGATTATTGTGAATATAATTGATTTTATCCCACAAAAACTTTTCACTATACAATTCTATTGCATGATTTCCCACTTGCCAAAACTTGTAACTTTTATGCTTATGGCTCTCATCCGCGGCCTTTGAAAATTCATTTAGCATCCACTCTCTTCTAGATTCTGGTTCATTTTGTATTTGATTCAGTATTTGTTTTGATGAAAACTTTTTAAAGTCTCTGATGACGTCTTTTAACTCAAATGGTTCATTGCAGTTTACAATTAAATGTAAATGATTGGACATCAAACAATAGCTGTAAATATTCAGCCCTTTATTTTTAGTGCAATAGCGTAATGAGTTTATGATTGCATCCTTGTGATTTTTTCTTGTAAATACATCGATCCAGCCAACAACAGTTAGAGTTAGGAAATAGCTAGTATTCTTTTTGATTGTGTGTTTTACGCCTTGCTTCATTGAATTAAGTTAAGAACTATTCCGCAGGATTACAAATCCAGCGGAGCCGATAATCACCTAATTCACGCCTCTCTTCTTCCCTACATTATACTTCTTCCTGTAATACTCCCCCAAAACTACAATCGCAATCGTTCCAGCAACACTTGGCCATAGCCAGTTGACAATTTGGTTGGAGAAAGGTTGTTGAATTGCGGAGAAAGCGGTCAATGCGGTAATCATTGAAATGTACATGCGCGTGTAGTGCTCAAACAACCAATTTATCGGTTCTGCGCTTAATCTTCTGACCGTTTGTCCAAAAAGAATTTCTCTGGCGTCTGTCAACACGTACAATCCGAAAATGGCGCTAAACACACTCATGATGATTCCGAATTCTGTGTGTCCCAACGCAAATAAATAAGCCGTACCTATCATGATGGTTATTACTAAAATCATCCCAGAAATGATGAGGATTTTATCTCCGAGGGTATGAATTTTCTTTTTGGTGGCCGCGAAACGCCAACCTGTCAGCGTGCAATACAATCCAAGACTGCCAAGCGCGGTTATTGGCCAAGCACCTAAATAAGCTCCAGACAGAATCAATGGAAACCAGCAAATGACATAGGTGCGACCTAGGTACCGATGAAGTATTCCTTTCTTTGGTAAGAGGATTTGAATCATTCCCAGCGCAAAAATTGCTATTCCGAAAATGCTGTGTGTATTTAGAACAATTTCTTTCATAGTTTTCAATCGGTTGTCCCAAACATAATGATTAACAATTAATTTCCAATAGCTTACACATTCAAACCCTGAATTTCTGCAGATTTAGTCAGTATGCTTTTGAAATGAATAAGGCATGAAAATCCAGCAGTTCACATAATTTAGCTAGCTTCGTACTTTGAAAACCACATGCGCTTAAACAACTCTATAAACTACATTCGTGACATTGGCATAGATCAAGTTGAAGGGAATTATCAGCAAAAATTAAGTCGCTCACTTAACTTAATCTGTTTTTACGGCTTCTTATGGGGCCTTATCCAATGCTTCACCTACTTACCTTTTGATATTATTTCAGGACTAAGTCACTTAGCCTGGGGAGTTGTTATTCTAATTTGTCTTGCATTTAGAAAAGCGCTGGGATTTCATGCTTCACGGAACATCATTTTCTTTTCAATCATTGCTTTTGGCAGTTACGCTGCTGCGCGACTAGGAAATGAAATCATTGCGCATTTGCCAGTTGTAACAGTGTACATCGCAGTTTTTATCTTTTATGACATAAAAAAGGAATGGTTTAAAGTCACATTGTTTTTCCTCTACTCGACCACATTAATCCTCATCGTGGATTCCAATATGTTCAAAGTGATTGAGATTCCTGAGGATGTGATACCAATTATTCGAGCAATGACCATTGTTGGAACATTGATTTTCGTTTCGATAGAAATCATTCTATTGGTAAAACTGAGCGCCATTAATGAAAATACTATATCCAGGAAGTTGAGCATTAAGAATGAAGAACTTGTTCAATTGAACAACGAAAAAACCGTGCTTTTACAAGAAGTACATCACCGGGTTAAGAATAATTTTCAAATCATTTCCAGTTTACTGAAGCTACAAGGAAAAGAGCTTAACAATCCAGACGTGATTCTCGCCTTTCAACAAGCGATTGATCGGATTAACGCAGTGTCGCAATTGCATGAACAAATTTATAAGTCTGAATATATTGCTGATGTCAATCTCAAGCAGTACCTAGAGAAAATAGCGCACACAATTATTGAAAACAATTCAGACAAGCGTAAAATCATTTTAAATATCAGTGAGATAACCTTGAAACTTGAAAATAACGCCATTCTACCATTAGCGCTTATTTTTAATGAATTACTTACCAATTCACTAAAACATGCATTTCACGACAAGCCTACAGGAACGATCTCCATTCAGCTAACACAAACAAATGACGACCGTTTTGGTTTTGTTTACGAAGACGATGGTCAGTGGCTTGACCCAGCATCAGAAAAAACCTTTGGATTGGAATTGATTGAAACACTGGCTGGGCAATTGGAAGGCGTTTGTACAAGAGAGATTACTGAAAACGGCACAAAATATACGTTCTCTTTGTCCTTAAGAAGTTAGCAGACCTAATTTCATCCATCCACCAATAGTTAATTTCTAGCGTTTTTTTTTTGCATTCTTCATTAAATGACTCGTATTTACTAATTCGTCATTCCTCCAATTATACAATTCCTCCCACCCTACACTAAATACTAGCAGCCATTCACATAATTGCCAGCTTCTGCTCTTTTAGATTTCCTATATTGATGTATCATCTACATACAAATACTCATGAAAACGTTTATTTCTATCGCTTGTGTATTCTTCTTGGTTCAAAGTTCTTTTACGCAGGAGGACACGTCATTTCAGCGAAAAATTCAAGTGATTGAAGAAGTTTCTGTGAATGCACAGGGGCAAAATGTATTTGACACACCCAACATCTACCTTGTCGACTTTTATGTAGGTGACATCGGGAAATACCTGCTATTAAAAGGAAAGGGTAATTATTTTATTTCTCGGTTGGGCGATGATTTGACTCCAGAGTCCTCCATTCTATTATCATTCAAACCTCAAAAATTGATCGTGGATTGCTTGGGAAAGCTACAAATCATCTCGCCTGACAGCATTTATCAAGTCGATGATTCTTCTGGAGATGTAGGAATTTATGCACCCAATCCCATTTCTTTTTATCATGATTATTTTTCAAATTGTGTCGGAGAAACTCCAAAGAACCTACTTTATCATTTTTACAGTAATTCGAATCAAACCATCACATTTAATTCAATTGATAAGGAGAAGCATTTACAAAAGACATTCTACCGAGCACAGGACACCACAGAAGTACTTGTCGCAAATGACTGGAAACAGCAAATTATGGCTGAAGCATATGATCCAGTCAGTCAAATGGGTGAAATTGGGATCTCTCAATTGTACGCGAACAGGGATAAATTTCAACGATTAATGTTCTATAACTTTATCATTTCAAAACCAGATTACAATCCCCTATTTACGATCAACAATGAAGTTTTTATATTCGACCATTACGCGGATTCATTGGTGTTGTTTGATCATGAAAACTTGACTCGGAACAACGCACTCCCAATTTCTCATCACAAAATCAATGGATGGCAAAAAGAAATTCTATTTGACGAAGTCAGGCAAACGTTTTATACCTTATTCCAATCGGATGGTAACCTCTATATCTCTGAATTATCTGCAGAGGACTTCAGTATTGTTAGATCGCACAGAGTTCACCTAAATTCTTACCCCAAGAGAATGATGGTGTATGATGGTTTTCTCTACTACGACTATAAAACTACGCTGGAAGACTCATTCGTGAAGCTGTTTCGGCAACGTCTATAAGTACGAAGCGGATTTCCTATCATTCATTCATTCATTCTGCACCGCAACGCGTCAATGCCTATAATTTTCGTTAAATATGTTGTGTGTTGTTGCTAAAACTTTATTTTTGCTCTAATTCAACTGAAACATGAAAATAGCACTGATTGGCTACGGAAAAATGGGGAAAGTGATTGAAGAAATTGCCATTTCACGCGGTCACACCATTGTAGCGAAAAGCAATAGTCAACACCCCATCGAAACGATAGATTTTAAGCAGGTAGACGTTGCTATTGAGTTTACGGCGCCACATTTTGCGGTCAATCACATCGAACACTGCGTCAACAATAACACACCTGTAATTGTCGGAACCACAGCTTGGAATGAGCAATTACCGTACGTAAAGGACTACGTAGCCCAAAACAATGGAAGTATTTTATATGCATCCAACTTCAGCATTGGTGTCAACATCTTTTTTGACATCAATAAGCGACTTGCACAATTAATGGAGGGACATACGGAATACTTGCCGAGTGTAGAAGAAATTCATCACAAGCAAAAATTAGACGCACCAAGTGGGACAGCTGTCAGCATTGCCAACGATATTTTAGTGGAGAACGAGAACTATTCATCTTGGATTCACGGAGAAAATACTCCTCCCTATCTCAATCCCGGACAAGTCGCTGTGACCTCGTTTCGGGAGGATGGTGTTCCAGGCACACACACTGTAGCTTACACTTCAGAAATAGATACAATCGAAATTAAACATACTGCACACAACCGAAAAGGTTTTGCCTTAGGAGCCGTTATTGCCGCTGAGTGGATTCAGGGTAAAAAAGGTGTATATACCATGCAAGACGTCATTAAACTGTAAACCATGAACGCACTCTATTTTTACCTATTTCTACTCGTACACCCCTACCTTGCAATGTGGTGGAAAAGCTTTGAGCAAGCCGATCGTAAATCGTGGGAGGCGCTAGTTCCAGGTTACAATTACTTTGTCGCATTTAAAATAGGGTGTAAAAAACCGTGGTGGTCGCTCTTGATGATTTTTCCAGGTGTCCACTTAGTAATGTGGTCTGTTGCCAACACTTCATACATTCGTCGTTTTGGGTATTATTCCCTCATTGACACATTTCAAGGAATTTTCTTCCCATATATCATCATGGCGAAAATTGCGCAGTCCAATGATAAAATTTTACCAGAAACCAATTGGGCGAATACGAAAGAAATGGCTGAGCGTGAATGGGGAGATCATTTGGCACTTTTCCTTTCGTTGCCAGTCATCGGACATGTCTTAGCCTTAGCGATTAGCGCAGTAACACGTCACAAACCAGGTAAAAAATCCAAAGTAAAGGAATGGGGAGATTCCATTCTTTTCGCGATTGTAGCTGCAGGAATTATCCGTACATACGTTTTTGAACCGTTTCAAATTCCAACTGGTTCGATGGAAAAAACATTGTTGGTGGGTGACTTCTTATTCGTGAACAAATTGACGTACGGTCCAAAAGTTCCTGTCACACCACTCTCCTATCCATTGGTACACAATACTGTTCCGTGGGTGAACGTGAAATCGTATACTACATTGGAGACATTGAAGTACACACGACTCCCAGGATTTAGTAAGGTCAACCGAAATGATGTTGTAGTTTTTAATTATCCTTCGGGCGATACCGCCGTGTATGATCCTCGCATGCCAAACGGTTTGATGGGTCATGATTACCATGGAATCGTCAACAATGAAGCGTTGCGCTTGTGGAAAGAAAACAACGGGTACATTTCGAAACTGGCATTTCAATTAAAGGATAGTATTTTGCGGGCGAATCCCCAAGGTCAATACGATATGCAAGGATTGGATCAATACGTCAATCAACTCGCAGGAGAGCGTGTGCTCGACATCAACGGTCAAGATTTCATTGACAATGTCGACACATGGAAAGACAAGGCACGCAAGATGTTGGCAGAAGATAAAATCGCATACGAAAACAGCACAGGAATGATGATTGAGCATTATGGCTTGATTTACCGTCCCGTTGACAAGCGTGAGAACTACATCAAGCGCTGTGTTGGAATTCCAGGCGATTGGTTGGAAATTAAAGATGCAGTATTGTACGTGAATGGAAAAAAGGCATTTGTTCCAGAATTTCAAAATTTGCAGTATACTGTTTCAAATGTCACTGTACCTAGTCCAAAAGTAATGGATGAAAAGTACGGATTGGAATTTGAGCGACAAGATTATTACTCTATTGGTGAAGGCATGTATATCATGAATTTAACCAAGGAGCAACATAAAAAACTAATGCGCGCAAATCCAGAAGGTATTTTTGAAATTGTGAAGCGTCCTCAGTATTCTGATGAAGGAATTACACCTCGTCCGAGTCAACGCATTGAAAACATCAATGTCTTCCCGAAGGATTTTAACGTCAACAATACCATGACGGATTTCACGAAGTTCCAAATACCATCAAGGGGACAAACCATCAAAATCAATGCAGAGAATATTCCTTGGTACCGAAGAATCATCACTGCTTATGAGGGACATACTCTGGTTGAAAAAGCAGACGGCATCTACATTGATGGAAAGAAGAGAGACACATACACTTTCGCCATGGATTATTATTGGCTGATGGGAGACAATCGCTACAATTCAGCTGATTCACGTGTTTGGGGATTTGTTCCTGAAGATCACGTTGTCGGTAAGGCATCCATGGTGTGGTTTTCGAAAAGTCCGTACAAAGGGATTCGTTGGGAACGGTTATTTAATGTGATCGAATGATGCAAATCCTGCCTACCTCCTATTTTGGAAGTATCGCATATTTTAAAGAGCTTGCCAAACATTCCGAAGTGTTGATTGAAGCCAAGGAGCATTTCCCGAAGCAAACTTATCGCAATCGCTGTGATTTATTGGCGGGTGATGGTATAGTCTCACTCTCTATTCCGACAAAAAGGCCATTTGGCAATAAAACACGCACAGAAGACATTCTTCTTTCGGACGATGAAAACTGGCGCGTTCGTCACTGGAGATCTATTACAAGTGCCTATCAGTCTTCTGCTTACTTCGATTATTATGGAATGGAAGTCGAAGAAATTCTCTTTAACGAAGAGAAAAGTTTACTTAAATTTAATACTGCCATTACTGAAAGAATATTGAAATGGTTGTACCTTGACGTCAAAATAAAACCAACAACAGATTTTCACTCGATGAATGAAGATGATTTGCGGATTTCACTCGTTCATAAAGATGGGTTTCAAGAAAAACAAACAGCACCTTACATACAAGTTTTCCCTGGAAATGAAAGCTATCAAGAGAGTTTATCTATCTTAGATGCAATTTTCTGTGAAGGACCAATGGCGCGCAAACTAATTTTAGAAAATGAATAAAAATACTATGTATAAAATCTATTCGTACAGCCTGTTAACAATTGTCGTTTTTAGTCTAACGGCTTGTGCTCAAAGCACGCGAACAATCGCTTTTTACAATGTCGAGAATCTTTTTGACACCTTTGACGACCCAGAAAAAGACGATAGGGACTTCCTTCCTGATGGGAAATTAGCATGGGATGATGAGCGCTATCAAAAGAAACTGGCACATCTCAACGAAACAATCAATCTTTTTGAATCACCGCTTCTCATTGGACTTTGCGAAGTCGAAAATGAACAAGTCGTGCGAGATCTTGTGGGCCACGGGAAACTAAAATCATCGTACGGTGTTGTTCACTATGAAAGTGGTGACAATCGCGGCATTGACGTTGCATTGATCTACGATAGCCTGACATTAAAGCTTCAAACATCAGGATTTATTCGCTACAACATGCCTGAAGGAGATCGACCGACACGCGATATTGTTTGGGCAAAGATGACCTACAAAAAAGACACAATCTTAGCAATGGTGAATCACTGGCCAAGTCGCTACGGAGGTGCTGAAGCGAGCGAGCCAAAACGTCTAATTGCTGCCAACGCAGCGCGTAAATTTATTGATTCAGTTCAGGTCGCAAGTCCAACCGTGAAGATTGTCCTTATGGGCGACCTAAACGATTATCCAACCGACAAAGCTCCTAAGATTGTTTCAGAGGTATTAACTCCAATGATTGCAAAATCTTCAGGGAAATACGGTGGAACATACAATTACCGTGGTGAATGGGATGTATTGGATCACATCATGGTATCGTCTAATTTCTCATCAACAAAGGGTCTATCAATCGTTGAAAATTCTGGAAAGATCTACACGGATGAGTTTTTAATGGACGTCTACAAAGGTGACACTGTTCCGAGAAGAAACTATGGTGGAATTAAATACTTAGATGGTTATTCGGATCATTTGCCTGTGAGCATTGGTGTCAAACTGCCTTAGTTCACCTTACTCTCCAACATCGGGACAAAGCTAAAAACGCCAAATTCTTCTTCGGTAATTTCCGTTTCAGAGATTTTTGTCACTTTAACCATCAATTGCTCTGCTCCTTCTCCGATAGGAATGATCATTATCCCTCCTACCTTCATCTGTTCAACCAATGACTGAGGTATCTCTGGTGCTCCACAGGTAATAATTACTTTATCAAACGGTGCAAACGTCGGCAGTCCTTTGTATCCATCCCCGAATGACAGTCGCGGTGTATACTTCAAATGTGCAATAATACTCTTCGCCTTTAAGTGCAACGCTTTATGTCGCTCAATACTAAAAACCTTTGCTCCTAACTCACACAAAATAGACGTCTGAAAACCCGAACCTGTTCCAATCTCCAAAATCTTATCTCCTCGCTTTACATTCAGCAGCTGCGTTTGAAATGCCACAGTATAAGGGTGACTAATGGTCTGCCCTGCTCCAATTTGAAAGGCCATATTTGTATACGCTTGTTCAGCAAACGCATTGTCCAGAAAGTAGTGGCGTGGAACTGCATCAAAAGCATTGAGAATCTTCTCGTCAATTATCCCTTTTTCGCGAAGCTCGGCAATTAGCTTTTTTCGCATTCCTTTGTACTTAAACGAATCTTGCATGGTTCAAAGTTACTTCAATTAATGCAATGTTTCTTTTTGATTTTCTAACAATCGGTTGTTTAAACGCTGGATTTTGTGTTTTTGTAGTGAAATCATATAGTTTGATGGGAATTTGTGTTGTTTAGTGCGGTGTGGTGTGGTGTTGTGTGATGTTGTGTAGTTTGGATTAGGTGAGGGAGAATTTGATGGTAAGAATTGCTGGAGGGAGCTGTTAAAAATGTGTGTAAGAGGTGTGAATACGATTATTTAAATATCGAAATATTGCGATATGTCGAATTGTATTGACTTGCAATGTCCCCTAGATTTAAAGTATTGACTGAGACCTGAGTGTCAGTTGAATATTTAAATATCGCAATATTTCGATATTGCGAATTAAATTTACATTCCCGAACCTTTACTTTCCTTAACCCAAAATCTCCTCTATGTAATTACCTAAAGGATGAAGAATTGATTATATTTGGGAACCGATAAAAGCAAAGTTATAATGGCCATATCCAAGAAAGACCTGGAATTCAATAAAAATGAAGATGCAATGCGTCTAAAAATCACTCAACTCAAAAGAGAACTTGAGAAAATTTACGAAGGTGGAGGTGAAAAACGTGTCGCTAAATTACATGAAAGCGGTAAACTGACTGCTAGAGAGCGTATTGATTTATTATTGGATCCAAACACCGAGCGCATAGAAATTGGTGCTTTGGCAGGCTATGATATGTACGAAGAACACGGTGGATGTCCTGCAGGAGGAGTTGTCATTGAAATAGGCTACGTCAAAGGGAAGCAATGCATCGTTGTTGCAAATGATGCGACGGTGAAAGCTGGTGCCTGGTTTCCAATCACTGGAAAGAAAAACTTACGAGCGCAAGAAATTGCCATGGAAAATAAACTGCCAATTATCTATTTAGTAGATTCCGCTGGAGTTTTTCTACCAATGCAAGATGAAATTTTTCCTGACAAGGAACATTTTGGACGTATTTTTAGAAACAACGCGGTAATGAGCTCGATGGGAATTGTCCAAATTGCTGCGGTAATGGGAAGTTGTGTTGCTGGAGGAGCATATCTTCCAATTATGTCAGACGAATCATTGATTGTCAACAAGACAGGTACCATTTTCCTAGCGGGATCTTACCTTGTAAAAGCAGCCATTGGTGAGTCAATTGACAATGAAACACTTGGTGGAGCGACGACACATACTGAAATTTCAGGTGTTTGCGATTATAATACAGAAAACGATCAGGACTGTTTAGCTACCATTCGTGAGTTGGTAGACAAAATTGGTGCTTCCGAGAATGCAGGATTTGACCGCAAGGAAGCTCACATGCCAGAAAAAAATGCAAAAGATATTTACGGAATTATCCCTGCGGATCGCTCTAAACCATATAATGTTCGTGACATCATTAAGTGCATTGTCGACGAATCAAAGTTCACCGAGTATAAAGCAAATTATGGTAAATCCATTGTATGTGCGTATGCACGCATCGATGGATGGAGCGTTGGAATTGTTGCCAATAATAGGGAAATCGTGAAGAATGCAAAAGGAGAAATGCAGTTTGGAGGTGTTATTTATTCAGATTCAGCGGATAAATCAGCTCGATTCATTATGAATTGTAATCAAAAGAACATTCCACTTGTTTTCTTGCAAGACGTAACAGGATTTATGGTTGGTTCTAAAAGTGAGCACGGTGGAATTATTAAGGACGGTGCCAAAATGGTAAGTGCTATGGCGAATTCTGTGGTACCAAAATTTACCATTGTAACGGGTAATTCTTACGGTGCAGGAAACTATGCGATGTGTGGGAAAGCCTACGATCCACGTTTAATCGTAGGATGGCCGACTGCTGAAATTGCGGTGATGGGAGGTTCCGCAGCAGCAAAAGTGTTGTTGCAAATCGAAGTAGCCTCACTAAAATCGAAAGGTGAAGAAATTACACCAGAACGTGAAAAGGAACTTTTTAATTTAATCAAAGACCGATACGATAGACAGACATCACCGTACTATGCCGCAAGTCGAATATGGATTGATGCCATTATCGACCCTATCGAGACACGTAAAGTAATTTCGATGGGTATTGAAATGGCGAATCATAAAAAAGCTGAAAAAGCATACAATGTTGGCGTAATTCAAACATAAGAAAATGGTATTAAACTGGGAAATAAAACACTACAACAATTTAACACTTAATGAGTTTCACGATATTGTAGCATTGAGATTGAATGCCTTTGTAGTCGAACAGAATTGCACTTATCTCGACTTAGATGGCAAGGATAAAAAATCGTATCACCTCATTTGTAGAAATGGAATGGGTGACATCGTTGCAACAGCACGAATTCTTCCACCAGGTCTATCCTACGACGAAGCGTCTATTGGTCGTGTTGTCATCGATGAGAAGATTAGAGGGAAGGGAATCGGCCATGACTTAATGAGTAAATCAGTTGAATTTGCGCTGGTTGAATTCGGGAACTCCCCTATCCAGATTTCAGCACAAAAACATTTAGAAAAATATTACGAACAGCACAACTTCCTTTCTACAGGGAATGAATACTTAGAAGATGGAATTCCACATGTTGAAATGAGATTTTCACCTAAATAAAATAAATTATGATTAAATATATCCTTCCTGTGACCTTGGTTGCTCTATTAGCGAGTTGCGATACTACAAAGAAAGTAACCGAAACAACTGCTGTGAAAGAAGAAGCATCTTCGGACAATTCTAATTTAGCCTCCATTGATCTAGACTTCATAGATCGTTCTGTCCGACCACAAGATGATTTCTTTCAATTCTCCAATGGTAAATGGCTAGTCGAAAATCCAGTACCTGCCTCAGAATCCAGATGGGGAAGCTTCAATGAATTGGAGAAAGCAAACAATAAAAAGCTCCTGAGCATTTTAGAGGACGCAAAGAATACTGATACCGAAAAAGGAAGTGAACTGCAGCTCTTAGGTGATTATTATGCTTCTTTTATTGATTTGAATACTCGCGCAAAACTCGGTATTTCTCCTATTCAATCAGAAATTGACGAGGTTCTGGCACTTCAAGACAAAGCCGAACTGATAAAAGTAATTGCCCACCACCATTCATTAGGTATTCCATCCTTGTTTCGATTTGGTGTGAGACAGGACTTGAAAAATGTGAATCAACATATTGCAAGTGTATGGCAGGGAGGAATTGGGCTTCCAAACAAAGACTATTATTTAACCAAAGAAAAGAAAGCAATTTTAAATAATTATCAAAGATACATCCAAAGAGTCTTGGAATACGCCGAAATCGACAACCCTGAAGAGAAGTCGGAACAAATTGTCGTATTTGAGACGATGCTTGCGAAGGGTATGATGAGTCCCGCTGAATTAAGGATTCCTGAGAACACATATAATAAATATCCCTTCAAAGAATTTGCAAATAAGTTTTCGAATATAAATCTTGCTGGATACGTCCAACACACAGGTATCGAAGACTTCAACGAGTTCGTTGTAGGCCAACCTGAATTTATGAAGCAACTTAACGATATTATGGTTAAAGTCGATTTGGAAGTTTGGAAAAACTATTTGCTATGGAAAGTCTTAAACCATTACTCTGATCAACTTGACAAAACCTTATTGGTTGAAAATTTCAATTTTTATGGTAAGGTGTTAACGGGTAAATCTGAAATGAAAACGATGGAAGAGCAAGCAATTGCTGAGATTACGAATTCAGAGTTTTCAGAATTGCTTGGAAAGGTATTTGTTGGTCGCCATTTTTCGGAAAATGCACAACAACGCGTGAATGAAATGGTGGATAATTTGCTCCTCGTTTTTCAAGAGCGTATTAACAACTTAGATTGGATGTCCGATGTAACTAAAAAGGAAGCGCAGATTAAGTTAAATGCTATTGGTCGTAAGCTAGGATTCCCTTCTAAATCGGAGGATTTTAGTTCCTTGGATTTCACTTCGGAAAATCTGGTAGCCAACAATAAGGCCGTGGCACTGTACGCACGAAATAAAAATCTACAGAAATTAAACAAGAAGGTGGACAAAGAAGAATGGGGAATGCCAGCCCATATGATAAATGCATATTACCATCCTCTTCTTAACGAAATCGTTTTCCCCGCAGGAATTATGCAAGCTCCATTTTTCAGCGAAAATTTTGAGGATGCTGTAAATTACGGAAGAATTGGAATGGTCATTGGCCATGAATTTACGCACGGTTTTGACGACATGGGATCTAAATTCGCAGCTGATGGATCATTTACAAACTGGTGGTCAGAAGAAGACCGTGCAGCATTTGAAAAAAGAACAACAACGCTAGGAACAACATTCAAAGGCTTCTGTCCTGTTGAGGGACACTGTGTAAACTCTGAATTGACCATGGGTGAAAACATTGCAGATCTAGGAGGATTAACAATGGCCTACTATGCTTATGCAAAAACAAAGGAATTCAAATCTGGCAAACTGGTACACGGATTCACCCCATCGCAGCGCTTTTTTATCGCTTATGCTCAATTGTGGAAAATCAATTACACCGAAGAAGAATTAAAAAACCGAATTGCAAACGATTCTCACTCTCCAGGCATGTACCGTGTCAATGGACCGCTGATGAATTGCCCTGAGTTCTTTGATGCATTTGACGTGAAAGAGTCGGACGCAATGAGAAATTCAGAAGAAAAAGTGGCTAGAATTTGGTGATAACAAGCGATACCAGAGCTAGAACCTAGGATTCTACAATGATTTCAACAGGGAAAAGTCATACCAAGCAAGATCTGCGGCTTCAATTCTACACCCTAAAAAAGAAGGTGGATTTGTGTATGATTCTAGGCTTTGAATAGGATTCTTTCATTAAATAATCTTCTCTATTAACCATTTGTTGAATTCGCTTTAAATACTTTGTAATGTATTTCAACACCTTCTTAACTGGTTGATAATAACAGCTGCTTCTCTCTACGCGGTATCCGATAATTCCGTTTTCAAAAAGCTCCTTCAAATGATAAGATATGGTTGATTGAGACAAAGGAATCTCCTTGCACAAATCTGCACAGTTGAAACGATCATTTAAAACTAATTTCTCAATGATAGCAATACGCGCTGGATGTCCCAATGCTTTGAAAAAATTCGCCATTTGAATTTGATGTTCAGTGTAGAACTCTTTTTTAGAAGCTCCCATAGTTAGGTGATTTTGATAGGTTAATAATGGTGTTTCTTAATTAAGTTAGTGAAAAAGTTTCGATCGAGGAAAATAAATCAAAAAAAATGATGGTTTTATTCGTTGGTGGAAATATCGAAATATTGCGATATTTAATTTCTCGACCAATTATTAGAAACGAGATACTACTGCTAACATTAGTCTCTCTATTAAACGAAATATCGCAATATTTCGATATATCAATTCTTCAAAAAAGCATTACCCAAAACCACAACAAAAGCTACAATCAAAAAAAAGCGCCAACTTACCGTTGACGCCTTCTTTAATTAATTTAAGTTTAATAGCAACTTCCTTTTTGTCCTTTTGGAAGGTTTTACTTCCAGTGACTTGCTATAATTTAAAATAGCTAATAATGTTGCTGAATTGGGTGCGTATTTAGACTCTTCGCTTGGAGCAATTTTAGTGTAACTTTTTAACATAGGCGTCATTTGGTTTATTGCTTTTAGTTTAATAAATAACGTCACGAATTTTGAAATATTGTGAATACAGTCAAATTTAATAGCTGCCCCAGTAACGTCGCAAGAACCATTCCGCGGCTAACAATAGAAACGCCAATAAAAATAGCCACTTCCAATCAATTAAATCGTTGAAATTTGACTCTTCGTATTGAATGTTGACAATATCCTTTCGTTCAAGGATATCCTTGACTAGTTGATTGCGCTCCTTCAGAGTATAAAATTTACCATTCGATTCAGCCGCCAACTGTCGCATTAAACTATGGTTGGCGTGCGTTGAAAGTGTTTCAATTGACACATCTTCAACGACGAATACACCTTGTTTTTTTGTTTTCTTTCCCTTGAAATTTGCCTCAGCAGTCCACGTATATTTCTGAGGTTTTAATTTCCCTAGGGAAAGGGAGTAATCCGCACTGTTCTTGGCAAATTCATACTGAATGAGGTTATTTTCTTCATCGCGCAACTCAAATGCTATTTTGGGAGAAGTAATCCGCTCTAGAGAAGCGTTGTAATACTCTGCAGTAATCACAATGTCATCTTTCTTATTAAAACGTTTGGGAAGAATTACGCGCAGTGGATCTGTATTCTTCTTTACCGTTAAATATTGGGCGGTTTTTTGAATCAATTCGTTGAAGTTGGTAGTATGGTTGTTCCTGACATAATCGTTCAACTTCCATCTCCAAAGTCCTTCACCGATAATCACCCCAAATTTCTTGTTCATATCGCCGCCAAAGTAAATGATGGGATCTTCTTTTTTCACTGTTCCGATTCGTTGTTTCAGCAGCGCATTTCCTCCGTTGTGCTCAACTTTACCGAAAGGTACTTTTAACGGTGGCCATTGTTGCAGCGCGGCGGTTAATGCATCCGACAACTCGAATAATTGAAAACCAGGAGCTGGATAAGCTTGGACTTCGTCTACGCCTCTGCGCGTAGCCAACTTTAAGCCGATGTTCAAGGCGTTGACCTCTCCTCCATTTACTTCACTCGTAAATAGGTACAGGACAGGGATTTTTGTAGTGTTGATTTGATTGAGTATCGTTTTATTGTCAGTTGGATGATGCCAAACGAGCAATGCGTAATCCTTTAAATTCCCTTCCCATTCATTTATTGGTTTTACCTCTACTTCGCTGTTATCGTCTTGGTCGAACACACTTTTCAATGCTGCGACATCTGGATGAGGTGAATGCGTTAATAGTAAAATTTTAGAGCGTGAATCGACAACTTCAATGTAAAATCGTTTGGAGTTGTTCTCGTAGGTCACCTCGTTTAACTTGTGTTCCAAGCGTATACTGTATTGAACAAAACCTATTTTGTCCGCGTCAACCATAAAGTTGACTTGAGCAAAATCACTTCGACCGTCGGTGTAATTGACTTTTTGTGAAGCAATTTCCTTGGATCCTTTGAACAAGGTCACCTTGGTTTCGCCTTTCCCCATTTTCGTTGCCTCAATAGATACCTCAATCGGGAATTGGTTCTTGTAAAAGGCAATTTGATTCGCGGATACGGATCGAATAAACTGATCTCGCTTAATGACAGTGTCTCCTACTCCGACTGAAAAAATGGGCGTTAAACTTATCTTTCTGGCACTGTAAATTGGATTTTTACCTGTGGTGAAATTTCCATCACTGATAAAACAAATTCCACCAATGTTGCGGTTATAGAACTGACTGTATATTGATTCAAAACCCTTGTCCAAATTCGATTCGTCCGCTAAAAAACTGACTGAGTCATTGGTAAACTCCTTGCCGACAACAAATGTTTTAAAATCAAACCTATCTCGGTATTCTTCTTTTAACGAGCTCGTCAATTCATCGATGTGTGCTCTCACAGTTCCACTGTCTTTGTAGTTAAGCATCGATGTTGAATTATCAATCAACGCAATAAAAATTGGCTTCTCCGTCTTGTACTCCTTCTTTTCAATAATGATATCGAACAACAAAAGCACCAATAAAATCAGTGAAAGACCACGAAGGGTAATCAACAGTCGTTTTTTTCGTGGAGTTAGATCGATTAATTGCTGTTGCTTTCTGTAGTAAATAAATGCAACAAAAAAGGACACCAGAACGAGCGGTAACAGCCACCAAATTGATATGTGTGAGAAAAGATGCATTTGTTGCACGAAAATACTAAACAAAGTCAATTAAACCGCATAAAAAAAGGATGCTCTTCACATCCTTTTTCATTTCATCAATTTATATCCTACTCGTCAAAATTCTTCATCGTATAAGATACTCCTAAGCCGATCACAGATTTGAATTGTGTTCTCGGTCCATAATTCCCATCATTGTCTAGTATATCAATGTCATCATCGTAGATCAGCAGCCAATTCACCGACGCTGAAAACCAATTATTGACTTTAAAATTCATGATGATTTCAGCATTTACATCAATATTTTGCGGATTCTCCATGTAATTGGAAAACAACTCTAGCTTTGATTTCATTTCAATGTTCTTTGCCAATGTCTGCTCGTATTTTACTTTAATGAATGCTCCAAATTCACTTCTGAACTTTTTCCCGTTCGAAATAACATCTCCAGTGGTGGCATCAATCACAGCGGGTTCAACGCCAAAAGCACCAGCATCAGCAAGTTTCGTATCCTGAACAAATGTCATCTTGGAAGATAAAGGTGAAATGAATACTGAAAAATGATCATTGGGAACGTAGTCAATTCCCAGTGATAAACTGACGTATCCTGGGGCCATGAACTTAGACACACGCACCGAATCGTTTGGAAATGCGAATCCATCCATGAATTGCGATTTAAAACCACCAATTACAGTGAGAAACCAATGCTCCTTTAATTTATAGCCAATATTTGATGCGAAATCAATTCGATCGTCTGTTTTTTGAAGGTCTTCAGCATTCCCTTTACCTATGTACTGTAACCCTCCAAGCGCCAAACCGAGATCATTGCTCCAGTTAATTCTGTCCTTTGTGTATTTGGAAGATGCTTCTATATAGCCAAGCAACGCTATGTTATTTCTACCACCAGCATTCCAGTTGACAAATGAACTTTGTGTTCCATTTAAACCATATGTCCCTTTCAGTCTCCATTTCTGTGGAATTGAATCCGCTTCTTGGGAATATGCAAAGCCTAACGCATTCAAAGCCAAAATGACGATAATAAGTTTTTTCATTTATTCTAAAATTGAACCGCAAAATTAACGAAGGATTTTGAATATCAAAGGTGATTCCGCTTCTATTCTTAATTGTTTAACACGAACGAATGACTTTCTACATTTTCTCCAAGGCAATGTCTCTAGTTTTTATTAATTTCGTCGAAATCAAATTTTAGAAGAATCAACATGAGCAAAGAAGTATATATTGTATCGGCAGCACGTACACCTATCGGAAGTTTTGGTGGATCACTTTCAACAGTTCCAGCAACGAAATTAGGCGCAGCAGCTATCAAAGGAGCCCTAGACAAAGCAGGAATTGATCCAAACACGGTGAACGAAGTGTTTATGGGAAATGTCCTGCAGGCAAACTTAGGTCAGGCACCAGCGAGACAAGCAGCAATTTTTGCAGGAATTACCAATGATGTACCATGTACAACCATCAATAAAGTGTGTGCTTCTGGCATGAAAGCGTTAAGTCTTGCTGCACAGTCTATACTATGCGGAGATAACGATGTCGTTGTCGCTGGTGGGATGGAAAATATGAGTTTAGTCCCTCACTATTTCAATGCGCGTGTTGCTACAAAATTGGGAGACGTTAAAATGACCGATGGAATGGTAATGGACGGATTGACAGACGTCTACAATCAAGTTCACATGGGAGTTTGTGCAGATAAATGTGCAAGCGAATACAATATTTCAAGAGAAGATCAAGATAATTTTGCCATTGAGTCCTACAAGCGCTCAGCTGCAGCGTGGGAAGCAAATAAATTTGCAGATGAAATAGTTCCAGTTGAAGTTCCTCAACGTCGCGGAGATGCAATCATCGTCGATAAAGATGAAGAATTCACAAATGTGCGTTTGGATAAAATCCCTGAACTAAGAGCAGTTTTCACCAAAGATGGCACGGTAACAGCAGCAAATGCTTCGACGTTAAATGATGGCGCTTCGGCTTTGGTGTTGATGAGCAAAGAGAAAGTGGACGAATTGGGAATTAAGCCAATTGCGAAAATTATTGGATACGGAGATGCAGCGCACGAACCAGAATGGTTTACTACAGCTCCATCAAAAGCGGTACCTGTTGCTTTGAAAAGAGCTAACCTTTCCACTGCCGATATCGATTATTGGGAATTGAACCAGGCCTTTTCAGTGGTTGGATTGGTGAATATTCAGAAACTGGGCTTAGATCCAGCGAAAGTTGATGTGAATGGTGGCGCAGTTTCTTTGGGACATCCACTCGGAAATAGTGGTTCACGAATCATTGTAACCTTGATCAACGTGTTGAAACAAAACAATGCCAAATACGGAGCAGCTGGAATTTGCAACGGTGGCGGTGGAGCTTCGGCAATGGTTATCGAAAATATCTAAATCAATTATCCCTTCTGTAATGGAAGGGATTTTTTTTCAACTTAAACAACATTAAAACACACGTATGAAATTCTTTATCGACACAGCAAATCTTGCCGAAATCAAAGAGGCCAATGACATGGGAATCTTAGATGGCGTTACGACGAATCCTTCATTAATGGCAAAAGAGGGAATCACTGGTGAACAAAATATCATTGATCACTACGTAGCAATTTGTAACATTGTCGATGGACCCGTTAGTGCGGAAGTTATTTCAACGGATTATGAAGGTATTGTGCGTGAAGGTGAACGTTTGGCAGCTCTACACAAGAACATTGTGGTAAAAGTTCCAATGATTACCGAAGGGATCAAAGCCATCAAGTACTTTTCTTCGAAGGGAATTAAAACGAATTGCACCTTGGTTTTTTCTGCGGGACAAGCTTTGTTAGCAGCAAAAGCTGGGGCGACGTACATTTCCCCGTTTTTAGGTCGCTTGGACGATATTTCAACGAACGGACTCGATTTAATTGCTCAAATTCGATTGATTTACGACAACTATTCCTTCGATACACAAATTTTAGCGGCATCTGTACGTCACCCAATGCACATTATTCACTGTGCGGAAATTGGATCGGATGTAATGACAGGACCACTGAAGGCTATCAAGGCATTGGCAAGTCACCCGCTAACAACCTCAGGTCTAGAACAATTCCTTGCCGATTACGCGAAGGGAAATAGTTAGAAAACTAAGTGTATTGAAACGCGGGTGATATCAATCCTCTTTTTAGGTGACTTCCATCATACTATCAACATGAATGGTTCCATACCTTTGGACAAAACATAGGAAAATGGGACAAATGATTGAAATTAATGAGGGGGAAGTTGCTGTCAACTTTATCGCTCCAACAATAGGTAAAGTATCTTTTAGCGAATTAGGCATTTCAAATGAGCAATTAAGTTTAGACGGTGGTTTTCTGAGAATCGTTTTTGATCTAGGAGGAATCGGGACACATGATTTTGTAGCTGTTCCAACGATTGAAATGAGCTATTTGGAAGCAATGGGAGAAACCCACTGGCAGTGCGACTTCAACGGTGAGACCTTACTCGATAAATTAGACCATCATGGAAATGCGACAATTCTATTGCTGAAACGTGATCGTCTTGAAAAACTAGAACAACACCATGAAAACAGGCTTGTTCTACATGCTGAATTTCCAAAACCCGTTCATATAGATGTAAACAATTCGTTCATAGAATTTTTCAAATAACCACTACTTCAAATTTTAGGTTGTACTAGGAGTCAGGCAACTGGCTCCTTTTTATTTCCTTAAATCTATAAACTCTTCTATTTTTTCGTTTTCGATCAATACGGTTAAGTTGTAATACACCAACTTCCACATCCCTTTCTTTTTCACCACTATTCCACTGCCGCGGCATCCTTCCATCCAGGTATCGAGATCTTCATCAAACCAAGCTATTTTCTTATTGTCGGAAAACACCCAATTTCGGTTACTCGCAACAAATGACCATGCGCTTCCCGCATCAAAATAAGGTTTTGAAAAGGCAGCAAATTGATCCTTTGACCAACGTTCACCCGGCGCGGTTCCCAAAAACACAAACGAATCGTCCATTGCGCCAAAATACGCTTCAAAATTTGCATTTGATGCAGCTTTGTGCCAATCATCTATTAATTGGTCAAGTTGAGCACTCACGAACATCGGGACAAAGCCGAATAAAATGATAATGATCTTTTTCATATGTCATAAAAAAAGGTTGTCCACCTGACGTGAACAACCTGAATTATTTAAATCATTGATATTTATTTTTTTGCTTTTGCTGCCTTTTCTTCAGCCAACAACATTTGAACCGCGCTGTACAAATCAACTACTCCACCTGTCACAGATAGCGTTCCAAAATCAACCATTTCCTTTGTGTTTGGGTGCGTTTGCATAACACCTTTATACGATCTTGAAGAAGTCAAAAGAACATTCGCAATTTCCTTCATCGATTTGTTTGGGAAATATGATTTCAAAAATGCTGCTGCTCCAGCCACCATTGGACAAGCCATTGATGTTCCTTGCAACGTAGCATAATCACTTTGAGGAACCGCATTGTAAATTTCTGAACCTGGAGCAAAAACGTCTACAGTTGTTTGTCCATAATTAGAGAAAGATGAAGGAAGTTTTTCTTCCGTTTCCTTTGTTGTAGAACCAATCGTTAAAAAGTGGTCTAATTTTTCTGTTTGGAAAACGTATTTAGATGTTGGGTAATTGGGCTCTTTATCGATGTCTTTATGATCATTACCCGCAGCATGGATACATAAAACTCCTTTAGAATCAGCATAAGCAAATGCTTCATATACTTCTTTTTGATGCGGAGAATATGCTTTTCCAAATGACATGTTGATGATGCTTGCACCATTGTCCACAGCATAACGAATTGCCAATGCAATATCCTTGTCAAACTCATCACCGTTTGGCACAGCTCTTAACGACATTAACTGAACATTGTTTGCAACACCATCGCCTCCAAGTCCGTTTCCTCTAATCGCTCCAACAATACCACCAACGTGTGTTCCGTGCAAAGCATCAGGACCTTCTACATCATTGTTGCCATAAGTAACATCAGAAAAATCATCTGGATTATCACCTACAATTGCTCTACCATCAAAATCTGGATTCAAATGCGTATCCAACATGTTTTGTAGCTGCTCTTTTTGTTTTGCTAGTGACTCTTCTGAAAGATCACCGCTCAAAATAGCCAATGCTAGTTGCTTCATTTGTTGCTTTTCAGCTGGCGCTTTCCACTTATTCAAGTCTTTTTCAGTGTAATTTTCTTTACCAATCTCAGCTGCAACCATCGCTGGAATACCTGCCAACATTGGACCCATCATGTCCATTTGAGCTAAATAACCTTCATACATCGCTCTATCTTCTTCCACGGATGCTTTTACTTCATCTAACAGGGCTTGCTCTTCTTCCGATAATGACTCTGAAGCAGCTTTTTTCGACAACTTCGCTAAGATTCTTGTTTTTTCCAAACGCATATCATTCGCATTCTGTCCATCACTGTTTCCAAGGAAGTTCCATCCGTGAATGTCATCAATGTAACCATTCTTATCATCGTCAATTCCATTGTTTGGAATTTCTTTGGGATTCGTCCAAATTTTACCTTTTAAATCTTCATGCTCAATATCAATTCCTGAATCGATGATTGCAACGATCACAGTAGTTGATTCCTTCTTCTTAACTTTTTTGTATGCTTTCTCAGTTTGCATACCCGCTTTTCCGTTGTACCAGTTCAATACTGACTTATCAACCTCTTGTCCAAACACTAAACTAGTGAATCCAAAAGCGAAAAAGCTTAATGATAATTTGATGACAATTTTATTCATAGTATTTTCTTTCTAAAATAGTTTCTGGCTTAAAATTAAAACTATTTCCTTGATGACGACCAAAAAATTAACGATTCGGTGTATATTTACGTCTATAAGGTATAAATCAATGACCAATGGTAAAACACTTACAACTACTTACAACGCTATTCTTTGCGTTAACTACATTGTTAACCTCCAACGCGCAGAAGCTGGGTTTTAAAGAAATCCTGGTAAACAATCCAGACGCGAACACTACGTTTTGTGTTCCTGCGAATGATAAAAACTATCAACTATTGGAGCGCGAAAACGTCACGGTAAAATACAACTCGAATAACTGGTTGTTTATCACTTCTACCCCGAAATGGATCAATGAAAAGTATATTTCTGGAGAATTATCCAACTTCTACTTCGAGTTTGCCCCACCGAGTTTACTGAGCGATTCTGCCAGAGGACATCACTTTGTCAACGAAGTACATGCCGGTGCGGGTGGACTTGGTTCCGCGTACACTGGAAATGGGGTCATCGTAGGTTATGTGGATACGGGCGCTGACTTCAATCATGACGATTTTAAAGAAAGTGATGGAAGCACAAGAATACTCCGCTTCTGGGATCAATCGATGCCTGACGATGGAAATTCTCCACAACCGTACGGGTACGGATTTGTATGGGATAGCACTGATATCAATAATTTGTCGTGCACAAGTATGGATACCCAAGGACATGGTTCAACGGTGACTGGACAAGGCTCTGGAAATGGCTTGGCAAACGGACAAAATAAAGGAATGGCCCCTGAATCAAAAATTATCGTTGTAAAAACATCTTTTTCACGGCCAAATTGGACATTAACAGTAGCCGATGCATGTGATTACATTTTTAAAGTCGCAGATTCTCTAGGAATGCCAGCAGTTGTAAATTTAAGTGTGGGAAGTTATTTAGGCAGCCACGATGGCAACGATCCAGCAGCGGAAATGATCGAAAGCTTATTGGATGAACAGCCTGGAAGAATTGTCGTTGGTGCTGCAGGAAATTCAGGTAATTACGCACCGTATCACCAACATAGCGATGTATCTGCAGATACGAATTTTGTATGGTTTGCAAATAACCCGTCCGCTAGTGCATCATTTGGTGCAAACACCATTTTCTTCGATTTATGGACAGATGTTTCAGAGGCAACATTCGATCTTGCAATGGGAGCAGACACAGAAGGACCAGCATGGGATTTTAGAGGTCGAACTGCATTTCACGGAGCAACGTCATCCATTGGAACAACCATCTTTGATACAATTTGGAACGGCAGTAATAGACTGGCAACTATTGAGGTGTACAGTGACATTGTAGGTAGTAATTTACACCTACAAGTACTGGCACACATTGATTCTGTCAACTATCGATACCGCTTTGAGACAACTGGTTCTGGGAGCTATGATTTATGGAGCGGACTGGAGTTTGGATTAAATAGTATGTTTCCTGCAGCTCCACCATTAGCAGAATTCCCTGATTCGATTTATTATGTCGCACCGGATAAAAATCAGAGCATCGTCTCTTCATGGAACTGCTCGGAAAAAGTGGTGTCCGTTGGAAATATGAGAAATCGCCTTTCGCACATCGATAAAAACCTAAACACCTATTCCCCAGCCACACCTCCATTGGTGGGTGAACTAAGTGTCAACTCAAGTAAAGGACCAAGTCGCCACAACGTGACAAAACCGAATGTTACTGCAGCAGGAGATGTTTCACTGGCTTCTGCACCACTTGCTATCTTAATGAATCCCGGTTACAATGCTGCGATTGATTCTGGTGGAATGCACGCACGAAATGGTGGAACATCGATGGCCTCACCAGTTGTTGCTGGTATAGCAGCCTTATACCTTGAACGATGCGATAGAGCAACTTATCAAGATTTTATCGATGACATTCAAAATTCAGCGTACACGGACGGATTTACGGGAATTACTCCGAACAACGCCTACGGGTATGGTAAAATCCATGCGTTAAATGCATTGCTTGAACAGACAATACCTGCAACTCCAACCATCACAACATCACCACCATCGAGTCTTATTGCTTCTGCAGGTACTTATTTTAATTGGTACAATGAAGGAATCATTATTGACGGAGAAAATGATCAGGAACTTGTTGCGGATCCTCCATCTGGAGAATACTATGTACAGGTCTATAACGCGGATGGTTGTTCCTCTGTCTCACTGCCTATAACTATAACACTAAACATCAATGAATTGGAACAGTATCAGGTCACCGTGTATCCAAATCCGACTGAAAACAACATTGAAATTCAATTGGATGAGCACATTACTTCTGCGATTTTAATCAATGTTAATGGAGAGGTTGTTGAACTATCAAGAAACGAAGGCAATAATTACTCAGTGAACAATGTATCAAAAGGAACATATACTTTAAAAATTACCACTGAAAAAGGAACATTTTATTCAAAAATTATAAGATTGTAAACATAAACTCAAAGAAGTTTCTATTTTTGGGATTTCAAAAAGTAAAAAATGGATTTATCAGGTATTATTTCAATTTCAGGGAGACCAGGGTTATTTAAAGTAATCGCACAGGGAAAAAACAGCATCATTGTCGAATCTCTTGTGGACAAAAAAAGGTTTCCTGCCTATTCTACTGATCGTATTTCTGCGCTGGAAGATATCAGTATCTATACGCATGAAGGTGACAAACCATTGAAAGAAATATTTGCTGAGATCCACACAAAACAAGGGAAAGCAGAAGCTCCGTCACATAAAGAAGATATTACTGTTTTACAAGATTTCTTGTCAGACATTCTTCCAAATTATGACGAAGAGCGCGTCTACCCTTCTGATATCAAGAAATTGTTTCAGTGGTACAATCTATTGCTTAAGTCAGGTAACCTAAAACCAGCTGAAGAGCCAAAGCCAGCAGCAAAGGAAAAAGCAGTCAAAAAGGAAACGAAAGCCAAAGCTGAAGAATCACAGGAGAAAACAACTGAAAAGAAGGCAGCTCCAAAAAAGCCAGCAGCAAAGAAAAAACCTACGGCTGCAGCGAAACCTACAGCTAGTAAGTCTGCTGCTAAGTCAGCACCGAAAAAGGTGGCTCCAAAGAAAAATACAACCAATAAATAATTTTTAAAAGCGTTCGCCAAGTGAACGTTTTTTTTTGCCTATGCAGATAGAAAGACCCCAACGCCATTTTGTCGATGCTTCATTGACAATCAGTGACTGGCAATCGATTGAAGTATACTTTAACAACTTGCTGAATCGCTCGATTGACAACAAAAAAGCTCTTATTCAGTGGTTGAAAGACCATAGTGAACTCGAAGCAATCTTAGAAGAAGATGCCGCTTGGAGATACATCAAAATGTCCATTGACACGCGCAGTGAAGAACTGAGCAAGTCGTACTCATTTTTTGTCAGTGAGATTCAACCGAAAATTGCTCCACTTGAAGACCAGTTGAATCGAAAACTGAACGCATCGCCATTTACAAAAGAGCTTGAAAACGATCCTGCTTATGCAATTCTCTTCCGAAGTGTGCGAAAATCACTTGAACTGTATCGCGAACAGAATATTCCAATCATTTCAGAAATAGCAGAGGAAAGTCAAAAGTTTGGCTCCATCGCTGCAGCACAAACCATTGAGTACAACGGAGAAAAAATGACGATGCAAAAAGCATCACAATTACTCAAAGAAACGGATGAATCCATTCGAAAGGAAGTATTTGTGAAAATTGCCGACCGTCGCCGTGAAGATGTGGATGCTTTCAACGAATTGTTCAACTCTCTCCTCAAAAAGAGACATCAAGTAGCTGTGAACGCTGGTTTCGACAATTTCAGAGATTACATGATGCAAGCACTAGGTCGTTTTGATTATTCAGTGCAGGATTGCTACGATTTTCATACATCTGTAAAATCTGTCATAGTTCCTATTGTGAAGAAAATTCAACAAGAACGCCTTGACAAACTAAGAAAAGACAAGTTTAAACCGTGGGACTTAGAAGTTGACCCAGAAGGAAAGGCGCCGTTAAAACCATTTAAAACAGGAGAAGAACTTTTACAAGGAACTGTTGAGATGTTCAATCAAATCGATCCCTATTTTGGCGATTGTTTGAATACGATGAATGAAATGCAACACTTGGATTTAGAATCCAAAGAAGGTAAATCACCTGGAGGATACAACTATCCACTTTACGAAATTGGTGTTCCGTTCATCTTCATGAATGCAGTTGGATCTACACATGATTTGGTGACCATGGTGCACGAAGGTGGACACGCTATTCATTCGTTTTTAAGTCGTGATTTAGAACTGACAGGTTTCAAAAACTTGCCATCTGAGGTTGCTGAACTTGCTTCCATGTCCATGGAGCTGCTATCAATGGAGAAATGGAACCAATTTTACAAAACTCCAGATGATTTTAAACGTGCAAAGAAAGAGCAATTAGAAACCATATTGAAAATTTTACCGTGGATTGCCCAAGTGGACGAATTTCAGCATTGGTTGTATGTAAATTTCAATCACACCGATGAGGAACGTGCTGAAAAATGGGTGGAATTGGGAAAAGAATATGGTACAGGTCTAACGGACTGGACAGGTTTTGAAGATCTTCTATCAAACTCATGGCAACGTCAATTGCACATTTTTGAAGTTCCGTTTTATTACATCGAATATGGCATCGCCCAACTAGGCGCGCTTGGTGTCTGGAAAAATAGTTTAGAGAACAATGAAACGGCGATCAAAAAATACAAAGAAGCGTTAAGTTTGGCCTACACCCGCTCTATTCCAGAAATTTACGAGGTGGCAGGAATTGAATTTAACTTTAAGGTGAATCACTTAAAAGAACTAGCCGATTTTGTCGAAACGGAATTAAGCAAACTATCCGCTTAGATTCTTGTAAAATCCTTGTTTGAAATAAAAATACTGCTATATTTGCACCCGCATTTAAGCATTAATGGCGAGGTAGCTCAGTTGGTTAGAGCGCCGGATTCATAACCCGGAGGTCGGGAGTTCAAATCTCCCTCTCGCTACAAAAAGTCCTACCTATTTTAGGTGGGACTTTATCATTTCAACCAATTTGTCAAGCTCGCTTGTAAAATTTGGGGAAATGATAAAGTACAGCACAAGAAAAAGCGATAGCTTTTGAAAAATGACCTCTGAAAGAGGTGGAAGCGCAGGATCAATCTGGTAAAGCACCCCTCTAACGATTCTGCGAAGCTACTTCTCCCTCCCGCTACGAAAATCAATGCGCCTCCACATACTTCTTAAAATTATTCAAAATAGCTTGCCAACCAGCTTGTTGCATCTCTAATGGATGTTCGTTGTCGGCATCAAACATCACTTTTACTTCCACGGCATTATCAAGCTGATTGAAAATAACGGTTGCTTGTCTCCCATCGGACATGGTGTATTTCAGTTTTTCACCTACGCTAACTTCGTCGTACACGGCTTCAAAATCAAACCCAACACTCCCGTCCTTTGCCTCCATGCGCGCAATGTACTTCCCTCCTACGCTTAATTCGTTATTCGCCGAAGGACAACACCAGTCGTCATTCGCGAAGTTCCATTGGGTAATATGCTCTGGAGCTGTGTAATAATCCCACACCTTTATTTCATCCGCTGAAATGGTGACTTTCACTGTAATCGTTGATGGTTTCATTCTAACAAGTTTATGAATATGTGAATTTACTAAAAATGCCCAATATTTAGTTGACGGTCACCCCACTAGATTCATACAACCCGTAAATTCTGCAATTCTTATATACAATTGTGTAACGAGAATCTATCAATTAGGGCGCACTTTTACAAAAGAGAATTTCATCCTAAACTCTTAAATTATGAAAAAGCAAATAATGCATCAACCAGCGCAGCTGAGAATGGAAACCAGAAGACCAACTGTTTTCGTTGTCATTAACAATGTTTCTGTACTAACGGACTTGTACAAGTACCTACGTGAAGAATTTAATCAACGCTTTACCATCTTGACGTTTAAAACGATCAATGAGACGGTGAATCACTTGGATAAAAAACCTGACATCGTTGTTCTCGACAATGCACTGGAGAATGAAAATATTTCTGAATTTCAAGAGTTGGTTGAAAACAACAATCCCCAGGTCAAAGTACTTATGTTGAAGTCGCATCAGCAGGTTGGGATTGCTTTAAGCGAATCGTTAAATGAATCTGTCATTCACCTAGTTAACACTAAAAAACCAATGAAAAAGTTCCCTTCACTGCTTTATAGAATTGCCGTATACCCAATTAATTTGTTAACGAAGGAATTCAGAGTCAACAAGTTCGTAGCCATCTTCATTATGACATTTATCACGGTCGGAATTGTAAGTTTCCTAGGGTACTATCTATTTTTCCATAACGCATAACTAAGCCAACTTAAACTACCTGCAATTATGAAATCACCAGGAAAAAACAAACTGACAACTGCATCCGGATGCCCGTATGTAGAAAATGAAAACACCATGAGTCAAGGTGCAAGAGGCCCTTTGCTACTGCAGGATTTTATTCTGCATGAAAAAATGGCGCACTTTAACCGCGAACGAATTCCAGAACGAGTTGTTCACGCAAAAGGAACTGGCGCATACGGAACATTTACAGTAACCAATGACATTTCAAAATATACAAAAGCGCGACTTTTTAATAAAATTGGTGCTGTTACCACTATTTTCGCGCGTTTCTCTCAAGTGGGTGGTGAAAAAGGAAGTGCAGATACAGAAAGAGATCCAAGGGGTTTTGCCGTGAAGTTTTATACCGAAGATGGAAACTGGGATTTGGTAGGAAACAATACTCCCGTGTTTTTCATTAAAGATCCTAAAAAGTTTGGCGATTTCATTCATACCCAAAAAAGGCATCCTCGAACAAATTGTAAAAGCCAAACTATGATGTGGGATTTCTGGAGTTTAAACCCTGAAAGCTTACACCAAGTGCTGATATTGATGAGTGATCGAGGGACACCTTACGGTCATCGTCACATGCATGGGTTTGGCTCGCATACGTACAGCATGACGAATGAGAACGACGAAAGTGTATGGGTGAAATTTCACTTCATCACACGACAATCGATTAAGAACTTTACACATCAAGAAGCCATTGATATGCGCGGAGAAGATCCAGATTTCGCACAAGCTGATCTAGTAGCTGCGATTGATAGAAACGATTTTCCGAAGTGGGATTTAAAGATTCAGGTGATGACGCATCAACAAGCCAACGATTTCGAATACAATCCATTCGATGTCACCAAAGTATGGCCACATGGAGACTTTCCCCTCATCGAAGTTGGAGTAATGGAATTGAACAGCATTCCTGAAAACTATTTTGCAGATGTGGAACAAAGTGCCTTTGCCCCTTCCAATTTTGTGAATGGTATTAGTTATTCTCCCGATAAAATGCTTCAAGGAAGATTGTTGTCCTATCCTGATGCTCACCGTTATCGACTGGGAGCGAACTACGAACAAATCCCTGTAAATAGATGTCCGTATGAAGTTTCAAATTATCAAAGAGATGGAGCTATGCGGATGGATGGAAATGGCGGCGCCGAGCCGAACTACTTCCCAAATAGTTTCGACGATATGTACATTGACCCAGCTTACAAGCAATCGGCTGAACCTGTTAAAGATATAAGAGCAACAACGGCGGATTGGTACGATCGAAACGGTAGCGGAGACGATGATCACTATTCACAGCCAGGATTATTGTACACAAAGGCAATGAATTCAACACAAAGAACTAACTTAGTAAATAACATTGTGAAAGCAATGAGTGGAATAACGGGAGAGAAAAAAGACGAAATTATCAATCGTCAATTGTCCCATTTTTTCCAAGCAGATGAAAACCTAGGAGCAGCAGTAGCTGAAGGACTTGGGGTAAATGTACACTTGAATGAGGATGTCCAACATTCTAAAAAACAATACTTATGACAAAAAAACACGCAATCGCGACCTGGCAAGGAACTGGTAAAGAAGGCAAAGGATCTCTTTTCACTGAATCTAAAACGCTGGACAATGTTCCGTTCAATTTTGTCAGTCGTTTTGAAGACGGAAAGCACACAAATCCTGAGGAGCTAATTGCAGCGGCTCATGCAAGTTGTTTTTCAATGAAATTAAGTTTTCTGGACGGATGCAGGATTTCCTCCAGAATTGATTGAGACCAAATGTGAGGTCACCTTCGACACTGACAAAGGGTTGATTACGCAATCCCACTTATCCGTGAATGTGAAAGCCGGTACCATTTCAACAGAGAAATTTGACAAATTAATCACTGAAGCAAAAGATACTTGTCCGATTTCAAAATCGATAAAAGCAGAAATTACTTGTGATGCGAAATTAAGCACTACTTAGTCGCATAAAGTACCCAAGAGTTCTTATCTTGTCAAGATATTCCCACTTTCATTAAGCGGCGAAACGCACAAAAATAATTTAATCTATACAGCAGTATGCAAATTCAAGTGAACACCGACAAAAACATTGAGGGAACGGATAGACTTCGTGACTATCTTACAGAAACGATACAAGAAGAATTATCGAGATTCGAAGAGCATATTACACGAATCGAAGTGCACCTTTCTGACGAAAACAGCAGTAAAGGCGGAGGAAACGATAAACGATGCATGTTAGAAGCGCGCGTTGAAAACATGAAACCTATTGCTGTTGTTGAATTGTCTGATACTATTGAGCAATCTGTATCTGGAGCCACTTCGAAATTGAAAGCTTCGCTGGATACCATTTTTGGACGACTGGGGAAGAACTAGGAGATTTGACGCTGTTTGTGTCACCCCTTCGGGGTTCAGTCTTTTGGTTTTCTGAGCGGAATCCCGATGCGAACATGCAGTAGGTTCTAAAACTTCCCTACTTGAAAAAGAATTATGCTCTTAGTCCGAACCCCGAAGGGGTGAAAGGACCATCAAATCCAACATCTTAAAGAAAACGGAACCCTGAAAGGGTGACATTACTTCCACCTCAAAACTATTCTTGAACGAAGCAGTATTTTTACCTCACAGAATAATACTAATCCCTCATCTTCTGCTTCAAAAAGATTTGTAAATCCTTATTTGAACCATATAAAACCAAAATATCACCCGCTTCGAGTATGTTGTCAGCAGATGCGACGCCCTGAATTTGATTCTCAATCTTCGTTTTACCAAAAGTACTTTTTACTTCAACCTTCTTAATCACGGTCAGTACCAGTAAATTGAATTGTCTTCGGAAACCAACTTCTCGCACTGATTTACCGACATAATCCGAAGGAACTATTGCTTCGATAATACTGTAATCATCATTCAACTCAAAGGAATCAACTACGTTGCTTAAGCACAGTTTCTTCGCCCAACGCTCAGCTGTTTCTTCTTCGGGATGTACAATTTCATCTACCCCAAGGGCTTCTAGTACTTTTTCATGCAAGGGATTAATGGCTCGACTGATTAACCGTTTCACTTCCAAATTCTTCAAAAGTGCCGTGGTCATAATATTTGCTCCTTGGTTTTCCCCAATCGCAACGAGAACGATATCCGTGTCTTGCAACGGAAGACCTGAAACGGTAAATTCGTCTGTAGCATCCATGCAAATCGTGTGTGAAATTTTCTCTTTGAAAGCATCCACTTTTGACATATTCGTATCAATCCCAATGACTTCATTGCCTTGTTCCGTTAATTTCTGAGCTAGCGATGCCCCGAAGTTTCCAAGTCCGATAATGATGTATTTCATTCTAATCTGTTTTTAATTTATTGTAATTTCTTCATTTGGGTACCTGTAATTCTTATGTCTTACCTTTCTAAACACCGCAATGACCAAAGAAAGCATGCTGATTCTCCCAACAAACATCACGGCGATAATTACAAACTTACTTGCACTGCTCAAGTCTGCTGTTATCCCCAGACTCAATCCTACCGTACTGTACGCCGAAAAACACTCAAAAGCAATGTCCATCAGCTTCTTTTCTGGATCAAATATAGAAATGAACATGATTCCAAAACCGATGACCACCAGGGACAGACAGATAATAGCAAAAGCTCTTCGTACGGAAATGTCTGCAATTTCTCTTCTAAATATTTCTATGCGTGATTTTCCCTTTGCCAAACTTAAAATATTGAGCGTTGCAATGGCAAACGTGCTTGTCTTAATCCCCCCGCCGCCCCAATCCACATTAAAAGGAAAACCAACATGAGGGTTGAAAATCCCATGGCTGCCGTATCAATGCTGTTAAAGCCTGCTGTTCTAGGTGTTGTCGCCCCAAAAAGTGCCGTTACAACTTTACCAAAGCCGCTATGTGCTGATAGCGTGTTGTTGTATTCAAGAAAATAAAAGGCAACAAAGGCAACAAAAGATATGGAAAGTGTGGTGATCAGCGTAATTCGACTGTTGAGATTGAGCACCCAAGGGCGGTATTTGGCTCTACTCGATGCAAATTTCAATACGTGCGTAATCTTATATTTCAAATATTTCAAGAGGTTCACAACAATTGGGAAGCCCAAACCTCCAAGTACAAATGTCAAAATAACTATCAATTGCAGATAATAGTTGAAACGAAAACCTGAATCGTACAAACTACTATTCAATGTCGAGAATCCTGCATTGCAAAACGCTGAAATGGAGTGAAAAGCAGAAAAGAAAAGGTGTTCGGAGTGAGAGGTAAACTTACTCGAATCAACACTGGTGTAGATTAATACACCTGAAAACAGTTCTATTCCAATTGTAATGAGCAAGATGTATTTCAACGTTGAAAACACCTCTCCTAACGTTTTGGAACTTGTCATATCGCTCAACGCCAATTGATTTTCATAGGTCGTACCTCCTTTAAAAAAATAGCTAAAATAACTAGCAAAGGTCAAGATTCCTAACCCACCTACTTGGATTAAAATCATAATAATAGTTTGACCGAACTGCGTAAAGTGTGTACCTGTATCGACGACGACTAAACCTGTGACACACACGGCACTGGTCGAAGTAAAAAGCGCATCTAAGAAGGAAATCCCCTCGTATGTTGCATTCGGTAAAATAAGCAGCAATGAGCCAATAAAAATAATGACCATAAAACTGAGAATGAAAATCTGGGCAGGATTGAGCACCGTCCTTTTTAGATTTATTTTACGCTCCGAAACCTCTCGAATAAAGGTAAGTAACACAGCTATTTTGACCCAAATCGGATTCTCGAGCAATAAATCGGTCTCAAAAGGAACCCCGACAAACAAATACATGTAGAAGATCCACAATGTAAAACCAACTGATATCAAATCGAACAGGAAAACCTTTCTTTTAATTAGCGCAAACGTTCGAATGTATCGAGAAAACGTTGCTACTAAGCCAACACCTAAGACAATGAAATAAAATGCGTCCAGTAAATTTTGAGAAAAATTACTTTGCGAAAAGCCAAAATCAGAAATTATTGCAATCAACCCAACGAGGCTGACCCAAAATGCAACTCTGTAAAACAATTTTAAATCAAAAGTCATTCTTTAATCGTGCATGTAACGTATCCAAAACTTCTCTACTTCTTCTCATGTTGCTGTAAAATCCAATAGCGCCACAGCACATATGAGCACATTCAATGTTCAAATGTACCAAATTAATTCACTCCCATCCATTCCAAGGAATTTAACTTCTTTAGTGCTTTATGCAATCACACGTTATTGGACCTATTCTCCATCGTGGTCGTCACGATGCATCTCTAACTTTTCTACCAGTTTTGAAATTTCTTCGTTCGAGGAAATCCCGTACCCGTTGACTAACGTTCCTTTCACACCATGCTTCTCAGAAGAAACTGCATATAGGATGGACTGATAATCTGGATCTGACGTTCCTTCAAAACGATAGACCTTTTCAATTTGGAAATCTACTGGAGGAAAGGTCTCACTTGTCTGCTCACAAATGATGCACTCGTTTTTAACGTTAAAATTGTGGGTATACCCCAAATTGACCAATCCATTGATGGTTTCTGATAATGTTCCAAAACTCTCTTTTAAACTATTTTCGCTCATCTTCTAAAGATACGAAACTAAGTGGACAATAAAAACTATTCTACATATGGTTTCTAGTCACACCGAAAGGGATGGCAATAACTAAATCAGACACTGTTTATGTCACCCCTTCGGGGGTTTAGTTTCTCTAAACATACTCGGGGGTTAGAAGACTTACACCCCTTCGGGGTTCAGTCTTTTGGTTGCTTTTGAATATGGGACTTTGTGATAGTAATCTTAATTATTCGCCTCAAAAGCAAAACTCTGAAACCCCGAAGCAAAAATCCGATAGATTTCAATTTCTAATTTGAAAAAAAATTAAGATTTCAATGGACTGAACCCCAAAGGGGAGAAAGTATTCTTCATTTTTACACATTACCGTTGAATGACGTTAAATCTGTGGCTTTCATTACATCTATTGAGAGAATGTATTAAATTTACACAACGAATCTTAAAAAAATCAACATGCGCTCTACCCTACTTTTTGCCTTTGTACTTTGCTCGACGATTGCCTTTTCTCAAGAAGAAACACCCTTTTGCGCAACAGATGAAATGCACCAGCGACTTTTCAACGAGCACCCAGAATACAATGCTGGAATTGTGCATGCGCATGAAAAATTACAAAGCTTTACGGAGGATTACATTCAACAAAATCACCCTAAAGGTGGAACACCCTACATTATTCCTGTAGTTTTTCACATCATTCATAACAATGGGCTAGAAAATATTAACGATTCGCAAATTCTAGATGCGGTGAAACAGGTCAACATCCAATACCGAAAAATGAATGCCGATACTTCAGAAATTGTCGCAAGTTTTAAATCCATTGCAGCAGATGTCGGTGTTGAATTACGCCTAGCACAACTTGACCCTAACGGAAATTGCACCAGCGGAATTACGCGCACTGTTTCTTCTTTGACTAATATCGGAGATCATCAGGTAAAAAGCTTGATTCAATGGCCACCAGACCAATATTTGAATGTTTACGTGTGCAACCAGGCAGCAGGATTGGCAGGTCACGCTTTATTGCCCTCCGCAGCAGACACGATTCCTGCATGGGATGGAATTGTGATGCAACACAGCTATGTCGGAACGATTGGAACGTCTGAGTTTTTCAGAAGAACGGTGCTGAGTCACGAAATTGGACATTACCTCAATCTTCAACACATTTGGGGAGGAAACAATGTCCCCGATTATTACTATCTACCAGTGGCACAAGGTGGAAACTGCGCTTTTGACGATGACGTGACTGATACTCCACTAACCATTGGTTGGCAATCTTGCAACCTTTCTGGGAACTCATGCAGCACATTGGACAACGTTCAAAATTACATGGATTACTCTTACTGCGCACGAATGTTCACCGAGGGACAAAAACTGCGCATGCACGCTTGTTTAAATTCTTCTGTTGCCAACCGCGACAATTTGTGGACACCCGCGAACCTCGCAGCAACAGGAACTGACGATCTTACCTACTATTTATGCCGCGCAAAGTTTGAAGCAGACAAGCGTATTGCCTGTGCAGGAGAAACGGTCACCTTTACCGATATTTCTTTGCACGGGGTCGACTCACGCGTTTGGACAGTGAATGGTGGTACGCCTTCTTCGACAACAGACTCCATCATCTCGGTAGTTTACGCCACACCAGGAAGTTACGACGTGACATTGAGCGTACAAAGTGGTGTCGAACAAAAAGACACTACATTGGTGGATTACATTCGCATCCTACCTGCGACGGGTTCTGTTAGTAGTTTGTACGAACCGTTTGAAAACCAAACTAGTTTTGACGCGAATTGGATTGTATTGCCAAATCTAAGTACTACTAACTGGAAAATCAATCAGACTGTTGGGTACATGAGTAATCAGTCCATTTTTGTGGATAATTTCAACGCGACAGAAGGTGGAATTTACGAATTTATTAGCGAACCAGTTGATGCAAGTGCATTAGCCGCTATCTCTGTTTCTTTCGATTATTCCTATGCAAAGAATCAAGCTTCACCGAACGAAATTTTACAGGTGGCAATCTCAAATAATTGTGGTGAAACCTGGTTGGTTAGAAAAACCTATCACGCACTTGGTCTTCTACCGACCGTTGATACCTTGGTAACGAGTGAATTCACACCTGTCGATGAAACTCAATGGAACAGTGATGTAATCACAAACATACCTGTCGCCTATTTGACGGATAATTTAATGGTGAAATTTAAATTCACAGCTGAAGATGGAAACAATCTATTCGTTGACAATATTCGAATTGTACATCCAGATCAATTGGGCAATACAGAACTCCTTCTGAATCAGCTGGCAGTGTATCCAAACCCAATCCACGATGCGTTTACAGTGGTTATTCCAGCAGGCATTAACGTTCAGACGATTGAAATCACCGACATGAATGGAAAAATTATCCCAGTACGTTCGGAAATCATCAATGGTGAAGTGAACGTTTCTTGTCAGGACATCAACGCAGGATTGTACATCGTACACATCTACTCGGCACAAGGCGTTAAACGTTTGAAAATCGTGAAAGAATAGAACTAGCGTTTTTCAATGCGTTCACGAATGACGTGTGTATCTGTGAAAATCGTTAACACATATATTCCAGGCGCTGCAACTTGAGGTTTTAGTTCATATCCGTTTGCGTTTGGTGTCGCGTCCACAGCAATTTTCGCACCTTTCATGTCCACTAATTCAAACTGGTTGACCTTCATCACAGTTTCAATTGTAATCAGTTGATCAAAGGGATTTGGAAAAATGACAACTTCTTCGAATTCATGTTCTGAAAGACTTGCTGTCCCTACGTTGATTGTGAAAAAAGTAGTATCGTTCGCACAACCTGCATTCATCGCCACTAAATAACCATCAAACACACCGCTTGAACCGTATGTGTGCCAAGGTTGAGCATCCGTTGATGTAGTTCCATCGCCAAAATCCCACCAATAACTTGATGCATTGTTACTTGAATTAGTAAAGAACACCGTGGCATCCGTCGGATATGTCAAATTGGTTGAACTCATTCCCGCAATCGCCGTTGGCGGATTGTTTACCGTCACTGCGAGGGCTTGTCCTGTTGAATCAACTCCTGTACCATTCGTCACCACCAAAGAAATGGTATACGTCCCGCTTGAACTCGGAAACAAATAAGGATTTTCAGCTGTCGCATTGGAAAGCCCACCTGCGGAAGTAGCCCATTGATAGCTATCTGCATCTTGAGACGTATTTTGCAACTGAATGGAATCACCCAGACAAATCGTCAATTCACTGGTAGAGAAACTTGCTACGGGCTCGGGAATATTCACGCACGAATACGTGGCTAAAAATCCTGGAGTCACTGTTGCACCATCGGAAGTAAATCGAAAAGTAAGTGCTCCTGTGGAACTCGAAAAACTTCCTGGACCTGCTGTTCCTGTGAATGGACTTCCTGCAATTTGCGGTGAAGCAGTTGTAGCACCGTCGTAGATGTACAGGTAATCGTAATCAAGTTCAACGTTGAACATAGAAAAATCTACATCAATGGCCGTTGAATTGGGTGGAGCAATCGTCCACGTATAATCCTCTCTGTTGTAATAGTTCCGTGTTGGTCCCCCAAAATCATGGATGGTTCCCGAGCAGGAATCTTCGTAACAAGTAGTGAGATAGTCGTTCATCGCATCCCACAAACCAGTGTATCCGTTGTCATAACCAAGTGCCCAGATGCCAATTCCAGCAATTCCTGTTCGGTTGATGTGTTCCAATCGCTTTCTCCAACCATCATCCAAGGAAATCAAACACTGTCGATTTGCTCCGTTGTTGAACGCGTAAACATCAGTGTAACTATCCGTTTCCCAGATATGATTTCCTGCGGAGTAATTTCCAGAAGTATTGTTCTTTACAAAAGCGTACGTTCGTGCCGTGCCGCCTCCTACAGTTGCAGAGGGAACCGTGAGTCCAGCTGTTTCCCATTCATATCCATAGCTGGGAAGTCCCATCACTAATTTCTCTTTCGGACATCCTGCGTATAGGTAATCGGTAATTGTACGTGAAAGTGTGTAATTGTAAGAACTTCCAAAATGATAGAGCGGATCGGTTGGACCAGCAGTGGAGCTTCCTGAATAGTAATACGCATACCCCATAATAATGTAGTGATCGACATGTGGTTCCATGATACTGAAATCAAACACATCGTTCCAATCCACTGCATAGAGTACTGTGCTCACCTCCGAACCTGGAATCGCGGCATGCATTTGTGTACATAAATCCACCATAAAGTTGGCGAAATCGGTCGCGAGTGCACCTGGAATTCCTTCAAAATCAATATTTACGCCGTGTGCTCCTCTGGAGTCTACCAAATCGATAAGGTTATCAATCAACGTTTGTTGGGCTGTTGGACTTCCGAAAAAGGCGGTATGTCCCGAGAACAATGTCACACACAAAGTCACTTTTGTATTTCCACTTGCCAACGCAGCATCCACTGCAGCACTTGTCGCCCAACCGTGCGTAGAATTTGGTTCTCCATCCGCTGCATTCACTTCGTAGCTAAAAAACGACATGTGTGAAAGTAAATCCCACTGATAATTCTGATAGGCGCTACCCACCCAATACGGGTGCCATCCGTAAACGATTTTTGTCAAATCACACGATGCTTTCTCGAAAGGAACAAGTTCCGTGGGCTGTTCTTCGTAGTATTCCGCTTCTGTGATGCCAGTAGAGTTGTACTCATTCAACTGCACTTCATGGATACTTGGTCTCTCCTCCTGAGTAAATCCGTTCCATGTAAACAAACTCATAAGGCTAATAAGAAATATTCGTTGCATTGGTCGATTAATTTGAAGTGCAAATGTAATAGATTAAAGATTTTCAGGCAATTATGAGAACAGTTTTTTGCAACTGTAGCGCCCGTTCTAGATGAGATTTTGTGAAAGAAATGGTGCTAAATCGTTTTTCTGATGACATTCGACGTGTAGCACAACTTCCCAAAAGAATCCGTATATTGCGCAAAATTTTAATGATTGATTTCAATTTAACTAAACTATGGCAGAAAAAGTACAATTCGAGCTTGAATTTTTGTTGAAAACATCTACAAAAGTGTTGGACAGTATGATTTCCACACCCAGTGGACTCAGTGAGTGGTTTTCCGACGATGTTAATATCAAGGATGATGTCTATACATTCATTTGGGATGACAGTGAGGAAGAAGCACGTTTGGTTACGAAGAAATCAAATTCTAAGATAAAATTTCAATGGATAGAAGACGAAGAAGAAGGATTGGATACGTTCTTTGAATTGCGCTACGAGATAGACCCTATGACAAAAGCCGTTGTTTTGACCGTAACTGATTTTGCCGAACCAGACGAGATGGAAGAAGTACAACGTCTCTGGGAAAAGCAAATTGGTGTATTAATGAGAACGCTTGGAGCTTAGCATTTAAACTATTGAGTTTAGAACATACGCATTTCCCTTTTTTAGCGTTCTTAATTTGTTTTCATTTATTATTTTGATCTAAAAACATTCTATTGAAACGGCTGTATTACTTTAGCTTAAAATCCTTCGTTGGACCGTTCATCGTTACCTTTGCAATATCGATGTTTATTCTGGTGATGCAATTTTTCTGGAAATACATTGATGATTTAATGGGAAAAGGAATTTCTGTAATTGTCATCATCGAATTATTGATTTACGTTTCAGCCAGTCTTATTCCTCTTGCACTGCCTTTGGCAATTTTACTTTCCTCCATCATGACGGTGGGCAACTTGGCGGAACATAACGAGTTAACTGCATTGAAATCCAGCGGATTGTCTCTCTATCGTATTTTGCGCCCGTTGACTTCCATTGTATTGATCATTGCGTTTGCCACCTTTCTCTTTGCGAACTATGTCATACCTGTGGCCAATTTGAAATGGCACTCGTTGATTTACGACATTCAAAACACGAAAATATCTACCATCATAAAACCGGGAGCGTATAGCAAAGAACTAGAAGGTTATGCTATCAAAGTGGATGAAGGAACAGAAAATGAATTCAAAGGTGTACTGATTCACGACCACACAGATCCAAAGCAGGTAAAGACGATTCGTGCGAAAGAAGGAAAAATCTATAAATCAGAAAGCGGAAAAGAGCTTTTCTTTGAATTGAAAGACGGATCAGTCATGGAGGAGCTTGCCCCTCTCCCTCCATCCTACAGCCCCGATGGCGTGTCACACGGAACGAATAATCGCCCATCTCGAAGGTCGAATTTTGATCAGGCCACCTATAAAATCGACTTGTCTGGGTTTGACTTAAGTAGAAGTCAGGAAGATCTTTTCAAAGATAAATACGAAATGCTGAACGTTTTTCAGATCAACAATGCGCTGGATTCAATCCATCGAAGTACACGAGACATTGTCGCAAATTTTCTATTAAGTGTGAAGAGCGACCATCCTTATTTTATGGCGCGCAACTATCAAAAAACGGATAAAAAAGCGAACAAAAACCAGAAAGCATTTGTGCCAGACACCACGATTCAATTTAATCAACTTTCGATAGACGATAAAATCAAGGGAATTTTAGTTGCTCAAACGCGACTTCGCAACAAGGCGAAAAACTTGGATTCACAAGCTGATTTTTTGTTTGTGCTCGAAAAAGGAATCGATAAATACCTGATTGAATTTCACCGGAAGTTTGCATTGACTTTTGCCATCATTATCCTCTTTTTTGTCGGTGCACCACTCGGAGCGATTGTCAGAAAAGGAGGATTTGGAGCACCCGTGGTTATTGCAGCGCTACTGTTCATGGTGTACTTTGTACTCATTACCATTGGTGACAACCTAGCAAACAACAACACCGTTTCACCTTTCGTTGGAATGTGGTTTCCTTCCATGGTACTCCTTCCCATTGCAATCTGGCTGATGCGTTCTGCCGCTAAGGACACTCCATTGTTCAGCTTTCCGCTTATTTCAAAACTTTTCAAGCGAAAATCGTGAAGGTTCTCTACATTACACATAAACCAATATACCCAAAAATAGATGGTGGATGCGTGGCAATGGACAACTTCTTACGCACGCTAATCGAGGCAAATCACACAATTAAACACCTCACAGTTTCAACGGAAAAACACCCGTTTAAACAAAGTCAATACCCTACAGAATTGCAATCTGAAATTCACCCAGAAGCAATTGAGATAAACACTCGAATTACACCGATAAAGGCTTTCTTAGCACTTTTTTCCAAGAAATCGTACAATGTGCGTCGCTTTCATTCTTCGGCAATGGAACAGCGAATTACTGCCGTCATTCAAGAACAATCGATTGACTGTGTGATTTTGGAGAGTCTATTCACCACGGTTTATTTAGATCAGATCCGCAAAGCATTCACAGGAAAGGTTTATTTACGCACCCACAATGTCGAATTTAAAATTTGGGAGAACCTAGCCAACAACAGCACGAACTTCCTAAAGAAAAAATATTACACCAAGCTGGCAAAAGACTTAAAACGTTACGAGGAAAGCACGCTAAGTGCTGCGGATGGGATTATTTCAATTTCTATAGAAGATACAACCTTTTTTAGAGCGTTTGGTGTCACCACGCCTATCAAAACCATCTCCTTAGGATTTTCATTAGAGGATGCTTCAGAAAACGACTACCAAGGAACAAATTTCTTCCATTTGGGGGCATTGAATTGGAAACCCAATCGAGAAGCTGTAGATCGCCTTGTCGGTCTTTTTCCACGGATCAATGCTCTTCTTCCATCTGCTCAACTGCATATCGTAGGACAGGGAAGCAAAGCGCTACATGTGACCGCGCCGAACGTTCATCTTGATGGTTTTGTGGATGATGTGAATACCCACTCTACTTCGATTGGGATTCTCGTTACACCCATTACTTCAGGCTCTGGGATTCGGGTAAAAATATTAGAAATGATGGCGATTGGCGTCCCAGTCATTACAACAACGATTGGCGCTCAAGGAATTGATTATACAACATCAAATTGTCTTATCATTGCCAATACCGATGAGGAAATCATCACTGCTTGTCATCAGCTCTCGACATCAGAAACACTGAGGAGAGAAATTGGAAACAATGGAAAAGCGTATATTCACCGGCAACATAGTCTTAAAACAAACATACAGCTACTTAATGAGTTTATCGGAACAGCATAAAGAACAACTTCTGATGATTGTATCACGTTTTCCCTTTCCATTGGACAAAGGCGATAAGTTGCGCGCATTCCATCAACTTAAAATTCTCAGCAAGACCTACCGAATTACGCTGGTTGCGTTGAGTTCTCACGCTGTATCAGACGATGCCTTCAATCAAGTGAGTCCGTACTGTGAGCACATCAAAATTGTGCGACTTTCGGTATGGTCGAAAGCAATTAATCTATTCAGGTTTTTTCTAAGCAATCAACCCTTTCAAGTTGGCTATTTCTACCGAAGTAAAGGGAGAAAATTGATTAAAGAATTAATTCATTTAAATAACTTTAAACATATTTACTGTCAACTAATTAGAACATCTGAATACATTAAACATATTCACCACATCCCTAAAACCATTGACTACATGGACGCCTTAAGCATGGGTATCAAAAGGCGGATTGATGAGCAACCTTTTTACAAAAAATGGTTATTCAAAATGGAGGCAAAAAGACTCGTTGCCTATGAGCGCGAAATCTTTGATTACTTCGAGAACAAAACGATCATTAGTGAACAGGATAGAAAGTTAATCATACATCCTGACGCAGAAAAGATCATATGCATTTCAAACGGAACGGATGCCAGCTTTTTTGAAAAAATTCCACACACCAAAGAATACGATTTTGTTTTCGTCGGAAATATGAATTACCCTCCAAATATAAAAGCTGTTCACGCCATACATGAGCACATTCTACCACATTTTAAAGGCGCCCGCTTACTTATTTCGGGTGCTACACCTCATTCATCAGTGATTGCATTAGCTGCAAACAATCCCCACATCGATTTAACAGGCTGGGTGGATGATATTCGCTTATCCTACGTCAGAGGGCAGATTTTTCTAGCACCCATGCACATCGGTACTGGGATGCAAAACAAGCTTTTGGAGGCTATGGCCTTAGAAATCCCTTGTATCACCACTCCCCTTGCGAACAACGCTATCAACGCCATTCACGGAGAACACATCATGGTTGGAGAAACCATGGAAGAATTGATAGGTTGCATCGAAAAATTAAGAAACGATACTAATTTCACAAATCAATTGGGGATTAACGCTTCGAAATTTGTCGAGCACAATTACAGCTGGGAAAAATCCGTAGCACTGCTCGTTGATACCATTGAACACACAAAAAGTTTTCGTTAAAATCGTGTGATGTACAATTTAATCCATTGATTTTAATGGCTGTTTTAGGGGTTTACTCATTAATTTCAAGTAATTTTGCAGAAAACTTAGAAATAGATGGAGTTTACGCTAAATACAATCGAAGAAGGGATTGAGGAGATTAAAAACGGGCGTGTCATCATTGTAGTCGATGATGAGAACCGTGAGAATGAGGGAGATTTTGTAGCAGCAGCAAGGAGTGTGACTCCAGAAATGATCAACTTTATGGTAACGCATGGTCGCGGATTAGTCTGCGCGCCACTTGTAGAAGACCGTTGTGATGAGCTTGGATTGAACTTAATGGTTCATTCAAATTCAGCAGCGTATGAGACGCCTTTTACGGTTTCGGTGGATTTGAACGGGCACGGTTGCACGACAGGAATCAGCGCCAGTGACAGATCAAAGACAATTAAAGCATTAATAGATCCTTCGATTCGACCGGAAGAACTTGGAAAACCAGGACATATTTTTCCATTACGCGCAAAGAAAGGTGGTGTATTGCGTAGAGCAGGTCACACAGAAGCAGCGATTGATTTAGCGAGACTTGCGGGATTTGAACCTGCTGGAGTAATCGTTGAAATTTTGAACGAAGATGGTTCGATGGCACGTTTGCCGCAACTAATGGAAATCGCCAAACGCTTTGACCTGAAGATCATTTCAATTGAGGATTTGATTGAATACCGCATCAAGACTGAATCACTGATTGAAAGAGTGATTGACGTTAAACTTCCAACAAGTACTGGTGATTTTGAATTACACCTTTATAGAGATAAAAACTCAGAACAAGAGCATTTAGCACTGGTGAAGGGAACTTGGAATGAGAATGATCCAATTCTTGTTCGGGTACACTCATCATGCATGACTGGAGATATTTTTGGCTCATGTCGCTGTGATTGTGGTCCACAACTTCAAAAATCAATGGAAATGATTGAAGCTGAAGGACGAGGAATCATTGTTTACATGAATCAAGAAGGCCGAGGGATTGGATTAACCAACAAACTGAAAGCCTATAAATTACAGGAAGAAGGTTACGACACACTTGAAGCAAATATCAAACTTGGATTCAAGGGTGATGAGCGTGATTATGGTATTGGCGCACAAATCATCCGTGATTTAGGTGTGACAAAAATGCGTTTGATGTCGAACAACCCACAGAAAAGAACAGGACTTGTCGGTTATGGCTTGGAAATCGTTGAAAATGTGTCGTTAGAAATTGAAAGCAACAAGCACAATGAATTGTATTTAAAGACCAAACGTGATAAAATGGGTCACTCACTGAAGCTGAACAAATAAGATGTTACGAACCTCAGGCATAACTAAATCATATGGTGATCTTCAAATTTTGAAGGGCATCGATTTGGAAATTAATACGGGAGAGGTCGTTTCTATTGTTGGTTCTTCAGGTGCTGGAAAAACAACGCTCCTTCAAATTCTAGGTACGCTAGATACACCTGATCAAGGAGAAGTGTTGATTGATGGCATTAATCCGTTCAAATTATCATCAAAGCAATTATCGGCATTTCGCAATACATCGATTGGTTTCATTTTTCAATTTCACCAGTTGCTTCCTGAGTTTACGGCAATTGAAAACATTATCATTCCTGCTTTGATTAAAGGTGTTTCGCAAGCGGATGCAAAAAAGGATGCACAGAAATTATTGGCGTTGATGGGATTGGAAGCAAGAGCCTTGCATAAACCGAATGAATTGTCTGGCGGAGAACAGCAGCGCATCGCTGTCGCGCGATCATTGATTAATCAACCCAAGGTGGTTTTTGCGGATGAGCCTTCTGGAAATCTGGACAGTCAAAACTCAGCAGAATTGCATCAATTGTTTTTCAATTTACGGGATGAGTTCAACCAAACGTTTGTGATTGTCACGCACAACGAAGCGTTAGCAAAAATGACCGATCGTCAATTGACCATGAAGGATGGTTTAATCGTTACTTAGAAGCTGTTCTGACCAGTCTACTTGACTCAAGTGATTGTACCCTATTCCAATTAAAATTGCAATTCCAAAACTCAACAAGGTACCAATCAAAACGTACTCTGTAAGGTTTCTATCCTTGGTGCGTGACAAATCACCAAATCGAAAAATGGACTTCGCGCCTAATAAAAATCCAATCCCACCCCAAAAATTGGCGACGACAAAGCCGAACACAAATAACCGTTCCAACATTCCAATGTACGCTCCTGCCTTGTCTAAGGTCTGACTTTCATCCTCCTGTGACTTCCATTTCGAAATCAATACTTGTACAACGACGGAAGTCACCACTGTGCAAAGCAACACACTGATCCCCAATAATAAGTTGCCATAGGTAAGGATTCCTTCAAAATCAATTTTTAGTGGGAAGTAAAAGTACGTTACCCCAAGGATTACGAGTAGATGCGCCAATTGATCGATAAAAAACAACCATCGCCCATTCCATCGCGGGAGTAGCATTAGCTTCAATAGGTCAATGCAGTAATGCGAAACAAGAATAATGACCATACCTAGCCAATACGTGAAATCGAACGCCAAAACAGCCATCAAAAGCAAAGCGTGGATTCCCATGTGCCAATACAGGTATTTGGATTTGTACTTCTTTTCCTGTTTGTCTATTACCCATGAGTCGGGTTGAAAAAGAAAGTCTCCCAACAAATGCGCAAAAAGAAGTTGAAGCAGGAATACTAACATAATTTTGAGATTTCATTTTTGTAATAGGTAAGTAATTTTTGCATTTCATCAAAACCACCCCTTTTCAACGCCTCACTGATGGTGCTTTGACTTTTTTTATCGAGTTTTTCTGCCAGTTCTTTCTGATTCAATTCAGGAAATTGCAGCATTTGGTGAATCGCGGTGGATGAAATCGGTGTCCAATCATCGATAACAAGTGATATAACCTCAAGCAAGAGATTGATGCGTTCATCAAAATCATCCCATTCCGTTTTCATCGCGAGGGTCTGTTTTTTAAGGCCTTCAAAACATTCTCCTGAGCGAACAAATGCACTTCCATTCGATTCAGTTATTTTCTCTGATTGGTAGTCAACACCCCCAATTCCTATTCCTATTCGGACATCTAATTGCTTAAATGTTTTTATACTTGATTTCAGAAGAAAAGAACAATGCAGCGCATCTGCAGGTGTCGTTTTCAACTGAAAACTATCGCCACGGTAGATTTCCCAATCTTCAGGCTCTTTCCCATATGATTGTAAAGTATCTTTCAATGCCTTCATCCATAAAGTGGCATCCACCTCTCGTGAATGAACAATATCTCCAGTTATTATGGCTACCATGTGTTCCTTTTTTTATCGAATGTACTAGTTTATGTGCAAATATCCAAAAATATCGGCTTAAAAACCGATAATTAAAGATATCGGCTTAAAACCCGATAATACTAGATATCGGTTCAAAAGCCGATAATAACGTTGTTTTGTCATTTCAAAATCTTAACTTTACGCACCAAGAACTATCCATGCTATATTACATTCATCTATTGCAATATGCTTTTCCTCAAGAAAACCAAGACGATGACCAACCAGTCTGGGTGTTTCTTTTTCTATTTCCCTTTATTGCACTTGGTCTCCATTACGCGTACCTGCGCTTCTACAAATACAGAGATGATTCAATCGTTTTCAGTCCAGACCTTCCCTATTCCAAGGATCACCTGCTCGAAGCGTATATCTGTTTAGCCGCCGAATTGATTCGCAATGACACGAGGGACGCTGGCGAAAAAGTAATGTTTATGAACCGCTATTTCAGAAGCTATTTCCCAAACGATCATCACAATTTCACAGAATCGCTGAATCAAGCCTATAAAAATCCAAAAGATTTCACCGATGTACTAAAATGGTTGAGATTTAAGCTTCCAAAGCACAAACAACGCGTGCAAATCATCTACTTTCTGACAGGATTATCGTTCATCGACGGAAGCATCAACCGAAAAGAACTACGACTTTTGGACCATTTCTGCCAATTGATCGGTGTCAGTGCAAAAGAGTTCAGTAGTATTCTAGGAATGCATCAAAATTACGAGCAGAAATCTCAGAGCGCGAAGAAAGCAGCTCCACGCGCCAAAAGTCGACTTCAACAAAGTGCCCAAATATTAGGAGTTTCAGAAAAAGCAACCCTTGATGAGGTTAAAAAAGCCTACCGAAAACTGGTGAAATTGCATCATCCAGATCGCTTTCACAACGAAAGTGAAGCCCAACAAAGAATTGCTGAAGAGCGCTTCCTGAAAATCCAAAAAGCGTATGAAATCTTTGAAACCCATCTAAAATAGAGCAGAACTGAATGACAAAGACAGAACTCCAAGAATACCTAGATTTCAAAGTACAGCAGTACAATACGACCGATTTCATCGAAAGCGACCCCATTCAAATTCCACATCGCTTTACACAAAAAGAAGACATTGAAATTGTCGCCTTTCTCACGTCAACCATTGCCTGGGGAAACCGAACGATGATTATCAAAAGTGGAGAACGCCTGTTGGACATCATGGGACATGCACCTTACGAGTTCATCCAGAATTACAGGGCCAATTATCAGTTGAACTTTGTGCACCGTACCTTCAATGGAATTGACCTCGATTTTTTCTTTCGCAGTTTACAAGCAATTTATGCCGCAGGTGGACTTGAGCGCGCATTTTCAGAACACAAAGAAATTGAAGGCATGAAAGGACGTATCATTCACTTTAGGGAACAATTCCTACAAACTCCTCACGAAAAACGCAGCGAAAAACACATTTCCAATCCTGCAAAAAACTCTGCGACCAAGCGCATCAACATGTTTTTACGCTGGATGGTGCGCAACGACAAACAAGGAGTTGATTTTGGAATTTGGAACAGCATCTCCCCTGCTGAATTATACCTTCCACTGGATGTACACACCTCAAAAAACGCACGCGAATTGGGGCTTATTGTCCGCAAGCAAGACGATTGGAAAGCACTGGAAGAGCTGATGATTCATCTACGTCGATTTGACCCAAATGATCCTGTGAAATATGACTTCGCATTATTCGGAATTGGAGCGTTTGAGAAATAGCCAACGCTAGCCAATTTAAAAAGCCAACATTTTAAAATTATCTACAAATTATTTGTGGATTTAAACCTAATTTAGCACTTTGAGCCATTATTTAAAGAGAAGTTAAAATTAAGTTAACATCAATTCGACCAAGTTCTATTTAATTCGCATATACCTTTTCAGGATTCCATGACAAAATCAGCAGAAACTTTATTGATCAACCGCGAAAAAAGTTGGCTTTCTTTTAACGAGCGCGTGCTTCAAGAAGCAATGGATAAGACCAACCCACTCTTGGAACGCTTGAGGTTCTTGGGTATTTTTTCAAACAATCGCGATGAGTTTTTCCGTGTGCGTGTTGCCACCGTACGCAGGATGACAGAATTGGGGAAGAAAACACGCCAACAATTGTACGATGCACCGGATGAATTACTGAAGCAAATCAACGATATCACCCTCCATCAAGGAAAACAATTTGATGCCGCCTACCAATCGCTTATAAAAGAATTGAGTGCTGAAAATATTCATTTCATTGATGACAAACAATTGAATGGAACCCAAGAAAGCCTCCTACTCTCCTACTTTAAGGAGACGGTACGACCGAACCTAGTTCCAATTATGCTGACCACCAAAATGTCACCTGAACTTACCGATAAGGCGTCCTATTTAGCCATCAAATTTTATAAAAAAGGTGCTGAGAACGATATTAAATACGCGTTGATTGAAATTCCAACCCAAGTCTTACCGCGCTTTTTTGTCCTTCCTGAAAAAAACAGTCACAAATACGTAATTTATCTCGATGATATTATTCGTTTAGGGTTGTCGCAAATATTTGGCATTTTTGATTTCGACGTGATAGAGTCCTACGCATTTAAACTTACCCGGGATGCTGAATTGGACATTGACGATGATTTAGACGAGTCGTTGATGGAAAAACTATCGAAGAGCATCAATAAACGTAAATCTGGAGAGCCCGTGCGTTTCGTGTACGATAAAACAATGCCTGATGATTTGAAAGAGTACTTGATGGATCGATTGAAATTGAAAGACCAGCAAAATATTATCCCGAGTGGTCGCTATAACAATCAAAAGGATTTCATCAACTTTCCAGCAATCGGCGGAAGAAGTTTTATCTATAAAAAACAGGCTCCAAATAGACATCCTGACCTGCACAACCAGCGGAGTTTGTTGGACGTGATTCTCGAAAAAGACATTTTACTTCATTATCCATATCAGGCATTCAGTCACACCATTGACATTCTACGCGAAGCAGCTATCGACCCGGCGGTGACTTCCATTATGATCAATCTTTACCGCATTGCAGACAACTCAAAAATCATCAATGCGCTTATCAACGCATCAAAAAATGGAAAGGAAGTTACGGTTGTGATAGAGTTAAGGGCGCGATTTGATGAGGAATATAATATCCTATGCTCTAAGCGATTACAAGAGAACGGCGTCAAAGTGATTTTTGGTGTAGAAGGGTTAAAGGTGCATTCTAAACTGATTCTTATTCACCGCAAAAGCGGAAATTCTAAAGTCTCCATTGCGCATATTGGCTCAGGTAACTTCCACGAGGGCAATGCAAAAATCTATACCGATCTTTCATTATGGACCGTAGATTTACGCCTCACCAATGAAGTAGAGCAAATCTTCGATTTTTTCAACTACAATTACCGACCAGGAACATACCGTGAATTAATTGTATCTCCTTTCAATCCCCGTTACCGTTGGATCGATTTGATCAATCAGGAAATCAAAAATGCACAGCACGGAAAACAAGCGTACATCATCCTTAAGCTAAATAACTTGGTGGACGAGGAGCTAATTCTCAAATTGTACGAGGCAAGTCAAGCAGGAGTGAAAATTCAACTCATTATCCGTGGAATTTGCTCATTAATTGCTGGAAAAAAGGGATTGAGTGAAAACATTGAAGCGCGCAGTATTCTTGACAGAAACCTCGAGCATGCACGCGTATTGATCTTCGCAAATGGCGGTGATGAACGTGTTTACATTGGCTCAGCGGACTGGATGGGACGAAATATGGATCTTCGATTGGAAGTAATGACCCCAATTTTTAACAAGGACATCAAAAAGAACATCAAAAAGATCATCAATATTCAATTGAATGACAACACGAAAGCGCGCATCATTGACGAGAATCTCAAAAATAGCTACTGGAAAAGTGACGGACCCAAAATTCAAGCACAGAAATCCATTTACCTGCACTACAAACGACTCATTAAGGACTAATATTCAAAACTGAATTGTTTAAAACTCATCGAATTTCGTTATAACTCGCACCGAATTTCGTCAATTTTTTTTCCAATAAAGCCTATACTTGTGCCATGTTGAGATATGCGGCGATAGATATCGGTTCAAATGCTGTTAGGATGTTGTTCCAACAGATTTACGAGAATGAAAACGGTACAATTTTTAAGAAAATGTCCTTGGTGCGACTTCCAATTCGTTTGGGAGATGATGCATTTTTAAAAGGCGAAATCACGAAACCCAAGGAAGATAAATTGTTGCACATGGCAAATGCATTCGTCCATTTGTGCTCCATTTTTGAGGTTGAGAATTACTTGGCATCAGCCACTTCCGCTATGAGGGATTCAAAAAATGGTGGGCGTATCATAGAGCGAATAAGCAAAGAAACAGGTGTAAACATTAACATTATCCCTGGAGATGTTGAGGCTGAAGTCTTGTACGAAAGTATTTTTAACACGGGTAAGATTGACGAGAATAAGACCTACATGCTCATCGATGTTGGTGGTGGAAGTACCGAAATCAACATTTTTGCAAAAGGAGAACGAAAAGCATGGAAATCATTCAACATTGGAACAATCCGTCTTAAAGAAGGTATTCAAGATGAGAAGGAATGGGAGGTTTTCAGTAAATGGCTCAAAGAAAATGCAGCACTCTATCAACCTGAATATATGGTAGGTACGGGTGGAAATATCAATAAAATTTATAAATTGTGCGGATTGATGGATTGGCAAATGCTCCGTCAATCTGATATCGAGGAAAAAATTGAATTCCTGAAGCAGTTTACCCCAACAGAACTTGTCAATCAGTTTGACATCAGGGATGATAGAGCGGACGTCATCGTTCACGGTGCAAGCATCTACAACCGCGCCATGATAGAAGCAAATATAGAAGAGATGATTGTACCGAAGGTAGGTCTTGCCGATGGATTGATTCGACGGGCATATTTTTCGAAGAAAGCCAACCAGAATTAATACTTTCAATGCGTTTATGTATATTAGCAACTCAATTGAAACGAGTACTTACAATTAAGTGTATATGAAATTTTTGTATCCTGAATTTCTTTGGGCATTTGCGCTACTAATCGTTCCAATTATTATTCATCTTTTCAATTTCAAACGATACAAAACACTTTATTTCTCTAGCCTTACTTTCGTAAAGCACGTTGATCAAAAAACGAAATCGACACAAACGCTAAAGCATCTGCTGGTACTTGCAAGTAGAATCCTCGCATTTATCTTTTTGGTTTTGGCTTTTGCACAACCTTATTTCACCACTGATCAAGAAACCCTGAGCACGGACAATCAAATCATCGCTTTTTACTTGGACAATTCATTTTCTATGCAAGCGAGAGGAGCAGAAGGAGAATTATTGTCCGAAGCACGAGAAAACGCCCGGGAGATTATTAAGAAGGCACCGCTAGATACACGTTTCATCATTGGAACCAACGATTTTAAAGGAACTGAAGAACGCTTACTCTCTCGGATTGAAGCTTTCGAGAAATTAGACGAAATCGATTATACACCGATTGCGCGATCCGTTGATGAAGTGGTAGAATGGCAAAACGGGCTATTCACGCAGGATGAAATGAGCCAACGGAAAATTCAGTACGTACTCTTTTCAGATTTTCAACGTTCACAACCTTTATCGGCATCAAAAGAAAAACTGAGAAATGTTGCACTCTACCCTGTTCTACTTCGCCCAGAAAATGAAACCAATATCTACATCGATTCAGTATGGTTCACCTCGCCTGTGCATAAAATAAACGCTAACAACGAACTTAATATTCGCGTCGGAAATCATGGAAATACTGCCATCGAAAACAGTGAAGTTCAAATTGAAATTGGTGACTACAAAAAGACAATATTTGTCGAACTGCCAGCCAACCAAAAGGTAGTATCGACCGTCAGCTTTGCGGATAAAACGACTGGTATAAAAAAAGGACGTATTCACACCATAGACGATCATGTCTTGTTTGACGATTCGTACTACATCTCTTACGAAGTAAGACAGCACATCAATGTACTCCTTTTGAACGGAGAAGATGCCGTTGATAATATTGAAGCTGTGCTTGGACTGGATGATTACTACAATGTAACAGCAAAGACCATCACGCAAATAACAAAGAATGATTTCAACGGAAAGGACATTGTTTTCATCAATGGCTCTAATCAACTTTCTACCGGAATTGGCAACTACCTCACGGAGTTTTCAGAAACAGGTGGCTCACTCGCTCTTTTCCCTGGAACAGCCCCAGTTGTTGGCGAATGGAACAAGCTATTAAATTCCCTCCGCCTTTCACCTATGGGGCAAACTATGAATGCTGGGACAAAAATAGGTGGACTAAATTTTGATGATCCGTTCTTCAAAGGTGTTTTTGAAACTAAACCAGACCGACTAAATCTTCCAAGTGTTTCAAAAGTGTACAGAACAACTCCGAATGCTTCTTCAGTGGAATTGATCGAACTTCAGAATGGAAATTCTTTGTTCAGCTACAACAATGAAGCAGGGAATAATTTTATGTTCTACGGTTCACTTGATAGTCGCTTTGGTAACTTTACGCGAGATGCACTTTTTTCGACCATCATCTTACGCATGTGCGAAATGAGTCAACGTTCTTCTCCACTTTCCATCATTATTGGAGATGAGTCGCGCTACCCGATTTACGCAGAAATATCGGATGAATCTCCAATTCACATCAAAAACGAAAGCACGGATTTCATTCCTCCCTATTTTCAGGTTTCTGGAACAAATTACTTGTCGTTGAGCGGCGTAGCTACCACTGAAGTGCTCAAAGCAGGAAATTATGACTTGTTCAATAATAAAGTCGTTGGTGCGATTAGTTTGAACTATGACGGACAAGAATCTTTGCTCGGTGCGTACAGCGCTTCGGAAATAACGGAACACTTTGCAGCAAGGGGAATTGAAAACATTCAGTATGCAGAAATTGGTAATTCTTCACAATTATCAACAATCGATATTAATAAACCTTTCAGCTATTGGAAGATTTGTATCATTTTAACACTTATTTTTGTGTGCATCGAAATGCTACTTATACGCTTTTTAAAATGACAATTGAATGAAAATTCTAATTAAACAAGCCACAATCGTCGATAAGAACTCTCCATTTCACGGAAAGAAAAAAGACGTTTTGGTCGATGAGAATACGATTCTCTCCATTCAAGACAAAATCACTGACAAAGACGCCAAAGAAGTAGCATTCAATAATCTTCACTTATCAACAGGCTGGGTTGACCTTAAATCCAATTTCTGTGATCCTGGGATGGAACACATGGAGACGGTTGAATCAGGACTAGACGCAGCAGCTGCAGGTGGTTACACGCATGTCGCTGTACTTCCAAGCACGCAACCTGTTGTCGATGGTAAAAGTCAAGTAGAATACCTGTACCGAAAGGCAGAACACCATGTCACTTCCATCCATCCAATTGGGGCGATGACAGTAGGTATGAAAGGAGAGAACCTTTCCGAAATGTACGACATGCATCAAACGGGTGTTCAACTGTTCTCGGATGATTTAGCACCAATTAGTGCTGGAATATTATACCGTGCATTACTCTACTCAAAAAATTTCGGAGCGAGAATAATCGCCTTTCCGCACAATCATTCAATGACTGGAAAAGGAATGGTAAACGAAGGAATGGCATCAACATTAACAGGATTAAAACCAGATCCATCGGTTGCTGAAATTATAGAAATAGAGCGTAACATTCGACTTGCGGAATATACAGGTGGAAATTTGCATATAACTGGTGTTTCCACGGCAGAAGGTGTCGAATTATTACGCAAAGCAAAAAAGAATAAACTCTCAATTACCGTTGATACGCACGTTGCAAATTTGGTTTACACTGAGAATGATGTCTTAGGTTTTGATTCCAATTTCAAATTAATGCCGCCACTGCGCTTTGAAACTGATCGCGTTGCACTTTGGAAGGGAGTTAAAGACGGTACGATCGACTGCATTGTTTCGGACCACCGTCCGCACGACAAGGAAGAGAAAGATTTAGAGTTTGATCTAGCAGAGTTTGGTGCGATCAATTTGCAAACCTGCTTCTCTTCATTAAGAGGGACGAAAGAATACGACCTAAACGCAGTCGTCGAAGCGATTAGCAATGGTGCGAGAAAAGTGTTAGGACTTCCTGCAACGACGATTGATGAAAATCAGCCAGCAGATTTAACTTTGTTTTCTCCAGATGAAAAATGGTTTTTCACAAAAGAAGATGTCTTTTCAAAAACATATAACACACCGCTTCTTGAAAATGAATTAACAGGAAGAATTCATGGAATTGTTAATAATGCTAAATTAGCAATCAGAGAATAAGACATGGCTAAGCGCAATTTCATCAAGCAATTCTTAAAAGACAAGAAAATGGTAGGAGCAGTGACTCCGAGCACCCGTTTTTTAGGTGAGAAGATGTTAGAGAATATTGATTTTAAAACTGCTAAACTCATCATTGAACTTGGACCCGGTACCGGCGTTTTTACAGACGTCATCATTGAACGAATGATGGAAGATGCAACGCTAATCGTCTTTGAGCTAAACGATAACTTTTATGATGCACTCAACGCCCGCATCAAAGATCCTCGAGTTAAAGTGGTACATGATTCCGCAGAATTTGTTCAGAAATACATGAATGAAATTGAAGAAAATCTAAAGGCTGACGTCATTGTTTCTTCGCTTCCGCTGATGGTTTTCCCTGAGGATTTAAGAAAAAACGTAGTGGACGCATCCTATGACGCCCTTAAAAATAAAGGAAAGTACATTCAGTTTCAATATTCCTTGCAATCAAAAAAATTACTAGAATCACTCTACCACTCGGTTTCTGTAAAATTCACTGTAAAAAACTTTCCTCCAGCGTTTGTATACACGTGCGTTAAATCATAGTTTTCACAGTTAGATCCTGTCATTTTTACTTCGCTTCGAATTTCTTACCGTTTACATCAGGAAGACTACTGTTTACTAGTTCCTTCTGGAATTGGTATATTATTTGGTTAACTTGGATTATAACTTAAAATGAATGGTCATGATAACTCCAAAAGAAATTGACAGAATTCTTGCACAAAGAAACTTCAATCAAAAAACGAAAGGTTTTGGCTTTGACGCAGGTCTTGCCGGCTTAGGTGTCGGAACGGGCGCTAAAAAAACAAAGAAAAAACTAGCCACTAAGTAGAATTCAAAAATTTGCGAAAGATTTTAGTTCTTTGAGCTTCTATCCTTCACACTTTCCTTCCTGTCGCCAGACTGGGAAATGAATACTACTCTCCTCCGCCATCATCTCCTGATGAGATCCTAGTTTTGATCCAAGTTACCAAACTTGTATGAGATCGAGACGTAAAATCTTCTTGTCAACCACTTATAGTTGGATGCCTGTCTCGCATCTGCCTGATCCAACTCAATTTGAAACATTCGCGTATTAAAGACATCTGTTACACGAATTCCAATCGATAATGATTTCTTCTTCAAAAGTCGCTTATCAACGGCCAAATCTACCGAACCTCTTGGTAAAATAACCCCTTGTGGAGTCGTGCGTGGTGCATTGTAAACGCCATTCAACTGAAAAGTCGCTGATTTTTTCCAGAAATCAATCGCCAAAATATACTTTGCTCCCCAATTAAATCCATCATTGTTCCAATCGGTTGTTGGATCGCTGTTCGTGTAATCGATGTAGTTTCCATTCACTGAAAGGGTATTTTTCATCCATTTGAATGGCTTATAAATAGCGATGACCTCGAATCCTGTGCTTTCACTTTTATCAATATTTCCATAGGTTAGAACTGCCGTGTTGTTATCATAAAACACGCGAACACGATTGATTACATCACTGGTCATTCTGTGAAACACATTTGTCGAAAAGATCAACTTGGGTTTCGTATACGCATAGCCAAAATCAAATGAATGAATGTATTCAGGCTTTAATAGTGGATTCCCCATACGAAGATTGAAAGGATCTGCATAACTCGTAAATGGATTCAATTGGCGCGAGTTTGCACGATTAATGCGTTTGCTATAACTTAAACTAAACTGCGATATTTTGTTTGGATCGTATTTAATGTGTGCAGACGGAAATAAATTCAAGTACGAATTAGTTACCTTTTGATTCGACGAAATTAAGTTGGGAACTTGCTCTGCATATTCACCACGGACTCCAACTTGGTATTTGAATTTTCCCAATTCTTGTCCGAAAACGCCGTACACACTGTACACCATCTCATCGTAACTGTAATCAAAATTCGCGAGGGTGTCCTGAAAATATTCATTGGAAATAGTATCTCGAGTCTCCGAAAAAGTCGTGATATCATCTCTTCTAACAATTGCTTTCGCTCCAATTTCAGATCGGGCGCGAATTTTCTCGTGAATAAAACTTGCATCGGTCTGAACAGTGGTAATCCGTTCGTTCGATTTGTTTTCTAATCGCTGATTCAATTCTTCCAAACCTGAAGGAGAGCCATCTGTGTTCAAATATTCTTGGTCATAAAACCCTTTCACATTTCCCTTTTCAAACGACTGATTAGCATTTAGCGACCACTCCCCTTTGCTTTCCTTAAATGTTCTGACATAATTTATGTTTGCATCCAGGTTCTTATTTTCTCTTGGGTCGAATGAATCTCTATTCCACAATTGGTAGACATCACCAGCGCCATCAAATAATTCGTTTTCAAGATTGCCTGTACGTTCTCTCCTACCTAGATTACCTGTTCCTGAAATACCTATAACATTGCGCTCATTAATGTGGAAATCTGCTCCAACAACCAATGTGTTCGATGATCTTAAGTCCGTCCCTTCTCTGTTCTGTATAAAAAGTGTGGAACTGTCTTCAGCTAGAATTCGCTCCAGTTCGCTACTGAAATTTCTTGCTCCTTCATAGTAATCCAGGGAATAGTTAAGGCTTAAGTTTACTCGTTTATTTCTATAGTTAACGCCTAAATTTGCTTGGTATAAATCTCCTGTCGCCGCCGTTGTTGAAACGACACCATTAAAGCCTCTTAATTTATTCTTCTTTAAAACAATATTGATAATTCCCGAAGTTCCGTCTGGATCATAACGTGCAGAAGGATTGGTCACCACTTCAATGCGCTCTATGGAATTGGCGGGCAAAGCATCAAGTAAGGATTGTCCATCATTTGCAGCCAACGTACTTGGTCTACCATCGATTAAGATTGTCACATTTCCATCGCCGCGCAAACTAATCTTCCCATCCTGATCCACACTGATCGATGGAATGTTGTTCAAAATATCATTAACACTCCCGCCTTTTGAGGTTAAATCATCCTCAACAGAATATACTTTTTTATCAATTCCTGCTCGCAGAACATCTAGAGAACCAGCAGCAACGACCTCATCTAAATTAATTGTTTTGTCCAGCTTCATTTGAACAACACCCAAGTCGATGTTTTTGCTTTCCTCTAAATTGACCAATTGATCAATCGTTTCCATGCTTGAATAGGTAATCCGTAAAAGGTAACGCTGCTGCTCAATGTTATCAATCAAAAATTTACCTTCAATGTCTGAATAGGCTCCCGTAACAACAGAAGAATCACTGGGTGACATGACCCGTATGGAAACGTATTCAATGGGATTTCCTTCTCTATCAACAATACTTCCTTGAATCGATTGACCGAAACTTAGCTGAGCAAAGATGGCGCATACCGCCAGTAAAACAATTCTCATCATACCACTACACCAACTTAAATTCAATTGAATTCCCCAACATCTTTGCTACAGGGCATCTTGCTGAAACATCAATGAGTCGTTGCGTTTGCGCTTCATCCAAATCTCCAGTAAAAGAAATCGATTTTTCAATCAGTGTTATCTCCGCTTTTTCTCCCATCTTCAATGAGATACTAACGTCTTGCACTTCCCAGTCTTTACGACCAGCGTACATCATAATCGTAATAATTTTGCAACTAATCAAAGCTGAAAGCAACAATTCTGTTGGTTTTGGACCTAAATCCATCCCACCTACATCCAATGGTTCATCCGATATCCACTCATGTGAGCGAGCTGTATTGTTAACTGTATACTTTTCCTTTAAGCTACCACTTACTTCTATCATACTTCTCTCAATTTATCCAATAAGTCGCTCAACTGATTCGCCTCTTCGGTGGTCAAACCCGTCGCCATTAAGTCTTCTTGGAATAATTTCCCATCTATTTGCGCTAAAATATCTAATCCCTTCTCTGTAATCTCTACAAAAACAATGCGTTTATCTTCAGAACATCGCGTACGTTGAATTAACTCCTTTTCTATAAGCTTATCCATTAAACGCGTCGTATTTGGCGATTTCTCAATCATGCGTTCCTTAATGACTTGCACCGACAAATGTGTTTTTGCACCTCTCAAAATTCGCAAGACATTGAATTGAGGCATTGACAAGCCAAAGTCAGCCATAAAATTGTTCTGACGATTACTCACAAAATTGGAAGTCACACGTAAATTAGCCAACACCCGCTGTTGAGGAGTTTTAAACTTTACATTAAGTAAATCTTCGATTTTCATGGCACAAATATAGGTAATTACCATGGTAAGGGATTCTAATAAATGTTAAGAATTGTCCAAGTTGAATGTGAAAGCAGCGAAAGACTCACTACTACATCCACTTCAATTTGAAATCCCCGACTACCGGTAATTCACTGTATGTAATAGGAATGAGCACTTCCCCTGGAAGCAATTGAAAGAAATTCTGCTCGAATTTAACCCCAAACTTTGAGGATGAAATCCATAAATTGTCTACAAACTTCGTCGTTGAAATTTTCAGTACAGCCGTGTTCGCTTTTGGATTTACAGCTTCAATTGTCAATCTTAGATCATCGGCAGTTGCCTTCTCATACTCGACAATTTTGTGCGTATACGTTCGCTCTAACGAGTTACCATTGGCATCGTTCCACTTGAAATGAATGACACAATTTTGCGACAGCGCTTGAACTATTTGTTCATCCGAGAAATCGATTAAAAAATCACCTGCACCTTTGAACGCATGTTCCGTAACAAATTGATGCAGCTCCACTCCACTGAAATCCTTGATTGATACATTAATTACACAATTGAAATCTTGATTCAGATCATTAACAACATAAAAGTCGCGTTGGATTAAATCGTGGTATTTCGCCACAACAGCGACGTCGAGATAATCCTTTTGAATTTCGTACTGCAGCGCCTTCCAGTTCCAGTTGTAGTCTATACTTGACCACGTTGGTGCTGGCCAACAATCATTGATTTGCCAATAAAGCGTTCCTCTACATCTTGGTGCGTCTACACGGTGTCCCGCCACAGCCATACTTACCGCCTTTGCCTGGGTAAGTTGGGAATAATAGACCATGTCCTCAAAGGATTCTGGTTTCCCATACAAGCGTTTGGCATGTTTGAGAATCATGTCATTGCCAACATAACTCTTTTGATGATGTTTCATTACCTCTGAGCCAACATTCCATTCCGAAGTATCTGAAAACGTCAACAAGGTTGAATATTCAGGGAAACTTTGGAAACCGTATTCCGCGTTGAATCGTCCGATTTTCTTTCCAAAATCTTCGAGTGGATCCTTTCCATGCCAAACACCCCAATAATGTTGGGAACCATGGTTGTAGAATTCATCCTTTCCCCAATTACTCAACGGCGATGTATGAATATAAGGTATCGTTGAAAATTCTTCCACAACTGACGGTGCGACTTCCTTAAAGACACGATCGTAGGATCTTTCAATTTCCTTGGCGCTCTTGCCGTACAACCCATATTTTATCTGAAACCCCCAATTTCCCCATGCCACTTCGACTTCGTTGTTTCCATTAAAGAGTACAACACTCGGATGAGCAGCGATTCTTGGAACCTGATAATAGAACTCTTTCGTAATGTTGCATACAAAATCATCATCACCTGGATACATGGCACAAGCAAACATAAAGTCCTGCCACACCATTATTCCAAGTTCATCGCACTTATTAAAAAACACCTCATCTGGATAATATCCACCACCCCAGACACGCACCATATTGAAATTGGAAGCGGCCATTGTTTCCACCATTTTCTCGATGTCTTCATCCTTTACTCGAGCAGGAAAAATATCTTGCGGAATGTAGTCTCCTCCCTTGCAGAAAATTGTGCGACCGTTGATCTTAAAGTAGTAGCTTGTACCCCATTCATCCTTCTCTTGGACTAGCTCAGAAGTCTTAACTCCAAACTTTAAATCAATAACATTAACTAATTGATTTCCTTTTATTTCTGATAAAACAATCTTATCATCATACAAGTACTGATCACCGTGACCTTTTGGCCACCACAGTTGTGGGTTTTCTATTTCTTCCCGTCGCACAAAACGATTTTTCTTGCGCTTGACAGTTGCTTTCCCAAACAATTTACTGTCCCATTCTAGTGTTTCAATTTCAGGATTAGAAAGTGTGATTTCAAACTCCAGAACGGCCTTGTTTTTATCCACAGAAATAACGCGCGTCGTTTTCGATACGACACTTCCATGTTTGGAGAAATTAATCTTTGCAGGTTTATTCAACCCAACTGTATTCATGCGCAATGCCCAGTCCCAACCAAATTGGTATTGTGGTTTTCGTGTATAGGGCGCAATCGCGATATCGTGTTTATCATTGGGCGCTGGAAGGTGATAACTCGCTGTCTCATAAATTTCCTTGTGATAAAGTACAGGTGGCGTAAAAATTATGGTCAATTCATTTACACCTAATTTCAGGTGATTTCTAAGACGAACGGTATGAGGTATAAACGCATTTTGTCCAGTAAAAATCAGCGAATCATTCAAAAAAACCGCTGCATAGGTATCCAACGATGGAAACTCAAGTTCTATGAAATCACTAGCGAACTCCTTTTCGGATAAAACAAAAATCGATTTAAATTCCCATTGATAATCTTCGATCCATGCAAATTTATCTTCGTTCATTCCAACAAATGGATCTGGTAATTCACCAGTTGCAATCAACGCTTCTTGCACTGAACCCTTTTCCCCGAGTTCTATCCACTGATTTTTAACTGGATGAAAAATGTTCCATGTCAATTCTTTCTGTGCACTTGCAGTAAAGCTCAATCCCATCATAATAATCCAAAGAATACGCATCGATTAATCCCAATTTCGGTTAAATTCAGCATCCACCATGGATGTCTTTCCATTTTCTGTCAATGCAAAATTGAAGCCATTGTAAATCGAGTAACCGCCGTAATTTCCATATTTATCCAATGCCAAAAATCCTACTTGTAAACCTGTTAAATCATCGTGCTTCGCAATGATCCGCTCACATGCCAACCTACATGCTTCCTTAGGCGATTTACCCTGACGCATGAGTTCAACAACTGTGTGACTTCCAGCAATTCGAATAACCGCCTCTCCCAAACCAGTGGCACATGCTGCTCCTACCTCATTATCGACAAACAATCCCGCCCCAATAATCGGTGAATCTCCAAGTCGACCTGGTAATTTATAACCCCAGCCACTTGTCGTGCACGCACCGCTTAAATTTCCATCTGCATCCAGTGCCAACATTCCAATCGTATCGTGGTTCTCATGGTTGATAACCGGCTTTTCAAAAAGCGCCTTGTTCTCCTTTTTCCATTCCTTCCATTCATCCTTTACTTCTTTCAAAGGCGTTTTTACTTTGGGAAAACCATAGGCTTTTGCAAAATCAGCGGCTCCTTCTCCAACCAACATCACATGCGGTGTGTTTTCCATGATCGTTCGTGCAACAGAAATTGGGTGCTCATACCCTTCCAAATAACCAACAGCGCCACATCTCGATTTCTCATCCATAATGCATGCATCCAGGGTCAAGTTCCCATCTCGGTCAGGCCGGCCGCCAATACCAACACTTCTATTCGTGACATCGGACTCTGTTGTTCTAACCCCTTGCTCAACTGCATCTAATGCCTTTCCCCCAGTCCCCAATACTTTCCATGCATTCTCGTTTGCCGCTATCCCGTGTTCCCATGTGGACACAACGATAGGTCCTTTTGACTTCCCTTCGAATGAACTCCCGATGAGCGCAGCTGCCTTAGTTGGTTTAACAATACCTAGCGCTGCTCCAAAAAGTCCAAGCTTGAAAAATGTTCTTCGTTTCAATTCAGTCATCTAGTTGTTTTTAGCGCGTAAATATTCTCTTAGCCATACTCTGTATTCAGCTACGTTTCTTTCGTGTTGCTCATTTGTCACGGCAAAATTATGCCCTTGCCCTCCAGGCTTTCCACACATAAAAATATAATTCACGTCTGTTGGATTCAACACTGCATCTACTACTTCAGCAGGTGGAATGCAAATAGGTCCTGGAGGAAGTCCTGGATATTTATAAGTGTTGTAAGGGCAATCAATCGCCTTGTGTACATTCAGCAAGCGCTCTACTCCATCTAGCTTGTCTCCCCAGCAAAACCTAAACGTAGGATCAGATTGCAAGAAAATTCCTTGATTGATGCGGTTCAAATAGAGCTTTGCAATGATGGGCCACTCTTCACTCATTTGCGATTGTTCAGCATAAACGATGCTTGCTACAGTAACAGCTTGTGAAGGAGATGTCAACCCAACAGATTTGAGTTTCGCATATCGCTCTGCTGTCCAAAATTCTTTAAACCGTTCTGCCATAAATGCGACAAAACCAGCGGCGTCCGTATCAAAATACATAGCATAATCTTGCGGGATAAACAATGCTGGAATTTGTTCAATGGTAAAGCCATATTTCGCTAGCGTTGCATCACTTTTGATGTATTCAACAATCGATGAGCTGTCTGCGAGAATGCACTTACTAATATTGGCACCTATGTCTTCAATGGTGTTACAACGATTGAAAACAACGTTCACCTTCACCTCAGCATTCCCTTGTCCCTCTTCGTTTTTCACAAATCCATTTACGAGATTCGATAATTGAGTTCCAGAAAGAATGATGTATTTTCCTGCAGCGAAATCAGTTGAATCAATTTCATTATCAACCACATAAGACCTGAATTCCTTTCCGTTTTCTATGACACCATTCGCTACAAGTTCTTCAATCAATGAAGACAGCGTTGGCTCCTCCCGAAGCAACAGTTTTACTTCAGCTGCATTGACGGTTCGTGAATCCTTTTTGAAAAATTGAAGAATGCGATCCCTCTGTAAAAAACCAATCACCAAAGCGACAAGCACAAACAGTACACCTATTTTTTTAACCATTTCTCATAAATTAAGGCTTCAAGATACACACCTTCGTTGAGAAATTTATCATCTGTGATGCCAATTTTTCCAAATCCTTGTTTTTCAAAGAGACGAATGCTTCCCTGATTGTGCGGGTGAATGATGCATGTTAGTCGAGTTAACCCTAAATTCAACGCTTCCTGTTCAATTAAATTCAATGCTTGGGATGCAATTCCCTTTCTCCTGTTTAGTTTATCCGCAACCAGCACACCAACAGAAGCTTCCTTTTTCTCAAAATCAATTTCGAATAGGTCCACTGTGCCAATTAACTCTTCATCTCCCGCAGCGCAAATAATCCATCTCGCCTGCTTTGCGAGTTCTATATTTCTCAATTCTTCAATTAAGCGGACAATATCGTACAAAGCATACTCGCTTTTGTTATCGCTGGCATCCCAATTATCAGGATTATTTTCCCATTCCATCACTTTTAAAGCGTCAGGAATATCGATTGGGCGAATATAGATGGATAAACTCATTGTTTTCTAGAAAGATCTGCGAGCCGCTGGTGTACATCCTTCAACGTGTAAGCTCTAATATGATCAAACCCATCAGGAAGATAAAATCCGAATACTTGTTTCAACTGATTTTTACCTTTCAACATCTCAAGAAGTTCACCCAATTGAGAAGCTTCAACCATATCTACAACCCGTTTAATTGGTTCTAAACAGGTGATTTCATGGGGAATTGTCTTAGTATATTTCAAAAACTCACTCTCTACATCAGAAACATTCAAATTGATTTCCAACTCAACACAAAGTGTAGGGATTTTCTTTTTATGAATGAGTTCAATAATTGAATCGATTGGAAGATTGACGTCCGTTCCATTTGCCTTTAAACTAAAATAGCTGCCATTCACTGAAAGTCCAATGTGTGGTGCAATTTTATCTGCGTGCCAAACCCAGAGCAATGCATGCTGCTTATCAATTGGAGTAGTCACACCATCCATGATGCTATCAAACGTAAACTCAGAGTTCAATACTTCCATCAAATACTTTTTTAGCGGGACCTGAAAGCCAAATATGATCAAATCCTTTGTTCTTCGCATTGGCCTCAACGTGCAACGTTCCTCCTTTCGTGTGAACCGTAATCTTCTCTGCTGTATCCACACAGTTTAGCTGTACCAACGCACAAGCTGTCACTCCAGTTCCGCATGACAAGGTTTCGTCTTCCACGCCACGCTCATAGGTTTTTACGTAAATTTCCGTTGGCGACACCACGGTAACCACATTCACGTTGACTCCTTTTTCTTTAAATTGTTCAGAATATCTAATCTCCTTTCCGTACTCCACAATGTCAATCTCTTCATGCGACGTAGCAATTCGTACAAAATGAGGTGATCCTGTATCCAACAGGTAATTGTCACCTATTCTTACAATACCCGTCACGGGTAACATCTCAAGTCGCACCGTGTCATTCTCCAGTGTGGCTTTATGCGCACCATCAATCGCCCAGAACGTTGTTGCACTGTCAATAAGTCCGATTTCTTTTGCAAAAACGACAGAACATCTTGCACCATTTCCACAAAAACTTTGAGAACCATCGGCGTTATAATATTCAACTTCAAAATCGTAGTTTGAATGGGCGGATAGTTTTATCAATCCATCTGCTCCCACCCCCATTTTCCGATTACACAACAGTTGAATCTGCTCGATGTTCAAGTCATTATACCGACCTTCCATGTTGTTCAACATGACAAAGTCGTTGCCTGTGCCTTGGTATTTAGAAAACGTAATTTTCATGGAGCAAAGGTACATTAATCTGATCAAAGAAATCAAGCCCTGCTTAACAATCTTTAACATGGGTCGTATGTACCTTTTTGCTGTTTTGGTGTTAATATTGTGTAGTTAGATAATCAAAAATTTATAGAACAAAAAATTTATAGAATATGAGAACGAACATGAAGTTATTTGGATTTGGTCTTTTGGGAGGAATGCTCCCCTTGGCTATTTTTATGTTATTTCAACAATCTCCTGAAACTAGAAATATTGATACATCTTCGGGTGGAAGTGGAGATTACAATGCTCATTCGGTTGCACTCAACACCGCAGGTGGATTACCCACTGAGAATTTTGTCGCTGCTTCTGAAAATAGTTTAAATTCAGTGGTTCACGTCACTACAAAAGTAGAGACAACCTCTTTTCAACGTGATATATTTTCGGAGTTCTTTTATGGACCAGGCGCTGGAGGAAGAGAGTTCAAGCAATTTGGTTCTGGCTCAGGTTCTGGGGTAATCATTTCAGAGGACGGTTACATTGTAACAAATAACCACGTGATTGATAATGCAAAGGAAATCCAGGTGACCTTGAATGATAACCGTAAGTACGACGCTGTGATTATTGGCTCTGATCCATCAACGGATATTGCAGTATTAAAAATTAAAGAGAAAGGATTGCAAGCCATTCCGATTGGAAATAGTGACAACTTGCGCATTGGAGAATGGGTGCTCGCCGTTGGAAACCCGTTCAATTTAACATCAACTGTAACTGCAGGGATCGTTTCAGCTAAGGCACGGAACATTAATCTTTTGAGCAATCCCTCGAGTCAAAATGCTGTTCCAATTGAATCATTTATACAAACGGATGCTGCGGTAAACCCAGGTAATAGTGGTGGTGCCCTTGTAAACACAAAAGGAGAATTGGTTGGAATCAACACTGCAATTGCCTCGCAAACTGGAAGTTATTCTGGTTATTCATTCGCCGTGCCTGTGAACTTGGTGCAAAAAGTAATGTTGGATTTAATCGATTATGGTGTTGTGCAACGTGGATTCCTTGGAGTTCAAATTTCGGATATTACTCAAGAATTGAAGGAAGAAAAGGAATTGCCTAATGTGAAGGGAGTTTACATCGCTGAAATCGTTGAAAATGGAAGTGCAGACAAAGCTGGATTGAAGAGCGGCGATGTCATCTTAAAAATTGGCAACAAAGATGTCAACTCAGTTGCAAGTGTACAGGAAGAAGTTGGTAAAAGACGTCCTGGCGACAAACTCCTTGTAACGATTCGTAACTCAAAAGGAAACGAAGAAATTAAGGACATCGTTCTTCGAAATAAAGATGGAGAAACTAAACTGGTATCAAAGGAAGAAATTAAGAAAAATGTCGCGTTGGGTGCAACCTTTAGAGAATTAACAAGTAAAGAGAAAAAGGAATTGAACATTGATTATGGTGTCAAAATTCAAACCCTGAACGCTGGTAAATTAAAATCGCTCGGTTTATCGGAAGGTATGATTGTTACCAAAATAAACAATGAAACCATAAAGAGCGTTGAACAGTTAACAACTAAATTAAATGGCCCAAGCAATGGCGTCTTGTTAGAAATAATGAGTGAGAGTGGAAGAAAGGATTACGTTGGATTTGGATTATAATCCAACGTGCCTTACTGAATTGCCGATAAACGAAGAGCAATATTAAGAAACTATTAATTTAACCCTTCTTTTTTTTGGAAAACAGTATCTTTTCGTCGTATCTTTGCCATCGCCTTAGGGCAAAACTAAATTGGGGGGACCAAAAATTCTATGAGACAACTTAAAATTACAAAGTCGATTACCAACCGTGAGAGTCAGTCATTAGACAAGTACTTACAAGACATTGGTAAAGAAGAGTTGATTACTGCCGAAGAGGAAGTAGAATTGGCACAGAAAATCAAGCAAGGAGACCAACAGGCACTTGAAAAATTAACCAGAGCCAATCTTCGTTTCGTCGTATCTGTTGCAAAACAGTATCAAAATCAGGGTTTAACATTGCCCGACCTTATCAACGAAGGGAATTTAGGTCTTATTAAAGCAGCGCAAAAATTTGATGAAACACGTGGATTCAAATTTATCTCGTATGCTGTTTGGTGGATTCGTCAATCGATTTTGCAAGCATTAGCTGAGCAAGCTCGTATCGTACGTTTACCATTGAACCAAGTAGGATCATTGAATAAAATTAACAAGGCATTTTCTCGCCTTGAACAAGAGTTTGAAAGACCACCATCAGCTGAAGAATTAGCTGAAGCATTGGAGGTTCCAGAAGACAAAATTAAAGAAAGCTTGAACGTTTCAGGACGTCACGTTTCCATGGATGCACCTCTTTCCACTTCGGAAGATGGAGGTACGTTAATGGATGTTATGGCCAACAACGATTCACCAAAAGCCGATCACGCGCTTATGGCAGAGTCGCTGCAAAAGGAAATTGAACGTTCATTAAGCACATTGACAGATAAAGAACGTGAGATCATTCGTTTGTTCTTCGGAATTGGAATGAACCACGGATTGACGCTTGAAGAAATCGGTGCCAAATTTAATTTAACACGTGAACGCGTTCGTCAAATTAAAGAAAAGGCAATCCGCCGTTTGCGACATACGTCGAGAAACAAACTGTTAAAGGCTTATTTAGGATAAAGACTTGAAAAGCTGTCAGCCATGGGCTGGCAGCTTTTTTTTTACATTGAATTTTAACAATCATATATATTTAAAAACATGAAAACAGCGTTGGGCTACGAAACAGAACTTAAGTCACACATTGAACGTGAACGTGCAGCAGTGAGTTTATCAGGTAAGGTGGGAGAACTACTTTACGATAAAGGAATTGAATTGGTCTTGTTCAGAAATCACTTGATGGATATTACGATATCTGAAATTCTTAATTTGCACGAATATTCTAGAACGGTGGTAAACAAGCCAGTAGATATTTTCACTACGTCTGATTTAGCACAAGAATTGATGAAATTGGATTTAGCTCCAGCGAAAATCGACATTGGAAAATTGGCGAGTGAGTACATTTCAGAAAAAGATAACTACGCTTCTAAAGCGGATTTCTTGATGAATAAATTGCAAGGATTTGAAACTGGAAACGGAATTCCTTTCGAGCCGAGAGACGTTATTTTGTACGGTTTTGGTCGTATCGGACGTTTGGCTGCTCGTGAGTTGATCAAACAAGCTGGTAAAGGACAACAGTTGAGATTGCGTGCGATTGTGACAAGAAGTAATTCCGAGGCAGACATGATTAAACGTGCCTCTTTGTTAAAAAACGACTCTGTTCACGGAGCATTTAAAGGAAGCGTTGAAGTAGATCTTGAAAACGAATCAATCATTCTAAACGGTCAAATCGTTAAAATGATTTGTGCGAAGAATCCAGAAGATGTGGATTACACAGCGTATGGAATTAACAACGCGCTTGTTATTGACAACACAGGTGTCTTTACAACAAAAGAAGCATTGTCAAGACATTTGCAATCAAAAGGAACTTCTCGAGTTTTATTGACCGCGCCTGGTAAGGAAATTCCGAATGTTGTATATGGTATCAATCAAGGTGATATTGATTTGGCAAATGAGCGAATTTATTCAGCTGCGTCATGTACGACAAATGCAATTTCTCCAGTTTTAAAAGTTGTAAACGACAAACTTGGAGTTGTAAAAGGACACATTGAAACGGTGCACGCGTATACGAATGATCAAAACTTGTTGGACAATATGCACAACAAACCGCGAAGAGGTCGTTCTGCAGCAATCAACATGGTAATTACTTCCACTGGTGCCGGAAACGCTGTAACAAAGGTGATTCCGGAGCTTAAAGACAAGTTAACGGCAAACGCTGTCCGCGTCCCTACACCAAACGGGTCTTTGGCTATTCTTAGTTTAGAAGTTGAAAAAGGAACAACCGTTGAAGAATTAAACAACATGATGAAGGATGCAGCACTAAATGGTGATTTGGTGAATCAAATCTATTATGCGAATGATCCAGAACTGGTATCGAGCGATATCATCGGAAATGTTTGTTGTTCAGTGTTTGATTCAAACGCAACGATTGTTTCTAAAGATGGTAAAAACGTAGTGATTTACGCGTGGTACGATAATGAATTCGGTTATACCAAACAGGTAATTCGCTTGGCGAAATATGTGACTAAAGTAAGAAGAGCGATTTATTATTAATCATTCGATTTGTAAAATAGATAAGGTTCATCCGTCATTGGCGGATGAACCTTTTTTATTTAATCTTCTCTACAATCTACATCATAAGTGACCCCACCCGAAGTGTAGCCCGTCGTTTCAACGACTTTAATTTCGTCTCCACAAAGTTCACCCAATGATTCCTCTCCTGAAGAACCGTTATAGTAACAATACTTACATTCATCCTTCGTACAAGAGGCCAATGTAAATGAAGCAATTACCGCAGCAATCCCTAGTATATTTTTTATTTTCTTCATCTTAATTCGGTTGATTCAGTTATTTACTTTGCTATTCGAAGTTTAATGTACAAAGATTTTTTCTAGAATCGTAAATTTGAATAAAAAAACTAATGTCCGTGGCACTGAACTTCATAGTTCGTTCCGTCAACATCTATTCCTGAAGCCATGATGTCTTCGACTTCGTCGCCGCATTTATTCCCTAGTGCAACTTCGCCATTTGGTCCGTCATAATGACACGCATGGCAGTCAAATTTCTTACAAGAAGAAAACGTTGCCATCCCAACCAATAAGGTTAATCCTACGATATTTCTAAAATTCTTCATTTTCTTCATTGGGTTGATTTTAGTTTTTAATCACAATACAAGGATCAAAGTAGAAAGATTTTTAATAGAATTCGAAATTTAAACAAAAAACTAATGTCCGTGGCAGTGAACTTCGTAATTTGTTCCATCAACATTAACGCCCGAAGCTTCGAGATCTTCCAATTCTTCACCGCATTTCTCGCCTAGTTCAACTTCTCCACTTGCTCCGTCATAGTGACATTCATGGCACTCGTCTTTCTTGCAAGAAGAAAATGTGATCATTGCAACCAAAGCAGCCATTCCTAAAATTGTGTTTACTTTTTTCATATGTTTTGTTTTTATTATTTAATTAATTCTTTGTTTTTAATTTGCCGTTTATGGTATATCCGATATTAATGTAAAAGCTTCTACCTGGGTGCTGAAGATCAATATTCTTGAGTCCAGACAAATGATTGATATATGCGGTGTTCAAAATATTTTTAACACCCAATGATAGTTTAATTGGCGTTTTTAGAGCATACAAAAAGTCCATTCCAATATTTACTAAGTGATAATTGTGCGACGAAGTTTCATAGGACGAAACCTGATGCTGATCAAAATAGTATTGATGTTGCACCGTAATTTGTTCCATTTTGAATTTCCCTTTGGTTTTCAAATTCACTTTCAAAAAACTATTGATCCGTGCTTGAGGCATTAGCGCTAAACTATTTCCCGTCAACTCCTCTCCCCTAATGTATGAATACGAACTCTCGAGGTGCAACCAGTGGGCAAAATGTGGATGGTAGTGAAGTCCAACATCGGCACCATACAACTGAACCAACTCGGCTTGTTTGTACTCAAACACGTTGGCGCCATCGATGATCGAATCCACAGATTGAATCTGAATGTACTCATCGATATAATTATAGAATGGATTGACAACGAACTCTATATGCTCGCCATGGAATTCATAACTAGCATCAATTTGGGTTGCATATTCTGGTTGTAAATCACGATCACCAATTTCATAACGAAACGAACCATGGTGAACTCCATCGGAAAATAATTCCGATAAATGCGGAGCACGATAGCCTGTGGACACATTTAAGCGCCACGTATGATGATCACTGGAATGCGTCCCTCCCACCGAGAAATTGGGACTTTCATAATTCTTTGTGAAATTCACTGAATCAACATCGAGCGAACGAATATCATAACGGGCACCAAACTGGAGGTTCCACTTATTCTTTGAAAAATAGGCGATGCTGTACAGTCCATTGTCGAATTGATTAAAATCCGGGATCAACATTTCATCTGCTCTAGAATCATTACGGTTGACTTGAACCATTCCCTGCAATCCAGAAATTAATTTCCAATGCTCGCCAAACGCTGCTTTAAATCGAATGGTGTACAATGTACTGTTCAAGGCCATTTTTAAACCTGGAATGGTAATTTTCTCCTCAAATTCCGACAAATTATTCAACGTATTCCCAACCAGCACACCGAGTTCATTCTTTCCAATAAAAAACTTATTCTCAAACGAAACAATATGATTTTGAATGACTTGTGCTGGAATTGTCGTGTTTCTGTTTTGTTGGTTTACTTGAAATTCCAGTGGATCTACAATCGAGTCATGTGTATGTCCCGGAATTCCATTTCTGCTTTGGGAATAAATATAGCGCACATGAGAAACCCAGTTCTTCTTACTGATCCCCACCCCTAACTTTACACCTTGGTTCCTAAACCGAGAATTCTCCGCAAACTTGCCATTTGGCAACTGATAATCAGCATTATTCGCGTACAATCCTGCTAGGTTCAACCTAAAAATTCCCTTTGAAACCTTATACGATAGCGTACTTGTGGTGCCCATACTTACTGTTTCAAATAAGGAGTTCACCTCTATTTCTTGCGTATTCTGTTGGGCATAAGGTGCATCAATCAGGTACACCACACCACCAAAAGCATCGCCTCCGTAGAGCAGTGACGATGGTCCTTTGATCACCTCCACACTTTCAATCCCTAACTGTGTGACTGCCATTCCATGGTCTCCTCCCCATTGTTGGTTTTCGACCCGCATGCCGTTCAGCAGTGTCAACACTCTTACTCCTTGCATTCCTCGAATAACTGGTTTGGAGATTCCAATCCCTGTTGATGCTTGTTGAACGCCATTGATGTTCGCAATGGCCTCACTCAAACTGGAAGACTGAATAGCGTTTAAATCTTTCACCTTTAGATGATCTATTCGGAATGCATTTGTTTTAGCCAAACCACCTGAGGGACTAGAAACAATAACATCCTCAAAGTTCAAATGGTGCTCCACCAGTTCAAGATTCAACGTATCGCCTCTACTTCCTTTCACCAGCCTGTTCTCATACAACGCGTGAGAAATACGAACTGTAAACTCATTCGGTAGCGAGTTTGTAAATTCAAAATAGCCTGAGCTATCGGTGTATGTGCCGACATGTGCCTCAATGATGAAGATGGATGCTTTGTAGATTCCCTCCTTCTGGTGAGCGTCTACAATTCGACCTGACAAATCCTGTCCGATCGCGTGATTCATTGCCAAAAGGACAAGAATCACTCTTATCAATTGTTTCATTAAATACTTGATTTTTTGCCGCTTATTGGGTCGTTTTCCGCTCCCCATCAAAGCTTCGCTTTTCTTGTTAATATTCTTTGCGTGCTATTTCTAGTACGGCCAAATTGCGCGATAACAATCACACATGAATATTAAGCTGTGGGAGGTCCCCGGTGCGAATAAGCTGAAAAATCCGTCTGATTAGAACAAACAAATGTTGGTTCTACAACGGTAGAGTTGACGAATTTAGCGAACGATGCAAACTCAGCCTCAGGTGCCTCAAAAACATCCAAATCGAATTCACAGATGAAACAATTTTCGTTTTCGGTCTCGAATGAAGCTAAATTTTGATCATCTGAATGATGCTCTGAATCATCATGGTGCTCAACAAAATGATCATGCTCACAATCGTGCACAATACTTCTAGGCACGTTTAAGAAAACGAGACAAAAAAGAAGTGTAAATGCAAATATTTGTTTCATGCGTTCTACAAAACTATAAAAAATACACTAGCATTTTGCATATTTCTTTTTCTTTCCAACGCGATTCATTCCAGCGACTTTGTCAATGTATGTAACAATGTCAGGCGTCTTACAAGAAGTTTCTCCCATGAAAACTTCGACTTGACCAATGCGCCTTCCTGCTTGACGGCACGCGTCCGTTAGTTCTGGAACAGCACACCCCAATGCGATCAAGTAGCCATTCATACAATATTTTAAATGGTTTTCACTCGTGTGAATTTTATTCTCCACCCGATCTATCATTTTTTTGTGGAAATCCAAATCCAACAAATCATTTGAAACTATACCTAGATGAGCGCTCATTGCACACCAAGCAATGTGCTGAAAAACGATGTTCTCATGATCAATCCACTTCGAACAAATATCCATGCACAATGGGCTTTCTGCGATATTCCATGCAACAGCATAATCAGAAATCATGTTCCAGGTAGCGCCATTTGCCCAACGTTCAAAATCAGCGGCTGAAAACTTTGCAGGGTCAGCGATAAGACCTGCCAAATACTGTGCATCTGAGTTCCCCGTTGCATACAGCTCCATTGCCAATTCATGGTTGTGCTTGAGCTTTTTTTCCAGTGGTTTTAAATCCCCGACTTTCACCCCGAAAAAATTGTCGGGTGCTCCATGTCTCTTGAATGTTTTGCGCGTCTGCTCCGAGCCCTTGCTTTCAAGGTACTCCATTACTTCTCCTAATGTCATGATTATTTTATTCCTGCGCCTTTAAGGCACTTTTTTACCTTTTTCTCGTGGGCAATGCGTTCCTCAGGTGTTACATTTGGGCTTTGCGCTAGAAAAGCTTTGCATTTAGAGTCAATTTCATCAAATCGATCTGACAACCTGTCAAATTCTTTATCTGAAACAGGTTTCGCAAAAGCCTTATTGATAGAATCATTTTTCACCACACAGGTACAAAAATCCCACTGCTCTCCATGAATCTTTTCGATTTTAGCCAAATTTTGTTTAAATTCCTTTTGATTCTTTTTGTCAACGGTAGACATGTCATAGTCAGAAATAATATGCTTGTCTAATGTATCCTGCACGTCGTTATCAACAGCTAACGAATCTGAATCATCTGTTAAAACATCATTATTATTGACCTCAGTTGTACAACTAATTACAGTGAATAACGTTATAAAGAATAGAAGTTTGTTCATCGAAATCTTTCTTTGGCAGATTTTTTGATTTATAGAGTTCAATTATACGAACTAATTTGTAAACTAACTCAATAAAAAAACAAGAAAATGTTACGAACTATCATAGTCCTAGTGTCAGTTATCCTTTTGGGTCCAGCATTTACACAAGATACTGCATCCATCGAAAAAGAACAACAAATAACTGAGATGCGCGTTGACATCAATTTCAATCGAAAATACCGTCGTCAATTGGATCTTTTACGTCGTACCTACCCTATGGCGCTCAAAGCTAAGGAGCTTATTGACGAGTACGAGGAGGACTTAGCTGACATTTCACGTAGACGAAAGCAAAAAAAATACAGCAAAGAAGCACATCAACAATTAAAAGATGAATTTGTGTACAACATTAGAGATCTCTACACAAGTGAAGGTGAAATATTAATGAAGCTTGTTCATAGAGAAACTGGTATGACCGTGAACGAAATTATTCAACATTACAGAGGTAGCTTTCAAACTGGAATGTATACCGGTTTAGCTAAAATCTGGGGAAATGATTTAAACGCCACTTATGATGCGACAGGAGATGATTGGATCACGGAAGTTGTAATTCAAGACATTGAAAGCGGAAGGATTCAGTTTGATAAAGAAATGAAAAAGCTTGATAAAGTAGCTTACAAGGAAAGTATGGACGAATATCACACCAAGCGTAAAGCATCGAAAAAAAGAGTGAAGGAAATTAAGAAAGCGAATCGTGAGGCGAAAAGAGCAGCAAGGAGATAACCTCGCTTTACTGACTGTTACGAATCACTTTAGCCGAATCAATCAGCAGTTGCCATTCGGAATCATCTAAAACTAATGCGTTCACCGCTTCTGCCCCATTTGCATCTATTTTTGAAGGTACACTCATGTACAATTCACCGCATCCCATTATTTCAGATAGATAATCTGGCAACAAAACGCTCACAGGGTGAATAACACCTGTGTCGTTCAAGATTTGACGCATAATGTACACAGCACAATCCGCTGCTCCATAAATACTTGCTCCTTGTGTTTTTTTAATTTCACTTGCTGACATAATAGTACGCTGCAAACAGGATTGAATTTCTTCTTTTGAAAAATGAGTCAGCAAAGATTGACCGTTGGCATTGGACAATGAATCAGCTATAACGATTGAAGCACCATGTTCACCAATCAATATGGTATTTAAGCTATTTACGGCTGGTTTTAGGTTGCTCAAGTAATAGTTCATACGCAGGGAGTCCAACAACGTCCCTGTGCCAATCACTTTTGAAGTATTCAGTCCTGTTGCTTTATATGTGTGATAGGTGACATTATCAACTGGATTGGTGATCACTATAATTTTTGCATCAACCGTTGGAGTATAGTCCTTGAAAATAGTATAAGTCAATGCACAATTTTGATCTGCTAAATCAAGGCGGGAACTCCCAGGCGGCACTCCTTTACCAGCGCTATGAAATATAAACTCTGAACTATTCAGTAACTCAGATGAATTTTCCACGAACCGATGCTTATTGGTCAAAAAGGAGGCATGTCCCAAATCTAAAAGACTGCCATGGATAGCGGGACTTGGGTCAATGACATTGATAATAAATTCAGCATCATCCATGTTGATCAACAAATGCGCAATGGCACGTCCAACATTTCCGAAGCCAATAATTGTCACAATCTTTTGCGCCGATGTTTTCATGCAGTGAAGGTAAAAAAATTAAAGCGCAGTGCTCACTATTCTTTCAGCACTTTCATCACTGCTTTCTCACCTTCAAAAGTGTTTAATTCGATCATGTAAAATCCAGGAGCACCTTCAATTAAAAACTCCATGCTCTCTGAATTCGTTATTTCCTTTGTAGCTATTACCTGACCTTGGAGGTTAAATAATACTGCGTGAACCATGTCGTACGAAGTACCAAATTCAATCGTTACTTTTCCAAACGTTGGATTTGGAAATATACTGAGCTCATTGCCAAAGTTATTTTCCATAACTCCAAGTTGTGAAACAATCAAACAAGCCGTGGTATCAGTGCAACCGCCAGCAGTTACCTCACAAGCATAGCTACCATTTGAAGTAGACACATAGCTTTGATTCGTTTCACCAGTGATACTACTAAAGTTATCATCACAATCCAGCCACTGGTAGGTTGCTCCTGATGCGCCCACATTGAGTGTTATTTCGTCCAAATAATCGATGGCAACATCAACGGTATTGATTGTAAGGTTCAGAAAAACGGTTGAGTCACATCCCGTTGCATTGGACAATACAGAACTAAACGACCCACTTGATGTATATGTATTCCCGTCTACAGGCCAGAAATAGCTATCGCAAACAGAAATATTGTCAGTAGGTCCCAAAGAGCCATTATTGACTGTAAGATTAAGTGTAACGATTGAATCGCAACCAGTTGATGAGACCAGCGTTGTATCGTAGCTTCCCGTTATAGTATATGTCAATCCTGATGTTGGCCACGTATATGCTTCACATACAGTAACCGTTTCATTGGTTGATGCACTAGCATCCAAAACGAAATCCAGTGTAATGATTGAATCACAACCTGACGCTGCCGGTACGATTGCCTGATACGAACCTGTACTTGAGTACGTATTTCCGTCGACAGGCCATGTATAAGGCGAGCACGCTGTAATATTTTGACTTGCAGTTACCTCCGTGTTAATTGTAAGATTTAGCGTAACAATGGAATCGCATCCTTGTGCATTAACCAACGTTGCGGGATAAGCTCCAGTGGAATTATAAGTATTACCATCCGTAGGCCATGTATAAGAATTACACGCGATAACTGTTTCTGATCCTTCCGAAATTGGATTGACAGTTAAGTTCAAAGTAGCAATAGAATCACATCCTAAAGCATTGGTCAATGTCGCTTCGTACGAACCTGAAGAAGTGTATGTTTGACCGTTCGCTGTCCATGTATAGCTAGCACAAGTAGTCACGCTTTCTGCTCCTGCAGAATTCACCATTCCAGCAGGTAAATCAAATGCTTCGGTTTGATCCGTACGACTATCAGAGGAACCTTGACTTGCTGAGAATCCTAATCCTCGATTTGCAAATACGTTCCAGATTAAGCATTGATTAGCTCCGGCATACAACAATTGATCAGCCAAAAGAATGGCATCTCGTCCATCAACAAATCCAGGCTCACAAGGTTGGAGTTTAAGAGCGTTAATTACAAGGTGCATCGCCATATTGTTTCCACCAGTACCATAATATACGTCGGGGTCAAAACCATATTTCTCGATCATTGCCCAATTCAAGTCCCAGAGCATTGTCGCCCAAACAAACCCAATTCCATGTGGTTGAGAAATACTGCCCGTATTATTCGTGGCTCCGTATGTAAAATTATTAATTGCGGCACTCGTACTATATGGTGCGGGACGTATCCCATCACCATCCGTGGGCTCATCAATTGCAAAGGTTCCAATCCCACGTATGTCGGTACTTTGATCACCAGGTTCAATGGTCAACATTAATCCAAACCAGTCGGACCATCCTTCTCCCATTTGCTCTGCATTATTGAGACAATTTGAATTATTTGCACCACCTGTCAAGCGGGTTGAAATTCCATGTCCATATTCATGCGCAATAATTCCATTGTCAAAATCACCATCCAATTCAAAATCACCCATGTTTTGTAATGTTGCGTTCACCGTTCCTGATTCAATCTGAGCAATGAGCATTTCCCCATCCACATTCGAAACCATGACTGATGGAATACCAATACCAGGATCAGTACCTCCCATGACAATTGGAGCTCCACCGACATTATTTACCATGATAACACCTACAGCACCTGCATTTTCAGCAAACGTAACTTTATCCACAAACGGACATGTTCCTCTTCGGATAACTACAATTTTACCATCTAGTGCTGCAGCATTCACTGGTGCTTCGCACGCATCGTATTCATCAGGAACATTATCATCATAAATCACAAGATCTGTAGTAATTGGTGTAAACGGAACAGGTGGTCCAAAGCCTGCTTCGACCGCATTGTAGACACCTGAAATACCAGCAGGACTGTTCACAAACAATAGGTCAGGGTTACCCCCTGAATTCCATAAATACATTTGCATTCGTGGGTTCGAACCATCCTCAGGCGTTGCAAAATTTGCGTTGTTCGTCCCTCCTCCGTCTTGTGCATCAGCATTCACATGATCGGAACCCAATCCTCCATTTCCGTAATTATTTTCTTGAAAATTTCCGCTTGCCTCATCAAAACCGTAGTGATACCAAACATCGTGCATGATATTATTCATGTAGAACAAATTGGTAATGGCTGGATCCAAGTAATTAGCTGGAACCTGATTCAAATTCAAAGGAAAATCAAAATTCAAAGATGCGCCTCCATCGGGAAAATAACCAATACCGTTATTATTATCCATATCTTCCGTCGCAAGGACGTTATTTCCTCTGGTGATTGTATATTCCTCCCCTGGAACACCATTGTCATCGTGCCAGCCAAAAGGTGATGCAATCGGATCTGAAGGACCAACAACAAGAGATCTAGCTCCGTGATTCGGACTCTCTACAGGAATTGCAAAAACATTGTACTGATCAGTTGCTGGTGGAGGAACTGGAAGCATATTCTCAGTTTGCGGAGTGATCGAAGCCAATTCTGAAATGTTACCAGTATTTTGTCTCTCAGTAGTTGTTCGTTTGTGACTTAAATGCTCACAGGTCCCAAAATTACAGTTCACAACCCAATCCGCCTTATCCAATAGTTCTCCCGTTATGGCATCAATGCGAACACTCCACCAATTTTTTCGAGAAAGTGTGTAGATGTTTAAATCCCAAACCAAGCGAACTCCATTCTCTGCTGTTGGAAAATACATAAGTTTCACCGGAATTGTTTCGAGAGAAATCCCTTCAGCGCTAAAAACAGATCTGAATTCTCCCTTTTCTAGTAGGCGAATGTCAGAACTAGTGATTTCTAATTCTAACTGGGTAGCAGCGGCAATTATTGCTTCTTCTTGCGTAATAGAAGGTTGATTTGAATTCACCCGCCCTTGCAGATTCTTTAGTAGGCTGTTTCCTGTCATAAAAACCTGATCGTCTTTCATGGCAAAATTGGCAACGGCATTGTAAACTTCAATCCCTTGGTGTACCTGTCTTATATAAGCATAGGTGATTCCTAGTTTTTCCGAAGTATGTTCGTTGTAAATTACCCAATTTTTAATTTCTTGGTCAGATAAACCGAGTTGAGACTGGTTTTTTTTGAGATGGTTTGCAATCGCTGAAGAAGTGTTTTGAGAAAATGCTGTGAAAAAAAAGCTGCACAATCCTACAGTCAAAACCGTTGTTAAATTAAATCGCATAGATGCTAGTTTTTAGTTTTACCATGCATAGATTGCAACGAATGAGCGTTACAGAATGTACGCAGAATAAAGAGTAATTTTATAGTTCCCTGTGAAAATACGTAGTATTAATTTAAGAAACAAGTTTTAAATTTCAAGAACTTGGTCTCTTACAATGTTTTTATTGTCAAAGGATTATCCTCAACATAAAAGTTGAGTGTTTACTTTTTGGTTCGTGGAGGAAGAAGAATCCCGATTCATCGGGATGAAGACTGAGCCCCGAACGGGAAGTTCGAAAGGGCGAGGGACAGAACCACATCTAGGAGGGATTACTGCGTGATCCCAGAGAGGGAGATGCTTCAAAAAAGGGCTTTTGTTACACAAAAGCATTTTTTGGCGGAGAAAGAGAAGAAAAAGCGACAGCTTTTGAAGACTGAGCCCCGAACGGGAAGTCCGAAAAGCCGAAGGACAGAACCACATCTAGGAGGGATTATTCCGCTGCGCTCCATGCTTTCGTCGTACCTCCTCAGGTCGAACCCTTGGGGTTCTCATCCCATCTCCGCAATAAAAAAAGGACTCATCTATCGATGAGCCCTTTTTTGGCGGAGAAAGAGGGATTCGAACCCCCGGTACCTTGCGGTACGCTGGTTTTCAAGACCAGTGCATTCGACCACTCTGCCATTTCTCCGCGCCAAAAGTACTAATATCTTCAATATTGGCAACACTTACGTTCCACTTTTTTCGATTATTTTCAATTGGTCACCTTAATACACTGTTATCAACACATTTAAAACGAATATCAACGCCATTCAATCAATTAAGCTGTCTTTACACCTTTTTAAAATTGCTTTTTCGTATTTTTACATTAAATAATAGACATAATGAGAGTAATCCTACTGTTTTCCCTTGTTTCCTTGGTATCCTTCTCCATGTACGGACAAAAAAATGAATTGCGTGCATACCTTGACAGTAAACAATTTTATGCCCCTGGAGTCGGCAATTATATAGAGCTTCAATTGCAGTTTGTCGGGCGTTCGCTAAATTACATCGGAGAAGACAATGGATTAAAAGGAGAATTGATGGTTCATATGTCAGTTTCAAAAAATTCGGAGGTTGTAGCAGAAGATGCTTACCGCCTCTCCTCTCCTTTTATGAGAGATAGTATCGTAGACGATTTTTATGACATCAAACGTTTTGGTTTAGAGCCGGGTGAATACGAACTATCCATTGAATTAGCAGATATCAACAGCACAAGTGAACCATTGAAAGCATCACAAACGATCGTCATTGATGATTTGAGCGAAGCAATTTCCATCTCTGATATTCAAGTGGCTGAATACGCGTTCAAAGGCGATGAAAGTTCCGTTTTTTACAAATCGGGGTATGAAATTATTCCGCGACTTTCGACCTTTTACCCCAAACAATTGTCAAGTATCCCCATCTATCTTGAAGTTTATAACACGACACTACTTGAAAATGAAGTGTTTGGGATTAAACAAACCGTGATAGACGCATCTACGAGTAAAGAAATTGAAGAACTGACAGTGTTCTCACGTCATGATACTGCTCAAGTGGTGCCCTTCCTCCGAGAAATTGATATTTCATCTGTAGGAACTGGTAAATACCTGTTGACATTTACTGTGATCAATAAAAACATGAAGGAGCTGTCCACGCAGACATATGAATTTGAAAGAAGCAACGATGTGGAAATCAATATTTCGAGTACCGATGTTGTTCTTGACCCGTCTTTTCAGACGTCTATTACGCATGACAGTGTTGGTTATTTTCTGGAATCATTGATTCCTATTTCTGGTCCTAATGAAGTGAAGAACATCATTGACATTACTAAAACTAAGAATGAAGAGAATGCCCGAAAGTACATTCAATTGTATTGGGCAAAAACGACTCCTGATAATCCCTACGAAGGATGGATAAAATACAAAGCTCAAGTGCAACTGGTTGAAAAAATCTATAGCACCAATTTTCAGCAGGGATTTGAAACCGATCGTGGTCGTGTATATCTTCAATACGGTTCTCCTAATCAAATCATTGATCGTGAGTTCTCGGCGACAGAATACCCTTACGAAATATGGCAATACAATAAAATTGGGGCATTTAGCAACAAACGCTTCGTGTTTTATAATCCAGACCTTACAAACAATGCATACCGTCTCTTGCACTCGGATATGATTGGAGAGCTGAAAAATCCTTCATGGCCACATGAGCTTAATCGGAGAAATACAGTGAAAGGAAACGATGATCCTAACGGTAACATTGAGTACGGAGCAGGAAGAAACAGTAACGACGATTTTAGACAATATTAAAACCAGGATTTAATCAATGTCTACAGAAGATATAGCCGTTGTCATTCTAAATTGGAACGGAAAAAAGTACTTAGAAAAGTTCCTTCCTAGCGTCATAGAAAATTCAGGAAATGCGCAGATCGTTGTTGCAGACAATGACTCTACCGATGATTCTGTTTCTTTTGTTCAGGCAAATTTTCCAAGTGTTCGAATCATTATAAACGATCAGAACGGCGGCTTCTCCAAAGGATACAACGACGCACTAAAACATGTTGAAGCAAAGTTCTATATGCTGCTCAACAGTGATATTGAAGTAACACCCAATTGGCTTGATCCACTGTTAACAGTAATGAAGAATGAACGCGTTGCTGGCTGCCAACCGAAGGTTTTGGCTTACAACAATAAAACCTCATTTGAACATGCTGGTGCTTCTGGTGGATTTCTAGATAACAATTACTTCCCCTTTTGTCGTGGTAGAATTTTTATGTCCGTTGAAGAAGATCTTGGTCAGTACAATGGTACAACTGAAGTTTTTTGGGCAACTGGTGCCTGCTTGCTTATTCGCTCGGAACTTTTTCACAAGGCAGGAGGATTTGACGAAGATTTTTTCGCACACATGGAAGAAATTGATTTGTGCTGGCGTTTGAAGAAGCAGAACTACGGGTTCATGGTTTGTCCTAGCTCGACAGTTTACCATATAGGAGGTGGCACACTACCCTATTCTTCTCCGCAAAAAGTATATCTAAATTTCCGCAACAGTATCGCGATGATTTTCAAGAATCATGAAGGTCCAATATTTTTTAAACTGATGTGGCGACTTACGCTTGAGGGCATTGCTGCTTGTCGTTTTTTGGTTGCAGGTGAATTCAAACAGTTTTATGCCGTTTTTAGAGCACACATGTGGTTCCACTGGAATACATTCAGGCTATTTAAAAAACGAAAAGCAGTGAAGAAGGCATCAACGACATTCAATTCTAAAGGACTTTACAAAGGAAATATCCTGTGGGATTATTTTTTCAAAGGTGTAAAAGCCTATTCTAAATTGAATCAACGTTTGTTCAAGTAGTTTTCGAAGAAATCTACAGCTAACGCATAGGAATGAAGTCCAAATCCAAAAATACATCCTTCCGCAACAGGAGAAATTAATGAAGTGTGACGAAACGATTCTCGTGCACTGATATTTGAAATATGCACCTCTACCACAGGGACTTTTATCGCTTTGATGCAATCATGCAATGCAACACTTGTATGCGTATAGCCACCAGCATTAAGAATGATTCCATCGTGTGATGATAACTGTAGAACGTTAATCAATTCCCCTTCAATATTGGATTGAAAATACTCCAAATCGCACGTTTTCTGTGATTTTAACGTTTCAAAATAAGCATCGAAGGATTGTTTACCGTATATTTCTTCTTCGCGTTGACCAATTAAATTTAAATTTGGTCCATTAACAATTAATAGTCTCATACATGTCCGATTGGAGTCGCTATATTAAGGATTTTGTTTCATTCTTGAAAATCGAAAAAGGATTGGCAGGAAATTCAATCGAAGCATACCTCAATGATGTGAAGAAACTCGAAGATTTTTCGACAGGATTATCGCTCGGTCCAAAAGATGTGCGCTATGAGCACCTCAAATTGTTTATCGGAGAATTGTACGATTTAGGACTCAGCGCAAGAAGTCAGTCGCGCATTATCAGTGGAATTAAACAATTCTTTCTTTTCCTTTTGTTGGAGGAAGAAATAGAAATCGACCCAAGTAAATTACTAGAATCGCCTAAAATTGGTCGAAAATTACCAGAAGTACTCGACGTTACAGAGATTGATGCACTCATTGGAGCGATTGACTTGAGCAAACCAGAGGGACATCGCAATAAGGCGATATTGGAAACGCTGTATAGCTGTGGACTGCGTGTATCGGAATTAACCAGTTTAAAATTTGAGGATCTCTTTTTTGACGAGGGATTTATCCGTGTCACTGGTAAAGGAAATAAACAACGTCTAGTACCTGTCAGTCCCAGTGTGGAGAAGGAGATTGGGATCTATTGCACGCAGATTCGCAACCACATGCACATAAAAAAGGGACAGGAAAGCTATGTTTTTTTGAACAGAAGAGGATCACAACTCACGCGTGTGATGATTTTTACAATCATCAAAAATTTAGCTATTGAAATTGGATTAAAAAAAACCATTTCTCCTCACACCTTTCGTCATTCTTTTGCAACGCATCTGTTAGAAGGAGGAGCGAATCTGCGTGCAATTCAAGAAATGTTGGGACATGAATCCATTCTGACCACTGAAATCTATACCCACTTGGATCAAGGAATGTTGAAAGAGGCAATTACCTCTTTTCACCCTAGGAATATGAAGTGACCAGTGACGCGTTGACATAGAAAGAACAAACATTATAATCGATTAATCCACCTTTGAGCAACGCCGCCATTTTATTAACATTCGGAAAATCATCTCATTTTTTAATTATATTCACGAAAAAATAGTTATTATGGAATGGTTTACAAACTTAGACTGGTTTGATAAAATATTTTGGACTGTAGCCCTTATTGGATCTGGACTATTTATAATAATGATGCTGGTTACGTTTATTACTGGCGGAGCAGAAGTTGATATAGATGGTGATGTTGACATGGATGCCGATGGAGGTTTTAGCTTTTTCACCATAAAAAACCTAATCGCTTTCTTTACGATTTTCGGTTGGTCCGGTATTGCAGGAATAGACAATGATTTATCAAAAACATTGGTAATTGTAATCGCTACCATCTGTGGACTTATCATGATGTTTATTATGGCAGGATTGTTCTATTTAATTTCGAAACTTCATGATAGTGGAACTTTGGAAATAAAGAATGCCGTTGGAAACATTGGAGAGGTTTATCTTACAATAGGTGGAGGTCGAACTTCTATAGGTAAGGTAACTGTGCGAATTCAAGGTGCTTTGCGCGAATTGGAAGCATTGACAAATGATGAAGCGGATTTAAAAACAGGTTCAGTGATAGAAGTGATAGATGTTACTGATAACGGAATCCTAATCGTGAGAAAACTAACTAACAATAAACAATAACTTATGTATTCTTTTTTACTGCAATTTGACGGAGCTTCAGCAGACACTGAAGGTTTTGCATCTTTAGTCGCAATTGGCTTTGCGATACTATTTATTTTTATACTATTATTTTCCTTTATTAGACGCTACAAACGTTGTCCTTCGGATAAAATTCTCGTAGTTTATGGAAAAGTTGGTGGCGGCCAATCTGCAAAATGTCTGCATGGTGGTGCAGCTTTTATTTGGCCAGTAATTCAAGACTTTGAATTTTTGGACCTAACCCCGATTTCAATTGAGGTTAACCTAATCAATGCCCTATCCAAACAAAACATTCGTGTGAATGTACCTTCAAGATTTACAATTGGAATTTCAACGGAGCCAGGTGTTATGCAAAATGCTGCGGAAAGAATGCTCGGATTAGGTTTGAATGAAATTCAAGATCTTTCTAAAGAAATTATTTTTGGTCAATTGCGTTTAGTGGTAGCATCCATGGATATTGAGGAAATTAATTCGGATCGAGATAAATTCTTGACGAATATTTCAAACGGTGTTGAAGTGGAATTGAAAAAAGTTGGACTTCGCTTGATTAACGTTAACATTACGGATATCAATGATGAATCCGGCTATATCGAAGCACTCGGTAAAGAAGCGGCTGCTCATGCGATTAATGATGCAAGGAGAACCGTCGCCGAGAAAAATCGAGACGGATCTATAGGTGAAGCTGAAGCAGTTCAAGATCAAAGAACTCGCGTTGCTGATGCAGAAGCTAGGGCTGTGGAAGGTGAAAATGAAGCAAAGATTCAAGTGGCTAATTCGGACTCTTTAAGACGTCAACGTGAAGCAGAGGCAGAAAGGACTGCAATTGCGTCTGAGAAGGTACAGCGAGCAAAAGCCCTGGAAGAGGCGTATGCCGCTGAACAGTCTTCTGAAAAAGCCAGAGCAGAAAGGGAGAGAGCGTTCCAAAATGCAGAAATTGTTGTTCCTGCAGAAATTGAAAAGCAGCGAATTGAAATTTCAGCCGAAGCACAAGCTGAACAAACAAGAAGAAGAGCAAAAGGAGACGCAGATGCCATTTTATTAAAAGCACAAGCAGAAGCCCAAGGGTTATATGAAGTACTAACCAAACAGGCAGAAGGTTTAGACCGTATAGTAAAAGCTGCGGGTAATAACCCGAAAGACGCCTTTATTTTGTTACTCGCTGATAAGCTTCCCGAAATTGTTAAAACACAATCAGAGGCTATACAAAATATTAAATTTGATAAAATCACCGTTTGGGATGGTGGAAATAACGGTGGAGAAGGCGGAAAAGGTTCGACCGCAAACTTCCTATCAGGAATTTACAAATCCGTACCTCCCTTACAGGATATGTTTAACATGGCAGGAATGCAACTTCCTGAATATCTAAAAGGAAAAGATGTAGAAGCCAAAGATCCTGAAGGTAAACCTGATGTTCCTTCTGAAGAATAAAAGATTACACATGAATGAGCCGAGCTATTTTAGTTCGGCTTTTTTTTGTGAAAGTATCATTCAACTCGATTCACTCTAAGAACACCAACAAACAAATATGATCTTAAGTTGAATCTGTAATGAAAGAGAGGACAACGCTTGTATTGTTGGAAATATCAACATTGAGTAATTCATTATCTTTGGAATTAAATTTGAAAAAAACATAGGCTCATACCATGGTATCAATTCGCACCATCGATAAAAATGACACTCAAGAAGTCTTGGAAATATACGCGTACTACATTCTCAACACGCCGATTACATTTGATTATCATGTACCTTCCACAAGTGAATTCATAGAGAAAATAACGACTATTACACGAGATTACCCTTGGTTGGTTTGTGTCGAAAATGAAAAGATTATCGGTTATGCGTATGGAAGTATGCACAGAGCCAAAACAGCTTATCAATGGTCACCTGAATCCACCATTTATTTAGCCAATGGCACATATCGAAAAGGACTCGGGCGGGTCTTGTATGAAACCTTGTTCTCACTATTGAAACTTCAAGGGTACGTCAACGTCTACGCCGGAGTCACGGTGCCAAACATAAACAGCGAAGAATTTCACAAGGCACTCGGTTTTAAGGAAATTGGTCTATTTCACAAAGCAGGCTACAAATTGGGAGAATGGCACGATACAAAATGGTTTGAGCTTCACATTTCTGAACATGCGCACGATCCTGTTCCACCAAAAAAACTTCAAGAGGTTATCGATAGCGAAGCATTTAAAGTGATTCTTCAGAATGCGAACAATGTCCTGAGCACTTTACATTAGACAAATTTTCTACAATCGTTTGGATTAATTGGCTTTGGATGTTCTTCGGGTAAAGCTATAACTTACAGTTGTACGAGTAGACTGTGGAGGACGAGGATAAGGCATTTCATGGTATTCTTCAAGTGGAATTATCTCTTCAATCGTTCTCATCAATATAAATGAACTATCTGTCATCTCAGCAACCACGAATTTCTCGTTATATGGCCAGCGAAAATGAGCGATATGTCCTTTTATGGATAGATAGCTTTTCTTTATTTCACTGTCACCAGCTACAATCCAAACATTGTTGGATGAATCAATGCGGATATTATAATTTCCAGATCTTTCATACCCTTCGGACGACCTAATTTCCTCCTTCAGTGTCCAATGTCCTTCAATATCGAGTACATTCAGGCTATCCTCTTGAGCTACCACTGGATTAAATCCACTTAACAGTATACAAAACAAATAAATCAATTTCATGTGGTTGGTGTTGACAAAATTGATGCCACAATACTACCATCCGCCACCGCCGCCACCGCCGCCGCCACCGCCAGAAAAGCCTCCTCCTCCACTTCCTGAACCTGAAGAACTTGGTGGTGTTGAAGCAGACGAAATAGTCGTGTTTAGGCTTTCGGTAAACGAGTTTAAGTGTACAAGCGACATCCCGTACATGTATGGCATGTGGTTGGTGTATCCTTCCTCAATCATCTCGACGTTGAATTGATTTTTCCATTGATCGGCGACACCGAGTGCAATTGCGTATGGAAGATTTTGCTCATAATAGCTGAAATCCATTGTGGGTGGATTCAGTGCTTCAATGCGCAACTTATCAGCGTATTGCATGTACATTTCAAATCCAGCAATTTCATCCATTTTTCTTCTTCCTTCAGCTGTTGGTTGCTCATACAGGCGTGAAAAAATGATGTTCTTAGCGACCAACACAACAAATGTCAATATGATCACGGGAATTGCTCCACCGTACCACAAATAAGCCAAAATTCCCGCAGCCAATACGATACCTGGTAATATATACTGTCTCAATTTTAAATGTGTGTTGCGCAAAAAGTATATTTTGTTCTGCTGAGCATCAATGGAAGTCGTGAGATTCTCCAATGCGGTTTTCAATCGTGCATTGTATTTGGTAGAAATCACCATGGTATCCTTATTTCCCATTAAATCCTTGAGAAATTTTGCTTCAATGGTATTTAGACCTTCCTTCTGTTCGCCTTCTTTCAGCGAAGTAATGATGTACGTTGGAATTTTAGCTGTTGGATTCTGCGTTTCTATCTTAATATATCCTTTTACCGCCAGTCCAATGAGCTGAGCGCCAAACATGGTCTTGTTCTTTCTTCCTCCTTTCTTCAGGTACACACATTCTGCAGGTGAAAATCCCTCTGGTGGATAAAATCGTGGGATAATAGTTCCTGGCCTTGGATCGCGACCGTACTTAAACCACATAAACGTGTTGTAGATCAATCCAATAAAGAGTCCTAGAATACCAATCACCCATAAAATATTGGAACGGACCCAAAACCAAAATTGCTCTACGGCTGTTGGATAAATCAAATGATTTTTCTCCCATGCAACGGCAACCGTCATGTTTTCGCCTGCTGTTAGGGCTTGAGAACTTGTAAAGTAAACGTAGTTTCCTTCAACTTTCGTTGTAAAATCTTTCTCTGTTGACCCAAAAAGTCCTGTGTAGCCATCATAACGCACCAGTTTAGCGCCTTCAGGGAAAATCACGCGCGCTGATACTGTGTCGATGGTAAAGTCCCAACCATTGCCGTTGATGTTCCAATAAATTTCATCAAAATCTTCAAAAAAACCGAGGACATGGTCAACTTTATAGTGCAATTGGTAGGTGTAATATCCCGAATTTAAGTAGACATCTTTGTCTCCGACATATATGCGAATTCCGTTGCTCAACCATTCTGTATGGTAGGGTTCTGATTCCCCATCACGACGGACGTCGAACAATTCAAATCCAACGTGTACATTTCCTCCTCGGTACTCATACGAAAGTGGTAAATCGCGGTAGATGCCTCGCTCAATCCTTTGTCCATCTGCATAGACTTTGATCGTTTCTATCACTTCCAACTCACAATTCTCCTGCACGAGTATATCACTGTGATAAGAAATAATATGTTCATAATCGACATATTGCGATATTGCACTAAAGCTGACAAACGTGAAAATCAGAAAAATATACTTCATTATTGTTTAGGCTTTTAAATCAACTTCAGGTGCGATTTTTTGATTTTCTTCAATCTCGTAGAAAGGTACTTTTTTGAATCCAAAAACTCCTGCAAACAATACTGCTGGAAACACTTCCATTTTTGTGTTTAGATCACGCGTTGCACCGTTGTAATAACGTCGCGCCATGGCTAATTCATCTTCCACGGAAGATAAACTGTCCATCAATTTTAAAAATTGCGTGTTGGATTTCAAATCGGGGTAATCTTCGACATGGATTCTAAAACCTCTCAATGCTGACGTAATCGACGAGTCATTCGCTGCCATTTCGTCCACGGTATTCCCTGATGCAGATCTCGAGGCTACAATTTTACTCAAGGTTTCTGCTTCATGCGAATTGTACCCTTTCACAGCTTCGATTAAATTGGGAATCAATTCGAAACGCTTTTTTAATTGTACATCGATTCCACTATACGCTTCATTGACCACATTTTTGGCGTTGACAAGACGGTTGTAAATTGACCAGGCTAAAATGCCAACCACAATTAAACAACCTAGAAGAATATATACTGCCATTGTTTTTTTTCTAAATATACAAACAATGCGATTTTACCACTACCCTATTCCTTTAATATTTTTGTTTTAAATATGTCTTTCAATAGTGGAGATTGAATTTCGATAAAATATAAGCCTGACGGTAAATCTCTAACATCAATGCTGGCATTTGTAAATGTTTGCTCTCGTCTGATCGCTTTTCCTCCAATGGTGAATAGATCATAGGTCCCGCTTTGAACTCCAGTAAGTTGGACATAGTCAACCACTGGATTGGGGTACACTTCAATGTTGAGCTCATTTTCATCAACGGATGCAGTGATAAGCATTTGAAATTCACAGTAGAGCGTATCATAAAATCCTCCCCAAAACTGGATAGTACCAGTAAAAGGCGGATTGATCGGCATCAATACATCCAACGTATGCACCTGCTGCCAAGTACCAAGTACAAAATAATTGACAGTCTCCATCGCAAGGGTGTCCCCCATATCATTTAGCAGTATAAATCCTGGATAGTCATATCCAGTTTGGGTGGCAGTATTCTCAACTGTCAATAAAAGTGTATCATTCCCGATATGCTGAAAGTCGCAACAGTCAATAATCAGTGAATCGCAATTGGTTTGTGACCACGCTGAATTGTAAACAAATCCTGTTAAACAGGCAAAGATTAAAAATTGTAAAAATGGACTCATAGGTGTTTATTTAAGTTCATATATTACCACTGACGTTCAACCTACGACAAAAGTAAAGTACACTACGGGCAAGAATCTCTCGTATTCTTGGAAGCCTAGTCGTGTGACTCCACTACTTTACCGTACAAATCGTAATGATCTGCGCTCGTGATTTCTACCTTGGCAAAATCCCCTAAGCGTACAAAGTAATCTGCTTTCTTCACGAGCACTTCGTTATCCACTTCTGGAGAATCAAACTCCGTTCTACCGATGAAATATTCACCTTCTACTCTGTCGAATAAAACGTTGAATGTCTGTCCAATTTTTGCCTGATTCAATTCATAACTGATTCCTGACTGCAATTCCATAATTCGATCTGCACGTTCGCGCTTCACATCTTCTGGAACATCGTCCTCAAAATTGTGTGCGTGTGTATTTTCTTCGTGTGAATAGGTGAAAATTCCCAAGCGATCAAATCGTGAACGTTCTACCCAATCGTACATTTCCTGAAAATCGGCCTCAGTTTCTCCTGGGTAACCAGCAATTAACGTCGTACGAATCGCTATTCCCGGGACTTTCGCTCTGATTTCTGAAATCAATTCTTCGGTTTTTTCGCGTGTAATTCCACGACGCATCGCTTGAAGCATACGCGTTGAACCGTGTTGTAAAGGAATATCCAAATAATTGCAGATATTGCTGCGCTTGTTCATCACCTCCAAGACATCCATCGGGAATCCAGCAGGAAAAGCATAATGTAATTTTATCCATTCAATGCCTTCGACATCCGCTAATTTTTCTAGCAGTTCAGCCAAAGCACGTTTTTTGTAGATATCCAGTCCGTAATACGTCAAATCTTGCGCAATCAACATCAATTCCTTCACGCCTTTCGCTGCCAATCCTTGTGCTTGCTTCACCAATTCCTCAATCGGGGTAGAAACATGCTTTCCACGCATAATCGGTATGGCACAAAACGAACACGGACGATTACAACCTTCCGCAATTTTGAAATAGGCATAGTGATTGGGTGTCGTCAACAAACGTTCACCGATCAATTCGTACTTGTAATCTGCTTTCAACGTTTTTAGCAAACGAGGAAGCTCACGTGTACCAAAAAAGGCATCAACTTCTGGAATTTCTTTCTCCAGTTCATCTCTGTAGCGTTCAGATAAACAACCTGTCACGTACACTTTTGAAACCAACCCCTCTGATTTTGCATCAGCATAACGAATAATGGTATCAATCGATTCCTGCTTCGCATTGTCGATAAATCCACACGTATTAATGATCACAATTTCTGCGTCATCACTCTGTGATTCATGCTCCACATCAAATTTATTCCCTTTCAGCTGCGCCATCATGACTTCAGAATCAAAGATGTTCTTCGAGCAACCTAAGGTAACCACGTTGACCTTGTTCTTCTTGAGGGTTTTTGTTTTCATGGTGCAAAGGTACTGTTAAGAGTTCAAAGTTCAAGGAGTTCAACAGTTCAAAGGCTCGTTTTTTTTTGAAACGTCTTAATATCTATACAAAAGTCAAATGGCTTGAACTGCCAAAATCATGAATTTATACCCACAAACTCAGCGAAGGCGTCATCCATAAATTTTGCGAGTGCATGATCGCGCGATGTAATTGCATTTTTATCATGTGACATGAGTTCAACCTTCATCTTCTTGGCCTTAAAAATACAAACATCGGGATGATGATTTGTTTTATCGGCGTGTACTGCAACGATTTGCAGAAATTGCGTTAATCGTGTCAAATCATTGAACGAAAACTCTTTTACTAACTTATCATTTTCTATTAACCAGCTCATAATTCCTCTATTTTAAAATGATAACTTAACGATTGAATCAAACAGTATTTCAAAGCGATTGATAATAGAATAAAAACTTTGAATTTCCGTATTTCTAAAGATAGTCTTTATAAGCCACACTTCCTCATTTTTCTGGACTTTATGAAAAATTGGACAAATTCAACCCTAAGATTAGTTCCACGCAGAAAAACCCCTTGAACTGTTGAACTCCTTGAACTTTGAACTCCTTTACACTTTGAACTTTGAAACTATCAACAATGGTATTATATTTGAACAAAAGAACGCAAACTAAAGTGTTATGAAATCAATTGCCTTTTTACTGATTGGACTTTTTGTATTTTCGTGTGGGACGAAGAACAATGAAGTCAAGAGCTCTGACAAAAAAGAAACGACTGAGCAAACGAAACCTGAACGGAACATTATGTTGACAGCTAAATTTGGAATGTTCGACCCTTCCAGTCCATTTGACATTCAAAAAGTAACAGTCAAAGGAAATACCATGTTCGTTGATATCTCATACCCTGGTGGGTGTGGTGTTCATGAATTTAAAGCAGTGGGTAATTTGGCAATTATGAAGTCGATGCCTCCACAACGTATGATGAAAGTCATTCACACCGCTAAAAGTGAGTTGTGTAAGTCGATTGTCAACAACACATTGGAGATAGACATTACCGAAATGGCGAATGACAAAACGCCTGGAAGTGTTATTTATCTATTGCTTGAAGGTTGGGAAGAGCGCATTGAATATACATTTGAATAAGATGAAAATAGGAGTTTTACTTTCCGGATGTGGAGTTTATGACGGTGCTGAAATTCACGAAACCGTTTTAACCCTTCTATCTATTGATGAAATTGGTGCTGAAGCTTTATGTATTTCGGTGAACAAGCCACAACATCACGTTATTAATCACTTGACAGGTGAAGAAATACCTGAATCGAGGAATATGATGGTCGAAAGCGCACGCATTGCTCGTGGAAATGTCACAAATATTTTGGATGTGAATCCCGCAGATATTGACGCCCTTGTAATTCCTGGTGGGTTTGGAAGTGCAAAAAACTTCACCGATTGGGCATTCAACGGTCCAGATGGAACCATTCTACCCGAAGTGAAGTTGTTACTTGTCAACCTGTACAACATCGGAAAACCAATTGCAGCGTTGTGCGTAAGTCCCGTTGTGTTGGCGAAGGCGATTGAAGATTCGAAGCTCTCAGCCAAAATGACCATCGGAACGGACAAAGAAGGATCTCCTTATGATATCGGTGGCTTCTCACAAGGATTGGAACAATTAGGAACATCTACCCAAATGAAAACAGTTCGAGAAATTTTGGTTGATCCAGAGAATAAGTTTGTCACGGCACCTTGTTACATGATGGATGCGTCTATTTCTGATGTTCGGAAGAATATTCGTTCGGCGATCGAAGCTTTGCGGGATTTGGTATAAATACTCAAGGGGGAAAAGATTAAAATAGCGCGCTGCCCTTTTAACTTTTGAACTCTTGAACTCTTGAACTTTGAACTTTGAACTTCTTTAGTTTAATATGACCAAAATGTTAACAATATTTTTCGTGAATTGTTAGCAACTCAACACAGTTTTTCAATAAATCTATGGGAGAAACCGTTAGCTTTGTAATAACAATCAAGCATTAGCTAAAAAAAATTATTATGGACGTATTTGGTAAGAAAAGCAACAATGCCAACTTAAACGAATCAATCGGATTAACTCATTTAGGAAATCAATTTTGGAACCTCTCCCCATCAGAACTTATTGAAGATACAATTATCAACGGTCAGGGAATGTTAACTGACACAGGAGCTATCGCTGTTGAAACAGGAGAATTTACAGGTCGCTCTCCAAAGGATCGATTTATTGTGTGTGATGAAAAAACAGAAAATGCTGTTTGGTGGGGAAATATCAATCTAAAATTCACTCCAGAAAAATTTGACGCGCTCTACGACCGCATGAAAGCTTACATGAGCGGTAGAGACGTTTATGTGCGTGACGCTTATGCGTGTGCAGACGAAAATCACCGTTTAAATTTACGCGTAGTCACTGAATTTCCTTGGTCGAACCACTTTGCATACAACATGTTCTTGCGACCGACAGATGAAGAAATTGAAAACTTCAGTCCCGAGTGGCACGTCATCTGTGTACCAGGATTTATGGCCGATCCTGAAATTGACGGAACACGCCAGCATAATTTTGCGGTACTTAACTTTACACGTAAAATGATCATCATCGGTGGTACAGGATATACAGGTGAAATCAAAAAAGGAGTTTTCTCAGCACTGAACTTTATCTTACCGCACGAAAAGAATGTACTTTCTATGCACTGTTCGGCAAATATTGGAAAAGATGGCGATACTGCTGTATTCTTTGGATTGTCAGGAACTGGAAAAACGACATTGTCTTCAGATCCAGACAGAAGATTGATCGGAGACGACGAACACGGTTGGTCAAACGATACAGTATTCAATTTTGAAGGTGGATGTTACGCGAAAACAGTTGATTTAGCACGTGAAAACGAACCTCAAATTTTTGACGCAATTAAGTACGGGGCTATTTTGGAGAACATTGGCTTCTTCGAAGGAACTTCTACACCAAACTACGAGGATGTAACAATTACTCAAAATACGCGTGTTTCCTACCCTATTCACCACATTGATAATATCGTAGTTCCGTCAAAAGGTGGAGCACCCAAAAATATTTTCTTTTTGACTTGTGATGCATTCGGTGTTTTACCTCCGATTTCAAAACTATCAAGAGAACAAGCAATGTACCATTTCATGTCAGGTTACACAGCGAAGGTTGCTGGAACTGAGATGGGCGTTACGGAACCAGAAACCACTTTTTCAGCTGGGTTTGGTGCGGCATTCTTGCCTTTGCACCCTGCAAAATATGCAGAATTACTTGGGAATAAGTTGGATGGAACTGATATCAAAGTATGGCTCATCAATACAGGATGGTCAGGTGGTGGTTACGGTATAGGTAAACGTATGAAATTGTCCTATACTAGATCAATGATTACCGCTGCAATGAATGGTTTATTGGATAACGTGAGTTATGAGAAATTACCAATTTTTGAATTGGCATTCCCAACAACATGTGAAAATGTGCCATCTGAAATTCTGAATCCTCGTGAAACGTGGGCAGACAAAGCGGCATATGATGAAACAGCAGGTAAACTCGCAACGCAATTTGTGACGAACTTCGAAAAGTTTGCAGATGAAACAAGCGATGCTATTCTTTCTGCTGCACCGAAAGTATTGGTGAAGTAAAATAGAATAACTTTTATAGTAAAGCTCTCAGTTCAATGAATTGGGAGCTTTTTTTACGCGTCAAACTGCCTAATTGGTATGAGTAAAACTGTTTTGGCACATCAATTGTTAACACATGTTAAAATAAATTTTACCAAAAGCAAAAACTTTCATAAGTTTGCAGTACTAATCAAAATTTGAATACTATGAAAAAAATCATTTTTCCACTATTTCTTGCCTTGACGCTTATTAGCTGTAACAAGGAAGACTCTGAAGATGTAAATCAGGACAAAATCTACACAGATTACGAAATGTTCTATAACGAAAACACCCATAAAACATTGGTAGTAGCACGTTTTAGATTCGGTGGAGCAACTGGAACATTACTCGAATTAAGTTCTGGAGCAAACGTTAAATTTGATGGCGACAATCTAGCGTACAACCCATTGTACGGAGGCCATATGAAAGAGTATTCTGGTGAAAAATCACCGGGTACATTTGTATACACTGACGTCAATGGAAATATATATACAAATACAGCACCTTCGAACAACCCAATTGCATTCGACCCAACCTTTGATACAATTGTAAAATCACAAGCGAATACTTGTGTATGGCTCGGATCTTCACTTCAAGCGAACGAGGCTGTAGCATTATTTGTTGGATCATGGACATGGGGACAAGATGCCCTCTTCTATCAAGATTTAGATGGTGCAACTGACTTCGTAATGGGAGTTTCTCAACTGAGTGGGCTGGCAGAAGGAACTTCTACTATGTACATGGACAGATACACTGCAGTGAATGTTTCACAAGGAACGAGCGAAGGTGGTCGTATAAGAAACAAGTACAGAGCAGAGAACCAACAAGTACTGGTGCTTCCTTAAAATATTGAGTTATCTCATCTAAAAGCCATCCATCGATTATCGGTGGATGGCTTTTTTGTTAAAAGGAAGTTTATAAATGCTTCATTAAATAACTATACAACGCCACCATGGAATCAATATCACTTTTAAACACCTTCTCATCTGAGGTATGCACGTGATCTTCGGGTGCTCCAATGAAACACCAATCGATTGGGTAATCTGATTTCTGCAACATACCCCCATCACTTCCACCAGATGATTCTACTTCCAATTGAAATTGAATACCCGAATCCCTTGCTAATGCAATAATTTTATCCAAGTACGATCGTCTAGGTAATCCACTATCCCTCATCGAAACAGCAACTCCCCCACCATGCACCACACCAGAAGTCACCCAAGTAATATCCGCAATGAGCGCTTGATACACTTGATGATTGTCCATGAGGTACTTTGCGCAAAACCCTACAGAATTGCCACCATGCTCTTCATACGTTGAAAAAACAATCGCTCCATCTTCAAGTGTTTCTGCAACTTTCAACGCTGTCCAAACACCTAAGCGATTATCCATATAGGGCGATTGCACATATTCGCTTGTTTCGCGGAAATTCGGTTTAAACGTCAATAAGGTGCCACGGTCAATTTCTCTGTCAAACACATATTTGATCGAAGAATTTCCTTCTTCGTCTTCAATCACCATTAATTCCGTCTCAATTTCCCCTTTGGAATCACTTCCTACCAGTTGAGTTCCATCAATAATTTGAGGACCACCTACTTTTATCAATTCTTTATCATAACCCGTAGAAAAACCGATGCTATCCATGTGTGCATAAATTGCTGTTGTTGGCTTTCCAAAAACAAGGATGACACAATCTTGAAATCCACGTCCCTCAATAACCGTCGGCTGAACCTTCCACTGGGATTGATTTGCTTTCACATACTTTAAAATAAAGTCCTTCATCTTTCCTTCATCGCTTGCTGCGGATCGGACTTCGACCAATTGTTTTAATAATTTCACGTGTTGCTTTGTTTAATTGATTTAAAATATCTCAATGGCTTGCTGATTGTTCATCACACCCCATCATTCTTAGTTTCTATTTGTTTCAATGAGTAGCTCTTTCCAGCGATCAAGTTGATGATAAACTCCATAGGTAAAATTTGTTGAGCGCAATACTGAAATGGATTGATTACTAAGCATTGGAATCTTGGATAGCACTGTGGAATCACTATAAAAGGATGGATAAGAATTAATGCCAGAGTTCACAATCGCTCCTTCTCCTTTGAGGTAACCAAGTTTCTTTAATTCCTCCATCACGCGTGCTTCGATTGTGTCTATATCGTATTTTTTAAACTCCTTTTCAAAAACCCCAACACAAAGAAGACTGTAATCATCTTCAATCTCATCTGATACTTGATTTGTCATATCACTGATGCGATGAATAAGTTCATGGTCAAGAATTCGATCATAACTGAATTTCCTTTTCTTATAACCGGTAATCAGAATATGTATGTGTATGTAATTCATCACCTTTACCTTATATGTCAATGGTTTGCCGTTGATAACAATGCTGTCAACCATACTCACCGAAGTCATCGTGAGATTCTTTGCGGTGAATTCCTTTTCGTCGGATAAAACGACTTTCAACGAACCGTTGCTTTGAATGGCTTTGACACGGCAGTTGTAAATTATTTCAATCGCGTATCTATCAATAAGTCCTTTTACAGCACCTTCTATATCTCTAGCCCCCTTCGTTGGATATAAGTACTTTGTTGGGCGCACGGATACCCTAAAATCTGGATTTTTGGCTACCGATGCTATTTTTTTGAATTTCAATAGTTTAGCATTATAAAAAAATCCCCTCGCGGCTCTGACATTCATTTTCCAATCATAGGGAAACCAGACACCCTTTTTTCTGATACGCGGTAATGGTTCGAGTGGTTGCAATTCCAAGTTCATGAATTGTTCCATAAACTCATACACTTGCTCTGAAACATCCCAAATGTGACAGCCAATCTCGACCCTGGGAATTCCTTCATGTCGAATTGTACCCCATGCACCAGCAGGGCGATCTCGTTCTTCAACCACCAACACCTTTTTCCCCCGACCTATTTGGAAGCAAGCTTCTATGATGCACAAGGGCCCCGCACCTATGATGATATGATCATAATCCAGTTCGTTATTCATATGTTGAGTGCTCCTATTCATTCAGTATCTGCCCAATTCAACGATTTCCATTGAATCAAACGATTGTAAATCAGACTTCATTGTCTGAGAAGTTTGCAAAGGTAAATTTATGACAACAGAACAGGCACTTTCAAAGCGCTTATTTTTTGGATTTAAATTACTTTTCTTCAGAAAATTCATGACTTGAGGCATATCTTCATAACCAAAATTCAGTTGCACCCAGTCGTAAATTTCCAGTTCCACGATGGTAGCGCTTGCCAATGCCTCTTTGGCTGCCGTTCGATACGCGTTAATCAATCCTCCCACTCCAAGCTTTGTTCCTCCGTAGTAGCGTACAACTCCAATAAGTGTGTTTGTTAATTCAAAAGAATCAATTTGTCCAAGGATTGGTGCTCCTGCTGAATTGTTGGGCTCACCGTCGTCGTTTGCACGGTAAGTATTAGTATCCATACCGAATCGATATGCATAACAAAGATGGCGCGCTTGATGATGTTCTTGCTTCCAGTCATTCAAGAAATCGTTTGCTTCAGATTCATTGTAACATGGAACAGCAATACCGATAAATTTGGAACCTTTTTCTTTGTACATTCCTTCTGATCGTTCTTTTACTGTTCTATATTTTGATTTCACAATGCGTAAAAATTAAAATCCCTTCGTACGTTTTAGGTGCACGAAGGGATTTATTCTTAAGTTCATTCAATGGATTTACTTATCCATATCATCTTTTAGTTTCCCACCGACAAATGTACCAGCGATAATTTGATCTTGAAACTCTTTCATTCCACCTGGCGAGTGCGGCATTAAAATCGAAGAGTTTTTAGAATTTGCACCGATGTCTTTGATGGTGTCAAAATACTGTGTCATCAATACGAATTGCATAATTTCTTCATGTGTCACGGTATCCAATGATTTTTTGAAATCTTCTACGGATTCTTTAAATCCACGTACAATCTCTAAACGTTGACGAGCGATACCCTCACCTGATAATCGTTTCGACTCAGCTTCCGCCTCTGCCTCTTTGATGATCTTGATTTTGTTTCCCTCTCCTTCTTCCAAGGCTGCTTCACGATCTCTCTTCGCTGCATTGATTCTATTCATCGCGTCCTTCACTTTGTGATCGGGATCAATATCCGTAATCAATGCCTTAATGATTTGGTACCCATAATCATTCATACTTTCATGAATGTTCTTTTGCACAGCAATGGCAATATCTTCTTTCTTCGCGAAAACGTCATCCAATTCCAATTTTGGGACTTCCGCTCTTACATCATCAAATACATAGGATGAAATCTGATTGCGTGGATTGTCCATGGAGTAATAAGCTTCCTTCACTTGATCACTTCCCACTTTAAATTGCACGGATACTTGTAAGTTCACGAATACATTGTCCAAGGTCTTCGTTTCTACCGTCACGTCCAATTGTTGAACACGTAGATTAATTACAGCGGCCTTTCTATCAATGAACGGAATAATAAATCCCAATCCTGGTCGCGCAATTTTAACAAACTTCCCGAATCGCTCGATGACGTACGCAGTTTGCTCTGTTACCATAATGACACTCTTAAAAATAAGTATCAGCACTATAAAACCTAATACGATAGGCATAATCATTGTTTCTTCCATAGTTGTAGTTTTTCGTTTATTGTCAAAAAGGTACGTTTTTTTTCTGTTCGTTCTAAATGAAAAAGCCATCAACTTCGGTCGATGGCTTAAAATTTATTGTATTGTCAATTTTTTCTCTAAATCTTCAAGGTAAGCTCTGAACTGCTTGTCTGTTTCCGATAAGTTGGTCACTGTTCTGCAGGCGTGCAATACTGTCGCGTGATCTTTCCCACCACAGTGTGCTCCAATGTTTGCCAAAGATGACTTCGTCATTTTCTTCGAGAAATACATCGAAATCTGGCGTGCTTGAACCACTTCTCTCTTTCTTGTTTTCGATTTTAGAATCTCCAACGGTAAATCGAAGTAATCACACACCACTTTTTGAATGTATTCAATAGAAACTTCGCGTGCTGTGTTTTTCACGAACTTGTCGACCATTTGTTTGGCGAGTTCAATCGTAATTGCCTTTTTGTTCAATGAAGCTTGAGCTAGCAAAGTATTTAGCGCTCCCTCCATTTCACGTACATTCGTATTGATGGAATAAGCAAGGTATTCTGTAACGTCTTTTGGAAGTTCAATACCGTTTCCGTACATCTTTTTCTCTAGAATCGCCATTCGCGTTTCTAAATCTGGTGCACTCAAATCAGCAGAAAGTCCCCATTTAAATCGCGACAACAAACGTTGCTCCATTCCTTGCATCTCTACAGGGGGCTTATCGCTCGTTAAAATGATTTGTTTTCCATTTTGGTGTAGGTGGTTAAACACATGGAAGAAAACATCCTGTGTCTTCTCTTTTCCTGAGAAAAATTGGACATCATCTATAATTAACACATCTATCATTTGATAGAAATGAATAAAATCGTTGGTTGTTTGGTTCTTGATTGCATCAATGAATTGGTGTGCGAACTTCTCAGAACCCACATAAAGTACCGTTTTACCAGGAAACTGATCTTTGATCGAAATCCCAATTGCGTGTGCTAAGTGTGTTTTCCCCAAACCAACACCTCCATAAATCAACAGTGGATTAAATGCTGTTCCACCAGGCTTGTTCGCAACGGCATAACCTGATGCTCGCGCCAAACGGTTGCAATCGCCCTCGACAAAATTATCGAAAGAATAAGAAGGATTTAAATTGGAATCCACATTTACTTTCTTCAATCCAGGAATGATGAACGGATTCCGAATTTGGTTTTCACTCACATCCAATGGCATTGACACTGGTGCGTTCTTAAGTGATTTTTTATTTAGGGCAGGCAATTTAACCGTATACGGTGTAGAATTGGTAGTGTTGTTCTCCATGATAATACTGTATTCCAGTCTACCGTCTGTTCCCAATTCTTTTTGAATTACCTTTTTTAGAAGCGTAATATAATTTTCCTCCAACCATTCATAGAAAAAATGGGACGGCACTTGAATGGTTAAGACACTATCTTCAAGTTTTACTGGTGTAATAGGTTCAAACCACGTTTTAAAGGCTTGTAGAGAGACATTGTCCCGTATAATTTTAGCGCAAGACCCCCATACTTCATCGTGATTTCTACTCATCTTGTTCGTTTGTTTTATTTCTGGTTTACGCTAAAAATTCAACTCCAAAGGGAATGTCTTTCAGCAAGGGTAAGTTGTTGTTTTATCGTGAGGACAAATATTTACATAAAAAAGTTAAAAAAAAAGTCAATTACCTGTTGATTTTTAAAAAAGTTTTACTTCTAAAAAATTTAACAAATGAACACTAAATTAACAGAATGCACACAATTTAATAGTATAACAATCTGTCTATCAAAAGTTAAAGAACGATAACCTAATTTTAAATCTAATCACCACTGTAAGATAAAACTAAATTTTAAGCGACCAATCATTTCTAATAACTATTTTTGATTTTTGACTTATAAACAATGAAATTGTCTTTTGAGCATTTTACAACACTAAGGGTTCGCTACGGCGAAACCGATCAAATGGGCTATTGCTATTACGGCAATTATGCGCAATACTTTGAGGTTGGGAGAGTTGAAGCACTCCGTGCCATTGGCATGAGTTACAAAAGCTTGGAAGAGATGGGAATTATGCTCCCTGTATCAGAATTTAGCGTGAAATACAAAGTACCAGCGCGATATGACGATGCTCTGACCATCCTGACCAAAGTGGCTCAAATCAAAGGTGCACGAATTGTTTTTGACTATACAATTACAAACGAAAAGGGAGAATTAGTGTCAGAAGCCACCACGACACTAGTATTTGTCAATAAAGAAACCATGCGACCTACATCGCCACCAAAAGAATTTTTAGACGTTGTACAGCCGTACGAAGTAGATTAATACTTAGTACTTCATCAACTCCTCAATTGCCTTATCCAACCTGTCTTTCGGTAGGAATTGTTGTTCTAAATCAGCAGCAAACGGAACAGGCGTATCTAAGGAGGCAACACGTTTTACTGGAGCATCGAGTGACTCAAAACAGTGCTCTGAAATCAACGCGACAATCTCTCCCCCAATCCCTCCTGTCATGCAGTCTTCATGCAGTACCAGTGCTTTTCCAGTTTTTCTGACAGATGTGAAAATTGCTTCTTTATCTAGCGGCAACAAGGTTCTTAAATCAATGATTTCTAGAGAACAGTCTGAATGTTTCTCGGCATATTCCTTCGCCCAGTGAACACCAAGTCCATAAGTTATAATGGAAATATCTGCACCTTCTTTCACTGTTTTGGCCTTACCAATTTCAATTGTGTAATAGGCGTCTGGAACCTCTTCGCGAATACTACGGTACAAAAATTTATGTTCAAAAACCATCACTGGATTTGGATCTTCTATCGCTGCCGCCAATAACCCCTTTGCCTCATAAGGTGTTGAAGGATAGACGATTTTCAGTCCCGGTGTATGAAAGAACCAGGCCTCGTTACTTTGTGAGTGAAAAGGTCCCGCCGCTGCTCCTGCGCCCGTAGGCATACGAACGACAACATCTGCATTTTGCCCCCAACGCCAATGAGATTTAGCTAAATTGTTTACAATTTGATTGAATCCACACGTTACAAAATCTGCAAACTGCATTTCGACAACGGCTTTCATACCTGCAATCGACAAACCAAGTCCTGCACCAACAATCGCCGATTCACAAATTGGGGTGTTTCGAACGCGTTCTTTGCCAAATTGCTCTAAAAATCCTTCGGTAATTTTGAAAACACCTCCATACTCCGCAATATCTTGCCCCATGATAATGAGATCATCGTATTTCTCCATGGACTGGCGCAAACCATCCTGAATCGCATCAATAAAACGTTTTTCGCTGGTCTTACCCTCTCCTTTTAGCACGACCTGCTCATATGGCGCGTATACATCTTTTAATTCTTCTGCTTCATTTGGCACAATCAACTCTTCTGCAAAGGCAATATCTAGTCCATCTTGAATTTCTTTCTTAATTTCTGCCGTATACTGCTCTTTGATTGAATCAGTCAACACACCCTCTTCCATCAGAAATTTTTCATAATTCGAAATAGGATCAAATTCCGCCCACTCTTCTTGAATTCCTTCTGGATAGTATTTGGTTCCCGAAGCTTCTTCGTGACCTCTCATTCGAAACGTCATGAATTCCAACAAAACAGGCTTTGGGTGCTTTCTCTGTTCTTTCGCAATTTTTCGGATTGTGGTAATTACTTCAAGGATATTGTTTCCATTTACTTGGATTGCCTCCATCCCATAACCAATTCCCTTGTCAATAAATTGTGCACAGCGAAATTGCTCATTGGAAGGTGTTGAAAGTCCCCAGCAGTTGTTCTCAATTCCAAAAATAACAGGCAAATCCCAAACCGAAGCGACATTTAAAGCCTCATGAAAATCCCCCTCACTGGCTCCTCCATCTCCTGTAAAAACAATCGTCGACGTTTTCAAATCTTTAATTTTTGACGCCAATGCTACCCCACTTGCAAGTGCTAATTGAGGTCCAAGATGAGAAATCATCCCAACAATATTGTATTCCTGAGTTCCAAAGTGAAAAGAACGGTCTCTTCCTTTTGTAAAACCCGACATCTTACCTTGAAATTGAGCAAACAAACGACTCAAAGGAATATCACGTGTCGTAAAAACTCCTAAATTCCTGTGCATCGGGAAAATATATTCATTACGCTCCATGGCATACGCTGAACCGACAGAAACGGCCTCTTGTCCCCAACCAGAAAACCATTTTGATATTTTTCCTTGACGTAAAAGAATCAACATCTTCTCTTCGATCAAACGTGGCTTTAAAATTTTCTTGTATATCGACAATAATTCATCGTCGCCAAATCCTTCCTTTGAGTATACTATTTTTCGCTTATCTAAGACTGCCATATAATTGTTGTATAGAAGTAGCAAATCTAACAATTAGATTAAATGAATGTGAAATTTTGGCAATAAAAAAAGGCTCTCCGAACAACGAAGAGCCTTTTAAATTATACTGTTTGGATTAAACCAATCCTTGATCAATCATCGAGTCTGCTACTTTTACGAAACCAGCAATATTTGCTCCTTTCACGTAGTCAATCATTCCGCTTTCAGTTTGCCCGTATTTTACACAAGCTTCGTGAATCGAAACCATAATTCCGTGCAATTTAGCATCCACTTCTTCTGCAGGCCATGACAAACGTAAAGAGTTTTGTGACATCTCCAATCCTGATGTCGCTACACCTCCAGCGTTCGATGCTTTACCTGGTGAGAACAATATTTGTGCCGCCTGGAATACAGAAATCGCGTCCGGTGTCGAAGGCATGTTTGCTCCCTCAGCCACACAAATTGCTCCATTTGCAACCAATGCTTTTGCTTCATCTCCGTTCAATTCATTCTGAGTTGCGCAAGGAAGAGCAATGTCTACTTTCACCTCCCATGGACGTTTTCCAGCAACAAATTTAGCCGATGTAAACTTTTTCGCGTATTCTTCAATACGACCTCTCTTCACGTTCTTCAATTCCATGATGAACGCCAATTTTTGTGCATCGATACCTGCTTCATCGTAGATATATCCAGATGAATCGGACATCGTAACAACTTTAGCTCCAAGTTGCGTCGCTTTTTCACAAGCATATTGTGCAACATTTCCAGAACCAGAAACAGCAACTATCTTCCCTTGGAAAGAATCACCTTTTGTTGCTAACATTTCTTTTGCGAAATATACAGTACCGTATCCAGTTGCTTCTGGACGAATCAATGATCCACCCCAGTTACGTGCTTTCCCTGTCAATACACCAGTAAACTCATTGCGAATTCTCTTGTATTGACCGAACATGTAACCAATTTCACGACCTCCAACACCAATATCTCCGGCAGGAACATCTGTATCAGCACCGATGTGACGAGATAATTCAGTCATAAAAGACTGACAAAACTTCATTACTTCGTTATCTGACTTCCCTTTTGGGTCAAAATCAGAACCCCCTTTACCACCTCCCATTGGAAGTGTAGTCAAAGAATTTTTGAATACTTGTTCAAATCCTAAAAACTTAAGAATCGATAAATTCACCGAAGGGTGGAATCTTAAACCTCCCTTGTAAGGACCAATTGCTGAGTTAAACTCAACACGGTATCCACGGTTGACTTGAACTTCACCTTTATCGTCTAACCAAGGAACGCGGAACATAATTGTACGTTCAGGCTCCACCATGCGCTCAAGAATTTTAGCCTTCTTGTACTTAGGCGTTTCTTCAATAACAGGGATAACGGCTTCTGCAACCTCATGAACTGCTTGAAGAAATTCAGGTTCGTGCCCATTTGTAACTTTCACTTTCTCCATGAAAGCATCAATTTGTGCTTGATATTTATGTGACATTCTTTAAGTTTTTTTAATCGCGACAAATGTAAATATTTTTTGAATTAACACACTTTTTTTCACTGCTATATTTGGACTTCTAAGCTGGATATTATTAACATATAATTTATAGCTTGTTTTTATTTAGAACATATTTCATTGTACATTTGCAACATCAGGAATCATCCAATAAATGGTGAACAGTTATTTTCATTGGAATTAAAGCAACTTATTCCTATCAAATTCGTCTAAATAACGATAACAAAAATATCTAAAAGCATGAAGCTTAAATTAAAATCCACATTACTTGCCATTTCTTTCACCTTAAGCGCAATTATTAGCTATGGACAAAACATCTGTCTGGGTGATGATGCAACAGTATGTGTTGGAACGCCTATTACAATTGAAGATTGCGACGGGGGAATTTTCCCAGGCTTCTCTGGTTACTCGTTGACGGCACCTACTTTTGTCAACTTATCTGATGATTCATGGTCTGGAACTGTTAACATTGGATTTACCTTTAGTTTCTATGGTAACAACTATACGCAGTGTGTGATTGGTTCGAACGGACTACTTTCATTTAACCTAGGAAACGCAAATGGTTACTGTCCTTGGGCATTGGGGGGAGTTGGAACCCTTCCAAATGCTGGGTTTGTCGATGCTCACAACACGGCCATGTTGTGCTATCAAGATATGAACCCAGGTATGGGAGGACAAATCATGTATGAAACCATTGGAACTGCCCCGAATCGAGTTTTCATAGTACTTTATGATAATGTGGAAATGTTTCAATCCGGTGAGTGCAATTATATGGCTGTTGTCTTGAAAGAAACATCTAATGAAATTGAGTATCACATAGCAAACAAACCACTTGCAGCTGGATGGAATGGCGGATTAGCCATCCAAGGAACTGAAAACATAGGAGGTACTGTTGCACATATAACACCGGGTAGAAATAATACGCAGTGGGACGCACTGCAAGATGCACGCTTGTTTACTCCAACCAGCCCAACTAACACTTCTGCATATACAATCAGTACCATTCCCTATGCTGTTATCGTTGATGCTTCTTCCACATTAGAATGGCAAGCAACAACTGGGGTGACTTATCCTTATAATGGTGGTATTCTAGACATTGCAAGTGTACAATCGGGTACTACGGGTTACTTTTTAACCTTGGCAGGTGGTGCTTGCGGAATTGGAATTGGAGCCGTTTCTGATACATCTTGGATTACAGGTGTATCTTCTTCTGTCACTGCATCATCAACTCCTGATATTTGTACTTCTGGGGTAGGTACTGTTACGGCTAACCCTACTTCTGGAACTCCACCTTACACTTATAGTTGGCCAGCTTTGGGTGCAAACACTCAATCCGTAAACAATGTCTATGCTGGTAATTATCAAGTGACTATGACGGATGCTATGGGTTGTCAGTCAACAGCAATTGTTAACGTAGGAGATACTCCTGCTAATTTCCAAGGGTCAACTACTGATGTAAGTTGCCCAGGTGGAAATGACGGTACAGCTTTTGCTGAAATGGTTCCCCCACTTGGAAATATAACTTATCAATGGGATGATCCTGCGATGCAGACAACACAGACAGCAATTGGATTAACAGCTGGACAATATACATGTACAGTTACATCGGATATCGGATGTTCCGGTGATGTTGTTCTTGATGTAACAGAGATTCCTGGAATGATTGGAAACATTGTCGTTCAAACAGATGTAACCTGTAACAGTGGAAATGATGGAGTGATTGAAGTAGAGGTAAATCAAGGTACTACGCCCTATTCTTATGTTTGGGACAAATCTACCTCTACTACAAATATAGCTAACGACTTAATCGCTGGTGCTCATACTGTAACAGTAACGGATGCAAACGGTTGTACTATCGACATAAATGCTGTGCTCAGTGAGCCTGCACCTTTGAATATCACTTTCTTAACTGGATCAACACAAATTTGCCCTGAAGACGATATTCTTCTCGAAGTTACAGGAACTGGCGGCTCATCTACACATACATTTACTTGGATGGAAGATGGAGTTGTTATCGGAACAGGAAGCAGTATTACGGTAGATCCTGATATGACAAATACAACCTATTGTGTTGAACTCTCTGAAGAATGCGGGTCTCCTACGGAGCAGGAATGTACAATGATTGACTTGCCAACTGAGATTGTACCTATGGCGACTCCTGATGAAGTTGACAAGTGTGTACCAGCAACTTTTGAGTTTTTCAATACCTCATCCAATGGTGGTGAAATTGCTACCACATTTTGGGAGTTTGGAGATCATCCGACACACAATGCAATAGTTGCTGGAAATGATTCAACATCGCACTATTATGATCAAGATGGAGTGCAAACGATTATTATGACAATCACTTCGATCTATGGATGTATTTACACAGATACACTTGTAAACCTTATTGATGTGAAACCAAGTCCTGTAGCAGATTTCTCTTTTTCTAGTAATCCTGCTACGATGTTTGAAACAGTTATTAGAATGCAAGACCGATCTAGCAGTGATGTTGTTAGTTGGAGCTGGTACAGCCCTGGTTCCAGCCCAAGTACAAGTATGTCAATTAGCCCAGTATTCACATTCCCTGAAGGGGAAGCTGGTAAATATCCAGTTCAGTTAATTGTTGAAACGGATAGAGGGTGTATCGATACTGTTGTTTATAATATGGAAATCATTGAAGACATATTGTTCTATGCTCCCAACTCGTTCACACCGGACGGTGATGAAGTGAATCAAGTCTGGAGACCTTTCATTCAAGGAATTGACATCTACGACTTCGAACTGTTAATTTATGACAGATGGGGAGAATTAATTTGGGAAAGCCATGATCCTAGCGCTGGTTGGGACGGAACATATAAAGGTAAAATTGCACCTATTGGCACTTATGTTTGGGTCGCAAGAGTTAAAAGACCTCAAAATGACGGTAGAGAAACGTTTAGTGGAAGCATTAATCTACTCAGGTAGTTCAGCATTCATAAAAAAAGCTCCAGAAATTCTGGAGCTTTTTTTATTTAGTGGATTACTATCTTCTTGGTCAATTGATGAGAATCAGATTCAACTTTTAAGAAATATACACCAGCTGGCACATCTAGTTGAACAGTGAAATTATCACTTTCCTGATGATTCGCTTGATAATGTTGTCTCCCCGTCATATCTAGAACAGAAACATTAAAATTATCCTTTGTATTCATATTCACTTGAAACAGTCCTGATGATGGATTTGGATGCACTTCAAATTGCAACGTACTTTCTAATTCATTTACTGCTAGTGTTTGAACCGGGCAAAGTCCATCGATATTTGCATCGTAATACGCTTGTATTTCATCCGTCACAGAAAGCAGTCCATTCACATTCTCCAAATTATCTCCTGTTCGATTATATACAACAGCAAACGAAAGCTCCACTTTGTCATCTGGCACGAAGTAGCCCGTTTCAATGGACATAATCGTTCTTCTGTCACTTGGAAAACTTCCGTTCGTTACCTCAGACCAACCAGTAGCATCATTTGGATTATCATAAAAATGAAAATTAGTCTGATTCCCCGTATTGTCGAGCCAAGGTGAGCCATCCTGCCAATATCCCGACATATAATTCAGGATTTCGATTGAACCTGTAGGTGCTGCATAAGGAAATGAGACGCTGCTTGAGAAATATCCGAAAGTACTTAAGTCGTTATTGAGCGAAACGACACCAAATGCTGGAGGATTATTTCCATAACCTAATGTTCCAGATTCATCTGCATCAAAATTATCAGCGTTGTATTGGTAAACTAAATTACGTGTTGAGTCAGACCCAACATAGTCATCCGCATACCCACCTAAATCACCGTCCATTACAAAAGAAGTGGTGAAATCTTCGATGGTCTGAGTTCCTCTGTTGTACAACGTAAGATCAATAAATGTTGTATTGTTAAGGGCATCTGCGGTGCTAAATTGATAAAACATAAAGTGCGCCTCGATTCCTATGGGTTCACCGCCCGAAGCATGCACTCCTCCCTTGTCGTTCAAAATTGTATACGTGGCGAAATCGCCTTTTATACATGGGTAATCGCCTAGTTCAGGGTTATAAGTTCCATCTTGGTTGACATCAACGAATGGTGCTAAGTAATAGCTTTGACCGCTCGCTACATCACCATGTGCAGGCCAAGAAGCGATTGATGCTGGGACAACATAACCGGGCAGTATGAAATCCAATTGATGCTGTTCTATTTCACTCTTTGAAACAGACCATAATGTCTGACCCAAAGGATTAGGAGTCACAACATTGGCAGTTAGTAGAGTGAGTGCTCCTGGCCATAAATCAGCTCCGCCTCCGTAAATATCCTGAGCGGACAACTTAATATTTCCATTTGAATTCCTTCCACCAAACCAAAACGCACTCGAATAAATCAAGTGAGTTGAAGCATTTTTCGGCACCTCGTATCCTGCAGTACTGGAAGCTACATTATTAAAGAAAATTCCTGCATCTGTGACAAACGCTGAAACATTATTTTGCTGAATTGTTGTCGTGGCTATCTGCGCATTTATTCCTGCAAAGACCGCCAAACTTAGAAGTGTACTTGTTGTTTTCATAACTAAATGGTTTTATTTGTTTCAACCAAAATAGTCGCATTTGAATTTGTTAGCGCTGATTTTTAACCAATTCAGACCGCAATTATACATAGCTAAAATCTACACATTGACTGATAACATTCTCATTCGTACACTTTGTTCAATCGTTGAATGGAATTACGCGAACTATTTTACAGGATAATATACACATCAAAAAAAAGGGAGAATCAATTAAGATTCTCCCTTTTTTTTAATTTAAATATGAAATTTACTATTTCTTATCCTCTACTTCTTCGAAGTCAACATCGGTTACTTCATCTTCAGCATTACCTGCCGTGTCAGTTGCTCCTGATGCATCACCGCTTCCATCATTGGCAGCCTTGTACATCTCTTCAGATGCTGCTTGGAATACTTGATTTAATTTTTCCATCGCTGGCTCCAAGTTTTCCATGTTCTTCGCTTCGTATTCCTTTTTCAATTCAGCCAAAGCATCTTCAATCGGTTGTTTTTTATCAGCAGGGATTTTATCTCCGTACTCTTTCAACTGACGTTCCGTTTGGAAGATTAAAGAATCTGCCTTGTTCACCAATTCAACTTCTTCTTTCTTCTTTTTGTCCGATTCAGCATTTGCTTCTGCTTCTGCTTTCATTTTTTCAATTTCGGCATCTGACAATCCAGAAGAAGCTTCAATTTTAATAGATTGCTCTTTTCCTGTTCCTTTGTCTTTTGCTGAAATATTCATAATTCCATTCGCATCAATATCAAAAGTCACTTCAATTTGAGGCATTCCTCGTTGTGCTGGTGGAATATCTGTCAATTGAAATCTTCCCAACGTTTTGTTATCCGCAGCCATTGAACGCTCACCTTGTAAGACATGAATGTCTACTGATGGTTGGTTATCTGCAGCTGTTGAGAATACTTCCGATTTCTTCGTTGGAATGGTTGTATTGGCATCGATTAACTTCGTCATTACACCACCCATTGTTTCAATTCCAAGTGATAAAGGAATAACGTCTAACAAAAGAACATCTTTCACTTCTCCAGTCAAAACTCCACCTTGAATAGCAGCTCCTACGGCAACAACCTCATCAGGATTCACTCCTTTTGACGCTTCTTTTCCGAAGAAGTTCTTAACTGCATCTTGAATTACAGGGATTCTTGTCGAACCACCAACCAAAATTACTTCGTCAATATCACTTGTTGAAAGTCCTGCATTTTTCAATGCTGAACGACAAGGCGCAATAGTTCTTTCTACGATAGACGAAATCAACTGCTCAAATTTTGAACGTTGCAATGTTCTTACCAAGTGTTTTGGAACACCATCTACTGGCATGATATATGGCAAGTTAATCTCTGTTGAAGTACTTGATGAAAGTTCAATCTTAGCTTTCTCTGCTGCTTCTTTCAAACGTTGTAATGCCATTGGATCTTTTCTTAAATCCAATCCTTCATCGCTTTTAAATTCTGCTGCCAACCATGCAATGATTGCCTCATCTACGTCGTCACCACCTAAGTGCGTGTCTCCATCAGTTGATAATACTTCAAAAACGCCATCTCCTAATTCAAGGATAGAAACGTCATGTGTACCACCACCAAAGTCAAACACAACAATTTTTTGGTCAATTCCTTTTTTATCTAATCCATACGCCAATGCTGCTGCCGTAGGCTCGTTGATAATTCGTTTGATTGTCAATCCTGCAATTTCTCCAGCCTCTTTTGTCGCTTGACGCTGAGAGTCATTAAAATACGCAGGAACTGTTACTACCGCTTCTGTTACTTCTTGACCTAAATAGTCTTCTGCAGTTTTCTTCATTTTTTGAAGAATCATTGCTGAAATCTCTTGCGGCGTGTATTTTCTATCGTCAATAACAACACGTGGTGTATTGTTATCTCCCTTTACTACTTTATATGGCATTCTACCCGCTTCATCTTTTACTTCGTCAAAAGTAGAACCCATAAAACGTTTGATAGAAGATATCGTTTTTGTAGGATTGGTAATGGCTTGACGCTTTGCTGGATCACCCACTTTACGTTCTCCCCCATCAACAAACGCTACAACCGAAGGTGTTGTTCTCTTCCCCTCTGAGTTCGCGATTACTACTGGTTCATTTCCTTCCATTACAGAAACACATGAGTTTGTAGTTCCTAAATCAATTCCAATTATTTTTCCCATGATCTTTGTTTTCTAATTATTCATTTTTTTTATTGATTTGCTTAAGTCAATGATTATGCCAATAGAAAAAATGGTCGTTTTTATGACAGAAATGTCAGAATGCTACTAAATACAAGTGAAATATGCTGTCGCTATGACAGCCAAAATGTCAGTATGTGACAATTAATCCATCGACTGATAGGAGTTTTCACTCATTTCAAGCAATTTTTCATATTGCTCGGATGTCAAGTCAGAATGATAATAACTGATTGGATTCACCTTGTTACCGTTGACCTCTACTTCGTAGTGCAAGTGCGCTCCAGTTGATTTACCCGTTGACCCTACCAATCCTATCAACTCGCCGCGTTTTAATTTTTGTCCCTTTTTCACTTTAAATTCCTTCAAGTGAGCGTACCTTGTTTTGTATCCATAACCGTGATTCACGACAATGCACTTGCCGTAGCCCCATAATTTACTTTCCAATTCTTCCACCACACCATCTCCAGTCACGTACACTTCTGTTCCTTTATCCGCAACAAAATCCATTCCTGTATGCATTTGAGTGGTTTTGTAAATCGGGTCGATTCTAAATCCAAAACCTGAAATACCTCGCTTCAAATCTGAATTTCTGACAGGCTGAATGGCAGGAATACAAGCCAATAATTTTTCTTTGTCTTTGGCCAACTTTAATAGCTCTCGGAATGAGATACTTTGCGCATTCAGTCGACGCTCAAGCTTATCCATTTGCTCTGAGGTAGAAATCAGTAAATCAGCATTCGATAACTTATTCAAATAGTCGTAGCGATCACTTCCTCCTACTCCCATCATTCTCAATTCATCTGGGAATTTATCTGCGTACAAAGCGGCCCTGTATAATTCCTCATCCCTGTTTTGAATGACGTCCAATACATCACTCACCAATTTCATATCCTTTTGTAAACGCTTCAATTCTTTTGTGTTCTCGTACAATTCGGACTTTAATTGCTTTTCCTTGGGTGAATCGATGCGTCTGGTAAAGAAGTAAGCCAGTACTAGACCGAAGACAACACTGGGAGCGATCCAAAGTAATACACGCAACATCTTTTTCAAAGGGCTCAACTGCACCTTTTCATAAGAAAGTGTTTCAGGATTGTACTTGTACTTCTGCTTAGACATACCACAAAAGTACGAAGTTTTACATGTTCATAGTGTTAATTTTTCTAATTCACATTCATGAAGTATTGAAATGATTACACTTTACAATTTAATATATACCATTATCTTCGTGCTAAACTTTTAAAAAATTTACACAATGCTAGAGTTTCTTGACCAAACTTTTTATGGAAATAAAGTGAGTGCATGGGCGATTTCACTGGGTGTTTTTTTCGGTGCTATTATCGTTGCCAAAGTATGCTACTGGATCATCGGTAAATATGTGAAACGACTTACAGCCAAAACTAAAACTGGTTTAGATGACCTCTTAATTGATAAATTAGAAGAGCCTGTTGTATATGCAATTGGAATCATTGGGTTTTATTGGGGCTTTCAATATTTAAAATTTGGCGAAGGAGTGGATAATTTCTTTGTTGCCACGTTTACAGTTGTATTCACTTTGAATATCACTTGGCTTGTAGTAAGAACATTGGATGCTATCATCGAAGAATACCTTTCCCCCATTGTTTCAAAGTCGAACAGTGATCTCGACGATCAATTGCTGCCCTTGGTCCGAAAACTCATGAAAGCAATACTTTGGGCGCTCGGTATTGTCATTGGCCTGAACAATGTTGGTTTTGATGTAACTGCACTGATTGCGGGTCTTGGTATCGGTGGTCTGGCATTGGCACTAGCTGCTCAGGACACAGTAAAGAATATTTTTGGGGGATTGATGGTCTACATCGATAAACCATTTAAAGTAAAGGACCGAATTAACATCAACGGATTCGATGGCTTTGTAGAAGAAGTAGGTATCAGAAGTACACGAATCAGAACGCTAGAAGGGCGAGTAATTACATTGCCAAATGCACAGTTCAGTGACAATCCCGTTGAAAATATAAGCGCTGAGCCAGCACGTAAAGTTGTGGTTAATCTCGGGTTGACTTACGAGACGTCTCCCGAGAAAATGGAACGAGCACTGCAATTGCTAAACGAGATAGCTGACGCAAATCAAAATATTGAAGAGGAGCGTCTGATGTCATTCAATAGTTGGGGAGATTTTTCCATGGGCATTCTTTTTATTTATTACATCAAACCAAGCTCAGATATTCTTGTTACACAAACTGAAATAAATATGGCGATACTTCGTAAATTCAATGCTGAAGGATTAGATTTTGCGTATCCAACACAAATGGTTTATAAGAAAGAAGTTCAATAATCTATGCCTCAAAAGTGAAGCATTTAGTTTACATTTGCGCAGTTTAATCGATTTTTATAAATGTCAATGACAGTATCCGAAATACGTAAAACATTCTTTGATTTTTTCGAGTCAAAGGGACATGAAATTGTTCCCAGTGCACCGATGGTGGTGAAAAATGATCCTACACTGATGTTTATCAATGCAGGAATGAATCAATTCAAGGATTTTATATTGGGTAATGCGGTTCCAAAAAACCGACGTGTAGCCAATTCTCAAAAATGTTTGCGCGTTTCTGGAAAACACAACGATTTGGAAGAAGTTGGTGTGGATACCTACCATCACACAATGTTCGAAATGCTCGGAAATTGGTCGTTCGGTGATTATTTCAAGGAAGAAGCAATTGGTTGGGCCTGGGAACTGTTAACGGATGTTTATAAACTTCCTGTCGATCGATTGTACGTTACTGTTTTTGAAGGAGATTCAACAGATGGAGTGCCTCAAGACGATGAAAGCATTGCAATCTGGAAAGAATACATTTCAGAGGATAGAATTCTCCTAGCGAACAAAAAGGACAATTTTTGGGAAATGGGTGACACTGGTCCATGTGGTCCGTGTACAGAAATTCATGTTGATCTTAGAAATGAAGATGAGCGTGCAAAAATTGATGGTAAATCATTGGTGAATGCAGATCATCCACAAGTGATAGAAATTTGGAACAATGTCTTTATGGAATTCAACAGAAAGGCAAATGGCTCGTTGGAGCCACTTCCTGAAAAACATGTTGACACTGGAATGGGACTGGAGCGTTTAGCAATGGCGCTGCAAGGAAAACAATCCAATTACGATTCTGATTTGTTCCAAGCATTGATTCAGCACATGGAAAAAGTGTCGAATAAAAAATATGGTGCTTCTGAAAATACAGACATTGCCTTGCGTGTCATTGCCGATCACGTGCGTGCAATTTCCTTTTCAATTGCTGATGGACAACTTCCTTCAAACACAGGAGCAGGATATGTCATCCGACGAATTTTGAGAAGAGCTGTACGTTATGGATATCAAACACTGGAATTAAAAGAATCGTTTTTAGCTGATTTATCTTCGGTACTAGCGAAGGAAATGGGTGCTGCTTTTCCAGAGTTAAACAATCAAAAATCGCTCATTCACAAAGTGATTACTGAAGAAGAAAATAGTTTTTTCAGAACCTTAGAACAGGGATTAAAGCGAATGGATGTGGTGATTAAAAACACCAAACAGTCGAACGAAAAAGCGATTGATGGTACGATCGCATTTGAATTGTACGACACTTTTGGCTTCCCAATCGATTTGACGTCACTCATTGCCCGTGAAAACGATTTAGCAATTGATGAGGATGGTTTTGAAGCAGAGCTCACCAAGCAAAAAGATCGATCTAGGGCTGCTACTGCCATTGAAACAGATGATTGGGTAGTTCTACTGGATGATAAAGTGGAAGAATTTGTAGGATATGACCTATTATCGACAACTGTTCGAATTGTCAAATACCGAAAAGTCTCTCAAAAACAGAAGGAGTTTTATCAAGTGGTATTTAACTTAACGCCATTTTATCCTGAAGGTGGAGGACAAGTTGGAGATACTGGTTATTTAGAGTCTAACGGAGTAAAAACAACTGTGTTTGATACCAAGAAGGAGAATAATTTGATTGTTCACTTGATGAAAGAACTTCCGAGTGATATTCATGCGAGCTTTCAAGCAGTTGTTTCTGAATCAAAACGCATTGCAACAGCGAACAATCATACCGCTACTCACCTACTTCATCATGCGCTTAGAAAAGTGCTGGGCGATCATGTTGAGCAAAAAGGTTCTTTAGTTAATTCAGACTATTTGCGTTTTGATTTCTCTCATTTCTCGAAAGTCACTGACGAACAGTTGCAAGAAATTAGTGCGCTTGTTGCAGGTAACATTCGTGCAAACATTCCACTCGACGAAAAAAGAAATACTCCGATTGAGCTCGCTAAAGAAATGGGCGCAATGGCTTTATTTGGTGAAAAATACGGCGATGCAGTCCGTGTTATTAAATTCGGCGACTCTATAGAGTTGTGTGGAGGAACTCACGTGAAAGGAACTGGTGAAATTGGATTGTTTATCATCACCACAGAAACTGCAGTTGCCGCTGGAATTCGTCGGATTGAAGCAATTACTTCTACAAAAGCAGAAGCTTATTACCAAGAAAAAGTGGCAACACTTGAAGCGGTGAATGAAGTGCTCAAGAATCCAAAGGACACGGTGAAAGCTGTGAACGATTTAGTGACCCGCAATGCCCAATTGGTAAAAGAAATTGAACAACTCCAGAAAGAAAAGGCAAAAGGAGTTAAGCAAGAATTGAAAGCAGCGATTTCCAACCAGAACGGTATGAATATCTTGAATAGTATCATCGAATTGGATGGAAGTTCAATCAAAGACATTCTATTTCAATTGAAGGGTGAAACAGAAAACTTTGTCGGAATTATCGGAGGAAAAGAAGGCGATAAATGCACATTGAGCATTATCATTTCTGACAACCTAACAAAAGAGAAAGATTTAAACGCAGGAAATATTATCCGTGAAGTTTCACCATTGATTCAAGGTGGCGGAGGAGGACAACCGTTTTTTGCAACCGCAGGTGGTAAAAACGCTACAGGGCTGACAAAAGCAATTGAAGCGGTCTTGGAAAAACTAAATTAATTGGAAGCGAAGAAAAACGTATTGCTAATCACCTACTATTGGCCACCGAGCGGTGGAGCAGGTGTTCATAGATGGTTGCGTTTTTCTAAGTACTTCAAGGAGAACAATTGTAATCTAACTGTTTACTGTCCCGAAGATGCTGCTTGGCCCGTTATAGACCACGAATTAGCAAAAGAGGTTCCCAATGATGTTCGCGTAATTCGAAGGAGAATATTTGAGCCGCATAAATATTTATCAGGAAAGAATAAGACTGGAGTTGGTTTCACAGAAAGTAAGAAGCAATCCTTTGTTAAAAAGATAATAGTCTGGATTCGAGGAAACATGTTCATTCCCGACTCTCGTGTATTTTGGATCAATCCAAGTATTCGATTTCTCACCAACTACTTGAATGAGCACCCTGAAATCGATACGATTATCTCAACTGGTCCTCCGCACAGCATGCATTTAATCGCACTAGGCGTTAAGAAAAAACTAGACGTTAAATGGATTGCTGATTTTCGAGACCCCTGGACCCAAATTGATTTTTACGCTGATTTACTTCCTGGCAAATCCGCTGATCTCAAACACAAAAAACTGGAAGCAGAATGCCTTAAAATAGCTGATGAAGTGGTCACCGTAAGCAATGCTTGTGCAAATGGGCTGAGTGAAATTTCACACAGAACGATTCATGTGATCACGAATGGGTATGATTTTCCTGAATTCGATGAGAATTCAATTAAGTTGGACCAAAAATTCACAATCTCCCATTTGGGATCAATGCCATTTACCAGAAATCCCTTGGTGCTATGGAAAGCACTCAAAATAGTGTTGGATAAGTCCCCTGCGATCAAAAAAGACCTTTCCGTTCAGCTCATAGGCAGTGTCGATTACAAAGTCTTTGAAAGTGCTAAGGAATTCGGTATTGAAAACTTCATTCATATTGGTGAACCAGTAAGCCACAAAGAGAGTATCGAAATACAGCGTAAGTCTCAACTTTTATTGTTGGTCGCTAACAACTCTGGAAATGTAAACGGAATTCTAACAGGGAAATTTTTTGAGTATCTAGGTGCAAAACGGCCCATACTTGCAATTGGCGGTCAAGACAGTGACTTAGATCATGCTTTTGAAGAAACCCAATGCGGACAATTTGTCGCGTTCGATGATGTGGAGAAAATGGTACAATCCATCGAAGAACTATATGCGTGCTACCAGAAAAATATGCTCGTCCATACATCGAGAAATCTTGAGCAATTTCAATCAAAAGAATTAGCAAAGAGAATGATTGAACTGATTTGAATCGTTCCAATTTCTTGATTACTGTACTGCGAAACACACACCTTCTAAACGTCTAAAACCAAGCCTAATCACCAGTGTAAAAGATATTAAACGATTGTTATGATTTAGTTAAAAATCAAGATTGTTGAAAATTATTACTACCTTGTGCCCCAATTGATTGAACCATTCTTATGCAGGGATGTATTTCTTCCCAACTTAGGTTTGTAGAAATTAATTTTGAAACATTTAAATGCACTAATTGATTTATGAAATTTAGAATGATGTCCTTGCTTTCGATCATCCTAGTTCTCTCTGTAAAGAGTCTGGAGATCTCTGCGAAAGATTATTATGAGCTACGGGTAATGGTAAATGCCATTCCACCTGATCCTTATGCTCCGCATCTTCTACCTTACGCGCTTGAAAATAAATTAGATAGTATTGTATTTAGAATCTCTCAGGCACCTGTAGTGAGTGACATGTATGGCATGGCAAATGACTCCGTTACTCAAGAACCGAATGCGTTCAAATTGCTCCAAACCACGGCAACTGAACAAGAATTGAATGAATTAATGCTACATGACTCTCCTGTTGTTAAGGTATATGCGTACCGAGCAATTCTCTTCAATGAAATGAACATGAACTGTGAATATGAACTCTCACTCTTGGAGGACACTACTTGTGTGGGTTATTTGACAAAGAATCAAATCATCAATTCAACTGTAAAAGACCTTGTTCAGAACGACCTTTTAAGGTTCGGTAACTTCTAAAGGGCAGTGCAAAGCACCCAATAATAATTGAACGGCGCATCTGGACTGTAATACAATCCAATCCCAACCAGTCTACTTTCAGAGTTAAACATGTTTTCGTTGTGACCTTTACTTGTATACCATTGCTGATAAGTCGCTTGCGCACTTGAATTACCCGCGGCTATATTCTCAGCATTGACAAGTGTCTCATCATAAAACTTTTCAATTCGTTCAAAACTACCCCCTACCCGCACCAATTTGTTGTTCTTTCTGTCATAGGTTGAATGATTAAAGTAATTCTGCGTCGCCAAATCAGCGGTTTCATTCCTCGTTTTGAACGTTCGTTATTGATGTATTTCAATAATTCCAATTCATTTTCATGATTCGCAGATTGTACGCGTTCTAGTCCCGTTGGCATTCCATTAAATCCACTGCCATCCTTTAATCCTAACTCTTCAGCTATATAAGCGGGACCTACTTCATTGTCAGCTCCTGTAATCTCGACATTCTCCAACTCAGAAAAGACAATGATTAAATTCGCACTCAAACTTTGTTGATCCTCCCTTGATAGATTGTCAGAAAGCGCAATTATTCTTTGCTCCATTTCGCCTTTAAGTTCATCCCAGTCTACCTTATCAGAAGTGTTTTCTACGTCAAATCGTTCGAATTTTTTGGCGTAATTGATTGACTTTTTCAGTAGCGAGTATTCAACACGATGGTTATGAGCGGTTTTCGATTTATCAAAATAAACCTTAGAAGCAAAATAGTAGGAAGCTGAATTTTTCGGGAAATACTTGATGAAACGCTGTGCCGTGACCAAGCATTTATTTTGATCTTTGGCGTATAGCTTTGATAGCCGATTAAAAAGAATGTCGCTTGAAAATACAGTTGTAGGTGCAAAAAGAACAAGAAAAAGGATGATTTTGGAGTTCATAACAAAGAGAATTAGAGAGACTTATACGTCTATAATGTCTAAAAACGAATTTGTTACACTCGGATTCCCATGACGCAGACATCGTCAATTTGCTCTAACTCTCCTTTCCAAGAAAAGAAGAGTTCTTCTAAATGTGTTCGTTGGTCTTCCATTGGAAATTCAACTATTTCTGTCAGTACGCGTTTGAATGAAGCGTACTTGAATTTTTTTCCTTCTTCCCCGCCAAATTGATCCGCGTAACCATCTGAAAACAGATAAATGACATCCCCTTTCTGTACATCAACTTCATGCTGCGTAAAGTCATTCTTGTGTGCATAATTCCCAATGGGCTGTTTATCTCCTTTAAATTCCATTAGCTCTGGAACTTCGTTGCCATTTGGTCGAATGATGTAAAGCGCATTGTTCGCTCCTGAAAATGTCAATTTACTTGCATTCAAATCTATTGCTATCAATGAAATATCCATCCCGTCCGAAACATTTTCGTCACTTCGTTCAAACTTCTTAATTACCAATTCACGAGTTTTGTCTAAAATATCCTTGGGTTCGTACTTCTTAAATTCATTCACGGCACGACTCAACGCATCACTGCAAACTACGCTCATCATAGCACCTGGAACGCCATGCCCCGTACAATCTGCAACAGCAGTATAAATAATTCCTTTAGATACTTCCAACCAATAAAAATCACCACTTACAACGTCTTTCGGAAGAAAAATTAAAAAACTATCAGGTAAATGTCCGTTAAACTGCTCTTTGGTAGGAAGAATTGCCCGTTGCAACCGCTCGGCATAGTTGATGGAATCAGAAATAGATCGATTTTTTTCATCTACAATTGCCTTTTGCTCTTGAATTAATTCATTCTTTTCAGAAAGGATTAAATTCATGCGCTTTCTTCTTCTACTGGTCGTAATGAATGCGGTTAGGGCGCCAATCAAAATGATAAATCCAATTACACTTAAATAGACAATGTTTTGAATTTCAGCTATTTCCTTGTGGTAATTTGCGCGTTCCTCCGCAAAACTATTCTCAATTTGAACACTGTCGTTAAAGTTCTTCGTCAACAATTGACGTTTAATGTCTCCTGCAATCAGGTCCTGCAGCCGTTTTTTCTCATCGGATACCGCCTTTAATTCTACAAAGTTTTCCAGCGAAAAATAAGCTTTGTCGTAATCTCCCTCTTTTGACGCGTATTTGGCATAGAGCTGAAAGTATTTCTCCTTTAAAGGTTCCAAATCTTCATTACTTTCTATGATTTCATAGGCTGTTGCAAAAAGTCGACTTAGGCTGTCTTTCGACAATAAATCAAATTGACTACCACAAATATCCAGTAATATCTTTGCTTCATTCGCTTTATCACCTAAACTCCTTCTGATCTCAAGCGACTCCCTAAGCATTTCAGCCGATTCATCTCTTGACAATCCAGAATTCTCCAGGATGGCATAACCGTGAAGGGTGGTACAATAATTCTCTTGGTACTTATCTGGACCTGCAATACTCAACGCCTTTTTGAAATAATACACTGCACTATCCGCGTTTCCCAAATCCTTGTACAGCATCGCCAACATATTGTACGAAATCGATTCACCATGCTTATTGCCAGATTTTATCTCATAGGGTAAACTCTTGTATTCATATTCCAATGCCTTTTCGAACATTCCTATTGAACTGTAGATCGTTCCAATGTTATGGAGCGCATAGGTCTGTCCCTGCAATGCGAAATGCACGTCTTTGTTCGCTGTCTTTTTCTTTAATATTTTCTCGTTTTGACTTAGCGACAACAATTGAAAATCGAGCGCTCTCTGATAATCCTTCATGTCGAAATAGGAGTTCCCAAGATTTCCGTAGGCGTCAGCGATACCCTGCTCATCTTTTGCTTTCCTTAGGTAGGTAAGCGATTTATAAAACAATTCAGTCGCCTTTGAAAATTGAGATTGATCCTGGTAATACCAGCCCATATATTGGTAAGCTCTACCTAATAGTTTTGGGTCCGAGGTCTTCTTTGAAAAATACATTGCCGAATCAACGTACTTTTTTGCAAGCGCAATATCTTGGTATTCGTACTCTACAAATAATTCAAAATAGTGATATGCCAGTTGTTCGTTGCTTTTCTGCGCATAGATTGAACCTCCTCCGCACAATGAGAGTAGTAAAATGACGATATGTAGTATACGGATACTCACGTAGCAAAAATAGCAGAATAATTAAGACGTTGGTCGAATCAGAGGTCTGATATACGTTTCTTTCTAAACAGACTTAACAAGGTAAAACTGAGCAGAAACACTGTGAAAAAGGATAGCACAGCTAATAAAAGTGCACCTACCACATACTGATAGGCATTGGCTTTCATATCTTCTATCTCGGTAGAAACCAGCGCCGCATGATCAATTTCACCACCAACGATAAACTGTCCCATTATTAAACTCGCATATAGGATGAATGGAATCATTGGGGGGATCGAAATATTGGCTGCCGCAATAAAGAGTACTTTATTCATTCGAAACAATACGGCGAGTGGAATTCCAACTAATAATTGAAAGCCCCAAATAGGAACGATTCCCATAAAACAACCAAAACCAAGGGATAGAGCCTTACTTAAATTGGATTCTTTTGGCTTAATTGCTTCCATCTTGATCGTGTGGAAAGTATCGTAGGAAAATAAACGTTTTGGATAATAATACAGAAGTGCACCGATGACTAATATTGAATTCAATACTGAAATCCGAAAGAAATCCCTACCTGGCCTGAAGTGTGAAACACGCTCATCCATATCGTACAGCACACGGATTCCAACAGGATAGAACTTCACCCCTTTCCATGCCAGACGAACAATCACCTCGATTTCAAACTCAAATTTTCGGGTGAAAAAGGTCATTTTTTTTATTTGCCCCAAAGGGTACAAACGAAAACCTGTTTGTGTGTCAGGAAGAGTAATTCCGGTTTCCAACTTGAACCAGAAATTTGAAAACTTGTTGCCAAAAGAACTTTTTCCTGGGACTCCCTCCTGCTGCATATTTCTAGAGCCCATCATAACTGCTCCGGGGTGTTCCTTCGATTTTTTAACAATGATTGGAATGTCTTCTGGGAAGTGTTGCCCATCAGAATCAATTGAAATAACATTATCAAAGCCTAATTCAATGGCCTTTTTGAATCCTCTCCGTAGAGAGAACCCTTTCCCCATGTTTCTTTCATTCGTCAATAATACAATGCGGTCTCCAAATGATTCCAATATAGAAACCGTAGAATTCGTACTTCCATCATTGACAACGATAACAGTTGCATTGGGTACCACAAGAAGTATACGGTTCAATACATCTTCAACCGTTTTTTCGTTGTTGTACGTGGGCACTACAATACATCCGTTTATTTCAGAAAGCATAGAACAATGTCTCATTTGGACTGCAAAATTAGTAGAATTCTACTGATTTATCCCGAAATATTCATGCTGAGAAACTGTAATTACAACTTTTTGGCAAAATCATTGTAAGTTTGTAGTAAAGTTAACAGCTATATGGTCAAGTTATTTTCAGCGTTATTGGTATCGGTTAATTTAATGGCTAGTGCTCCCATTAATAAATTGGATTTTTATTCTGCTTTTAAATCGGATGAAAAGTCAGTTTTAGATAGGGAAATTGCTCGCCTAAACAAATTTGAACCGTCATCGCTCAAAAATGCCTATTTAGGTGTTCTAATCATGAAAAACTCGCAATTTCAAGCTACACCTGGCGCAAAACTTCGTGCGTTTAGAGAAGGAAAGGAACTTCTCGAAAAGGCAATTGCCAGTGAACCTAAAAATGGAGAATTCCGATTTTTGCGACTTGCGATTCAGGAGAAAAGCCCGAAGTTACTTAAGTATGATTCGAATATGGAAGAAGATAAGAGGATTCTATTAAACACATATTCATCATTGGATTTTACGGTGAAGAAAGTAATCAAAGCCTACGCTGAAAAATCAACCGTTATCTCACCTAAAGATTTCAAATAACTACTCATTTCGCATGAAAAAAATTCTAGCCATTAACTATTCACAATCTGGCCAGCTGGATGAAATCATCGAAAATTTCATCGCTCCATTCTCGGATTTTGATGTCGATCGGATTAAAATTCAGACCAAGAAGAAATATGACTTCCCATGGAAGATTGCAACATTTTTTGATGTGATGCCTGAATGCGTAAAAGAAATTCCAACTGAACTTTCACCAATAACATTCAAACACGAAGAGTATGATTTGATCGTAATTGGATACCAACCTTGGTTTTTATCACCTTCCATTCCAACAACTTCATTGTTGAAACTGCCGGAATTTCAACAACGGATGAAGAATACACCTGTCGTAACAATTATTGGATCAAGAAATATGTGGCTAAACGCGCATGAAAGTGTTGTCAATCTTGTTAAACAAGCAGGAGGAAAAATGGCAGGAAATTTACCGCTGATAGATAAATCCTCCAATTTACTCAGTGCAGGAAGTATTTTGCACTGGATGTTGACAGGGAAAAAGGAACGCAAATGGGGAATTCTACCAATGCCAGGAGTGAGTGAAGAAGACATCAAAGGAGCCGAAAGCTATGGTGAATTGTTGAAAACCTGTATATCCAACAGTCAATTGGACAACTATCAGCATGAGCTTGTGAACGCAGGAGGCTTAAACATCAATACAAATATTCTCTTCATCGAAGGTCGCGCAAAAAAAATATTTTCAATCTGGGCCAGTTTAATTCTAAAGAAAGAAGCTCGTGGTAAAAAACGTAGCTTTTGGGTGAGCTTTTTTAAGTACTACTTGGTTGTCGCGCTTTTCGTTGTTTCTCCTTTCGTTGTTCTGATTTACACTATTTTAATTCGACCTTTTACACAGAAATCAATAAAAAAGAAGAAGCTATATTACACATATCTGGGAATTAAATAGGCAAAGCGACTTTTCATTCCAAAGCACGATTGTTGCCTCGAGAGTGTTAATTGAGAAAAAACCCAACTAGATATTGACTTTAACATTATTTCTTTCAATATTAACCTAGTTAATTAAGAGAAAAAAAAGTAATTTTGCACCACCAAAATTTTAAATCAGAGGATGTCAGAAGTTTACATTACAAAAACAGCGAATTATTTGCCGAATGAGCCCATTTCGAATGATGAGATGGAACAGTATTTAGGTCAAATAGGTGAGCGTGCTTCTAAATCAAGACGAATTGTACTGCGTAATAATGGAATTAAACAACGTTATTATGCTTTAGATAATGAAGGAAACCCAACCCATACGAATGCCCAAATTGCCGCAAATTCTATTCGCAATCTTATGGGGAATGATCCGGCTAAGTTGAAAGAAATTGACTTGCTGACCTGTGGAACTTCTGTACCAGATCAAATCATGCCATCACATGGTGTTATGGTTCACGGTGAATTACCCGAATCAAACGCCATTGAGGTTATTTCTCCTTCTGGAAATTGCTGTTCAGGAATGCATGGCTTTAAATACGCCTATCTTTCTCTAAAAGTTGGTGATGCTAAAAAGGCGGTTTGTTGTGCTTCAGAACGACTTTCTCGATCTTTACATGCAGATCAATTCGAGCTGGAAGTTAAGAAAATGAGCGAATTGGAGGAAAACCCTTACATCGCATTTGAAAAAGACTTTCTGCGTTGGATGCTATCCGATGGTGCTGCTAGCTTTTTATTGGAAAGCGAGAAAAACTCAAATGGTATTTCGTTAAAAATTGATTGGATTGAAGCTTATTCTTTTGCTAATGAGGCAGAAACCTGCATGTACATGGGCAATGAGAAACTGGCTGATGGAACAATGAAGAGCTTCAAAGACTACAAGCAAAATGAACTTCAGGAACAATCGATCATGGCAATTAAACAAGATACTCGATTACTGGGAGAAAATATTGTCAAACTAGGGTTTACCAAACTTGAAGGTGCCATAAAAAACAAAGGACTAAGTGCTGATGATATCACATACTTCCTGCCTCATATGTCGAGTTACTTTTTTGAGAGTAAAATTGCCGAGACATTGGATGAATTGGACATGCATATTCCCAAAGAGCGTTGGTTCTCCAATCTAGAATCTATGGGGAATGTAGGATCTGCTTCTATCTTTTTAATGGTGGATGAATTATTTCACAGCGGTAAACTAAAAGTAGGCGATAAAATTCTACTCGCGGTTCCAGAAAGTGCCCGTTTTTCATATGTTTTCAGTCTACTAACAGTTTGTTAAAATGAAGAAAGAACATCTTCCACAAGACAAAAGTTCTTTAGAAAACTTCACACGCGAAGTGGTCTATGTCAAAAATGAAGATGGTAAATACGAAACTGAACTGAGCACTGGCTGGGAGACAAAAACCGTCGCTTTGGACAATGCCTGGGACGAAATCAACCGAAGAACAGAAGAGGCGAAAAAGGATTGTTTGGATGGCAAAATTAGTCCCATCGGTTACTATCTAGAATTACGACTTATGGACATGCCTGTACTAGCTGGATACACAGGTTTCTTCAGGTGGCAAATTAAAAGACATATGAAGCCACAAGTTTTCGCGAAATTATCTGACAAAAAGCTTCAAAAATATGCCGACGCGTTCGACATCTCTATCAACGAATTAAAGAACTTCAATCCATCGTGAGCGAATACAAACACATACAAACGGCACATTGCGAAAATGGTGTCACAGTTAGTCTTTTAAGACAACAGGGATTGGAATTCATGAATGAACCATTGGCATTTGGCATGGGTTCAGGTCTGTTTTACATTCATATTCCATTCCTTAAGGTCAACGGTGGACCTGCAATTTCATTTCGCTCCATGCCTGGGTCAATTTTTAAACGTACGTGTAAAACGTTGAACGTTAAAGTAGAACGTAAAAAATTCTCAAATAAACAGGCTGCAGAAGATTTCTTAGACAAACAACTCGATGCTGGAAGAACAGTAGGATGTCAAGTTGGAGTCTTTCACCTCCCCTATTTTCCAAAGGAATACCGCTTTCACTTTAATGCCCACAACCTAATTGTATTCGGTCGTGATGGCGATAACTTTTTAGTGAGCGATCCTGTGATGGAAACGACAACTTCGCTGACAAGAGCAGAGTTAGAAAAAGTACGTTTTGCCAAAGGTGCACTTGCTCCAAAAGGACATATTTACTTTCCAAAAGAAGCTCCGATTGTCACTAATGAAATGATCAATGCTGGAATTATCCGTGGAATCAAGCACAACGTGAGAGATATGCTCTACATACCCTCAAATGTAACAGGTATTCGTGGAATTAAGCACACAGCAAAGAAAGTGCGTAAATGGCGTGACCAAGTTGGTGAGCGTCAAGCAGGCTTATTTTTAGGTCAAATTGTGCGCATGCAAGAAGAAATTGGCACTGGAGGCGGAGGATTTCGATTTATCTATGCGGCATTCCTTGAAGAAGCGAGCGAACGATTAGGCAATGATAAACTGATGGGGATTTCAGAGCAATTCACAAAAGCTGGAGATCTTTGGAGAGATAGCGCATTGCAAATGGCGGGAATCTACAAGGGTCGTATTACTGCACAGAAAGATTTTGACCACGCTGCAGATATTATGATCGAAATTGCAGAGGCTGAAAAGAAAGCGCTATTGGATCTATCTAAATTAAAATTACGCTAAACGCTAATGACCAATGTCATTGAACTATACAACGTATCCAAAAAATATCCTAAGGCAACAAGTTTTAGTTTAAATGACATCACTTTTTCAATAAAACAAGGAGATAAACTTGGCATCTTTGGTCCAAATGGAGCTGGAAAGACGACACTCATGTCAATTTTGTGTCGGATTATACCTCAAACCAGTGGTAGCGTTGAGTACAAGCATGACAATGAACAGGTGGACAACATCACTTTTCTTCACTCGATAGGATATGTTCCCCAAGATTTTTCATTTTACCCAGAGCTTACCCCCTATCAAAACCTAATGTATTTTGGAACTTTGTACAGCATTCCAAAAACACAACTGAAAGAGCGTATAACTCATCTAATGAATGTACTGGGCTTAAGTCACGTGACTCACAAAAAAATACACACCTTTTCGGGTGGAATGAAACGCAGAGTGAACTTAGCGATTGGGATCATTAACAATCCAGCCATTCTATTCTTGGACGAACCTACAGTGGGTGTAGATGTCCAAAGTAAAAATGCAATCATGGCATATTTGGAGGAGTTAAATTCAAATGGTACAACCGTAGTTTACACTTCACACCATATGAACGAAGCAGAAGATTTCTGCAACACCATCGTTTTAATCGATCAGGGAGAACTCATCGTTCAAGGTGAAATAAAGGAAGTCATCAAGCAACACCATGCAAACAATTTACAAGCATTATTTTTACAATTAACAGGTAGCGAATACCGCGATTAATGAGAAAACTAGGAGCCAGTATATACAAAGAACTTCTCTTACTTATCAATGATAAAGTAGGACTGCTTCTCATGTTCATGATGCCAATTCTGCTTGTTTTTATTATAACGATTGTTCAAAACAGCACATTTAAATTGGTCAATGACAACAACATAGAACTAATCGTTGTTAATAAAGATAAAGGAGCTCTAGGTGATAGTTTAGTAGCCATTTTAGCACACTCTGGGACATATAAAATCACTTCCAAAAACGAATTGACGAAACCTGAAATTGAAAAAACGCTATTGAGCGACAATCAATTGTTGGCCCTTGTTATCCCCACCACGTTTACTGAAAGCTTGACAGCAAAAGCCAAGAGTATCAGTTCGGAAATGTTGAGTGAATTCGACATTATCGAAGTCACGGAGCAAAAATCAATCGGCACAATTCCAATAGCACTCTACTACGATCCAATCCTTCAAGACAATTTTAGAATGTCGGTAAGTCACTCCATTCGTTCCTTTCTAAGTGTTCTGGAAAATCGATTAATGATTGAGCAGTTGTATGTTGAAATGGGATTTGATGAAATCCCAAAGAGCATGGAAAGTAAATTCTTTGACAATCAAACGACCATTGAACAAATTTCTGCGAACTCCTCTTCTGGAGATGTGATTCCAACCTCCACACAACATAACGTTCCTGCATGGTCTATTTTCGCGATGTTCTTTATGGTGATTTCATTAGGAGGAAACATCGTGAAGGAACGATTAAGCGGAAGTTTTGTCCGTCTTCAAACCATTCCTTCAAGTTTTTCTTTGGTGCTCCTTAGCAAAATGTTCACGTATTTATTTGTCGCATTACTTCAGTTGACCGTAATTTTTGCACTTGGGAAATTCGTTTTCCCGACCATTGGTTTACCTTCTCTAGAACTGCCTTCAAACATTTTGGGATTAATTCTCATTTCTGCTCTCTCTGCCTTTGCTGCGATTAGCTTTGCCATGTTAGTAGGCACCTTTGCGAAAACGGTTGAACAAGCCAATGGATTTGGTGCAATAACAATTATCATTCTCGCTGCCATTGGAGGAATTTGGGTGCCAACTTTTGTGATGCCATCTTATATGCAAACCATCGGAAATATTTCTCCCCTGCATTGGTGTTTAGAAGGCTATTACACGCTATTTTTGAAAGGTGGTGATTGGTATTTATTATCCCCGACAATTTTGTTCCTAATATTTTTTATATTAGCGTGTCAAATTTTGATATACAGTAAATTAAAAATTCAAAATTACATTTAAATGAGTCAATCTAGAGAAGAGTTAACATTAGAATTAAAAAAGCATATTGTAGAATATCTTAATCTTTTGGACATCAAGCCAGAAGAAATAAATAATGATACCCCACTGTTCGGTCCTGATCTTGGATTGGATTCAATTGATTCTGTTGAATTGATTGTGCTTCTAGATAGAGAGTATGGTGTAAAAATCAACAACCCAACTGAAGGAAGAACCATTTTAGTTGATGTAAATACAATTGTAGATTACATTCTAGCGAATAGAAAATAAATTCTTCTCATGGAGAAAGTATTTGTCACTGGAACCGGAGTTGTTTCTGCATTAGGAATTGATGTGGAAAGCAATGTTGCACAACTCAGAAAGGGAGAAAGTGGCATTGGCCAGGCTAAACATTTCTCGTCAAAGTACACATCAATCTTGCCATTTGGAGAGGTTGATTTAAGCAACGAAGAACTTATTCGACGTACCAACTGTGCCCATGAAAAAGGTGTCAGTCGAACGGCATTACTTGCTTATCTAGCAGTGGATGAGGCTATTCAACAAGCTCAACTCACTTCAAATGAACTTCAGTCCATATCGACTGGGATTATTTCTTCAACGACGGTCGGAGGAATGTGTCATACCGATGAATTGTACACAGATGCCAACTTAAAAGCAGAACCGTCAGAATATGTAAGATCATATGGATTAGGTGAGCATACATTGCGCCTCATCAAAAAATTTGAAATTGGTGGATTTTCATCGACCATTAATACTGCTTGCTCCTCTTCTGCAAATGCAGTAATGCTCGGTGCCCGGTTGATTAAATCTGGTCGACTAAAACGGGTGATTGTTGGTGGTTCAGACGCCATGGCAAAATTTGCTGTCAACGGATTTAATTCACTGATGATTCTCTCACCGCATCCCTGCAAACCCTTTGATAAGGAACGGGATGGACTTACATTGGGTGAAGGTGCAGGATACTTAGTCCTTGAAGCGGAAAGCGTTTGTGCGAACAAAGTACGATTGGCAGAAGTCACAGGCTACGGAAATGCAAACGATGCTTTTCACCCGTCAACGACATCGGATGAAGCATTTGGTCCACGATTCGCCATGCAGCGTGCACTTGATGTCTGCGACATGAACCCAGTTGAAATTGACTACATCAATGCTCATGGAACAGGAACCGTGAATAACGACGAAACTGAATTGTTTGCATTTCATGAAATTTTCGGGAAAATACCGCCGTTCAATTCCACAAAATCATATACGGGACATACCTTGGCCGCCTCTGGAGCGATTGAATCGATTTACAGTATCATGGCAATGAATAATGGTGAATTGTATCCAAGCCTTCGTTGTACATCTCCACTTGATACATATGGAATTTCTCAAGTATTGGAATATACATCGGGAGTAAACATCAATCACTTCATGAGTAATTCCTTTGGTTTTGGAGGAAATTGTACATCACTAATATTTTCAAAAGTCTAACGATGTATATCACTGATTTAAAATCCATATCACCCCAAAAAACGTACAGCGATGAATTTCTGAAAGGAGAACTTGTAGAGCATGAAGGCATCATTTTCAATGTGGAGGAACCAGATTACATGGACTTAATTCCACGAGGATTACTTCGAAGAATGGGAAGAGCGGTGCGTATGGGGGTTGGTACAGGATTGCCGTTGATTAAAAACAATGCAAACATCGATGGAATATTGATGGGAACGGCAAATGGTGGACTGGAAAACTGCATTGACTTTTTGAATCAAATTGTGGAATACGACGAAGGAATGTTAACGCCAACGAATTTTGTGCAAAGTACACCAAATGCCATTGCAGGTCAATTAGCACTCATGGATCAGAATCGTGGATACAACACAACATACACTAACGGAGGTCACGCCTTTGAAAACACACTGCTGGACGCCTTACTCTTATTTGAAGAAGGAAACGCAGAAAAACTACTGATTGGTGGAATTGAGGAAATTTCCAATTATAATTACAACATCGATTTTCTGGCTGACCACTACAAAGAAGTGGCAGTTGGAAATTTTGATTTAATTGATTCATTGACTTCAGGTTCTGTTTGCGGCGAAGGCTCCAATATGTTCATCGTGGAGAAAAATGCTGTAGACTATTATGCTCAAATTCACGACGTAGCGCAACTCACCTACCCTAAAGAGTCTGATATAGAAGTATGCATTGATGATCTTTTGAAGCGAAATTCGTTCAACAGAAGCGATATCGACACAATCATGCTTGGAATGAATGGCGATGTAGATCACAACAAGTGGTACACTCACGTTGCCGATGACTTATTCCCCCGTGCCAATACCCTTGTTTTTAAACACCTCGTAGGAGAATACCGCACCTGTACCGCTTTTGCTGTTTGGATCTGCGCTCAGCTGCTTAAAGGTGAATCTGGATTTTTCGAGAGTATTCTAAAACGAGAAATGGACAGAAATAACATCAATAAAATATTGATCTACAATCATTTTGATGAAGTGAATCACAGCTTCATTCTTATAAGCAAATAATTATGGCGATTACACAAGAAAATTTTTCATTCTTAAAGGAATTAGCAAAGAACAACAACCGCGACTGGTTCACAAAGAATAAAGCCAACTATCTAAAGCAGCACGAAAATATCATTTCTTTTGCAGACGAGTTGCTAGCCAAGCTCAATCAGCACGACACCATAGAAACGCTCAACGGAAAAAAAAGCCTCTATCGAATCTATCGCGATGTTCGTTTTTCATCGGACAAATCACCGTACAAAACACATTGGGCTGGAGGTTTTTCACGTGCCACCAAAAAACTAAGAGGTGGCTACTATTTCCAACTTGCTCCAAACAACAATTCTTTTATTGCCGCGGGTTTCTGGGCACCAAACAAGGAAGACTTACAACGTATTCGCGAAGAAATTGCCGTCGATGCAGATGAACTAAGAACCATTTTAGCCGATAAGAATTTCGTTAAAACGTTTGGGAAACTAGAAGGCGAACAGTTGAAAAGCGCTCCAAAAGGATTTGACAAGGAACACCCCAATATTGATTTGTTGAGATTCAAACAATTCATTGTGACCAAAAATTTCTCGGATAAAGAAGTTTTGAGTGACAATTTTGCAGAATTGGTCAACGAAACCTTCAAAAATATACGTCCATTTTTTGACTATATGAGTGAGGTTTTGACAACGGATAGCAATGGAAACTCAATTGTGTAACTTCTTTCTTGAGTTCACCCAACCAAAAAGTGATACCCATCGTCAAAAGACTATAGACAAAAAGGTCTAATTTTTTAATTGTATATTTAGTACTCATTTTAAAACAACTACTTATGAAAACAAACACTACGAAAATTTTAGTTGCTGCGCTTGCCGTATTCTTTACTGCAGGTCTAATCAACGCACAGGTGACTCACGATGTCGCTACGAGCGGCTCGAGTTTTAGTCCAGCAAATATTACGATTGACTTAGGAGATACTGTTCGTTGGACAAATACTGGCGGAACCCACAATGTAAATGGTACCACTGCAACTTTCCCTTCAAATCCTGAATCATTTGGGAATGCACTTGGAGCTGGTTGGGTTTTTAGCCACAAGTTCACTACTGTCGGTAGTTACGGCTACCGTTGTGATGCACATTTTGGTGGAGGAATGGTGGGTACAATCAACGTTGTAGATCCAAGTGCATCCGTTGAAACGATTGCTGAACAAAGCAAAGGAAACATGAACATCTACCCAATTCCAGCGTCAAGCGAATTAACAATTGAACTGCCAAGTTCAGCACTAAGCGAATCTGACGAACTGGAATTACGTGTATTTGATCTGAATGGAAAGGAAGTACTACGTCAAATTAAAATTTCTGGTACAATGGTTAAGTTAAGTACACTAGGATTAGAAAATGGTATGTACATTATCAACCTTATGGACGGATCAACGAAACTTGAAAGTCAAACTATAAGTATTCAAAAATAATACCTGACAGTCCGTCCATCTAAATTGGACGGACTGCTTTTTTTTTATGTCCGCAACAACACCTCCCATTTACAAAACTTTTGAAACCGAGCGGCTATTTCTGCGACCCACGAACAGTGAGGATGCAGAATTCATTTACAACCTAATGCACACACCAAAATGGATTAAGTTCATAGGAGATAGAAATGTGCACTCAGTGGAGGCTGCGGCATGGTACATTGAAAATAAAATTCAATCACAGCTCAAAAAATTAGGTTTTTCTAATTACACTGCCATCCGAAAAGCTGACGGTGAAAAAATTGGCACGTGTGGTTTGTATGATAGAGAAGGCTTAGAAGGTGTAGATCTGGGATTTGCTTTTTTGCCAGAATACGAAGGTCAAGGGTATGGATATGAAACTGCAAATCGAATCAAAGAAGCAGGGTTGAATGAATTCAATTTAAAAACGCTCAATGCGATTACGCTTCCTGATAATGTTGTTTCACAAAGATTACTCATGAAGCTAGGCTTTAAATTCGTCTCGATGATCAATGTTCCAAATGACGATGAAGAACTTATGCTTTACCAGATTCGGAAAGTCTAAACAACTTAATTGGTGTTATAGAAACAATAAAATACTGGGGAAACAGTTAAACAAGCCCAATAAATCACTTTGGAATACAAGAATAGAATTAAATATTAACTCATAATCGCTTATTTATCAATTAGTAGTTGTAGATTCAGCTAATTGAATTTTCAACTAAAAAACACAACTCATGAAAAAACATTTACTCTTAGGAATTGGTCTATTGCTTTCTGCTTCCAGTTTCTCTCAATCATTCTCTGACGATTTCGAATCGTACACGCCAGGAACCTATTTAGGTGTTTCATCAGCTGATTGGACGACTTGGACGGCAGGACAAGAAGGAGGCGCTGAAGATGTTACGATTACCACTGCGAATGCTTCAAGCGGCTCAAATTCCATCTATTTTTCTTCTGTAGCTGGCAATGGCGGACCACAAGATGTCGTGCTTCCTTTTGATCAAATTTACAATTCTGGAAACTTTTCTTTCGAAGCAAATTTCTATGTTGAAACAAACAAAGGAGCGTACTTTAATCTACAAGGAACACTTGTTGCTGGTCAGATCTGGGCGTTAGATTGTTACATGCTTCAAGATGGAACAATGAAATTGTCAAATCAAGGAACACCATACATCAATGCAAATTACCCAAATGCACAATGGTTCAACCTTCGTATAGATATGGATTTGACCTCAAATGTTTGGGAGCTATTTATCAATAACGTTTCGCAAGGATCTTTCTCAAATCCAACTGGTCAGATAGGAATACTAGATTTGTATCCTGTAAACCCAACTGCTGAAGGAGGAAACGGTGTCTCGGGTTTCTATGTTGACGATGTAAGTTATGCAGCTGTACCTGCAACATTACCACCAGTAAATGGTGGGGTTACATTTGTAGAACAACTGGGAGGTATTGCTGGATTATCTTCCGATGTCACTGCTACAGTAAGAAATTTAGGAACTGATCCTATTACTTCATTTGATATCACATATGACTATGACGGGAACCAAATAAATGAAAGTGTTGGTCCAATTTCACTCGCATCTCTTGATACATACGAGCACACTTTTGCAACATCTACATTGGTTGCAGCAGGAAGTAACACACTCACTGTAACTGTTTCAAATGTGAACGGTGCTGGTCCCGATGCTGATCCGAGTGATGATTCAAAATCAATTACTGTAAACCCAATTGTACCTGCTACTGGAAAAATGGTAGTTGGAGAAGAAGGAACTGGAACTTGGTGTCAATGGTGCCCACGTGGTGCAGTTTATATGGATTTATTTGAACAAGAATACGGTCCATATTGGGCAGGAATTGCTGTTCATAATGGTGACCCAATGGTTGTAGCTGAATATGATACTGGTATGGGGACAATGATTTCTGGCTATCCTAGTGCTGTAGTAGATAGAGGAATTGCTGTAGACCCTTCCGCAATGAATGCAGATTTCTTGACAAGATTACAGACACCACCAACTGCATTTATAGAGAATGGAGCAAACTGGGATTCAGGAACACGTACACTGGACGTGTCAATATCTGTTGATTTTCAAGCAGCAGCAAACAACAACTATAAAATTGCATGTGTATTGACTGAAGATGGTGTAACTGGAACAACTGGTTATGCACAATCAAATGCCTACGCTGGAGGTGGAAATGGAGTTATGGGAGGCTATGAATTATTAGCCAATCCAGTACCTGCTGCACAAATGGTTTATGATCATGTTGCAAGAGAAATACAACCATCTTTCGGTGGATTGACTTCAAGTTTCCCTGCCACAGTCGCAAGTGGAGAAGTGCACGTGGTTAATTTCAGTTTTGTTCTGCCAGCAGGATGGAATGAAGATAACATACACATTATTGGATTGTTGATTGCACCAAATGGAACAATTGATAACGCTGGAAAAGAAACAATTGCAGATGCCGTAGCTAACGGTTACGTTGATGGATCTACAGCAGACATCGTTGAATCTGATTTAGAGCAAGTGGATGCAGTATTCGCAATCTATCCAAATCCAGCTTCTACAGAAGCAACAATTGCTATCAATTTGACAAAAGAATCTAATGTTGACCTGAAAGTGACAGATGCTGCTGGAAAGGAAGTTGCAAACAAAAATTATGGTTCAATGAACGGTTCTTCTACTGTAATGTTGAATACAGCAGAACTGGATGCAGGAGTTTACCTTGTTCAATTAACAGTAAACAATGAGGTAATGATTAAACGACTAATTGTTGAATAATTCAACCAATAATTCATGAGAAGGGCGGCCGGTGGTCGCCCTTTTTAGTTCAGACCATCCATTTTTTCGTATCTTTAAGACCTATGGATTTTATTGATATTGAATACAAAAAACCTACCTACAGAATAAAAGCGCCGTTGCGAGAACATTTACGTCTCTATTCTCGTCTTACTAAATTACCTATCTCATACGATGATTTACTTCGTTTTCAGGATTTGATTCCTTTAACCGATCGAAATGGAAATGAAACCCTTTGGTTTGGGGCAATATATAACGAAAGTGACAATGAATTTTTTCACGGTGAGCTCATAAAAATTTACCAAATGCTTGTGGCCGATGGTGATGTTATTCCCTATCTGCGCGTAGAGAGTATTGATTTTTGTTCTTTTGGGAATTCCAGACCATTTCGCATTAAGATAATCAATGAGATCAATGATAATCACGATTATTTTTACGTAAAGAAGGCAGATGCTTCTAGGATTTATGGTCTCGAGTTAGAAGAAATATTTTCCCCCGATAAAGTATCGTATTTTGTGAATGAGATGACTTTGATTGAAGATCATATCGTCGGCATTCCATGCGACGAATTTATTAAGAAAAATAAAAAAATTAAAATTGAGAATCGTTTGCGTTTTGCAAAGGAGTTTGTGAAATTCAACGAACGGTGCTTTACACGATTGCTCGGCGATATGCGTGCCTATAACTTTGTGGTTGAGATTACCCAAGATTTCGACAATATTCAATACCGACTTCGGGCAATGGATTTTGATCAGCAAAGTTTTGAAGGTAGAAAAAATATCTATCTGCCCCAATACTACAAAGACAACATCGAACTTGTGGCACTGGCTCAGGAACTTATGTCTACAGAAGTTGCCGAACAATACATGAAGCAAGAACGTGTTGCTATGCGGAAACGGTTTTTAGCTGCAAAACAGCGAACAAAAAGTCTCCTTCGAAGAATGAAAAGAGATACTGTCTCATCGAAAGAACACATTTCCTTGTTGGGAAAAGAACTTGCCGATTACCACAATGATGACCGCTTTCTATCACTCAAAACGATGGGCGACATATTGACACTTCATTTGGAACTAAAATTAGGTGTAAATATTTTTTAAAAAATCGTACATTAGATTTCTAATCTATAAAAAATGAAACATATACTTTCCATTTTTCTAATTGGATTTTACTCAACTGTTTTTTCGCAGCCTGATAATCCTAATTATAACGATTCATTAGCAAAATTGTACAATGCCGATGATTATGGCATGAAGAGTTATTTCTTCGTTCTGTTATCCACGGGGGACAATACTACAACAACACCCGAATTCCGCGATAGTTGTTTTAGAAGTCATATGAACAATATAAACTTACTGGTAGACGAAAAGAAGTTAATTGTAGCTGGACCATTTGGAAAAAACGATGCTCAAATGCGTGGACTGTTTATTATTGACGCTGAGAATGAGGAAGAAGTGCTTGAATTGCTTAAAAACGATGCCGCCATACAGGAAGGTATTCTAAATGCTCAAATTGTTCCTTGGTACGGTTCAGCAGCACTTCCTGCTTATTTAGAGGTATCCGATCAAGTCTGGAAAAAATCTCCATAAAAAAAAGCACCTGCATTTTATAAATGAGGTGCTTTCGTTTGAATCAAATTCAAGAGTGTTTAGAACGTACTTACACGTTGTAAAATACCAGTGGTCAAATCACGAATTAAAAATATTCCTTGAAAATCAAAATCAATTTTGGTTGTTCCATTTGAAGATTTAACCAACTTACCGTCCATCGAATAAATCTCAACTTCAGAATCATAAGCAAGTACAATTTGCTTGTTTGTTCCATCGTAGAACGCGTAACCGAAATCTGCGCTCACCGCTATATAGCCATGATTTTTAAACTTCCCATCCCTGTCATACGTTTTCAGGTTGTAATAATTCACTCCTGGATGTGGTCTATCATGCACAAATCGATAATTCAACTCATCTTGTGAATCACCCGCAGCTTCAACGCTACCAATAGGTTTCAAGTCCGTGCTAGAAGCCATGTGACTTACCACAAAATGTGAGGTGTTATCCTCAGAAGCAGTATTCCAACTAAGGTTTACTACGCCGTTTTTATAACTTCCTTCAAACCCCTCTAATTCTGCAGGAAGTGGAGAAGAACAAGTCATTGCATTAGGCACCGTGTTTGCTCCATCTGCTGTGCACCCAACATTATTCCAAGCTCCAAACTCTCCATCGGCAAATGTTTTCATCGACACACTACAATCCGTATTACCCGCAGTACAAAATGAAAAATCTCCTACAGTTAAAGTAAAACAAACTGTATAGTCAAATGTATTTGTAGCACACGCTGGGAAATTTCCATCGCCATAAGCGTTATCAGGATCAACAGGGTCTGGTGCACAGTTTCCAGTCAACGGATCATAGGATGATAAAAAGTACCAACCTGCCGGCATTGCTGTACCAGCTGGGTAATAACCATTCACATTATAAACTGCACTACCAGCAGGAAACCAGTTCCAAGTTCCTGATGCGGTTCCAGAACATGCATTCCATTGGCAAGGCGGTCCTGGCGGGCATGGCTGAATAACTCCATTAACATTCAATGGTGTTGTAACATTCACAGGCATACCTTGGGCATTAAAAGAAGAAGCATCCCAGCAATCTCCAAAGGTAGGAACAAAGGCTCCAATATAATTACAATTGAATTGTTGCCAATCTGTTACCGTGTAACAAAATGTTACATCTTCACCCGGTTCGTAGGGTCCAGCAAGCGGAGAACCTAAAGAAGTTGCCGTTACAGTCAATGAATTATTCGTGTTACATGCACTATTGTCTGGATTTTGTGTAATACACAAGTCAAAATCGCCTTCATCACCAGTTGCATCAGATACAACAATGGTATACGAAGTATTTGCAGCGATAGGTAAAGCATTTGCTGTAGCCGTGCCGCCTGCTCCTTCTGTACAATTAACAATTGTCCATGGACCAACACAAGAAACACCTGTAAACAGTGTGAATTCAGGATTGCTCAAATCGCCACTAATCATACTAATATCAATCGTCGCTGCAGTTGCTCCTGTCGTAAATTGGTACCAAACTGCAGGATTCAACTGATCTTCACAACCACTTCCTGTAAAGTCCAGTCCAGGTGTAGCACCGTTGTTACAATCGGTAACGCATGCCGCAGCTCCACCAACTGCATTGAGAGGGATAACTTCCGCGTCCACGCATTCTTCATTGTCCACACAGTTTACAACTACCAGTGGATTATCTACACAAACGGTAATTGTCCCTGCTGTACTATTTCCATCTGATGAAACGACAATCCAATAAGTATCTCCAGGAATCAAACCAGTACTTGTACCAGAAATAACTGTGTAATTTCCATTTTGATCAAAACAATCCTCTAAAAAGAGTGCTCCTCCACACGTATTATCGCTCGAACTAATGACCAAGTATTCAGGTCTCCACCCGCTTGAAGTAGCTGTTACAGTTATATCTGCTGTGCCGCCTTGAGCTGTAAATTGAAACCACGTATCGAAGGTTCCGTCTTCACACCCACCAGCCGCTAAAGCGTTCGTATTACTTGGCGCAACAGTTGGGCATCCCGTTCCATCCAAGTTAGGAACATTAATCGCAGAAGCACAGTCATCCTGTGCAAATGTAGTTCCAGCAGTTACAGTTAGGATTGTTGCAAGTAGCCAGAAGTTCTTTGTAAAAATTCTTTTCATTTTAATGTGATTTTAGATTCAACAACTAATTATTGATTTTCATACACCGGATTACTTGTTCCTGCGTATTTTTCAGCTTCTAATGGAACAAAGTCAACCGCATTTATCGCATCATAAGAAGGAAGAAACAGCTTAACATTCTCTGATAGTTGGAGGTAAACATCCTGACTTTGTAAACGCTCGTTTGATGCTTTCGCTAATATTGATTTTTCAATCAAAGGCTTCATACCAATGACGTTGTATTGGAGTTGAAAAGTGCCCTGAAGCTCCTCATGTAATTGTCGATAGTTTTGTTCTGAAACAAACTTCTCGTCCAATTCGGAGATATATCCATAAGCCTCCTTATGTTGTCCGAATGAATAGTTTGAGAATAAAAAAAGAAAAATAAATGGCGTAAGAATAAACTTCATCATAGTCATAGTGCATTAAGATTAGACGTAAAATTAACAAAATAAAATATAACAGGCTAATAATTAACCAATTAATCTATCCATACCACACTTTTAACAACTCTAAAAATCAACTATGGAGCGACAAAGCGCATCATTTCAGCACATAAAATTGCACCATATGTACCGAGTGCATAACCGAGAACAGCCAAAATTGCACCTACACTAGCAAGAGATGGATGAAATGCTGCTGCAACAATTGGTGCAGAAGCTGCTCCACCTATATTTGCCTTTGATCCAACCGCGACAAAAAAGAACGGTGCTTTGATGATTTTAGCTACAATGAATAAAATCAGAATATGTACCAACATCCAAATGATTCCTACCAAGATTAACTGTGGTTCCTCTACAGCTTTTTGAAGTTCCATCTTCATTCCTATCGTCGCGACAAGAATGTAAATAAAAACAGTCCCAATTTTTGAGGCTCCAGCACCTTCATATTTTCGCAATTTGGTCAATGATAAGAGAAGACCTCCTGTCGTCGCAATTACCACCAACCAGAAAAAAGAACTCGCAAAGGGCGATTCTGGTCCTAACCAAGCTGTCATCACCTCGGCCAAGTACGCTCCAAAATAATGCGAAAACGCAACAATTCCAAACGTAATTCCTGCAATCATCATGTAATCCGATAGTGTGGGTTGCTTCGCGATTGAATCTTGGTACTTCCCTACCCTTTCTTTCAAATCTTCGATTGAAGAAGTGTCCGCCTTTAACCAACGATCAAATTTTTCTGTTCGAGCTGCTCCCCATAGTAAAAACGCCATCCATAGGTTCGCAACTACAATATCAACGGTAACCATTTTCCCGTATAAGTCGGGATTGTACTTGTACGTCTCCAACATGGCAGCTTGGTTTGCACCACCACCAATCCAACTTCCAGCCAGCGTAGAAAAACCTCTCCATGCGGAATCATTTCCGATCCCACCAACGACTTCAGGGTCAATGTATGAATAGATTAAAATCGCGACAGGACCTCCAATAATAATTCCAACCGTGGCTGTAATAAACATAATCAGTGCCTTTGGTCCTAGGTTAATAATTCCTTTGAAGTCGATTCCTAGGGTCATTAAAATTAAGGCTCCTGGCAACAAGTAATCTTTTGCCATGTTATACAATCCAGAGTACTCTTTGGAGATCAGACCAAGTGCATCAAGAACAGCTGGAATTAAATAACACAATAACAGCGCTGGAACGAACATGTAAAACTTCTTCCAACGCTTATTTTGAAGACTTGAAGTATAGAAGATAAACGCTAGGACAACTGCCAACAATCCAAATACAATCGTGTCGGAAACAAACGTTGGACGGTCTCTGTATTCAACACTTAGTGAAACAGATTCATTGCCATTCGATTTAAATTGCAAGGGTTTTCCGTTGCAAAAAACTGTAATCGTTATTTTCCGTGATGCTTCAATTCCTTGAATTAAAAACGGTTTCATTTCACTGAATACCGTTAGACTTTCAACATCCTCGCTACTGAGTTCGACTACCATTGAATCTACGTTCTTTGGGACATCCATGTAACTGAAATCCACTAGAATGTTTTCCTTTCCTTCAATGACAAGGGAGTTTTCGACACTCATGTTGATGTACTCAAAATCACCTACCTCAAGTTGATTCATCTTTACACTGTCCAACTGTTCAATAGTTTGTCCAGTCGTCCATAGCGTTCCTCCTAGCAAGCAAAATAAAAGCGTAATCGTTTTCATGTCCTATTTGTTTTAAGCAAAAAAACAGCACCTGAGCGCTGTTTTTTTAGTGTAGTTATTTCGTTTTATCGAACTCCATGCATTAGTTTCTTAATGATCGGCGACATTACAATAGAAAGTGCCCCTAATACAATTGGAATAATTGTCAGTATCCAGAAAAACGTACTGATTCCTTGTTCTTCAGCAATTTTTTCAGAGGATTCCCCGAAAATACCTGCAACTTTCATCCCTATCGCAATAGCTAGGTACCAGATTCCAAACATCATGGCAATCATCTTACCTGGTACCAATTTACTTACGTAAGAAAGTCCCACAGGTGATGTACATAACTCTCCCATCGTATGAAACAGGTAGACAAGTACTAACCAAAACATACTAACACTTGCAGTTGTTGCGCCTGGCTCAATTCCACCAGCACCGTATGCCACACATGCCATACCTAGACCCAGTAAACCTAATCCCATTCCATATTTCACGTTGGCTGATGGATTGTATTTACTTTCCCACCATTTAGAAAACAGCGGAGCTAATGCAATAATAAATAGCGAATTAAGAACCCCAAACCAAGATGCAGGTACGCTTGAGGTTTCCTTTTGAAATTCAACCACCAACATCCAAATAGCGACGGACCAAATTATTACAAAACTAAATCCCAATATTACATTTGCTAATGCATACTTTTTAAATGTTTGCTTAAACAGTAAAAACAGCACCCAGCTAATAATTCCCAAAGGAACAAGTGTCATCAGGCTATTTACCACGTTAAAAATCATCATCCCGCTACCTTCCAATGAGCGATCAGTATAATCGCGTGCGAAAGTTGTTAATGTACTTGGAGCTTGTTCAAAAATTGCCCAGAAAAAGATGGTTAAAAATGCAAAAAAGGAAACTGCTAGCATTTTGTCTCTGGTAACTGCACCATATTGTGTAAGACGATAAATCAAAAGAAATAAAAACAGTGCCAAGGCAAAAAGAATCGTAAATAACGTTCCCGACATCCCAAAAACTGAAAAATTCAGAATATTCACATCGTATATTTTTGATGCCGGGTCATTAATTATCCATACTAAACCAAGGGTCACCATAATTCCAATTAGAACCATTTGCCAAGTCGTAAAAGGAACGCTGTCAGTATCTGGATGAATCGATCTTTTCTTGGAAGTTGAGTCCAATACTTCTGATTTTGGATCCATTTCAAGAACACCTGAATCTATCACACTATCTTTTTTAGGCTTCTTACCTATATCACCAAATATATTCTGAGACAACCAAAATTGAAGCATTCCAAAGAACATAAATATTCCGGCCAAACCAAATCCTATACTCCACCCTACTTTTTCACCAAGATATCCACACAACAAAATACCCAGAAACGCTCCAGCATTTACCCCCATGTAAAATATAGTATAAGCACCATCCTTTTTCTGTGGTCTATCAACATACATGTGAGAAATAATTGAGGTCATATTCGGCTTAAAAAATCCACTTCCAAAAACTAAAAGTGTAAGCCCTGTATAGATCGACCATGTCGTCTCTACCGCCATAGATGCGTGCCCTAAAGTCATTAAGACTGCACCGACAATAACCGCTTTTCTGTAGCCCCATACTTTATCAGCAAAATACCCACCAAGCATGGTAGAGAGATATACCAATGCTGTATACGAACCAAACAATGCATATGCATTCTCTTTGGGCCAACCCCATCCGTTATCCATCAACGATGCTGTCAAAAACATTACCAGCAAAGCTCGCATTCCATAATAGGAAAAACGTTCCCACATTTCGGTGAAGAACAAAACGAACAATCCTGATGGGTGACCTAGGACTGTTGACTTAAACATATCGTTACTCTGGTTTGACATTTTAATCTAGTTTTCTGGTTTAGTTTTAATTAATTCCGTGCATTAATTTTTTTAGTGGAAAGCTTAGAATAAATAGTAAGATCCCTGCCCCAATTGGTATATAAACTAATATTTCAAAGAAATCAGCCATTGTTGATCCCTTAGCAATTTTTTCCATGTATCCTGAGAAAGAACCTGCTATCTTATTCCCCATTGCAGAAGCGAAAAACCAGATTCCGAACATGATTCCAACCAAGCGCTTGGGGGATAACTTACTTACATAAGAAAGTCCTACTGGTGATAACGATAGCTCTCCCATCGTATGAAGTAAATATGCCAAAACTAAAAAGATCATGCTCACTTTTTGCAGTGGAGCAGCACCATCAGATATGATACTTGATGAGCCAATAATCATTGGAATAAATCCTAATCCCAGAAGAACTAATCCTATTGCAAATTTTTGTGGACCATTTGGATTCATTTTCGTCTTTGCTAACCTCGCCCATAGAAATGAGAATAATGGCGCTAAGGTAAAAATGAAGAGTGCATTTAAACTCTGAAACCAAGTCGCAGGCACCTCTGCATTTTCAGCTCTAAATTGATCATAAATCATGAAACCTGTTATTCCTAATAAAATTAAGATACTTAGTCCCATAAAGCCCATTGCTGCCCTATAATCCTTTCCTAATTTCCTAAGTGTTCCTATAAAGAGCCACAACAAAATCCCCACTGGTAAAAGTGAAATAATCGAACTCACCACTTTAAATCCAAAACCATCTCCTGACAAGCTTCGATCGGTGTATTCACTCGCAAAAATATTCATACTACTTCCTGCTTGTTCAAACGCTGCCCAGAAAAAGATAGAGAAGAATGCTAAAACTCCTACAACAATTAAACGTTGAGTTTCGACTTTTGTCAATCCCTTCTTAGTAATACTTTCTACCGAATCAATGATATCGGTGTGATCATCAAGATTTCCCGTTGCTTGTTTCTTCTTTTTTGCTGGCGCAAGTCCAATGTTACCGAACATTTTTTGAGAAAGTTGAAACTGAATCATTCCGATCACCATAAAGACTCCTGCTAAACCAAATCCGTAGTGCCAGCCAATCGATTCAGCCAAGTAACCACAAAGAATAGAACCTAAAAAGGCACCGACATTAATCCCTTGATAAAAAATAGTGTATCCAGAATCCTTTTTCGCTGATCCTTCTGGGTACAGTTGACCAACGATTGAAGAAATGTTTGGTTTAAAGAAACCGTTTCCGATAATTAAGAGAGCCAATCCTAAATAAAAAGCTGGCATAGGCTCAAATGCTAAGGCAAAATGTCCGAGTGACATTAAAATCGCACCGTAAGTGATTGCTCGTCTAAACCCTAGCAATTTATCTGCGACAATACCACCTAATATTGGTGTAATATAGACCAACATAGTATACCAACCATATAAATCACCCGCCTCTTCTGAGCTCCAGCCTAATCCTGGATTGTCAGAGTTAATTTCCTCAACCAAATACAGCACTAGTAATGCACGCATCCCATAATACGAAAAACGTTCCCACATCTCTGTAAAAAATAATACAAAAAGTCCTACTGGATGCCCAAATAACTGTGTATCAGAAGCAACGTTTGCGCTATCTCCATTGTTGATGTCATTACTAATATCTTGGCTCATACTAATTCATTTATTTTCGAGTTCGTGAATTTAACAATATTTTAGAAAAAAGTACCCGATTTTCAATTTTGAGCAACTTTTTTCTTGAGGATTTAACAAGTGAATCTGTTTGTTTAATTCTCTTTGCGCGGCTTTATCCACAACAGACTTTCATTATCACCTGATTTACAATCACTCACGATGGCAATCACACCTTTTTGTTACTTCCTCAACACTTGTGCATTACCATTTAAGAAACCCATAAAAACTAGAGACATGGCAGGAGGAAAAGAAACACCCAGACAAAAAATGATTGGAATGATGTACCTTGTTTTGACAGCACTACTGGCATTAAATGTTTCAAAATCAATACTGGACGCATTCGTTGCAATTGAGGAAAACATTCAAGAAGCAAACTTAACTGAACTCTTTCGTGGAAATGAGAAAAGTGCTGAAATTACAGAGACAAGCTTAGATACATCGAATCTCCCAAGAGCGAAAAAAGCAAAACGCTTAGAAAAAACAGTTAATCAAATCGATAAAATAACGGCTGAACGGATCCATTTCATCGATGCCCTAAAAATTCAGTTACTTGACGAATGTGGCGAAGACATTTCAACCGTTGGAAACCCTACCTCAATTCTTCTCGAGAAATTTGATGCCGCTACGAAAATTTTGAAACCAGTTCGTATGAAATTGGAACAGGTTCAAGGGAAAGATCGATACGACGAAGTAATGCAAATCATGATCGGGGGCGACATTAAAAAACCGACAGGAAAGGGCATGGAATTATGGTCAAATTTTAACAGCTTCAGAACGGAATTGACAGAAATTATTGCCTCATCGCAATTACGCGTATCTGACGACGGAAAGATCATCCAAGATAAACGATACTCGTTTAAGGCACCTGTAGTCAATACGTTTTCAGATCAAAAAGACCTTACTCAAAAGTTAAGCAACGCCCTGAAAAGTGTTCATCCGGATGATCAAGCGCAATTGCTTGATATCTACACTTCTTTGACCAAACAAGAATATGCAACGGTTCACGATGTGAAAGACGTACATTGGATTGGTAAAACATTTGATCACGCACCCATCGTCGCGGCGATTGCTTCCCTTTCTTCATTGCAAAAGGACATTCTTTCTGCACGAGCAAAAGCTGTTGCACTGATCCGTGGGAGAATTGGCGGCGGCGAATATTCCTTCAACAAGATCATTCCTCTCGCCTACGGCCCTGAAGTGGTCAACGCCAATGAAGAATTTACGGTAGAAGTATTGATGGCTGCCTACGACTCGGACAAACAACCCGAAGTGACACTCAACGGAGAAGTTATAACCGAAGTCAGAGACGGAAAAGGATTTGTCAAAGTGCAAGCGACTGGCAGTGAAATGGAACTAAAAGGAACGGTTTCTGTGCGCAACAAGGCTGGTGTAAGAAAAACGCTGGACTGGACAAAACGCGTTCGGGTAATGAAACCAGCAGGATCGATTGAGATTCCAGGATACAACATTCTATACAATTCATACGACAATATTGTGGACCCAACGGCTTCAGGTTTTCCAGAAACGGTTTTAACAGGAACCAATGTCAATATTCGAAAGTCCAATGGAAAATATGTTGTAATCCCATCCAGTGGAGTAAAAACTGCCTCTTTGACCGTTTCAGGAAGAACAGCTGATGGAAATTTGGTTACTTTAAAACGAATGGAGTACAAAGTAGCCAACTTACCCAAGCCCGATTTATACTGGGGTGCTTCGGTCGCTGGAACAGATGCTTCCGTATTTAATACAGCTCTTAACGCTAAATACGGACCAGAAATTCCCTTGAATGCCGAATTCACGATCGAAAAATGGATTTGTCAAGTCGATAAAGCCTCTGGTCCTCCAAGAATAGGACGTGGTAACAATTTGCAATCAGCAAGAGATTATCTCTCCGTTGCACCAAAAGGAAGTTGGGTGACAATTGTGTGTGACGTGCGACCTAAAGGTGGTGGGGTGTTAATGAAGGTAACAGGAGCATTTAGGATTCAGTAATTATGGAAGATGGGTTGAAAGCTATATAATATTTTCATCAATCCTATTTCTAAAACTAAAGTTTTATAGATTTGTGAACTGAATCTTAAGTTTCTATGAAATATATCCTTTTTCTCCTGTCAATTTCTCAGCTTCTTCTCATTTCTTGTTCGCAAGGTGAAAACGAAAACACCAGTGACGAATCAGCACTTGACGAGCTAGTGAAGGACAATCACTCGTACTCCAATCACCACGAGATTAGTACGACGCATTTGCACCTTGAACTGGACGTGAACTTTGAAAATAAGACCATCTATGGCGTGGCGCGTCACGAAATGAGTGCACATACCACAACAGAAGCGATTTTTGACATAAAAGATGTAGAAATTAAGCGTGTAACCATCGGAAAGGGAGATGAGAAACCCACAGATTATGTCATTGGAAAGTACGATGAGCTGTTAGGTTCCCCGCTAACTGTGACAATTGACAAGGACACCAAATACATCAATATTTACTATCAAACGACAGAAAAATCGGAGGCGTTGGATTGGCTTTCACCTGAATTGACTTCAGGGAAAAAACACCCATTTCTCTATACGCAAAGTCAAGCGGTTTTGGCAAGAACATGGATTCCACTGCAGGATACACCGATGAATCGGATCACCTATTCGGCAGACGTGAAGGTTCCAGTAGAATTGTTAGCGATCATGAGTGCTGAAAATCCGACAGTGAAAAATGAAACGGGTGAGTACAGTTTCAAGATGAAGCAACGTATTCCTTCGTACTTGATCGCACTTGCTGTTGGTGATTTGACCTATACCTCGCTAAGTGATAATTCTGGCATCTATTCAGAACCCGAATTAGCAGAAGCGTGCGCATACGAGTTCGAAGATTTGCCTCAAATGATTGAAATTGCAGAAAACATCTACGGACCCTATCAATGGGAACAATACGACGTAATCATGCTTCCTTACTCTTTTCCTTTTGGTGGAATGGAGAACCCACGATTGACATTTGCCAATCCAACATTGCTGGCTGGTGATAAAAGTTTGGTTTCGGTGATTGCGCACGAGTTGGCGCATTCATGGTCGGGAAATTTAGTAACCAATGCGACATGGGACGATTTTTGGCTGAACGAAGGGTTCACTGTTTATTTCGAAAACCGAATCATGGAAAAGATTGAAGGCAAAGAGATTGCCGACATTCTAGCAATTATTGAATACCAAGACCTCATGGCGACAATGAGTGAAATTGAAAACAGCGACCACCCAGAAGATAGTGAACTTAAACTGCGATTGGAGCACCGAAATCCAGATGATGGTATGACGGACGTTGCGTACGTGAAAGGCGCTTATTTCTTGCGTACATTAGAGAAGGAAGTGGGAAGGAAAAAACTCGATCAATTTTTATTGAATTATTTCAATAACCACGCGTTTAAGTCGATCACAACAGAAGATTTCGTTGCTGACTTAAACAAAGAATTACTGGAACCTAATAAAATTTCGTTCAATGTCAACGAGTGGATTTACCAACAAGGAATTCCTGAGAACGCCATTCAACTTACCTCTCCCCGACTGACAGCCATGGACGATTTAGCGAAACGGGTCAACAGTGGTGAAGATGTGTTTAAAGGTAAGTTTCTGCAACTGAAACGTGGCGATTATATCACGCAAGAGTGGCAAACGTTTGTGCGAAGTTTGAATGAAGGCGTTTCACCTGAAACCCTGGCTAAGTTGGATCGACAATTTCAATTTAGTGCAGATGCAAATCCCGCAATTAAGTCTGACTGGTTCAAATTGGCGGTGCGAAACGGGTACAAAGGAGCACGTCCAGAAATGGAAAAATACTTAATCAAAATCGGTCGAAGATGGTTTATTGAAGGAATTTACCAAACCTTGATGGACTCAAAAGATCCTTCAGATAAAGCTTTCGCGATGTATACGTTTGAAAAAGCGAAGAATGGTTATCACGCAGTGACAAGGAATACGGTCCAGGAAATCATCAACTGAGCATCATAGTAACCTTGATATCCGAAGTTCTGAGAAGAAGTGAAACACCTCCAATTTATTCGTTTTGTTTATCCGTATTAGGCTTTTTGAGAAGGTCGGATTCAGTTGTGTTTTTAATAAAAATGAAATAATCGTATCTGGTGGAAATGAAAGATTTATACCTTTTGACTTGATATCCCTGAGCAGATTTACCATACAAAGCACCAATTTCAGTATAGCTCAAATTATGTTTGCTTTTCAATTCCTCCAGTGAGCAAATTAAAATTGACTGATTGAATCCTTTCAAGTATTTTTCCAATGTATTATTTTTTGGTCTTTTCAATGTATTCACGGTAAACTCATACCCTTGATTTCCATATGTTAACGCATTAAAAGTTCCAGTTTCAGTTGTTTGACCAATGCACAAATATTCTAAACCTAAAGATTCACTTAAATAGTATCCTGCCACTTTTCTAGGGAACCTATTCTCGTAATCATAAATTGCTTTTGCCACATGCCCGTTGTGTGCAAAATACATTCCTTTAGAATTGGGAAATAAATGAAGGTAGTGCAACATATTTGCGGCCATACAACTATCCCTAAAATTATGTTTAATCCCCTTTGTTAGTTTAAACTGATACCACTGTTCAATGGAAATATCGATCAAACTATACTGTAAAGAATCGGTTCCTCTCTTTCGATTTAACCGAATACTATCTAAAGAATGCCACTTATCATAGGATGATTTAACGAATAGAGTGTCATCGTATGGAAATTTCAATTCAGAAAAAACATCTTCGACATGATTTGAATCCAAAAATAATCGAGACAATTCAAGTTGATCATCAAGGATTAATTGCATGTCACAACCAACGAACTGAATCTTCTTTTCCGCAGTTTCATTGTATGTACGCATCCATTCAACCAAAGTTAGTAACTCCTCCGTTAGCCAAGGCCATAATTTAATCTCCAGTAATGCGTCTTTAACGTTGTCTTCAAATCCGTTGATATATCTATTGACTCTTTGACATGCACTGGCATCGGCTTCTAAAAAAAAGACTGTGAATCCTTTCTTCACCACTAAATACTTAAATAATCTATGGCGGAATGTGGTGAACTCGCTAGTACCGTGGGTTGATTCTCCCACCCCAACAATTCTTCTATTTTCGAAAATCGAATCAATAAGCTCTAAGTCATTGAAGTTTTCGTTCGGATCAATAGTTTGTATAGGCGTGAATGGTAATACTTCTTGTCCTATTGAAAAGATACTTTGCAACACAACAAAAGCCGAAAGAAGATTTTTTTTCATAAACACCAATGAATTCCTATAATTACATCCAATTTTTTTTCGATGAAAATTAATAATTTTTCTTCATTGTCATTGTTACCTCTGCATCTCGACATACTTCGACGGGCTCAGCAGAGTCAGCTCGATGACCGAGGTAGTGCATAAACCGGTCATCGAACTGGTCGAGATGCCGTGACTTAAGCCATCGACGCTAACTTCTCTTCCAATAGGGCTATTTTTCCCAATGCATCTGCTTCCTTTTTCTTTTCAATGGCTACAACTTGCTCTGGAGCTCCACTAACAAACTTCTCGTTTTGCAATTTCTTCTGAACTGATTTCAAAAAGCCTTTCGTATAAGTCAGTTCCTCTGTCAGTTTCTCTTTTTCAGCATCTAAATCAATGGAATCACCAAACGGAACAAAATATTCATTTCCGTCCACGATAAATGAATTAGAATTCTCAATCTTTTGACTAGTGTATTCCAACATGGAAAGATTCCCCATTTTCACAACAACAGGATCCATCGATGTGTTCAAATCATTGTTCTTGCGAATGAATAATTCCATTTTGACTTTCGTCGCAATGTTGTTTTTCTTACGAATGTTTCGAATGTTCGTAATTACCTCTTCTGCCCTGTTAAACTGCGATAAGATATCTTCATTTACTTCGGAAAGTTCTGGCCATGGCGCGATAACAATATCGTCTCCATCCTTGCGCTCACGAATTAAATGCCACAATTCTTCCGCAACGAAAGGTGTAAAAGGTTGTAAAATTTTCAGTAATTTCTCAAAAAAGCCTAACGTCGTTTCCAACGTCTGTCTGTCGATTGGATGCTGGTAACCTGGTTTGATCATCTCCAAATACCACGAACAGAAATCGTCCCAAACAAGTTTGTAGGTCGACATGAGTGCTTCAGAAATTTTAAACTTCTCAAACGATTCGTTGATGCTTGCCAATTCCTGATTGAATTTCGCTTCAAACCACTGAATCGCCATTTTCGAGGATTCAGGTTGATATAAATCGTTGTTTACTGTCCAAGAATCAACCAAACGGAAAGCATTCCAAATTTTATTGGTAAAGTTTCTTCCCTGCTCACATTGTGAACTATCGAAAGGCAAGTCATTTCCAGCAGGCGATGAAATCAAAATTCCAACACGTACACCGTCCGCCCCGTATTTGTTAATCAATTCAATTGGATCTGGAGAATTCCCCAGCGATTTTGACATTTTTCGTCCCAATTTATCGCGAACAATCCCTGTGTAATACACGTTTTTGAAAGGAATATCACCCATGTATTCGTATCCTGCGATAATCATACGTGCCACCCAGAAAAACATGATTTCAGGAGCCGTTACCAAATCATTGGTTGGATAGTAGTACTTGATTTCTTTGTTCCCTGGATCTGTCAACCCATTAAAAACTGAAATCGGCCACAACCAACTGGAAAACCATGTGTCGAGTACATCTTCGTCTTGTTTTAAATCAGCTGCTGTGATTTGCTTCCCTGCTTTTTCAGTCGCCGCAACAATCGCCTCTTCCAATGTCTTCGCCACAACAAAGTCTTCTTCGCCTTGTCCATAAAACCAAGCTGGAATCTGATGTCCCCACCATAATTGGCGCGAAATACACCAATCCTTTACGTTTTCCATCCAGTGACGGTACGTATTCTTGAATTTATCTGGGTGAAAGGAAATATTTCCATTCATCACATTCTCCAACGCGGGCGCCGACAATTCTTTCATATCCACAAACCATTGCAAGGAAAGTTTCGGTTCAATTACCGCATTCGTACGTTCAGAATACCCCACTTTATTGATGTGATCTTCAGTTTTGATCAAATATCCTTTGTCGTGCAATTCCTTTGCTATCGCTTTACGTGCTTCGAAACGATCAACTCCTTCGTAATGCAATCCATTGGCATTGAGTGTACCATTGTCGTTTAGAATATCAATGGTTTCTAAATTGTATTTCTTTCCAAGTTCGTAATCGTTGACATCATGTGCCGGAGTGACTTTCAGACAACCTGTTCCAAAATCCATGTCCACGTACTCGTCAAAAATAATTGGAATTGTTCGTCCACAAATTGGCACAATTGCCTCTTTGCCTTTCAAGTTTGCATAGCGTGCGTCGTTCGGGTGAACGCAAATCGCTGAATCACCTAAAATAGTTTCTGGTCGCGTCGTTGCAATCGTCAACCATTGATCATCTGTCCCGGCTACTTTATAGCGAACGTGAAACAAGTTAGAATTTACTTCTTTGTGCAACACCTCTTCATCCGACAAAGCTGTCAACGCTTCTGGATCCCAGTTTACCATGCGAACTCCACGGTAAATCTTCCCTTTCTTGTACAAATCGATGAACACATCAATCACTGAATCCGAATATTCAGGATCCATGGTAAAACTCGTTCTATCCCAGTCGCACGATGCGCCTAATTTCTTTAATTGTTCTAATATAATTCCTCCGTGCTTATCTTTCCACTCAAAGGCATGCGCTAGGAATTCATCTCTCGTTAAATCTGACTTTTTAATCCCTTCCGCACGTAGTTTTTGAACAACTTTTGCTTCAGTCGCAATAGACGCGTGATCCGTTCCAGGTACCCAACATGCATTCTTTCCTTGCATTCGTGCACGTCGCACCAAAACGTCTTGAATCGTGTTGTTCAACATGTGTCCCATGTGCAATACACCCGTCACATTTGGTGGTGGAATAACGACCGTATACGCTTCTCTTTCGTCAGGAACTGAATGAAAATATCCTTTGTTCATCCAGTGTTGGTACCATTTTTCTTCTGCTTGCTGAGGTTCGTATGTCTTCGGTGTCTCCATCTACTTGTGTCGTTTGAGTGCAAAATTAATGCTTTTAAGCAATTTTGGAAGGATAAATGTTTGGATAGTTTATAAAATCTTCGGCATAACACATACTTTCCTAACTTTGTTGCCACCATTAAAATCATCGGTCATGTCAAAATTATTGAGTCTACTTGTTCTAATAGCTGCGTTGAGTTCCTGTATGAAAGGAGAATCCGTCGATTTGGTAATTCACAATGCACGTGTTCATACCATGGAAGATGGAAATCCGATTTTTGACGCAATTGCGATTAAAGATGGAAAGATTGTAGAAGTCGGACCAGAACGCCAGATTTTGAACAAGTACCGCGCTGACGAGTTTATAGATGCACAGAAAAAGGACGTTTATCCAGGATTTACAGATGCGCATGGTCATATTCTCTCGTACGCCAAACAACAATTAAGCGTTGATTTGGTCGGCTGTAAATCGTACGATGAAATGATCGTTCGTGTTGAAAAATACAAGAGCAAGAAGAATCCTAAATTCATCATTGGTCGAGGGTGGGATCAATCGCTGTGGAAGGAGAACGAAATGCCCAACAACAAAAAACTGAGCGAAATATTTCCAGATATTCCTGTGTGCTTATTTCGCATCGATGGACACGCATTGTTGGCAAACGATTATCTAATCAAGCAATCCAACGTTGTCGAGAAATTCAATAACGATCCCGAATTGAATCAAGGAGGATATTTCATCAACGATTCAACGGGAGTTTTTACAGGAATTATGGTTGACAATGCGATGAATCCTGTTTTAGACATATTACCCGCATTTCCAGACAATGAACTGGAGACAGCCATCCTTGAAATTCAAGCGGAGCTGTACGGATACGGAATCACAGGCGTGCACGAGGCTGGTTTGGAATACGAAGAGGTTCAACTATTGAAAAAGCTCATTAACAAGAATAAATTGGAACTCAATATTTACGCGATGTTGGCTCCAACTCCAAAAAATATCGCCTTTGCGAAGAAGAACGGTGTTTACACCCATGAAAACTTATTGATACGCAGTTTTAAGGTCTACGGCGATGGTGCATTGGGTTCGCGCGGTGCATTTTTAAAACAGGTGTACAGTGATCACGATCATCACCATGGTTACTTGACGACTAGTATGAAGCGAATGAATGAAATAGCTGATTTATGCACGAAAATTGGCTACCAAATGAATACTCATGCAATAGGCGATTCTACGAATCGCGTGTTGTTGGAATTGTATGAGCGGACATTTAAGCAGAATCCTGATCATCGCTGGCGGATTGAACATGCGCAGATTGTCGATCCTGCGGATTTCAAATTGTTTGCCTCTGCTGGAGTATTTCCGAGCGTCCAACCGACACATGCAGTTTCAGATCAACGTTGGGCTGAATCGCGCATTGGAGAACACCGCATGGAAGGTGCTTATGCGTATCGTACCTTGTTGGAACAATTTGGAATGTTAGCCATCGGAACAGATTTCCCTGTAGAACTCACAGATCCCTTTCTTACAATTCACGCGGCAGTGCAACGTAAAAATGCGGAAAATTTTCCAAGCACAGGGTTTCTTCCCAAAGAACAGATCACGTTGGAAGAATGCATCAAAGGAATGACGATTTGGGCGGCATACGCTGCTTTCCAAGAGAATGAATTGGGAACATTGGAAAAAGGAAAAGACGCTACGCTAGTGATGTTTGTGAATCCTGTGCAAAGCAATGCTGTTTTCGTTCCGAATTTTGCACACACGACTTGGATTAAAGGAAAAAAGGTCTACTCCGTAGAATAGACCCTTTCAAAACGCACTTCGATAATCAAACCAGAAAGAAATCGAAATCCATTTGTAGAGATTTTTAAAAGGACGGACAGGAAATTGTTCTGAACGTCGGCGGTTTATCCTTGCAATTTAAATTAAGCCCAAGTGATACCTCATGTGAACCACCTGATACTCCGTTGTTGAGTTTTGATACCGTTACATCATAACTGTATCCAATTTTAAATTTACCTGTGTTTACACCAATCGATAAAATAAATGCATCTCTGTTTCTATACCATGCTCCTACAGTGAATACACCGTATTTGAGGTAAGTACCTAGACATATTTCTTGAAATCCATTTTGGTATTGATAAATCACGTTCGGCATGATGGAAGTCGTATTGTTGTATTGCGACTGTCCTCCTAATTTTATTTCTGCACCCATGTGCCCTGTAAATCGCATTGGTAATCTTGATT
>CALEIK010000024.1 GCA_937876195.1 uncultured Flavobacteriales bacterium
ATGTATAAGTTGTTGTCACAGCAGGAGAAACCGATACTTGTCCGTTTACTCCTCCACCTAAATTAATTGTTCCAGAACCAGCACCACTAGTCCATGAATATGTTGCACCATCATCCGCTGTAACTGGTGCTGCTCCAATCAGAATAGCCGGGTCTCCAGCACAAATAGTTTGGTCTGGACCTGCATCTGCCGTTGCTCCTGGGGGAACTGGAACCGTGATTGAGGTTGAGCAAGAATCTGTTCCGTTCGTGTAAGTTACATAATAGGTTGTAGTCTGCGTTACGTTTTCATTTTGATCGGGGTTATCATCTCCCCCAGGAACGTGCCAATAATCATACACATATGGAGTACAGTCTACAAGTGATGATATTGTCACATTATCGATTCCCCAGTGATCGTTACCTATTCCTGAACTACCCGTTTGTGCCCAATGAAACAAAGTGTTCGCCGTTTCTGCCCCAGGTGGAATTGTATAACAATATTGATTCCATGCCGTCATTAAAGGGTCATTTCCACCGTTCGGGGAAAAATAATTAATCTGTGTCCAAGTGGCACCACCATTTGTACTGTATTCGAAGTAGACACCTTCGCCTGCTAAATCAGGACCTTCACAAGGAGAAGCTTGTCCTTGTGTAGAAAAGTCGAGGTAAAAACAAATCTCACCACCGCAAGAGACATCCATAGGCACTGTTTCAATAACTCTTGGGTGAGGCGCTGAGTTCCCCATCCACATATACGTTCCTCCATCCACAGATGGGTCACACGGATTAGAAAAGTCGGCCGTAATATTCGAGTTCCAACCGGTACCAGCATCTCCGGCATCAAAGTCGTTGTTCATGACCAAAGTAAACTGACCTTGTCCCGATGCCGTCAATACAATGTCGCCTCCATTACAATCTAACTCACCAGGGCAAGGACCCGCGGTAGCATTGTATATTGTTCCTGGTGGGATGTTGGGTCCTCCGGAAACAATAGTATTCCCATCTTGATCCACAATATTGAAGGTGTTTTCTCCCTCCGAAGAACCAGATGTATAAGTTATTGTAATATTTTCGCCTGAACTTGCAGTGAATGATCCTGTACTTCCAGAGCCAGACGCAGAAAAAGTTCCTTGCGAAACCCCATCAACAAACACTGTTATGTATCCACCATTCCAACCGTCTCCCCAAGAATCAAACATGTTGATTGTATAAGAGCAACCACTACCAACTATGGAAAGGTCCACGTTGCATGGTACCGGACATGGAGTGCAAGATCCACCACAATCAATATCCGTTTCATCACCACTTAGTACACCGTCTGAACAGTGGCATGGCTCTGGACACGTAGGGCCACAATCTACCCCTGTTTCATTACCATCCTGAATACCATTGTTACAATCAGAGCAAGATGGACATGATCCACCACAATCAATACCTGTTTCTGACCCATTTTGAATTCCATCCGTACAAGACGAATTGGAAATCCATGTAATAGTTGAGTTGACACAACCAGCCGTAGTGCCACAGGTTGCACAATCCGAATTATAATGTACGTAATAAGTTCCATTTGCTGGTGCTGTCCAAGAAACTGGAGGACTACCAAAACCAACGACAGGACCCCCAGGAGTCCCTTGATGAATGGTTACGCATCCAGCAGCAGCACCAGTCGCATTCGACTGATAAGTAACCCCTGCGACCACATTATTGATCGTACTATATTCACCGTTATAAGCACAAGTAGTGATTGTGGTAGTTCCAGAAACAGGAGCATTTGCAGATCCAAAGACAGTTCCATTGGTACATTGTGCAAGAATATTTACACCATTAAAGCCAATTGCAAGAAACAAAAGAACCGTTAGTGATAATCGTTGAAGTAAAATGGAGTTTTTCATTTCGTTTATTTGTGTAGTTTTTTAATCTAGTTGTTGATTGGTGACTTAACGAATAGTTGTTTCAATTTTTTCAAAACTAAATCCGGTCAACGCTTCACCTCTGGTATAGTTTTCATCAATAAATCGCGAGAAAAGTTTTAGTTGACTATTGTCTGTGTAAACACTACAGTCAGCTGTTTTTTCGGCGTTAGGGGCTAGTTCAATTGTGAATGTGTACTCATCCTCATAATTGCACGTTTTACATTCAGCGTTGTAATGCAAAATCATGTGCCATTGTACAGATAAATGGTTTGTCGTTTTATTTGTGAATTTTATAAATACTGATTCTTGATCGTACCCCATTTCAGGGTCACAATTCACAAATTTATAGTCAATAGAAAAATCATTGTTGGAAAAATATTCTGTCCATTCGGTAGGTTGAATTATTTTGGTATCAACAAATGGAGTACCTAATTGAGCGTTGCAAGAAATAGTATAGAATGTAATGAACAGACTTAATACAACCAGTTTGTAAAGTTTCATAATTAGCGTAGCGATTGATTGTTTTTAATAACTTGTTTTAAAGACTCAAAGTTAAGAATAACGTTGCCTTTAAGTGTAATTTTTAAATGGATTACTTCGGTAAATTACCTGGTAATTGAATATTTAAGACTTTCCAGTGAGCAAATTACTACTGTGAACGAACATTTTCCGGGACACTATACCGATTAAATTTGCCTAACTACTTGTTAAATAAGTAAATAGAGGTAGGTTATTCACAAAATAATCACTATGAGTTAAAAAACTCTTTTTTAATGGAGATTAGTGAGAAGCTCTTGCTTGAAATTCGCAATTGAGTAAAAAATGCTCCCCTGGAGTTTTCGACTCCTTTAATCGCTCGTAAAGACGATCTACCGATTTTAATCCAATATCTAGAACTGGCAGTCTAAGCGCACTAATAGGGGGATTCATGTACTCGAATGAATCGCTGTCATCAAAGGAAATAAGTCGTACATTTTTAGGGATTTCTACATTGAATTTTTTTAATGCAGCTAGTACAGGAAGTGTACACTTGTTGTTTAATGTCAAAAAAGAATCTGCTCCGTTATCCAACTCCTTCTTAATCAAAAGATCGATGGATTTTTGATCATTGGGCAATTCAATGACTGAAAAGGCAATACTGTCTTTACCACAACCATTTTTGGTGCCTTCAATACGATCTTGAATCGTAGAAACATCGGAAGGGAAGGGTGCCAACGCGACAAGCTTTTTTGGTTTTTTTGAAAACAGGCGTATAATATTCTCGGCTTCAACTAGATTATTTATCCCAACGAAGTCGGCATTTTCATCACCTGGTCGATCTGCAAACACCACTGGAATGTGTGTCGCTATTAGAATTGGAATCAGTGCATGAATGTCATTGCTTGGCGCGATGATCATTCCGTCGATACTGCGTTGTATTAACTCAGTCATTAATACCTTTTCTAACTCCTTGTCATCATTAGTGTTTACAATGAATGTATTATACCCTGCAGCATACAACTTCTCTTGAATACCTTTGCTCATTTCCGCATAAAAGGGGTTCGAAATATCAGGTAAAACAAGTCCAATGGTGTTTGTTTCGCCATGTCTCAAGCTCTTTGCAAAAAAGTTTGGCACATACAACAATTCCTTTGCTTTCTCTTTGATCAAGCGTTGCTTTTCCTTGCTGATATTAAATTGATCCCCTTTTCCATTTAGAACAAAGGAAACCGTGGCTTTAGAAACATCTAATGCTTTTGCGATATCACTCAGGGAAGTACGTTTCTCTTTCATTAATCAATAGGTTGATCGTTCTAAATATAGTAAAAAACTATAAAAAGGGGGCCATTAGTTGAAGAATGACGCTATCGCACACTTGTTTCGCCTATGGTAATCTAGAAATCATTTGTTGGTACTCGGATTTATAGTCCTTTCTTCCTTGGCAGGCTAAACCGATTGCAGCTTCATGGAAGTGTTCAATGCGATTTCCTGGATCTGGATGCGTACTTAAAAATTCGGGAACATCTGAGCCACCAGCATCTTCAATTTTTTGAAAAAACCCTGCTCCTCCATCGGCATTGTAATCTGTACCACATAAATATTCAACTGATTTTTGATCAGCTTCCGTCTCATGTTTTCGGGAGAATTTAAGTCCCACTAATTGGCTCGTTAAACTTGCCAAAGCTACTCGGTCTCCAGCAATTACTTGTAACAAGAACTCAACACCAAACATACTTGTCATTTGACGAGTAGAGTGACGCATATCTGCATGTGCTATTTCATGTGCGAGCACTCCTGCAAATTGATCCTCGGAGTCCAAATACTTTAAAATCCCAGTATAGATATAAATATAACCACCCGGTGTACAAAACGCATTTAGAGTGTTGTCGTCATGGATAACACGTAATCGCCATTGAAAATCATCTTTGTAATCAACCCCTCCGGCATTCAATATTTTGTCGCGTACTTTATTGACATACGTATAAACCTCTTTGTATTGGGTAGAGTCCAGTACAGGAAATTCAGCAGGGTTTCCGTCAATTTCGCTAGCAACTTGTGCACCTAATTCTTTGTCCTGTTCAACGGTAAATAGGTTTACTCCTTTTCCCTTGTTTTTTTCATTGATTACGCCACAAGCTGAAATAATAAGTCCCGCTAATCCAATGATTATAAAATTGTAGAATTTCATGTTTAATGTGATTTTTAACTATTAAAATTAATAGAAATAGTTGATGCCAAAGGTAATGAAACTTCCAATCATCCAGCCAATAATTAATTCTGAAAATGTATGCTTGTTTAAATACAATCGTGCAGACATAATAAGACCAGAAAGTAGAAGCGCAAGTGTAAATACCCATAGCTGATATTCTGTCTGAGTAAGTAGGTAAGCCAATACAAATCCGGTCAGTATTCCAGCGGCACCGGCATGAATACTTATTTTTTTCCAGCGATTTACAATTAGATATATCGCCGTTACGACAACACCTGAGAGTGGAAGTGCAAAAATGAATTTTGGAATGGTGACCTGATCTGATTTCACAATGAACATGATATATAAAACTAGGCAGTACAACATCATTACTACAATGGGTGCTGTTCGTTCTGTTTTATCATCCATTTGTACGGAGGAGATTATTCCAGATCTTTTTAGGAGCAAAAACGAAACCCCTGGAGCGAGAATACAGAAAATTCCAAACATGGTTAATAGGGCAGTTTTGAATTGCAGTGGCTGCCAAAAAAGATTGTCGTAATTGAATAAATAATCCTGATTTGAAGGAACGAACATGACCAAAAGCAACGCGTAGATTGGCATAAAGAGCGGCATGAATACCCAAGAAATAACCTGTGCAAATGTCCTCATTAAAGTTCTTTTCGCAGTCTTGCTACGGGGATGTTTAATTGTTCACGGTATTTTGCGACGGTTCTACGTGCAATATTGTACCCTTTTTCCTTTAACAGGGTAGTTAATTTTTCGTCGGTTAATGGTTTTCTCTTTTCTTCTCCTTCAATCGCCTCGGATAAGATTTTCTTTACCTGACGCGTAGAGACTTCTTCACCTGAATCGGTGGACATGGACTCAGAAAAGAAAAATTTCAATGGAATGACACCATATGCCGTTTGAACATGTTTGCTATTTGCCACACGAGAAATTGTTGAAATATCGAGATTTACGATTTCTGCGATGTCTTTTAAAATCATTGGTTTCAACATGGTTTCATCGCCAGTTTCGAAATAAGCTTGTTGGTATTTCATTATGGCGTCCATGGTCAACAAGAGCGTATTTTGCCGTTGCTTAATTGCATCGATGAACCACTTCGCACTGTCCAATTTTTGTTTTACGAACGTTACAGCCTCCTTGTCAGATTTTGTTGTCTTCGCACCTTCAGCATAGCTTTTTAGCATGTTTTTATAGGCATGACTTACCTTTAGTTCAGGTGCATTTCGGCCATTGATGGTAAGGTGTAATTTCCCTTCTGTTTCAGTCACTAAGAAATCTGGAACAATGTGCTGATAGTTTCCTGTGGATTCCTTCATTGATCCACCAGGTTTTGGGTTTAATTTGATGATTTCATCAATCGCATCCTTCAGGTCATTATCATCGATTTCGAGCTTTTTCTTGATGCGGTCGTAATGTTTCTTCGTGAATTCTTCAAAGTAATCCTCTAAGATTTTACGAGCAGTATAACGGGAGATATTTCCGTCCTGTCTACGTTTAATCTGAAGTAATAAACATTCACGCAAATCACGTGCTCCAATTCCTGCAGGATCTAGATCTTGAATAAGTCGTAACACAACTTCTATTTCTTCTTCTGTCGTGGATACATTTGCAGAAAAAGCTAAATCATCCACGATGGATTCGGTATCTCGGTTCAGATAGCCAGAGTCATCAAGGTTTCCAATCAATGTTTCGGCGATTACAAATTCCTTATCCGTTAAATTTAGCATGTGCAACTGACTAGACAAACGTTCTTGAAAAGATTCATCTCCCGAGTAGGGCATTGATTTTTCCTCGTCGTCTTTGCTCGTGTTGTTTACCTGCGTTTTATAATTATCATCATCGCTGATGTAATCCGAAATGTCAAATTCATCTTCTGAACTATCTTTTTCATCAAATTCATCCTCTTGGTCATCCAACTCATCTTCATCTTTGTCCTCACCTTCTTCCAATGCTGGATTATCTTCAATTTCTTGCTTGATGCGTTGATCTAATTCCATGGTAGGAACTTCCAACAACTTCATCAATTGAATTTGCTGAGGTGAGAGTCGTTGCTCTAACTTAAACGATAAATTTTGTTTTAATGCCATATTACTTTAAGTTCAAAGTTGTAGAAGTTCAAAGTTCAAAGTAAGGTGAAACAAACTTAATAAGTTGAATTAACTGTATTTTTGACCTTTAAATTCTGATGCCTTTATACTTTTTATTAAACCATAAATAGTACGTGAAATTTCTTCCGCTTTAGATTTAAAATCTTCGAATTCTGATTCAGTAATTAAACTTAAATCATATGCTCGATAAATCTGAGAACGACATTCTCCCGCACTTGCTTTTGCTATCCAAAGATACTGTAAAAATTCTTTATTCCCACCGCGTTCATATCCTTCAGCGATATTGTCCATCACACTTCCAGACGCACGGATGATTTGATTGTTAATCACATCAAAATATGACTTTGGTTTTTCGGTGAATTTAAGATAGATTTCCTTTGAAAAAGTACGACTTAATTGCCATGCTTTTATATCTTCAAAACGTGTAAAGTTCATTTCAATAGTAGTTAGAATTCTAAATTAAGATACAAAAAAAACGAATAGAGTTATCTATTTCTTTGAACTTTTCCTGCCTGTCGGCAGACAGGGAACCTGTTGAACTTTGAACTCTTTGAACCTTGAACTTCTAATACTTTGAACTCCACTTAAAATTCTGCGTTCATCGGTGTTCTTGGGAAAGGAATAACATCGCGGATATTTGTCATCCCAGTTACGAACATGATCATGCGCTCAAATCCCAAACCGAAACCTGCGTGTGGAGCTGTACCAAATCTTCGGGTGTCCAAATACCAATTCAATTCTTCCTCGTGAATATTGAAATCGGCCATTTTGGATTTTAAAACATCCAAGCGCTCTTCACGTTGTGAACCGCCCACAATTTCACCTATCCCCGGAAATAAGACATCCATTGCCGCAACCGTTTTTCCATCGTCGTTCTGACGCATGTAAAACGCCTTTATTTTTGCTGGATAATCAGTTAGAATAACGGGACATTTAAATTCCTTCTCTACCAAATAACGTTCGTGCTCACTTTGTAAATCAATTCCCCATTCCACATCGTATTGGAACTTGCCTTTTTTGTAGGGTTTTGAATTGCGTAAGACTTCAATTGCTTCAGTGTATGTCAATCGTTTGAAATCGTTTTCGACAACAAATTTCAAGCGCTCAATCAAGCTCAGTTCGTTGCGTTCGGCTTCTGGTTTTGATTTTTGCTCCTGCTCTTCACGATCGTTCAAGAAATGTAGATCGTCTTTACAATTAGTAAGTACGTAATTTGCAATGTATTTCAAGAAATCTTCGGTCAAGTTCATGTTGTCCGTCAAGTCGTTGAAAGCAACTTCAGGTTCAATCATCCAAAATTCGGCGAGGTGACGAGAAGTATTTGAATTCTCAGCTCTGAACGTTGGTCCGAAAGTATAGACCTGTCCCAATGCCATAGCGCCCAACTCCGCTTCCAATTGTCCAGAAACTGTTAGGTTCACGCCTTTTCCAAAGAAGTCTTGTTTGTAATCAACCGCTCCATCCTCAGTAAGTGGTGGATTAATAGGATCTAAATTCGTTACGCGAAACATTTCACCTGCACCTTCTGCATCGGAACCAGTAATGATAGGTGTGTGTAAATAGAAAAATCCATTGTCGTTGAAATACTTGTGGATAGCGAAAGCTACAGCGTGACGAATACGAAATACAGCTCCAAACGTGTTTGTTCTGAAACGCAAGTGGGCTTGCTCACGCAAAAACTCCATGCTGTGTTTCTTGGGTTGCATAACCGTTTTTTGCACTTCATCAGGATTGGCATCACCAAGAATGGTCACAGATTCCACCTCTATTTCAATTGCTTGGCCTGCACCTTGAGATTCAACGAGCTGACCTTTGACTTCAACTGCTGCACCTGTCGTAATGCGCTTTAGTAACTTCTCATCGAAACTTTCAAAATCAACAACTGCCTGTATATTTTTAATTGTCGAACCGTCATTCACCTGAACAAAACGATTACTGCGAAATGCTCTTACCCATCCTTTCACCAATACGGCGTTTCCTACAACACCTGTCGCAAGTATTTCTACAATTTTTTCTCTTTTCATGCTTTTAGCTATAAATCAGTGGGCAAAGATAAATATAATTAGAGATTATGAATGGTGAATTAAGAGTGAAGAATTAAGAGTTAAAAATTGAGAATTACAATCTATTTATTGTTCAGGTTTGTCATGGTGAGTTGAAGTCCTATTGTTGTAAATCCTTTGATAAATTCTGTTGCAATATTAATGCGTTCTTCTAGTGTTTTCTTTTCATCAGAATTCCATTCACCCAGTACGTAATCAACTTGTTGACCTTGTCCGAATTCACTTCCAACACCAAAGCGCAAACGTGCATAATCTTGCGAGTTTAGTGTCGCTTGAATGTCTTTCAGTCCATTGTGACCTCCATCGCTTCCTTTTCCTTTCATGCGTAATTTACCGAAGGGTAGCGCTAAGTCGTCGGTGATGACTAATACATTTTCACGTGGAATTTTTTCTGCTTGCATCCAGTAGTTCAATGCTTTGCCTGAGAGATTCATGAATGTTGTGGGTTTGATCAAAACAATTGTTCTCCCTTTGAATTTTGCACGTGCCACTTCTGCTTGCTTGTCCAAAGTGAAACTTGCGTCTCTTTCTTTGGCAAAAGCCTCCACCACTTTAAACCCAATATTGTGTCTCGTTTCTGCGTATTTATCACCAGGATTTCCTAAACCAACAATGAGGTATTTCATGAGACAAATGTAATGATTGAATTGAGATTTATGAATTCCCCCTAGATAAAATCGAATCCTGAAGTGTATATGGGCGGTTTGTTTGTGGCGTCATTTGTTTCTTGTCTTCTTCGTTGAACAACATTGGCGTAATTGATTCCGATGAGCTTGTGCAATAGTCCCCAATGTACTTGTGAACCGACTGTTTTATAGAGATAGTCGCGCTCATCAACCCACCAGAGGATTAGATTTTGTTTTTCGTTGAATAGAATTCCCTCAAATAGTTCTTCAAGAAGACTTGAATCATAGTTTTTCACCCAAACTGCTTCAGGAACCACAAACGAGTGATTTTTCGGTCGAATGATTTTATTCAAACCAGGAATGAATGGAATGATTTTCGTCAACACTCCACCGAACTTTCCGGGAAGACGTTTAATTTCCCAAGTCGCGCTATTGATTTTTGCGAGGGCAATAATAGCATTGTTTTCGTCTTTCAATGCGTAAAAAGGTGGTTTGGAAGATTGTGCTTCAAAATAGTAGACGTAATCGCTAAAGTTAGATTGAACGATGTGCTTCACCTCATTCCAATCGGTTAACTTTTCAATTCGACTGGAGCTTTTCGGATTTACGCGACTAAAAGATTGCGTAGCAATGCGACCTATGGTTTTGAACCCAAAATTTTCAGCCATCCATAAACTCTTCACATTGTTTGGATCGATGTAGGCGTAAAATGATTCTACCTCTGGCTGATCAAGCGTTTCTTGGAAATACGATTCAATCTCACGTTTAATGAGGCTATTTCCCGATGATTTTTTCGTTCCACTTGATTGGAATCGACTGTCAAACGCAAAATATCGGATGTACCAGTTTTTATCGCGTCTGCAGAAAGTAACATTGCCAAGAATCTTCTCGTTTCGCTCAATTGTTAAGAAAAGTGGATGATCCGCTTCTAAAATTCTAGCGCGCGTATCTAAATGACGGTAATGAGCACCGTTGGTTCCCAAAGTCACCGATTCTAACAATTCAATGATTGCCTGGGTGGGAGATTCGCTGGTATGTAACAACGATGATTTCATTAAATGGCGGCAAGTACAATTGCTTCAACGTCTTCCGGAGTCAATGTTTGTCGTTCGCCCATTGCTGTCCAGCATCGATCTTCAAAGGTTTCTTTGATTTTTGTCTCAATTCCTTGATATTCCTGCGTGTAATCAGAAATGCGTGTTTTAATTCCGAGGGATTGGAAAAACTCTTCTGTTTTCACAATTGCTTCTTTTGCAATGGCGGTATCATCTCCTGTTAAATTCCAAACCCGTTTTCCGTATTGAGTCAATTTCTCTTTCTTATCGTCAAATTTGTTTTCGTACAACCGTGGAGCGATGATGGCCAAGGTACATGCATGGTCAATTCCGAAATGGGCGGTTAGTTCATGACCGATCATGTGTGTGCTCCAATCCGTGATAACACCACAACGTAAATTTCCGTTCAATGCGTGCGTGGCGCAGTGCATTAAATTAGCTGCCAAGCGGTAATCTTCAGGGTGATTGATGACATCCTTAATTTCAATCAACGTAGAGAGAATTCCTTCCGCTTCACGTTCTTGCAATAGATTGTGCGAAGGAAAAGTCAAGTATTGCTCCAAGGTATGCATAAAAGCATCGGTAATCCCATTTGCCAGTTGTCGCTTCGGTAAGGTTGCCACGAGTGTTGGATCGCAAAAAGAAAATACAGGGAAGAACAAGGGTCCTCCCATGGTGACTTTTACTCCCAATTCATGGCGACTGATCACAGCACCCGAATTTGCTTCGGATCCAGTTGCGGGTAACGTCAGTACAGTTCCAAACGGAACAGCGGAATTAAATACGGCACCTTGTTTTCGGGTGAGCACATCCCAAGGGTCTTTGTGATAGTTGATAGCACCAGAAATGAACTTTGTCCCGTCAATCACTGATCCACCGCCAACCGCAAGTAGAAAGTCCACTTTTTCGGCTTTTGCAAGTTCGACGGCTTTCATGAGTGTGGTATATTCTGGATTGGGCTCAATACCACTAAATTCAACGGTGTCAAAATCTTCCAACTGCACTTTAATTTTATCGAGCAATCCAGTTTTTAGAATACTTCCGCCACCATAAGTGATCATGATTTTCGATGCATTTGCTACTTCTAGTAGCTGTGGGAGTCTACTCAATTGATTCTTTCCAAAAAGAATCCTCGTTGGATTTATGACTTCAAAGTTTTCCATTTTTTGATATAAAAAAACCCCGTCAACGTAAAGCGGACGGGGTAAATAAATTTAAACTTGATTAAATATTTCCGTTATCTCTAACAGCGTACGCAATTGTAAGTGCGTCTATTTCTTGTAATTGTTTTCGGATGTCAAATATCATTCCCGTTGGAGCTCCTTCATCTGCTTTTACACATGTAATAACAGATTCAATTGGTTCACTCATACGAGCGGGCTTTGATTCAAACTTATCCAACTTCCAACGACGAATAGCATTTACATTGTACAAATCGTCTGGGGTAGATTGAGCAACATTATCCATAAATAACAAGTACTCCATTCCCAATTCTTTGTACTTGGCTGCACGTGCTTGATTAAGTGGCTTTCCAAGGTACAGGAAGTCAATCTCTGAACGTTGTTTGTATGGCGTCAAGTCAGTAGTTCTTACTCCTTTTGGTTGTACAACTTTTACCGTAGGATCTGACTCCTTACTTGTCGTTGCAACCATGAAGAAGAACAACAACATAAATACAATATCTGGTAAGGAAGAAGTATTAACTCCTGGCGCTCCTTTTTTACCATCTTTTCTAAATTTTGACATAGTACATCAAATTTTGTTAACCTTCTGTGAAGAATTATTTCTTCGGCGTTACTTCAATAAATTTATCTGGGTACAAAATTTTCAATAAATCTATTTTGTCCTTGTCCTGTTGGTCTTTGTCCATTGAATATCTTCTTGAGATTACTCCATAAGACTCTCCAAAAACATCAAGTGCAGCAGCATCACGCAATTGGTAAATCGCTTCCTCTAATTCAGACTGAATTTTTGCAAATAATTTGTATTCCGTCGCTTGTTGAACTTCGATACGCACGTGTGCTTGAAAATGAATTTCAGGCAACTTTTCTTTACCGTAGAGCTTTAACGCCTTCTTTTTGTTTTCCCATTCAGCTACCTGACTCCATTTGAAATCAATGATATCGCTTGAAGCACCTGGCGTATTTTCCACGGCTTCAGCAGCGGCTTCAGCAGCAGCCAATTGAGCTTCAATTTCCGGCATACTGATGCGCGAATACATAGGGAAGTCATTCGTAGGGTCGTTTACCTTTTCATTTTTGGTATAGAACTCAATCACTCTTTCCGAGATGTCATCTGGATTTTCCATGAGCTCTTTACGTACCATCAATTCATTGTTACTATTCGCACGAATTGCAAAAATGTTACGTTGCTCAACAGGTTCGGGTTTAATGACAGTTTCTACTTTCTTTGGTATACTTCTTAGATAAGCTTGATCCTTATCCATGGTTGTTGTTACCAAGAAGAAGATCAACAGCAAGAAAGCGATATCCGCCATCGAACCAGCATTTATTTCAGGAATTTCTCGCTTTGCCATACTAATTATTTTCTCATTCTACCCATCAATGGGCTCAAAAACCACACTAACAATCCTACAAACAATCCAACCAGCGCAGTGTATAAACCAGCGGTAGTTGTTACAATTGTTCCTTGCTCTACCATAACATCTTCTGTTAATGCTAGAGTTTCGTATGTATCGCTTGTCCCTGCAGCCCAGAAGATCAAGTAAATCACCAATGCAACAAGAATACCTATGATCGACATTACTGTTCTTTTGGTATTTGTAATCAATTGAAGCACAAAGAAAAACAGCACTACCGCAATGCTAGCGATGATGATAAGCATTGTATAGTTGATTGCCAGTCCAAGGCTTCCACCTTCTCTAAAAGCTTCTTGCTCCTCGAGCGTAGCTTCCATGTTTGGACCAGTAATAACTAAAATACATGCGATCACGCCAACAGCAACAAGTCCGAACTTTAAAATGTTCATGAACAAATTGAGTTTTTTCGTATCCATATTTTAATTTTTAAAAATTAGTCTTGTAAGAACAAAAGCTTATGCCTTCGCAATTTTGTTTTTCAACATCATATCTACTAAGGAGATAGAAGCGTCTTCCATTTCATTCACGATACCGTCTACTTTAGATACGATATAGTTGTAAAAAATTTGAAGAATAATTGCAGCAATCAAACCAAATACAGTTGTCAAAAGCGATACTTTAATACCACCTGCTACTGTTGTTGGAGATACTTGTCCATCGGATACAATTTTATCGAAGGCGAAAATCATCCCGATTACCGTTCCCAAGAACCCAAGCATTGGTGCAAGAGCGATAAACAATGACAACCATGAAAGTCCTTTTTCCAATAGTCCCATTTGAACTCCTCCGTATGAAACAACTGATTTTTCAACCATTTCAATTCCTTCGTCAGAACGATCTAATCCTTGGTAAAAGATTGAAGCAATCGGTCCACGCGTATTTCTACATACATCTTTCGCAGCTTCAACACCACCATTTTTTAGAGCTGTTTCAACTTCATCTAAGAATTTTTTCGTGTTGATTGTTGAAAGGTTCAAATAAACAATACGCTCAATTGAAAGCGCTAAACCAATAATCAAACAAATCAATACTGGAGTCATCCAAAATGGATCTCCCTCAATGTACTTTTGTTTCAACGTTTGAACGAAATCTAACTCAACCGCTTCTGCAGGAGTATCCGCTTTTGTTTCACCGGCCTTAGCTTGCTCAGCCACATTTGATGTTTCACCGTTTTGAGCAGTAGAAATAGTCGCAAAACCAAATGTCATTACTGCTGCAATAGCAAAAGAACTAATTATTTTTTTCATGTTCTCAAAGATTAATTTAATCGTGTTCAAGTTTTATTTTAGCCAAAAATAATAAAATTTATTTGACAACAAGTATCTCGGCCAATTTATGAATTGAATATGGTGTTTTATTGATTGAACGGTTCGCTGAATTGAAGTTTAGAGAGAATTGGTCTATGTAGACAAGGTGATGTGCGCACTATCGAAATATGGCGATATTGCATAGTTTGAAAAAGAAAAAAACAACTAAAAATCAGCATGTTATGATTTGTTATTTCGCAATATTGCGATATTGAAAAATCACCCCAACCAACAGAATCGCTGTTATTCGAACACAGGCAACCCAGAGAACTGCCTATATTATTTAATTATGAACAATTGAAATGTTTTCTACCTTAAAACTGCAGATAAACGAACGGAGGCTGTTCTGCACCCAATGCTTGATACATCAATACGACAATAATTGTCACCGAAACGACCTGAAGAGGAAGTGACATTGCTGTAAATGCTTTCTCCCATATGAGCTTTACTTTGTCTGGTAACCAATGGATGATAAATCCAACGAGCATTATCCAGAAGACCTTATCGTATGTTTTCAATACGGTTGTGAATAGATCTAACGTAAAATCAAAATGATTCCAAATCTGATCGAGCATCACCAACGGTAAACCGTCGACTTGGGCTTCATCCAGTTTGAACCAAATTCGGGTGAACGTGATAAAACTTAACGTAATAAAAACCTGCCAGAATACGGTGTACACATTTTTTCCATGCTCCAAATAGGAAGTTTTTCGCGTGATAAGATGATAAATTAATGCTAATGCTGAAGTGGCCATCCAAAAGTAGAACACATAGGGCAAGGCTTCGTGGTATGCGGGAGGGTAAAGAATTGTAACCAGCATATATATCCCATACGCAAGCGCCCCTTTTGATAAGTACCAGATCGATGATCTATTTGTGAAGTACGTGTTGATGTCTTTCCAATATTTATAAATCAACAGTGCGCAACCGTTCATTGCTCCCCAGATCACAAAGTTTTCACTCGGCCCATGCCAGAGTCCACCAACGACCATTGTAATGATGAGGTTTAAATCGCGGTGCACGTAGCGTCGAAAGTCCTTGATAGTAAATACACCAACGATATAGATGATGGTTAATGCACCGTAGACATAGAGCAGTTCATACCATTGGGTAATGAAGACTAAAAAGATGAAGATAATGAGAATGGCAATGTAGGATCCAATTGTCCCTGTTCTATTTCCACCTAAGGGAATGTAGAGGTAATCTTTGAGCCACGACCCAAGTGAAATGTGCCATCTGCGCCAAAAATCGGCAACATTGCGTGCTTTGTAGGGTGAATTGAAATTAGGTTTTAGCTTGAACCCCATCAGACGCGAGAGACCAATGGCGACGTCCGTATAACCTGAGAAGTCCGCATAAATGTGTAATGTGTAGGCAAACATTGCTAGTACGCTGACGAAGCCTGGATAGGTTTCAGGCGCAAAAACGATAATGTCAATAAAATGCATTAGGATGAAATCGGCAATGACGATTTTCTTCACCAATCCTTTTACAATTTGAATAATTGCCCAGCTAAAATCTTCCTTGTTCAGCGAAAAAGGTTCTTGAATTTGTGGAATGAAGTCGCGCGCGCGAACAATCGGTCCCATTACTAACTGTGGGAAGAAGGTAACGAAGAAGGTATAATCGAAGAAGTTGTAAACGGGTTTAATTTCTTTGCGGTAGATGTCGACCACGTAGCTGATGTTTTGAAACGTAAAGAAAGATACACCAACAGGCAATAGAATTTTTTCGACAAACGTTCCCTCCCCAAAAAATCCATTTCCGAATTGAGCAAAATGATTCACCAATTCGAAATTGGTGTTGAACATTTCGTTGAAGGAGTCTGTAAAAAAGTAGGCGTATTTAAAATAGCATAAGATCAATACGTTGAACAGGGCTGAGAAGGCTATGATCCATTTCCGCTTGACATCGTTCGGGGCGGTGTAAATTTTCTTTCCTAAGAAGTAATTGACTGTGACACTGATTAGGAGTAAGAGGACGTAGAGACCTGAAGTTTTAAAGAAGAAAAAGGCACTTACTGCGGTGAGAAAGATGCTACGCACCAATTTGTTTTTGTGCAAAAAGGAAAAGAGTACCATCACCAATAGGAAGAACAGCCAAAAGTCGAGTTTTGTAAACACGAGTGAGCTTCCATCTCCCACTTCAAATGAAAATATACTGTAAAGCCTTTCCATTTAGTTGATCGCCATTTGTTTTGATTCCATTTGATCCATAAATTTTAAAAATGCATCGATGTATAATTCTCCTTTAAAATGATACCCAGGAAACGTAAAGTGAATCATATCACTGCGCATGAGCCCCTCATTTCGCCAACGTTTACTTGATCCTAATTCCCCCATTATTCCGTACATATCCCAGACAGCCATTTCATATTGTTCGGCGAGTTCAATAATCACTTCACGTTCACGTGCAATGTTCTTGTTGAGGTAGCGCCTGCGGTAATAGGAGTCGTTTGGAACAGTTAAGAGCAATGCACATTCTGGATTAGCGCGCAGTGCCATCTTTATCATTTTCTCTAGGTTTTTTTTGTAGACTTCGGGTCTAAAATCACCATAGGGAACATTTCCATCATTGGTACCAACCGAGTACGCAAAAAGATCTGGGGGATACGTTTTTAATTGCTCTTCGAAGCGAATATTGTCAAGATAGGTATACAGCCCAGCGCCATTGACTCCGATGGACGTATAGGAAATTCCAGGTTCATCGTTCATCATAATGAAGCCGTAAATTTCTAATTCAGGTGCATTTTCGTTTTTTCGGGCGAATTGAACGTCAAGTGAATCCAGTGGATCGGTAAAGTAAATGTCTGAATAGCCTTGTTCAATGTTTCTTGTGATTTTTTCGACCAATAACTCGTCTTCGCCAAAATTCAACCAAAAGGGGAACTCACCAATGTTGTGAAAGATGCGAATATGATTAAACGCAGGACGAACGGTCGTGCGGTTGTGTTTGAACTGAAGTTGAATGGCTGAATCGGGACATGTAATTACGAATCCCATAATTCCGTAATCCAAATCGATTCTCGATGGTTTTTGAGCAACACTGCGATAACCTGTCCAGTCATTTGGGGATGTAAACCTGTAGTTGCCCGGATTGTTTGTCCCTGCTAAATTGAAAGGAAACACCCATCCACGTTCTCCCGTAACACCTTCCCATCGCGATTGCAAATAGGTCCGTACATCGTGCGTGTAGATGTCAGCTTGAAGATGCGACCCGCCGATGTGGTACATGTTTAACTTTCCTTTTTTTGTGGTAATGAGCTTGTCCAGTTTGGAGTAAAGTGTTTCAAAATTTGGACTCTCCTTCGAGTAAAACTGGTAGTTGTTTTTGGAGTAATCGACAAATGGGTAAGTACTCCGTAAAGCAGTGTCCATATCTCTGAAATCTGGAAATACGTACGCCGAAAGCGAATCATTATTGCCTAGAATAGTATCCTTTTCACCCTGCGCTAAAGCGGATGTTAGGGAAACTATCGATAGAAATATATATGCTATGTATTTCAAGGCGTTGTTTTTTTCCACGCGGCGAATTCCGCAATAAAAGCTTCGTAAAATAACTGTGAGGCAACTTTTGTCCCTGCGTTACTGAAGTGGATATAATCTTTTCCCGCTAGTCCTTTTTCCACCCACGAAGGCATCGAATTATAGCCACCCATTCCAGCGTATAAATTCCAGTAAGCGCCACCAGCAGATTTTGTGGCTTCCATCATCTGTTCGACGCAATAGGGCAAAAACTTATAGGTGCTGTATATTCCATCTTCGAGGTGCGACATATCACTTGGGCCAATTACAATCACCATGGCTCCTGGGTTTAAACTTTTCACGGTGTTGATTTGACTTTTGAAGAAACTTGCAAAATTCCGAACTGAGAGACTATCCGTAAAGAAGGGAACCGAGTTTCCGCCAAATTGCATGATGACAAGTTTAGTGTTCAATTCTCCGTACATGCGTTTCAATACACTTTGATTAATCGCTCTAAATACTGTTCCACTCGAACCGCGCATAGCGATGTTAGAAACCTGCACGCCATAATCTCCTTCCAAAGAAAAACCACAAATATTTGGGCTTACTTTCCCTTTAAATTCAAACTTCAATTTTGGAGTAGAAGCAAACGAGAGTTGAACGGTATGTTGTCCACCATCTGCGATTAATTGCTCTTCATGGATGACAATTCCATCTTTGTACACTTTCAGCATGGTAGGTGCAATACAACTGTTGTAATGCATTTTCACATTGTTGTAGTTTCTAGCTCTTTCGTAAGCGGATGAAGATGGTTCTACTGTGATCCATCCCGTTTGTTCTACGAGCGAGTCTAGGGTGAATAAACTGTCGAGCTTATATTCTGGCGTAAATCGAGAAGCAGAAGCCATGGCACCGTACTTTGCACTTTTCAACTTTTCTTTTCCAAAGGCAATGTAGCGTTGAAAGTTTTCAGAATACGACTGCTTGAAGGTAATCGTGCTGTATACATTGGTGGCTGGAATTAATCCTGGACCATTTCCTCCAAACTGGTTTTGAATTTTTTGACGTATGTAACCTGTCATACGATCTCCTTCTATTTGTGAATCACCGTAATGAAGGATGGAAATTTTCTTTTTAGCAGAAGCCACTTGATCCAGCTCAGCAAAAAAGGCGTGCAAATTGTTCTTCCCCGATGCATTCATGATGAGCTTTGTCGAGGAGATTTCAGTTAATTTTCCTCCTTTCGGTGCGCCCACATCACCATTCGAACCATTCTTATGCTTGAGAAGCGGATCTTCAATTTCAGTGTTCATCGTAGTGTCTACTCCTGAAATAATGTCCGTGATATCCGTCTTTATTTGCTTTTTTGGGTGGTAGAGCTTTTCCTGTGAAAGAAATTTCACTTTTATCCCATTGATGTCCCATCCATTTTCTGGAACGAAATACACGATAGGTGCCAATAATATTAGCACTCCCAAAATGTACAACGTAATCTGATATGGTTTAATTTCTTTCACAAAAACGGAATTAGAACGTAAAAATAATCAGTCATTCTGTTTTTAATGAGTAGCGGTGGACTTTTTATTAAGATAATAAAGATGAAAACTATCCCTTCAGAAAAATTTACGTGCAATTTTTGATAATTTTGCACCTCATTTTATTTCTTTTAGAGCATGAGATTTTTGTGGTTGTTCCTTTTTAGCTTACCGATAGTCGTATTTTCCCAAGTACTGGACAACCGCAACGGAGAGGCTTTTACAGATAGACCATTCTTCAACGAATCCTTTGTGAAGGAGAATAAACTCAAGCAGTTAACGGGAACTTACGTGTACAAAAAAACGGGTGAACCGATGAAAACGACCACCTTCAACTATGTGTATAATTTCGATAGAGCAGGTCACCTAGTTTCCACGTATGAAACGAAGAAGGACGACGGAACAAAAGATACAGTCTGGAATATTTACAGCTACGATGAAAATAATCACCTTGCGTTCCACCGCAAAACAGATTTAGAAGGATTTACAACGATTCATTATACCTACGATGATAAGGGTCGAGTGATTGCAGAAGAGTTCAAGCGCGATATTGACTCTTTGGGAAGAATTGTTCGTTCGCTCTCTTTTAACAAGGAAAAGATTGTTTACAGCGATTATGATGATCAAGTTAAGAAGACCCGCTACAACAACTACAATTTACCTTACTTGGATGAGTTTGTGAAATACGATTCACTCGGCTATTTGGTGGAGCGTGTTGAGCGTGTTAAAATGACTTCGACCGTTTATACCTATGCTCACGAATATAATGAACATGGGAAATTATCCGCGATCCGAAAGTCGAGCAATCGCGAAGAAGGATTTATCGAAGAATGGACGTTTCGCTACGATGAATTAGGTAATCTAATTGAAAAGCACATCTATAAAAACGGCGTCTTTACGACAGACATTCAAATCATCTACAACAGCAAGACAAAATTATTGGCGACGGTCATTACGAAGCAAGTCAGCACTGGATTTTTAATCATTCTCCGTTTTCAGGATTACGAATTTTACGATTAATTTATTCTTCCCTTGATGGAGTTTTCAATGGTATCATCGATGCTTCTGAACTCAAAATTAATGGCGTTTTTTATTTTTTCACTCGAGTAACTTCTCACACCGTAAAGACTTTGCACTGTTTCCTTTGTGATTGATGGCTTTTTGCGCGTAAAAATGGAAATAAATCCGCTCAAGCGTCTAAGCAAATTGACAAGAAATCGTGGTGCTTCCTTGGACGGAGCTTTTACGTTTAAATGCGAAGATATTTTTGACATTAATTCAAAAAATGATTGATTGCTTCCTATACACAAATAGCGCTGACTGCTAATATCACTATTCATAAGACGAACCATAATTTCGGAAACATCTCTTGCATCAACAATGGCATTCGCACCTGGCGGATAAAATTTCATTCCTTTTTTAAGTGTACGAAAGATGGTCAGGGAGCTGTCGTTCCAATTTCCGGCACCTAGAATAACACATGGATTCACCATCACGGCATTCAAACCTTCTTCAATTCCTCTCCAAACTTCTCGTTCTGCATTGTACTTTGAAATGCTGTAACCTGTTGTTGTAGGGGTGTTTTTCCAAGGCGTTTTTTCCGTGATAAGTTCTGCTGAACTGGTTTCTGAGCTTGTCGAAGAACCAATCGCAGCTGTGGAACTTACGTAGCAGAGCTTTTCAATGGCAAGGTCAAGACAAACATTTACGACGTTTGCAGTGCCTTCTCTGTTGAGTTTTATGAGTTGCGTGAAATCATCTTTATGAAAAGAAACGAGCGCGGCACAATGGTACACTTTTGTACAACCTTGCATTGACTCTGTTAGAAAAGGAATGTCTAAAATATCACCCTGTACCCAGTCAATTTGGTTGAAAGAAGCATCTCCTTTTTCACCCAAATAATAACGAAAAAGCTCCTTTGTCTGGTTTAACTTTGATTCTGACCGATAAATGGCACGGATGGCTGTTTCGTGTGTAACCAAATTCACAAGTAAATGACTCCCCAATAAACCTGTTCCTCCCGTTACATAAATCATAGGGTAAAATTACAATCTTTCGTTAGGTGAAATGTATTTGTTTATTAATTAACGATTAGATAACATATATAAATGAATATTTACAGAACTTCGCTGAACATTTTTTTTGGTGAATCATTAAACCCGTCGTAACTTTGCCGCATGAAATTGCTTGTATCACTATTTATTGGAGCGTTACTGTTCGGAATTACTTCCTGCACTTCGGAATATGAGGAGCGCTTGAAACAAGGCCGCACATTGAAAAAGCAATTGGTCATGTTGCATGGAAGTGATGTTGTTTCCATTGCTGGGAGCGAAGAGCCTGAAGTGATTGAAATCTACAACGAGATAATTTTACTTGCGAAGGTTTCTGGGAATGAAGATCTTTTCCTCAAAGAAGTTTTTGAGAATTAAAGCACCAGCTCCTTCGAAGGATCCCAAAAGTACTTTTCAAAATCAGCAATTGCATCGTTTTTTACCCTGATTCCTTCTTTGCTTAACCTTTTTTCCATTTCATCTTCGGTAGAAAAATGATGTCTCCCAGTTAGTAAACCATTTCGATTTACAACCCTGTGTGCAGGGACATCGTGGTAGCTGTGTGCATTGTTCATTGCCCAGCCAACCATGCGACTGGAGCGTGGGGTTCCAAGGTATTTCGCGATCGCTCCATATGAGGTGACACGCCCTTTTGGGATTAAACGAACGACATCGTAAACATTCTCAAAAAAGCCGTCATTCTTTGTTGAGAGCGGAGATTCCATTATTCTACTGTTACTGATTTTGCAAGATTTCGAGGTTGATCGACATTGCAATTACGCATCACAGCGATGTGGTATGAAAGTAACTGAAAAGGAATTGTTGCCAAAAGCGGTACTAAATGTTCATCCGTTTCTGGAATCTCAATGGTATGATCCGCAATTTCTTTTACTTGAACATCACCTTCTGTAACAATGGCAATGATCTTTCCTTTTCGTGCTTTTACTTCTTGTATGTTGCTTACTACCTTTTCATAGGAAGTTCCTTTCGTTGCGATTACAAAAACAGGCATTTCTTCATCAATCAATGCAATCGGACCGTGTTTCATCTCAGCAGCCGGGTAACCTTCTGCATGGATGTACGAAATCTCCTTTAATTTGAGCGCTCCTTCCAAAGCAACAGGGAATGAACTCCCACGACCTAGGTACAATGCGTTTGTTGCGTTCTTATATGTTTCAGCAATTTCTTTTATTCCATCATTTTTCTCAAGGATCTGTTGAACTTTTTGAGGGATGGCCTCTAATTCAGAACAAATCGCACGAAATTTGGATTCACTAATGGTTCCTTTCTTCTTAGCCAGAGATAAAGCCATTAACGTCAGTACAGTCACTTGTGCGGTAAATGCTTTTGTCGAAGCGACACCAATTTCTGGTCCAGCATGCGTATATGACCCAGCATCTGTAATTCGAGAGATGGATGAACCAACCACGTTACAAATACCTAAGATTGTTGCTCCTCTTGATTTCGCCAATTCCAATGCAGCTAAAGTGTCAGCAGTTTCACCCGATTGAGAAATGGCGATGACAATATCATTTTCATTGATAATAGGATTTCTGTAACGGAATTCGCTGGCGTACTCCACTTCAACGTTGATACGAGCTAAATCTTCAAATAAATATTCGCCAACTAGACACGCGTGCCATGATGTCCCACAGGCAATCATGATGATACGATTTGCATTCACCATTTTTTGCTCGTAATCTTTAATGCCTCCTAATTGCACCCAACCTTCGGCTGCATTTAAACGCCCTCTAAAACAATCTGTTATCGATCTAGGTTGCTCATGTATTTCTTTCAACATGAAATGTTCGTAACCGCCTTTTTCAAGTGCCTCAAGTTGAAGTTCAAGCTCTTGCACATAAGGAGTTTTTGCAACATCATCAATGCTGTATAATTTCAATCCTTCGTCTAAATCAACCACGGCAATTTCTTCGTCCTCCATGTAAACAACACGCTTGGTGTATTCCACAATTGGGGTTGCGTCAGAAGCAAGATAGAAGTCGCCTTCTTTCCCGATTCCTACAACTAACGGACTACTTTTTCTGGCAGCAATTAATTGTCGCGGGTTTTCTTTGGACAATACCACAATGGCATAGGCTCCAACTACGTGCTGAAGTGCTAAACGAACAGCTTCACCAATGGAGACATTCGATTTTTTCTTAATATCATCGATCAAATACGTAAGTACCTCTGTATCGGTTTCACTTTTAAAAGTGTATCCGAGATTAATTAACTCACGTTTTAATGAATCGTAATTCTCAATAATTCCATTGTGAATGAGGGCAATATCTCCATCTTCAGAATAATGTGGATGTGCGTTCACATCATTTGGTGCGCCGTGAGTTGCCCAACGTGTGTGCCCAATTCCAGCAGAACCGGATCTATCTTTATCTTCGGTAAACTGCTCTAGATTAGCCACTTTACCTTGTTTTTTATAGATATTCAGTTTGTTTTCGTGCAATAAAGCTATTCCAGCACTATCGTAACCACGGTACTCTAAACGCTGTAATCCTTTAATAATAATTGGATACGCCTCTTTGTGTCCGATATAAGCAACAATTCCACACATAATGATTGAAGTTAGAAATCAGTGTACAAGATACTGATTTTAGGTTTTGATTTATTTGTTGTGTTAGGGCCATTAAAAACAATACGATCCGCAGAGGTGCTGTGCAACAATGGAGATAATATTAAACCACTGTTCGGTACTTCTTTGTTTACAATTGCCTGCACATACGCGCGAAGATCCATTCTAAAAGATTTGGTAGCTGAACTAAAAGTACCAGTCGTGTTGACGCTGTACAAGTCAGTTGAACCCTCAACCAGTCGTGTAGCTACCGAGATATCAAAGCCTGGAGAAAATGCATTCCCTGTTTGATAAGCAACTGGGAGTTCCAGAACTGCAGAGTGAATTACGGCAGTTGAAGGAATGTTTGAAATCCCAGGAATCTGAACCACTGCGCGTGAGCCATAGGATTGTGCGTAGAATTGCACTTGCCCAGAAATAGTGTCGTTATTGACTGTTTCCACAGCGGTCATTGTGTTATCGATATCCACGTGGTTAAAATCGGCACAACTCGAGTTGATTAAAAAACTAAATGTCTTTTGTTCGCCACCCTGAGTATAGTACAGTATTAACTTTGATGCCGGATCATTTAAACTAAAATACCCAACAGCACCATCACCAGAAGACTGACCTATGTTGTTTGTTCGAATATGAAGTCCCTTAAAATAAGTCAGGAAATCTTCATTCGTTGCAAAAGTATTGCTTCCCGACATTGCCTCGATTAATAGACTTTTCCCTTTGGAAGTACTCAGATGCAATCGCAATTGAGAGCTAAGCGTATCATTTCCCACAACGGTTATAGCATTGGGGTCTACCTCAACAGTTTCTTTTCCTGGTTGGATAAGGTTGACCATATTTGCGTGTGGAATTGTCGTAAAGGAGTAATACGTTGAATCGAGATGTAAATCAGTTCCTAACTCATACACTTCAAATGTTTGAGGTCCAGAAGTCCCGTATATGTTAACATATTTCATGGCTAACACAAACGAATCAACAACAATCGTGTTGATATCACCAAAGTCAGGATTTAATCCTTCTAGGCGGAATTGCGTATAAATTTCTGCATTGTATCTTCCGAAAACAGGGTCAACATATGAACCTAAGAGTCCAAATGCAGCGTTGTCTGAAATAATGGAATCATCAAAATAGTTGAATGTACGGAGAGAAAACGTATCCACACCTGCGGAAGACAAGAGTTGATTTTGGTCAATTACATTGTTTCCAAGTAAGTTTTCTTTCTTTTTACAAGCGAAAAACAAAAAAATACTGAATAAAAAAGTAGCGGAAAGAAATAATCCTTTCCGCCACATAAATGGGTTATCTATCATTTTATATAAGAACTTCTGCTTCAATTACTCTATCCAAAAATGCCGAAACTTCCTTTACTTGATGTTCTTCTGCGACAAAGTCTAATTTCTCACATTGCGCCTCATCAAAAATGGCTTTTAGTTCCGGACTAATGTTATCACTAGCAACGCTTAAACCGTCAACATATTTTGTTACAATTCTAGAAATGTTTTCAAAAGAAGTATCTGAAAAATCCTTCGTTACATTTTCATCAAATCCGTCAAATTTAAGTTTTTCGGCAATTCTCTCGTCCCAATTATTGTTAAAGCCCTCGTTGTACATGTTGTACACAACTTTTGTATCCGCAAAATGAGGATCGTCTTTATACAATTTCTTGATGTAAAGAGGCATCAATGAAGTCATCCATCCATTACAGTGAATAACATCTGGCTGCCACCCTAATTTTTTTACAGTTTCCAGAACTCCTCTACAGAAGAACATGGAACGTTCATCATTATCCGTATATTCTGTACCGTCCAGATCTGCGAAAGTACTTTTTCGTCGAAAGTATTCTTCGTTATCGATGAAATAGACTTGCATGCGTGCTGCTGAAATAGAAGCCACTTTTATAATCAGTGGATGGTCTGTATCATCGATGATTAAATTCATTCCTGATAATCGAATTACTTCATGAAGTTGGTGCCTTCTCTCATTAATTACTCCGAATCGAGGCATAAAGACACGTATTTCTTTTCCCCCCTCTTGTACTCCTTGTGATAAACTTCTCGCAGTTGTTGATACCTCTGATTTAGGTAAAAATGGCGATATCTCCTGCGAGATAAAAAGTATTTTCTTTTTCTCCATGAAATTTTTATTGGTAAAAATCGATTACAAAAATATAGAAAAAAAAGCGGAACTTCAACAAAAACAAATAGTTTTGTCATTCTCAATTTGTCACTCAATGAAGGATAGAACTGTGTTTTCAACGGTTGAATCGTTACAAAATAGATTAATAAACACAGGTAAATCTAACGATATTGCCTTCGTACCGACAATGGGGGCACTGCATCACGGGCATATTGAGCTTGTGAAAAAGGCGTTCACTTTTGCAAATCAAGTAGTAGTCAGCATTTTTGTGAATCCGACCCAATTTAATTCAAAAGAAGATCTCCAAAATTACCCTCGCACCCTTGAAAATGACTTAAAGTTGCTTGAAATGGCAGGTGATGTCATCGTTTTTGTCCCTTCAGTGGATGAAATGTACCCTCCAGAATTGCCAAAGATTGATGTCGATTTAGGGGAACTGGCAAACGTGATGGAAGGAAAGTTTCGTCCAGGTCATTTTGACGGGGTCATGAATGTGGTGCATCGGCTTTTTGAAATTGTCCAACCGACATTTGCTTTGTTCGGAGAAAAGGATTTTCAACAACTCGCCATCATCCGCAAAATGGTGGATCAATTGAAATTGAAGGTTCAAATTGTACCGTGTGAAACAATTCGCGAAACATCGGGTTTGGCAAGTAGTAGTAGAAATCAACGGTTAAATTCGGAAGAATTGGAGGACTCCTTAATAATTATTGAGTCCATGCGGTATGCAAAATCACTTGCTGGTACTTTATCTCCCGAGGAAGTAGTCAAGAAAACAACTGAGGCTTTCAACAAGGGGAAATTAGAGCTCGAATACCTTGAAATTGTCGACCCCACATCTCTTCAACCATTGCATGAATGGACGTCTGGTGCCAGAATCTGCATTGCGGCGTACTGCAATGATGTGAGATTAATCGATAATATGGAGTTGATTAAATAATGCTGGTTTTTAAAAATAATCTAACTTTGCACAGCAATCAAATAGGAAAATGTTAATACAAGTTGTAAAATCAAAAATACACAGAGTTTCTGTCACTCAAGCCGATCTTAATTATATCGGTAGCGTCACCATTGATGAAGATTTGATGGAAGCTTCAAATATTGTGGAGGGAGAACGGGTTCAAATTGTGAACATCAACAATGGCGAACGCCTTGAGACGTATACGATCAAGGGAGAACGTGGAACAGGGACCATCTGCTTAAATGGACCAGCAGCACGAAGAGTCGCTTTAGGAGATAAAATCATTATTATTGGATATGGCTTTATGGATCTGGAAGAAGCGAAAACCTTCAAACCTTCCCTAGTCTTCCCGAATGAAGAAACGAATCTAATTGACTAGATGACTAAAAAGACACTTTTAATTCTCGTTAAAACAGTTTTACCTCTTTTTTTGGGAATTTATTTGTTTTGGCTGTTCTTTTCTAACATGACGGACGAGCATATTGTTAGTTTTAAACGTGCGCTCTCGGAAGCAAATTATTTTTGGATTGTTCTTTCACTGGTTTTTGCTTTTATTGCTTTGGCAGCAAGGGCGGCTCGTTGGAAATACATGCTGGAGCCAATGGGTTACACAACACCTTTTTGGAACCGTTATCATGCTCTACTTATTGGCTATTTGATCAATTTCACCATTCCTCGAGCTGGAGAACCTTCGCGCGCTGCCATGTTGTACCGCTCAGATGGCGTGCCTTTTTCTAAATCGTTTGGGACGATTATCGGTGAACGGGTATTTGACATTATCATGTTGGGTATGATTACGGCCGTTACAATGATGGTTGGATATGACGATCTCATGTCGATTTTTGATCAAATTGCTGGATTGGGTGATTCGGCAAGCTCATCAACCGCTACGACAGGATTAGCAACCAACGAAATGAGTTCGACGAAGATCATTATCTATGCGGTGCTTAGTATGCTCGCTGTGGGTGGAATTTTAGTCATTTCTGTCAGCAAGGCATTGCGGCATAAATTTCTTCAGTTCATCAGAGACATTGTCAAGGGAGCGCTTTCTATTTTTAAATCAAAACATCCAGGTGCTTTTATTTTATACACTTTGCTCATTTGGACGTGCTACCTATTGATGTTTATTGTTCCTTTTTATGCCTTGGAGGAAACGACCAACTTCCCAATGAGCGGATTTTTAATTGGTTTCGTTGCTGGCTCGGTAGGAATTTCATTGACCAATGGTGGAATTGGTGTTTATCCTTTACTTGTAGGAATGGTAGTAGCATTTTACATTCAAGATGATTATCCAACGGATGCTGAAGGAATTGGAAAAGCGCTGGGAATGATCGCTTGGACTTCTCAAACGATTTTAATGATTACGCTCGGTTTACTATCTTTGGTATTAATCCCGAAAAATTTCTCAAAGGAAAATGACAAAACTCGAACAGCTCCAGAAGAAACTAGCCAACCTTAATGAGGCTAAGAGTACCATTCAAGCCTGGAAAAAAGACGGGTTGAAAGTGGTATTTACGAACGGTTGTTTCGATTTATTGCACAAAGGTCACGTCCTTTACCTTACACAAGCAGCAGATTTGGGAGATAAGTTAGTCGTTGGATTGAACACCGATGCTTCTGTCAAACGTCAAGGAAAAGGAGACAATCGCCCTATCAATTCAGAAGATGCACGTTTAGCAGTACTTGCGGGACTACAAGCCGTAGATCTGGTAGTGTTATTCGAAGATGATACACCATTGGACTTGATCCGGGCAATACAACCGAACATCGTTGCAAAAGGAGCTGATTATGATCCTAACGAAACCGACGCGACATCTAAAAAATACATTGTTGGGAAAGATGTGATGCAACAAACAGGTGGGGAAGTTGTCGCAATTCCTTTGGTCGAAGGTTTTTCCACGACGGGAATTATTGAGAGATTGAAATAAGCTTCAACACAGAGTCAAAGAGACACACAGTGTTAAGTTACAAGAACAACTCCGTGTCCTTCAAACCTCTGTCCCTCTTTGTTAAAAAGTGAATTATTGTGGTTTCACCAAACTTCTCCCCGTCATTTCTTTTGGCTGCGTGATGTTCAATCGACTTAAAATCGTTGGTGCCACATCCGCTAAAATACCATCTGATAAAACCACATTTGTTTCTTCTGTCACCAAAACCACAGGAACTGGATTCAATGAATGTGCGGTATTTGGCGAGCCATCGGGATTAACAGCAACATCAGCATTTCCATGATCGGCAATAACGATAAATTCATATCCTTTTTTCTGTCCTGCTTCAACAACAGATTGCAGGCAAGCGTCTATGGTTTCAACAGCTTTAACAATCGCCGAATACACGCCAGTGTGCCCCACCATATCAGGATTGGCAAAATTCAAACAAATAAAGTTGGGCGTGTTTGTTTCAATATCGTTTACAATCGCATCACGGACTTCATAGGCGCTCATTTCAGGTTGTAAATCATACGTTGCAACTTTCGGTGAATTGATCAACAAACGTCGTTCACCATCAAATACTTTTTCTCGACCACCACTAAAGAAAAACGTCACGTGCGGGTACTTTTCTGTTTCTGCAATGCGGACTTGTGTTTTTCCATCGTCAGCAACTACCTCTCCGAGGGTTTGATTCAAATTCTCTTTTTCAAAAATGACGTCAATGTTGGTAAATGTTCTATCGTAGTTTGTCATGGTGAAATAGGAAATACCAATTGGTTTCATGCCAAATTCAGGAAACTCCTTTTGTGTCAAAGCAATGGAGATTTCCCGTGGGCGATCGGTTCTAAAATTGAAAGAGATGACTACATCACCACTGGCAATTGTTCCTTCTTTGCAAATAAGTGCAGGTTCGACAAATTCATCCGTGGTGTTTCGCGCGTAGGATGTTGTAATCGCTTCGGTTGCCGAAGAAAACTTTTCTCCAACGCCATTTATCATAACATCATACGCTTTTCGCACGCGTTCCCAACGATTATCTCGATCCATCGCAAAATACCGTCCCACAACAGAGGCGATTTTAACCGTGGTATTTTCAATTTTCTCTTCCAATTGCTTCAAAAAGTGCAAACCACTTTTCGGGTCGCAATCACGCCCGTCGGTAAACGCATGGATGAAAACGTTCTTCAATTCGTAGGTCTTCGCCATATCGATCAACGCATGCAGGTGATCTTGTGAACTGTGCACTCCACCATTGGAAACCAATCCCATAAAGTGCAGTTTGACGTTTTTATCTTTCGCCGTTTGAAATGCTTTTTTCAAGGTAGGATTTTCAAAAAAAGCGCCCTCGCGAATGGATTTGTTGATGCGTGTTAATTCTTGGTAAACAATTCTTCCTGCACCAATGTTCAAGTGACCTACTTCTGAATTACCCATTTGTCCATCAGGTAAGCCAACATCTTCTCCACTAGTTCCGAGTGTTGCGTTTGGATAATTCTTCAACAGGCCGTCCATAAAAGGCGTACGAGCATTGAAAATGGCATCTGAGTGTGACTTGTCACCAATTCCCCATCCGTCCAAAATGATTAATCCTACATTAGTTGCCATGATTCATTGCGATTATAAAATTTGCACCGTTTGGTGTATTGTCTTCACAGGTAATTGTCCCACCATGCATGCGCACTAACTCAGCGACAATAAACAATCCTAACCCAGTACCTTTTTGTGTTCTGACTTCTTCATTTCCAATGCGAAAGAACTTCTTAAAAACGTCAGTCTTGGATGCTTTGGGAATTCCTTGACCGAGGTCTTTGACTCCAAAGAGTAAACCTGTTTCACTTTTTTTGCTCCAAATGGTGATTGGGTGTTCTTTTCCTGCATATTTCAACGCATTTTCAATCAAATTGCTAAAAATGGTTTCCAACATGAATCGATCGGCTGAGATTTTTAGTGTGGTGTCGCTATCTAACTCAAGGATATTAGCGTCCAGCAATGCGTTGTACTTTTGTTGGATCGAAGACATGAACTCATGCAAGTCAATCATTTCCTTTTCCAAAATTAAACGGTTGTTCTCCAATCGGGAAGCGTTCAAAATATTGTCGATCATACGCTCCAAACGCACATTTTCATCAATCGATTTTTTTAAAAGGTCGTTGATTTGGTCTTTCGATAAATCGCGTTTAAGAATGGTCTGCAAATAAAGCTTGTTGGCGGCGAGTGGTGTTTTTAACTCGTGTGTTACCGAAAGTAAAAAGTTGTTTTGACGTTCTGAGAGCTTCAGTTCTTTTCGTATGGATCTTCGGATTTGCCAGATTCCGATGAGCAACAGTACTAAGAACACTGCACCTTCACCAATAATCATTGTCACTCGTTTCGATACCTGTGTAGATTCCTTGCTTACTTCTTCCGTTAACTCGATGAGGTGATATCCCCACCATACGAATTGCACCACAACGTACACGCTAAGAATATAAAATATAAGAGCTGTACGTTTATTCATGGCTCAAGTTTAATAGGCGCGTTCATTTTTTCCCTCCATCCAGTTCATGAAGGCCTTGTTCACCACTTTATTTCCTCCAGGTGTCGGGTAGTTCCCAGTAAAGTACCAATCTCCTTTATTATTTGGGCATGCCAAGTGCAAATTTTCTACCGTTTGGTAAATAATTTCGACTTCTGCTTGGATTGATTCTGGGCGCAATAATTCACTGATTTTTGCAGAAATTTCCTCGTTCGAAAATGGTGCGTAAATCTCTTGAACGTAATTTTTGATTTGCTCTTTTGGAAGACTTTCTTGCGCTTTGCATTTTAAGTATACGTTATCAATAACTCCACTCATACTACGTTCGTTCAGTAAAGAAATAGCAGCTTCAAACGCGATAAAATCGCCCATTTTTGCCATATCGATTCCGTAACAATCTGGGTAACGAATTTGTGGTGCAGATGATACAACGATAATTTTCTTTGGTTCTAAACGATCTAGAATCCTCAAGATAGACTGCTTCAACGTTGTTCCACGAACGATACTGTCGTCAATAATCACTAAATTATCTTTGTCTTTCACAACGCTTCCGTAAGTAATATCGTAGACATGCGCGACCAAATCATCTCGTGAATCATCTTGTGTGATGAAGGTGCGAAGTTTGGCGTCTTTGATGGCTATTTTTTCAATTCGGGCACGTTTTAGAAGAATTTCTCGGATGTCTTCTTGCTTTGGATTTGCTCCCAATGCAGTTATTTTTTCAATCTTTTCTTCGTTCAAATGATCTTCCAATCCTTTGATCATTCCATAAAAGGAAACTTCCGCAGTATTTGGAATAAAGGAGAACACGGAATTGTCTAAGTCATTGTCAATCGAACGCATGATTTGCGGAACAATATTCTTTCCTAATTGCTTTCGTTCTTTGTAGATATCTTGATCGCTTCCACGAGAGAAATAGATCCGTTCAAAGGAGCATTTCAATTCTTCACGTGGTTCATTGATCATTTTTTCTGAGATACCACCATTTTTCTTGATGATAAGTGCGTGTCCTGGTTTTAGCTCCTGTACGTCTTCTGCTTTTAAATTAAATGCAGTTTGAATTGCAGGTCTTTCTGATGCTACAACACAAATTTCATCATCCTCGTACCAAAATGCAGGACGAATACCTGAAGGATCACGCAACACAAATGCATCTCCGTGACCAAGTAATCCGGCCATGGCATAACCACCATCCCAGTCTTCAGAAGCCCGTTTTAAGATACGTTCGATATCTAGGCGTTCAGCAATTTTAGCGTAGATCTCAGCATTTGAATAGCCTTGAGGTTTTAATTCATTGTAGATTTCTTCATTTTCACCATCCAAAAAATGTCCTATTTTCTCAAGAACAGTTACCGTGTCTGATTTTTCTTTTGGATGTTGACCAACTTCTAAAAGCACATCAAACAATTCATCAACATTTGTCAAGTTGAAATTTCCTGCCACCACTAAATTTCTTGTAATCCAGTTGTTCTGCCGCAAGAAGGGATGGCAACTTTCGATGGAGTTTTTCCCAAAAGTGCCATAGCGCAGATGCCCAAGAAATAGCTCTCCGGTGAAACCAGAATTTCTTTTTAGGTAATCAACATCTTTTAGGAGCGCAGGATTTTCTTCTTCAATAAGAGCAAATTTACCATTGATATAATCAAAAATATCTTGAATTGGTTTACTGTCGATAGAGCGATATCTTGAAATATAGCGTTCCCCTGGTGACATATCAAACTTAATATTGGCAATTCCGGCGCCATCCTGACCTCGATTGTGTTGCTTCTCCATGAGTAAATGCAACTTGTTCAACCCATAAAAAGCCGTTCCGTACTTATCCAAGTAATATTGAAGGGGTTGTTTTAATCGTAAAAGCGCTATTCCACACTCATGTTTTATTGGGTCACTCATGGTATGACGGTATAATATTGAGTACAAATTTACACATAAAAATAAACCTAAAGAGTCAAATGATCCCTTAGTTTTTAGTTCGCGAAAAAGGCAACTTTTTTGATACTAAAACGATTAATCAATAGAGCAATGTGTGAAGTAAGGTTTTCATTGATTCTGCAGACCACTAAGTTCGTGTAAAATGTTGTAACTTTCAGGCAATTATGTTGAAACAGTATTTGGTTTTACTCTCCTTTTATCTCTTGTTTTTTACAGGACAAGCGCAAGAGGTATGGATGAACCCAAATAATGGGCAATGGGACGATAGAATTCTCTATCAAGTAGATCTAGCAGGTGGAAAAATGTATTTGGAAGAAGATGGTTTTGTCTTTCACTTTTACGAAGCTCCGAGAAGTCACCAACACGAAGAAGGAGATGAACACCATAATAACGAGGCTTCAGATAAAGTTAAAAACCATGTGGTACGCAGTAAATTTGTCAATTCTACATGGAATGGAGAACGAAAGGAATTGGGTGTATCGCCCTTCTATAACAACTATTTTTTTGGTTCAAATCGATTGAATTGGCAATCAGAAGTTTATAGTTATTCAAAAGTAGTTTATAAAAATTTCTATTCAGGAATTGATTTAATCGTCGATGGCAGTGAAGATCAATTGAAGTATTCATTTGAAGTGTTCCCTGGAGAGGATGTTACACAAATCTCCAATGAAATTGATGGGGCAGATGCCCTTGAATTGGACGGAGAAGGAAATTTGACTATTCACACAAGTTTAGGAACGATTACTGAATCTCAACCCATTGCCTGGATAATTGACGGCGAATACAAAAGGGAAGTCAAAATAGAGTACCAAGTTAGTGGAAACAAGGTGAGTTATTCTTTCCCAGATGGTTATGACGACACAAAAAAATTAGTTATCGATCCTTATCTGGTTTTTTCCACCTTTAGTGGAGCTACAACTGATAATTGGGGCATGACAGCTACACCTGGTCCAAATGGAGAAACCTATGCTGGAGGAATTTCGTTTGGTACTGGATATCCAACAACGTTAGGAGCTTTTGATGTTACACATAATGGAGGAACAACCAATGGAGGATTACCTGGTTTTGATATCGCTATTTCTAAGTTTGATGATGTAGGTCAACAACTTCTATATTCGACCTATATCGGTGGATCAGCGAACGAATTACCACAAAGTATGATCAGTGGAACAAATGGAGAGTTGTTCGTTTTAGGAATAACAGCTTCGCCGAATTTCCCTATTGCGTCAAATGCCTATCAATCAACGTTTGCAGGAGGACCTGCAACATCAGCGCATTCGTTGCTGTTTAATGGGTCGGATATTTATGTGTTAAAACTGAATGCGGCTGGGACTTCGCTGGATGCCTCTACTTTTATAGGAGGATCAGACATTGATGGGTTCAATGCATCAACTTTGTTCTACAATTATGGGGATTCATTTAGAGGAGAAATAGGGATTGATGGTCAGGAAAATGTCTACATAGCATCGCATACCCAATCTGCTGATTACCCCGTGACGAATGGAAGCACGTTGTCTGGTGAACAGGACGTTGTGGTAACCAAACTAAATAATTCCCTATCAGGTATAGAATGGTCTTCTTACTATGGAGGCTCTTTGCTTGAGACAGGTTATTCGATAGCAATATCCTCTTTAGGGGAAGTGTTTGTGGCCGGTGGAACCAATTCAATTGATTTTAGTTTGAACGGGAATGATCCAAATTACGATGGCGGAATTGATGGTTATGTAATGAAATTGGATCCCAATGATGGAACCATGCTTGCTGGCAGTTATATGGGGGACATGGAATACGACCAGACCTATTTTGTGCGAACCGATATTGATAATGCGGTGTATGTGTATGGACAAACGGAAACCTCCTGGGCCATTACTCCAGGGTGTTATGGGGTGGCTAATTCTGGACAGTTTTTGCGAAAATACTCGAATGATTTGACTACGATTGAATGGACAACAGTATTTGGTGCCGGTTCTGGACATCCAGAGATTTCGCCGACTGCCTTTTTGATTTCCGATTGTTACGATATTTTTGTTGCAGGATGGGGCGGAGCTATTAACAGTTCAGGACCGGCACAATTTAGTTCGAGCGATAATTTCCCGATTACCGCTGACGCCTATCAATCAGGAACGAATGGATCGAATTTCTATTTGGGGATATTATCAGCGGAAGCAGCATCATTGTTGTACGGTACGTATATGGGTGGACAAACATCAAGTTCAAATCATGTGGATGGAGGAACAAGTCGTTTTGATAAATCAGGGGCTGTTTACCATGCCGTTTGTGCAGCCTGTGGTGGAAATGATAATGGGTTTACGTCCACTCCTGGTGTTTGGTCAACCACAAACAATAGTCCTAATTGCAATCTGGCGGCATTTAAATTTCAATTGGGCTTGCCCTACTCGTTGAGTGCAAACACAACAGTTTGCAATGGAGATCCGATTCAACTGTCAGCGACTGGTGGTATAAGTTATTCATGGTCACCTGCCTCATCTTTGGATGATCCAAACTCACCAAACCCTATTGCAACACCTACAGAAACTACGGTATATTATGTTGAAATGGATTTCAATGAAGGCTGTGCCATCGTAGATTCAATAGTTATTGAGGTGATTCAGGTGCCAGATTTGACGTTGCAAACGCAAAGTGAGCTGTGCGAGGGTGATACAATAACCATTTCCGCTGATGGAGGACTTACTTATTCATGGGCACCGAATCAAAATATTAGCAGTACGAATAACCCCATTGTTGAGGTGTGGCCGATTGAAAGCCAATACTACTATTGTACAATTACGAATGAGTGCTTCTCCGCCATGGACAGTATTTTTATCGACGTCCATGACTTGCCCAATGTCACCACCACCAGTGATACGATGATTTGTGAAGGCGGATCTGCAGATATTGCAGTAAGCGGAGCAAATCAATACGAGTGGATTCCGCATCCAGACTTAACAGTAATTGGAACAAATCAAGCGAGCGTTACACCAGAAATACCCACTTACTTCTTTGTGACGGGTGTGGATGTAAATGGGTGTGAAAATATAGATTCAGTATATGTTGATTTTTACGAAATTCCTGTGCTGTTGATTTCTAACGATACAATTATTTGTTTTGAGGAGAGTATACAGCTTACAGTATCAGGTGCCGATGAATACGAATGGTCACCAGCGTCGTCATTGAACGACCCCTCTGCTTCTTCACCAATAGCAACCCCTTTAACGCCAACATTGTATTATGTGGATGCCACTTATGGCATAGAGTGTGCCCTGAGCGATAGTGTTTTTGTTGATTTGAGATACTTACCAACGCCCGCTTTACCAGATAGTCTTAGCGCTTGTTACGGCGTTGAGCATATAATCTTAGCCTCTGGTGCGGATAGCTATCAGTGGACACCTGGGACTTATCTCAATACAACTGAAGGTGCAGAGGTGATCACTGCTCCCCTCAGCGATATTACTTACGATGTTTCTTTCACCAATGTATGCGGAACTGTTATTGAAGACGTCGTGGTTACAGCTATTATTCCTAATGTTGAAGCATTTAATGATACGATTATTTGTCCCGAAGAATCGGCAATCGCAACTGCACGAGGTGGTGTATCCTACACTTGGTCTCCGACTTCGTCGTTGCACTATGAGACATATGATACCGTAGTTGTTTCACCGACAATACCAACGTATTATGTCGTAACCGGCGCTGATGAATTTGGTTGTCTTGATTCAGACAGCGTTTTTGTAGACTTGTTTCCACATCCTTTTATTCAAACATCTCCAGATCAATATTTATACTACGGTGATGAGGTAGAATTATTGGCTACGAGTTCAACAAGTGGTCCGTATGTGTGGTCTCCAAGTGATTTCTTGAGCTGCACAAATTGTACTAATCCAATCGCTGCTCCGCCTTCTACGTTCACTTACACTGTTTCTTATACAGATGTGAATGGGTGCAGCGCATCTGACGATGTCACTATTTACATTGAAACGCTGCTCTACGTACCGAATACTTTTACACCCGACGAGGATGAATTCAACCAGTCGTTTTTGGCGATGGGAGGAAATATTGAGTCCTTCAAAATGTTGATTTTTAATCGTTGGGGAGAAGTCATCTTTGAATCAAATGACATGGAAGTTGGTTGGGACGGAACCTACAAAGGTCAAAAGTGCCAAGATGGAACGTACGTATGGAAAATTATTCTTAGCGATCTAGATGGAAAGAAGAAAGAACATGTAGGTCATGTGAACCTCATTCGTTAGTCACCCCTAGAAAGCAAAAATTAAATCGTTACACAAATCGGCTATCTACTTCCATCACATGCCCGCAACTATCACATGTCCGAAGGTCTTCAGAGCTGTAAAATTGCTTAAATCGCGAAAGAAAATCGTGCTCTATATCCTTCAACGGGAATTTAAACTCATGCAATTTGTGGTTACACTCATCACAAAACCACATCAGACCATCGATTAAATCTGTCCCATTTCGAACTTTTTCAATCACTAACCCAACAGTATTTGCTCCTCTAATTGGACTGTGAGGGATGTTTCCAGGAAGTAAGAAGATGTCACCTTCTTTTATTACAATTTCTCGTGCTACTCCGTTTTCTTGAATTTTCACAGTCGCGTCACCTTCAATTTGATAGAAAAGTTCTTCACTTTCGTTGTAATGGTAATCTTTACGTGCATTTGGACCTCCAACTATCATCACGATGAAATCGCCGGCTTCTACGTATAGGTTTTTGTTTCCAACAGGTGGTTTCAATAAATCGCGGTTATCGTCGATCCATTTTTGAAGATTGAAAGGTGCTAGCATACAAATGATTTTAGAGTAAAGTTATAAAAATTGACTTTATAGATGAAGCGAGTGCAAAAAAATAGCCGTTTCAATTTCTTAAAACGGCTATAAAAAGTTAAATGATTGTTACTTCAATTGCTTTGAAATATACCCAGCAATCATTTTTCCAGCTTTCGCATAGGACTCAGAAATACGCGTAGATGTATCAAAATCCATTCCCATTGCTTGAGCTCCAGGCACCCCGTTTTGAACAAATTTCGCCAAAACATTGTCATGATTCTCAGTTTCAACGAAAATGTATTCAACATTAATTGATGCTGATTTTTTGGTGATACCAATGTTAAAACCAGGCTCTGTAAATGTTGTTTTAACGATTAGTGTATACTGAGCGTCTTCCATCCCTCTCGCTCCAGTAATTCCTTTTCCAGAGAGTCCCTTATTGAAAAGCTCTTCAAATTTCGGGTGGTAAACACGGTCTCTCGAGGTAGTCCAACTTTCTTTCCATTTGTCACCACTTCCAGCTTCTTTTTCATTTCTTTCAGCTGATTTTTCTTCCAGATAGGATTCCTCAGTTTTGTATTTTCCAACACCCATTTCTGAATAATCGTATTCAAGATTGATGGATTTTTGACCTTTCAAAAAGGCAAGTTTAGCATCTCCACTTGTCTTGACGATTTTTTGTCCAAATGTGAAAGCTGACATGCCAATAAACAGCATTAAAACAGTTAATTTTTTCATTGTTAAGTAAATTATGGTTTGTTAAATAGTGGTCTTTCCTTGAAAACCGATTCGAAGATATTAAAAATTGGCGAAAAAAAATAATGTCACTAAAAATTTGCGCCTTGGCTTGACATCAAATTATGCTTGTTTATTTCGTCCAAATCATTCTCGAACTACCGTAATGTTTCCGTGTTTTTCCCCCTCATCCGTACGAATGACATAAAAATATACACCTGGTAAAAGTGCTTTTCCATTTTTGTCGTTTCCGCGGAAGGGCGAAGAATTATTTGACGTACTAAACACATTATTTCCCCATCGATTCAGAATGTCCATTTTGTATTCATGGCAGACGGTAAAGAGTGTATCAATGAGTAATTCGTCGTTCACACCATCATTATTAGCAGTAATAACATTTGGAACTACTAATTGATCGAGCGTAATTGATGGAATTACGGTAAAATTGAAAGGATACTCATACACGCAATCGTTGCTACCGAAAAGCGTCAGTGTTCCAACAAAGTGGCCTGCTGTGGAGATATTCTGCGAAAAGCTCAGTTGATTATTGGAAACAAGGTCCTCTACTTCCCATAAAACCCCATCAATGGCAAGATTTCCTGAGTTCACGTCTGCGCTAAATTCAGTTTCGCCACATCCGTCATCGATTAGAAAGTTTGTTTGTGGAGAGGAAGGCACTAAAACTGGTAATGCAAGGGAATCCTGACAGCCGTTACTACCTGTCACTACAAGGGAAGCTGTATATGTTCCAGTTGGAGAATACGCATGTGTACTGTTTGGATCGGTTGAAGATGTTGCGTCGCCAAAGTAGAGGACATAGGATAGAACGTCACCAACTTGAGGGTTTCCCTGCCATGACGAGTTGTTTTGAAAACTAATAGATGACGCATCGCAGAGATCTGTCCATGAAAAATCGGTTTCAGGAGTAGCTAAAAAATCAACCACGAAGGTATCGACATCGATACATCCATTAGCAGAAATGGCACTCACCATAAAACTATCTTGAATACTTGGTGCTATTGACGATTGAACACCGCTAACAGTTGAGCCAGTTCCGATTTGCGTTAGAGTTGGAATCGCATGCCATTCAATCAAATCAACGGGATCAGTCGCATCGGGAGTAACTGTGGCGTCCATATCAACTGCTGAACCACAAACTTCCGACGGTCCAGTGTATGTTATATCGGGATCAGCAAAAACCTGTGACTGAATTGTAGTAATGGGTGAGACACAACTTCCTAAACTTGCAGTTAAATTAACGCTTATGTTTCCAGTCACTTGAGGCGAAACAAAAATCGTATCATTTTGCGGTAATGGATTTCCAAGGTTGTCGGTCCAGTCAAATGTCAAGGGTGAAGCGACCTGATTCCAGAATAGAAGAGAATCATTTTCGCACACGGGACCATTGGTGAAGATTTGTGGTGCCGGAGGGGCTTCAATAATTGAGATGTTTATAGTATCGGGTAACAGTTCACATTCATTCGGAAGATTTCCATAAACGATGTACATACCTGTATCGGAATATTGCGAATTTGGAATAATGAGCGTGTCGCCAACTCCAGTAAAACCATTTGGACCTGTCCATTGATAGGTTGCGCCAGGCAAAGTATTTGTAACTAACTCAATATCATCTCCCAAACAGAAAGTATTTGCGTCCGCATTAATTTGGTATTTATATTTTGCAAAATCACTAAAATAACCATATCTGCAGCCTCCACTCGAACTGCCATGAATCATTCCAAGGTGAAAAAAGTTCGTAGAATTGGTCACAGCTCCAGACCCACCGGCAGGGACGGTAGCTGTCGGGATAGTAATTTGTGCGAACATCCAGCCATTTGCTGTTCCAGGAACAAAAGAGAAGTCCGTAGGTGTGATCACAGCAGGATTTCCATTCAATTCAAAATTCCCTTCTCCGCCAGCTTCAACCAAAACGATTAAAAACAAACTCTCTGCATTCGAGCGCCCAAAAGCCACGCGCTGCGAACCTGTGCAGACGATTGGAGGAAGAATACTCAATCCCACTTCGCAACCAAACCCAGACATTTGCATTACATAGACTGGATTAGAAGTTTCAATATAGGCCGAAAGTGCAGCGCCGATGGCATAATTATAACTTTCACCTTCATTGATTGTTGTAACGACTGCACCATTCACGGAAATTGTAGTATTGTCCTCTGTGGCCAGCACGAATACCTGATCGTAAGGAGCATTTAGAAACCCTCGGACAATGATGTACTCTGTTCCGATTATGGATAAAGGAATACTTTGATCTCCACCAAGATCGGCACAACCGCCAAATACGGTCCCAGCCAACAAGTCGTCTTTTACGGTAATAGCGATGGGCTGTGTAGACGTTACCCTACTTCCAAATAAATGTTGCATCGCCAATTGACTAGTCGCGGTTGCTGAATATGTTTGACCAGCATTCAAAAGAATATTATAGGGAACTCCGGCTGCATGTCCTACAACATTTTGACTTGGAGTTATTGTAACAGTCGTATTGTCTTCGGTGGCAACAATGTCAAACGAATTATAAGGAAGTGGTGCATATGCCGCAGAGTTATCTAAGAAATGCTGTGTTGGCACAAAGAAGTCTGTTCCCATGGCATTTTGTCCTTTTAAGGCAAAAATTTCGGGATTACAATTACAGGAGGCACTGACCACTTCATAGTAGGCCGTGACGGGAGTAGTTGCTGTAATACGTAAGCCATAATCCAATACAGTATTAGGAGGTTTAATTTCGATTTGGTCTATCCATGGGGTTAGATCGACAGTCTGTGTAGCTCCGGCAGGAATGACATAAACGATGGGTACAAATCCTCCATTTGCAGGTTGATCTATTGTTACCGTACTTGCTTGATCGACGGTAGAGATACGAAAGACAATGGGTCGGTCGAAACTAGCGTTGATTGAGACCTCAGGTGCCGCAAACCAGAACAATGTATCCAGTTGCGAAAAAGCGGTCAGGAAACAACATAAAAAGAGAAGTGTGGTAAGCGTATTTTTCATGTAGGTAGTAACACTAAGGGATGCACAAATTTATGAAAATAAATTGAGCTTCAGGCTGTTTGGCGCTTTAATAATAAACCGCAGAGCACTGCTGATCTACCTGAGTCGTCCGCTTCATTCGAATCTCGAAAAACCCAACATCCGTGTAAAAAAACGGTCGTAAAAAATAGTACGACCGTTATTGCTACGAAAGCGGACATTTACGATTTAAGGATAAACTTAATCGGTAAACGAACAATTGTTCTGACTTTACCGTACGCATTTTCTGCAGGTTTCCACTGTGGAAAGTCTCGCACAATCCGCTTTGCTTCGCGATCAATCGTTTCAGAGATTCCTCTTTCGATTTTCACATTTGACACGCTTCCATCTTTTTCTACCACGAATGAGACGTATACGGTGCCTTGGTTCCCAATTTCAATGTCAACTTGAGGATATTTCAGATTGGTGAAAATATCTTCTTGCATTTGCTGAATACCACCGATGTATTCTGCTTCGATAGGTGGGAAGGGATCAATTTCCTCTCCAGTTACATCGACGATTGTACCGATTCCACCATCTCCTGGTTGTCCAACGATGGGCAAGTCAACTCCTGGAATAGGCAAATCTGAAGTGTTAACCGTCACGTCAATTGCATCGGTAATACTTTGGTCGGTTAATCCGGTCGATGGTTGTTCATCCTTGTTTTGAATTTCGGGCACCTGAACAACAGGTTCTGGCTTTTCGACATCGGGTTCCTCGAATGAACAGTAAACTGGTTCATAAGTTACAGCCAGTTTTTCTTGCTCAGTTTTCACTGGTGTCGAGTAAGAGAATGCCGCCCATGTGAATGAGCCCGCTGTTAATAATCCTATCTGAAATAGGACAATTCTTTTCCGCTCGAGGTCGTACCTCGAATTTTTCTTTGCGATCATAATTAATAAAATTTATATGTTATGTCTTGTCAATTTTCAAAAGACGTGCCAATTATTTATAACATTGAAATACAACTAGTTAAAATGATAAATTTGTTATTTTTTTGTTAACAGTAGAGTATGATGTTCTTCCATTTTTCCACTCGTTTTTAACGATGAATCTATCGTTTGAACGTGTTTGGTACTTTTTTTGAAATGGCGCAGTAATTAAAAATGACAACATGTATGTTCCTTGTGTCTTTGTATGTTATACGAAATAGTGTAATTTTAGGCTTACTATAAATTTCATAAATGCGTCCAATTTCATTCAAATTTTTAAAGCGAAAAAAATTCTGGAAACGAACCATGTGGTTTGGATTGATCACACCAATTGTGGTTTTTTCGGCATTGGTCCTTGTGGTGTACGTAAAACAGGATGCGATTGTTAAGAGTTTAATTGAAACTGCGAATGAAGATTTTAAGGGTGCAATTCGGATAAAAGACAGCCACATCGCTCCGTTCGCAAACTTCCCTTATATTTCAATTGATATTGAAGAGTTGGAGATCTTTGAGGGAAAGAAGTTCACCAAAGCGACACGCATTGTGCACGTCAAGGACACGTATATAGGTTTTAACATCTTTGAGTTACTTAGTGGAAAGTACGATGTAAAATCAATTAAATTATCGGATGGTGACATTCGCATTGTGCAGCACAAGAATGACGAGTTCAATATTGTAAAAGCATTTGAAAGCATCAAACCAATTGAAGAGATCGAAGAGGAATTGCATCTCGATTTAAAATCCATCAAACTGGATAGAATTGATCTTTCTAAATTGAATGAGCTGAACAATATAATGGTTGATTTTTTCGTGGAAAATGCCGCAGCAAATTTCGAAACAAGTGATAAACATTTGTCGATTGGACTGGTTTCAAAGTTCGAATTGAATTTGATCACCGAAGGAGATACAACGTTCTTGAAACACAAGCATTTTGAAGTTGATACGAAGTTGGACGTTGACCAGACAAAGCAGTTACTTGCAATTAGTCCGACAGAAATAGTGTTGGAGAAGGCGACATTTAACTTTGAAGGTACGGTTGATTTATTGAATGAAATGGACCTGGATTTACATTTTAGTGGTAAGAAACCTGATTTCAACTTGTTTTTAGCATTGGCACCTGAAGAATTGGAACCGACCTTGAAAAAATTTGAGAACAAGGGAGAGATATTTTTTGACGCGACGGTCAAAGGGAAGTCGATACACGGACATCAACCTGCCATCAATGCACGTTTTGGATGCGATCATGGTTACTTCAATAATTTAGATTCTGGAAAAAAATTGGATCAAATTGGATTCAAAGGATCGTTTACCAATGGTGAGAAGCGAGACCCATCAACAATGCGTTTCGTTTTGGAGAACTTCACAGCAAAACCTGAGGCAGGAACCTTTAGAGGAAAACTGAGTGTAGAAAACTTTAACTCTCCTGAAATTGATATGGAGGTTAAATCCGACTTTGATCTGGATTTCTTATCAAAATTCTTGAATACGCCAGAACTAAAAGGATTGTCAGGTAAAGTGGCACTGACGATGAACTTCAGAGATATTATCGACATTGATAACCCAGAAAAGAGCATTGAGCGATTGAATGAATCGTATTACAGCGAGCTAAAAATTGAGAACCTCAAATTCATCACCGATGAATTCGATGCACCAGTTAAAAGCATTGATTTGTACGCAACGTTGAAAGGGCATGAAGCCAAAATTAACTATTTAACCATGAAAATCGGACGCTCTGATTTGAAAATAAAAGGATCAATTAGCGATTTGCCAGCGATCATACATCACACGTCAGCGCCAATAGAGACAGACCTTTCCATCAGTTCAAAAATGTTAGACATCAAACAACTGACTTCAGGTAAAAAAGGAGGAGAACCGATCGATGAGCAAATCGAGAATCTGAGTTTAAATCTCAAATTTTTAAGCTCAGCGAGGGCACTGACGGAATCACCAAGTTTGCCGATCGGCGAGTTTTTCATTACCGATTTATATGCAAAAATGAAACATTATCCACACACGCTACATGATTTCCACGCGGATGTTTTTATCGATGATAACGATTTTAGGGTGATGGATTTTTCTGGAATGATTGACAAGTCAGATTTTCATTTTTCTGGAAGATTGGACAATTACAATCTTTGGTTTGAAGAAAAAATGCATGGGGATACACGCATAGAATTTGATTTAACGTCAAAAATGCTCCAGTTTGATAACGTGTTTACATATGGCGGAGAAAAATTTGTCCCTGTAGATTACCGCCACGAAGAAGTAGATAATCTAAGAATTCATTGCCGTACGGATCTGCATTTTAACGGTGGACTTAAATCGACCGATTTTTATTTGACCGAATTGGACGGAAAACTGAAAGTTCATCCATTGCGATTTGAAGATTTCAAGGGTCGTTGTCATCTGGAAGGCGGACAGCTAACGATAGACGATTTTAGTGGAAAAATGGGGCACTCTTCTTTCAATATCAATCTGGATTATGCGCTGGAAGAAAACAAAAAGGGAATTTCGAATCATTTAAGTGTTTCAGGAACGCGTCTAGACCTGGATGAGTTGATGAATTACAATGATCATCCATCAACAGCTGGTAAAACTCAAGTGGACCACGATGCTGTATTCAGTATTTATGATTTTGAGTTCCCTGAGTTTAAAATTGACGCCGATGTGAAGCAATTAAATTATCACAATTATAAGCTGGGAAACTTTAAAACTGCCCTTCGCATGGAAAAGAATCACATGATTCACGTGGATAAATTGGATTTCGACGCGGCTGGGGGTCATTTTGATATGACAGGATATTTAAGTGGAAAGGACAAAGAACATATTTATTTTCGACCAACGATTAAAGTCAGAAACCTTGATTTGGACAAGTTCATGGTCAAATTTGACAATTTCGGTCAAGATCACGTCGTTTCAGAAAATTTGCATGGCAACTTTAGCGGAGTAATTACTGGGAAAATCCACTTACATGCTGACTTAGTTCCAAAGATTGATGACTCAGAATTAAAAATTGACATGACTGTGCTCAATGGAAAGTTGGAAAACTATGCTCCGTTATTGGCATTGGGCAGTTACTTTGAAGACGAAAAGTTGAGCAGCGTAAAATTTGATACGCTAACAAACGTGTTTACGCTCAAAAAGAGTGTGCTTGCTATTCCTACAATGACGATTAACTCAAGTCTTGGCTTCATGGAAATCGCAGGTGATCAAAGAATCGATGGAGCGATGAATATGAATTATTTGATTGGAGTTCCGTGGAAAGTAGTATCGCAAATCGCAGGGAGGAAGTTGTTTGGACGTTTTTCAAAAGAAAAGGAATCCGACAATGAAATTCAATACCGTAAAGAAAACGACAAATTGTTGTACGTGCGAATGAAGGGTGATATGGATAACTATTCGGTGAGTTTGGGGAAGAAGTAGATGTAGGAGTTTTGAGTTAAGAATTACGAATTACGAATTGCGAATTTTGCGGTTTTTATGCTTAATAATTCAGGTTGTTTTTTTCATAAATAGAATCTACGTTAAGAGATTATTAATTCACTTTGATCTAGACAGCGAAGTCAACTAAAAAATGTAAATTCGCCATAGGATTTACTGCATGTCGAAAAGCAAAAAACATATATTGGCGTTTGAAGAGCAAATTGACTTTGAAATGATTGGTCTTTGCTCTCACCATAGCGATTACCGCTTAGTTTGGGCAATAAACGACTTGTTAAAGTACAAATTGGTCAAATCAGACGAAGAATTTATTGTTACAAATAAGAAAGGGGAACCGATTTCATCCCATTCAATGTATACGTATTATGACGAGGAAAACCGACTGGATTTTTACCTCATAAAGAACAAGGTGGAGGGCAAGTTTTTAATCCCAGAAAAATCTGCCATTGATTATTTTCTATTTTTGTGCGATAACGTCTCGATTGAGGCAACAGATGTTGTAAAACAATTGAAATTAGTTCCAAGTGTTTTAGCCGCATATTTATTTGATCCAGAAGAAATTTCTTCCACACAGAATTTAGCATTTAACTAGCATTTAAGTAGAGCATGAAGAAAACAAAAATTATTGCAACGATGGGACCTGCTTCCAGTGGGAAGGAAACCTTGAAGAAAATGTTTGAAGCGGGATTAAATGTATGCCGTCTTAATTTTTCACATGGTTCGCACGAAGATCATGCCCAAACCATTAAGACAATTCGTGAGCTAAACGATGAGACTGGTTTTAACGTCGCAATTTTGGCCGATTTACAAGGTCCAAAAATTCGTACAGGAAACATGAAAGACAATGCGATGGAGTTGATTCCTGGCGCATCGATTAAGATTATTACGAATGAAATTCTTGGTGAAAACAATCGTTTTTCAATCAATTATACCCAGTTGCCGCAAGACGTGAAAGTTGGAGAACGGATCTTGTTAGATGATGGGAAATTAGCGTTAGAAGTTATCAGTACCGATCACAAGGATGAAATTGTTGCCAAGGTGATTTACGGTGGAATTCTATCTTCGCATAAAGGTGTAAATTTACCAAACACGAAGATTTCTTTGCCGAGTTTAACGGAAAAGGATTTGGAAGATTTGGCGTTTGCACTGGAACACAATGTCGACTGGATAGGACTCTCCTTTGTTCGTACAGCGCAAGATATTATTGAGTTGAAAAAGTTGGTTGCTGAGAAAAAAGCGAAGGCAAAAATCATCGCGAAGATTGAAAAGCCTGAAGCAGTGGAGGATATTGATGCGATTGTAAAAGCAGCCGATGCTTTGATGGTAGCACGTGGCGATTTGGGAGTAGAAGTTCCTTACCAAAATGTTCCATTGATTCAAAAAATGATTATCAACAAGGGAATTCTGCATGCAAAACCAGTGATAGTTGCTACTCAAATGATGGAAAGCATGATTGTGAGTTCTTCACCGACAAGAGCTGAGGTGAATGATGTTGCAAATGCTGTATTGGATGGTGCGGATGCGGTGATGCTGTCTGGCGAAACTTCCGTGGGGAAATATCCAATAGAAGTAATTCAAACGATGTCGAACATTGTCACGGAAATGGAAACATTTGATGGAATCTATTACAAAGAAGAACTTCCAGAAAAGAATCAACAACGATTTATAACGGACTCTATTTGTTTCAATGCCTGTCGTCTTTCTCGCAGAGTAAACGCAGAAGCGATTTTAACCATGTCTTTTTCGGGATATACGGCCTATAAAATTGCGTCGCAACGCCCGAACTCGCATATTTTTGTGTTCACCAGTAACAATAGTATCTTGACCCAACTAAGTTTGATTTGGGGAGTAAGAGGATTCTATTACAACAAGATGGAAAGCACCGATGATACAATTGCCGACATTAAAAACATTCTGAAGGATCAAGGCATTTTGGCGAAGGGTGATATGGTGATTAATATTGCTTCTATGCCTATCGAAGCACGCGGAAACTCGAACATGTTGAAGTTAAGCTACGTTGAGTAAAAACATTGATTCGACTGTTGGGTTTCTATTTGTTTTTGTGAATAAAGTTAATTTTCCGAAAACGTTTTCTTAAATCACGGAACACCGTATATTTGTACGACTAAATAACGGGTAAATGAGTGATTTTTCAAAAAGACACATTGGTCCAGACGATGCTGAGAAGGCGTCAATGTTGGGCAAAATAGGAATTAATTCGATCGAAGAATTAATCAACAAAACAATCCCTGGCCATATACGACTGAACGGTGAATTGAATATTTCTAAAGCGATGAGCGAGCAGGAATACCTGAAGCACATTACAGCGTTGGGAAACAAGAATAAATTATTCACTTCATTTATCGGGTTAGGATACAACGAAACGATTGTTCCATCTGTGATTTTAAGAAATGTTCTTGAAAATCCAGGATGGTATACTGCATATACACCTTATCAAGCCGAAATTTCACAAGGACGTTTGGAAGCATTGTTGAATTTTCAAACAATGATTTCCGATTTGACAGGAATGGAATTGACAAACGCATCGTTGTTGGACGAAGGAACTGCCGCGTCTGAAGCAATGATCATGTTTTACAATTCACGCTCAAGAGACGACATAAAAGCAGGAAAAAATAAGTTTTTCATTACAGAAAATACCTTTCCACAAACAATAGATGTTGTTGCTGGGAAGGCAAAGAATTTAGACATTGAATTGGTGGTGGGTGATCCCGAAACGTTTACTCCCACAAACGATTTCTTTGGAGCAGTGATTCAGTACCCTGATGCAAAAGGTACAGTAAGTGATATTGCACCAATCATGGCACGTTTGCAAGCAGCGGGACTTCAAGTAGCCGTAGCAGCAGATTTATTGTCACTTGTTCTTTTACAATCACCTGGATCTTTGGGTGCCGATGTGGTATTTGGAACAAGTCAACGTTTTGGTGTACCAATGGGTGCAGGTGGACCGCATGCAGCTTATTTTGGAGCGAAAGACGATTACAAACGTCAAATGCCTGGACGAATCATTGGAGTTTCCATTGATGACGACCAAAACATGGCTCTTCGAATGGCGCTTCAAACGCGTGAACAACACATTAAGCGAGGAAAGGCAACATCAAATATTTGTACAGCACAAGCCTTGTTGGCAGTAATGGCAAGTATGTATGCTGTTTACCACGGACCAAAAGGATTGAAAGCAATTGCCGAGCACGTGCATTCAATGGCTTCAAAAACTGCAACAGGACTTAAATCAATGGGAATTACCGTTGGTAGTGACCAGTTCTTCGATACAGTTTGGGTGAAAGGAGTGGATTGCAAAGCGATTCGTTCTAAAGCTGAGGCAAAGGAAATGAACTTCAATTATTTGAACGATAATGAATTGACGATCAATTTTGGTGAACCTCATACAGATAAAGATGTAGAAGCCGTATTGTCTGTTTTTGCTGAAGTTGCTGGAAAAAGTACACCTTCAATTTCATCTGAATTAGCAATCTCCTTGAACAAAGGAGCGTTTAGAACTGACGCGATTTTAACACATCCAACGTTCAACCGTTTTCATTCGGAATCGAAAATGATGCGTTATTTGAAACGTTTGGAAAACAAAGATTTGTCGTTGGTGCACAGTATGATTCCATTGGGATCATGTACGATGAAATTGAATGCTGCATCGGAATTAATGCCGATCACGAACCCACAGTTTGCGAACATGCACCCGTTTGCGCCAATCGATCAAGCAGCTGGTTACCACGAAATGTTCCGGCAATTAGAGAAGGATTTGTGTGAGTGTACTGGCTTTGCAGCGATGTCATTGCAACCAAATTCTGGAGCTCAAGGTGAATACGCAGGATTGATGGTCATGAAAGCATACCATGAAGCGAACGGCGATTTCAACAGAAAAGTAATGCTTATTCCATCTTCAGCGCACGGAACAAACCCAGCATCTGCGGTAATGGCAGGATTTGAAGTGGTTGTGACAGGTTGCGATGATAATGGAAACATCAACATTGATGAGTTGAGACAAAAAGCAACAGAATTGAAAGACACCTTGGGTGGAATCATGGTGACTTATCCTTCAACGCATGGTGTATACGAAGAAGGAATTAAGGAAATCACATCCATCATTCACGAAAACGGTGGACAAGTGTACATGGACGGTGCCAACATGAATGCTCAAGTTGGATTAACCAACCCTGGAAACATTGGAGCGGATGTTTGTCACTTGAACTTGCACAAAACATTTGCAATTCCTCACGGTGGTGGTGGACCAGGAATGGGACCAATTGGTGTCGCTAAGCACTTAGCACCATTTTTACCTGGATCACCTATAATTAAAGCAGGTGGTGAAAAAGCCATTAATGCAGTATCATCCGCACCTTACGGTTCAGCGTTGATATTATTGATTTCGTATGGTTACATAAAAATGCTTGGAGCAAAAGGACTGCGTCACTCAACAGAAATGGCGATTCTTAATGCAAACTACATTGCAGCTTCATTGAAAGAGCATTACGGAATTTTGTATTCAGGTGTTAACGGAACAGTGGCACATGAGATGATTTTGGATTGCCGTGATTTCAAGAAAACAGCAGATGTAGAAGTTGCAGATATCGCAAAACGTTTAATCGATTACGGTTTCCACGCTCCTACGGTATCATTTCCAGTTGCTGGAACCTTAATGGTAGAACCAACTGAAAGTGAGGACAAGGAAGAACTTGATCGTTTCATTCAAGCGATGATTTCCATTCGTCAAGAAATTAGAGACATCGAAGAAGGAAAAGCGGACAAAGCGAATAACTTATTGAAAAATGCACCACACACTGCAGATTGCATCATCAATCAAGAATGGAACTATCCATACACACCAAAGCAAGCGGCATACCCTGTCGATTATTTGAAGGAGTGGAAGTACTGGGTACCTGTACGCCGTGTTGACAATGCGTATGGAGATAGAAATCTTATTTGTACTTGTCCAAGCGTAGAAAGCTATATGGTTACGGAGTAACTTGAAACATTAGAAAATGAAAAGTCTTCCCATCGGGAGGACTTTTCTTGTTTAATTAGATTCCTTTTCTATCTTTGCGTTTATGGAATTGACGCAGAAATTTACATTTCATTCTAATCATTGGCGAATCTGTCATCGCTATTGCGTCATTCGTATGGCTTGTTGTTAAGCAAGTTCTGAGTTACTATTCTCTTCGAAAAATAGATCATTCAATTAATTAGTTTACCGAAATCTTCCATCTCATGGAAACATTGACCCTCAATGAGGATGGTGTATCAGCACAACTGAACACCCAAGAGGCGCTCTTAACGCGCTTGACAGAATTAGAAACACGATCGCAAGAAATGCAGGAAAGCATTCGCTATGCGGGAAGTTTGCAACAATCGATGCTACCGAACGAACGGGTTATCCAAAACGTGTTTCAGGAAGCGTTCGTTCTTTTTCAACCAAAAGACGTGGTAAGTGGTGATTTCTATTGGATTTTTCAGCACAACGATGATGTCTATTTTGCTGTAGGAGATTGTACTGGTCACGGTGTTCCAGGGGCATTGGTGAATGTTGCAGGGAGCACCTTGTTGAGACAAATCATTCGTCTGGAAGGAGTTTCAGATCCGGCACAAATCATGCGCATTCTTGACGATGAACTGATCAGCTTGTTCAATGATAACTTGACAGAAGGAGCAAGACACGATGGAATGGACATCGTCTTTTGTAAGTTCAACCTGCGCCAGAAAACAGGTTCTTTCTGCGGAGCAGGTCGACCGTTGATTCTTATCCGAGAAGGTGAACTCGTTGAATTCAAAAAAGGAAGAGATGCTATTGGTTATTACTCAAATCGCGAGAAAGAATTTGAAACGGTTCGTTTTTCGTTGCAGGAAGGAGATCAATTCTACTTGTTTACCGATGGATATACCGATCAATTTGGAGGAGAAAACGTGAAAAAGTTCAATCGTCAACGATTTAGAAACTTGTTGCTTTCGTTGGACGGTTTTCCTTTTGGAAAGCAAAAAAAGGAGCTTGAATTGTCGTTCAATAACTGGAAAGGAAGTCAAGAACAGGTGGATGATGTGTGTTTGATGGGCGTGAGAATTTAGTTAGGTTGTTGGGAATGGCTAACCGCAAGGACACAAGGCAAAAGTAAAGCTGTTACTGGCAAATAAAGTACACCCTGTCTGCCGACAGGCAGGAAAGGAGTCGTCTAAAAGACGACTTTCTATACCTTGCGCACTTATTTCGCCAGTTTTACACTAGTTGATGTTGCATGTATTAATTTCCTACAAACTTTTTCTATTTTTTCTTGCGCCTTCGCGGTAAAATCTGTTCAGATTATCGAATCAAAGCGACGGGCTTAATAGAAAAATCTGTAAATTAACATCGTGAACTTATTACTATTCGACAAAACATGTCAACCAACAGGAAAATAAACATACAGGTAGACTGGCAAAGCGAAATGAACCGCATTGCAACGAAGCATCACGTAATTGTGTGTTGGGTGGCAATCATTTTGAATCCAATTTGGTTCGTTGCGGACTATTACACCATTCCTGAATACTGGAAAATTTTCTTGCTCGTACGTTTGTCAGTTACCGTATTGATTCTTTTTGCTGTCCTGTTGCGAAAGGCAATTAATTTGAGCACAGAAATGTTGATGGTCTTTCCATTTTTGGGAATCTCCATTCAAAATGCGTACATGTGGAGCGTGATGGACATTCCAACCCTTCAAAAACATGCATTTGCCTACCTTGCACTGATTATTGGCGCGGGAATGCTAGTGCTTTGGAAACCTATTTGGACCATTGCAATTTTCATCTTATCACTGATAGCGAACGGTATTTATTTTCACCTCAACAGTCAACTGACCATCGATGAAATATTAATTAACGGAGGTTTACTCGTTTTGACGGTTGGAGTTATTTCTGTTGTACTGATTCAATCACGATATGTGCTGACCAAGAAGGAAATTATCGCACGATTGGCACTGGCTTTGACGATTGATGAGTTAGAAGTTCAAAAAGAACTGATCGAGGACAAGAATAAGGAAATTACTGACAGTATCAATTATGCGCAACGCATTCAACGGGCAATTTTACCCAATTTGGATGATGTATCTGCTGCATTTCCCCAGTCGTTTGTGCTGTATGAACCTAAAGATATTGTAAGTGGAGATTTTTATTTCTACACGCAAAAGCACAAGATGCATTTCATTGCAGCGGTTGATTGTACGGGACATGGTGTTCCAGGAGCATTTATGAGCATGATTGGTGCTGAAAAGTTGAATGAGGCAGTGGAGCAAAGCGCAGACACTTCCAAGATTTTAAAACTGTTGAATACAGGCATTAAAACTTCACTAAAGCAATCCGAAGTCAACGATGATTCCACGAGAGACGGTATGGACTTGGCGCTTTGTTCGGTAGACATCAGTAAGCGAGTAATCAACTACGCAGGAGCCAATCGACCACTTTGGATCATTCGAAAGGGTAGTAAAGAAGTAGAAGAAATCAAGGCGACAAAAACAGCAATAGGTGGATTTACGGAAGTTTCTCAAGAATTTGAAAGTAGCTCGATTCAACTTGAGGAAGGAGACACGTTTTACTTGTGTACCGATGGATATGCGGATACGTTTAACGGAGAAACAGGAAAGAAAATGAACACCAAGCGATTCAAGGAAATACTGGTAGAAATTCAACCATTATCGATGCATGAGCAACAACGCTACTTAGCCGAGTTCCTTGAAACTTGGAAAGGAACAGAAGAGCAAGTGGACGATATTCTGGTGATCGGGGTTAGATTGTAAACCCCAATAATTTATGAGCATCAAGTATTTTTGAAGCGATATTTTAAGTACATTCAGTCATTAAATGATGAAATATGATACTAACAACAACAGAAACCATCCCAAATAAACAAATTGTAGAAGTACTTGGCATTGCACGAGGAAGCACTGTGAGAGCGCGAAATTTTGGACGTGACTTCATGGCGGGATTGAAAAATTTGGTCGGTGGAGAAATTGACGAATACACCAAATTACAAGCTCAATCACGCGAGGAGGCTATCCAACGGATGAAAGAAGATGCAGTAAGCTTGGGTGCTGATGCGATAGTGAATGTCCGATTCGCAACAAGTGTAATTATGCAAGGGGCTTCTGAGATTTTGGCTTATGGCACTGCGGTAAAACTTTCTTAAGATGGCAGCCGTATTCACAGTGCTCGCTATTCAGATTACAATTGCTTTGGTGTGTTTGGTCGCATTGATTTATGTGATTGTAAAACGCGTAGAGAGCAAGCGCAAGGAAAACTTTGAAGACAGAGATAATTAACTCATCTTGGGTGTAACTTCAACAATACGATTGTCTACAATTTTGTAGAGTTTCTTTTGAAACATAAACGTCTTTCCATTGTTGAGTTTGAACAAATCGTGCAAATCTTCTTCCATGGTGTGCACTGAACCTCCTGTTGCTCGCGCGATAGTCAGGTATTGCGCATTGATACGATACGAAGTTCCGCAGAGTACGACCCGCACAGGAATTTTCAATTCACCGAGCAGTACCAAGTCTTTTACTGGTGCAAGGTTATCTGCAATGAGTATGAACTCTTTTGCATGTGGGTTCCTCTTCGCTGCTGCGATAAGTGCTTCAATGTCATTTTCTGGACCATCACCACCACTACCACCGCTAATTGTTTTAATTGCTAATGCGCGTATTTCATCGTAAGTGGTGACATCTTGCATATAGATTCCTCCTGTTGCACCAATTTTCTTGTCGTCGTGAGGCGTTGCATCTCCATCGTTAAAAAAAGTGACCTGTTTTAGTCGATTGTCTTTCATGTTCAGCTTGAACCAGACGATTAATTGAGCGGTGTAGGGCGACATTGAACCCGTTAGATCAGCCACGACGTGCATTTGATTCCATGACTTGTTGCGGTCGAATACCTTAAAAATAGTTGAATCTGGAATTTTTGCTTTAAGTGCCTTCGTTGAAGTAATGTCCTCTTCCTTTGGTAAGTAATTTTCAATAAATGACATATCTCGCGCCGTAATTTCTTTCGATTGAGCACTTCGGTAATGAATCACGATTCCATGAAATAGCGTTTTAGCTTCAGCTTCATTGTGACAAGCCATTTGTCGAATAAGTCGCCATTCAATACTTGGATCTGTGACGAGTTCTTTTCGTAACCGTTCAACCACTCGAATGCGGTTTAGATTCAAATTCGTCATATCTCCCCGCTTTGGGTAATCGGAAAAGACCACATCAATCTGAACGACCTCGGCGGTCTTTAATGCATTTCGATCCGAAGTAGACAATACTTCCGATTCACCATATTGCATGTTGATGACAATGGCTTCCATTAACCCTGTTATTAGTCGGTATTGGAATTTTTTTATTTCCGATTGATTTGCAATTTCTACGCTTGTACGAAGAACACCCCCGATGGAAAAATGAGAAGTAAGAATGACTGCTAAAAACAGTAGACAGAATTGACGCATAGTATGGAATTTAATGGGTTTATACTTTATAAATGTCAAAGTTTCGAAAAGGTAACAGACGACCACCTAATGCATTGGAAATCAATTGCAATGGTTTTGCTATGCGTTCCTTTGTAGAGGCATCTACGTAGAACTACGTATTTTCCACAACTCACTTATTAAGTTGTTGTGGGTTATCCAATTAACACCTCCACCTTTGTACAGAATCTATAAAGCACCACCCAATAGGGGAGAATTTTCATCAGTGATATGGCGATAAATACAAGGAGTTTTTGAGAAGATTATTTATTAACCAATATCAAATATTATGATGACTTTAGTTGCTATGACAGCACATACCAAACCATGCGTGAAGCAGATTGTGGTAAAGGTATATTCTCCACGTAAACAATCCTGTGAGATCGTGCTTTATTCGTTGGACGGAAGGAGGGTGCTCACATATTTCAGCGACGCGATCAAGGGATTGAATCAGGTGCATTTTGACACACGGGATATCGAACCTAGCGTTTATCTTGTGAAAACATCTCTATACCCGGACCAGGCAGTTCGGATAGAAGTACATAAGTAATTTAACTTGTTAGTATGTGCAGTGAGTTAGGTAGCACAAAGAAAAAGCCTGATTGGAATTCCAATCAGGCTTTTTTGTATATATAATTTTGATAATTAGATTCCAAAAGCAGATTTCACCTTATCAACGTAATCTAGTTTTTCCCATGTAAACAATTTTCTTCTATTGTAAAAACTACTGATTCAATATTAGGCTAATTCGAGAACTTTAGGGTTGAAGAAAATGAAAAGTTAATTATTATTTCATATATTTATCTCAATTTGTGAGATGTTATGAATAGAATTAAGGAAATTTTATTAAAAAAGGGCGTTAAACAGGTTTGGTTAGCAGAGCAAATGGGTAAAAGTTTTAACATGATAAATGCATATGTTCAAAATAGAAGACAACCAAGTTTAACAGATCTTTTTAAAATAGCGGAAATCCTAAATGTTGATGTTAGAGAATTAATTAACTCAAATTTTATTGAATCGAATGAATACTAAAAAGCAATACGATACTTCACATATTGAAGAAATTAATGAATTAAAAACTAATTTAATCGGATTACTTCCAATGAAGGAAGTCGATGAACAACGTATTGATGAAAAATTCCTTTTAGAATTCAATTACAATTCGAATCATATAGAAGGTAACACTATGACGTATGGGCAAACACAATTGTTATTGCTCTATGATAAAAGTTCTGGTGATGTTCCAATGAGCGACTTAGAAGAAATGAAAGCCCATGAATTGGCTCATAAAATGATTCGTGAATACGCATTGGATAACGAGAGAGATTTGACGGAACAGTTTATTAAAGAATTGAATAAACTGATACTGGTTAAACCGTTTTTTAAAGCATCAATAACACCTGATGGACAACCTTCACAAAAGCTAATTGAGATTGGAAAATATAAAAGTTCTCCAAATAGTGTTATGCAAAAAAATGGAGAAATTCATCATTATGCTTCGCCAGAAGAAACACCAGCCAAAATGCATGACCTAATGCAATGGTACAATGAGAATAAAGATATATTACATCCAGTGCAATTGGCGGCGGAATTTCACTATAAATTTGTATGTATCCATCCTTTTGATGATGGTAATGGGAGAGTTTCTAGGTTGTTAATGAATTACATTTTATATAAAAATGATTATCCTCCTGTAATTATTAAATCAAACGATAAAGAATCTTATTTGACTGCTCTTCAGAAAGCAGATATTGGAGAAATCATCTCTATTATAGAGTATGTTGAACAAAACATGATTTGGTCTTTAGATCTTATGATAAAAGCGGCTAAGGGAGAAGATTTGGAAGAATCAGGAGACTTTGAAAAAGAAATTGAACTTTTACGACGAGATAAATTAACGAAATCTACCATTTATAAAACCCCTAAGACATCTTATGAATTGATTAAGCATATAGATGAAAACTTATGGGATAATTTATCAAAAAAATTGAATAAACTCAGTGATTTCTTTTCTGAAGTATCTACAAGTAGAAAGATTGATAATGTAAAACTTATAGAAACTAAAAAAGTGTATAAGACGGCTACTGCGGCTTTACGCTCAATGACTACAAGTGAAGAAGTTGTTTTTAAACCACATGAGATTTTTAATTATGATTTGGATGAACATCTCATCAATAGCGTGATATGGGAAGTGAAAATGTTAGGATTAAAATCTGCGTCTTCTAAAATTGATTTAAATGTGACAATAAATTTAAAATTGAATGAATTCAATTATGAATTAGACATTGATTATGGAATAAAGCCATTGCCTGCAGAAGGAATTAGTGAAAGTAATTTATATCATTCTGTTCGCGGTTATAAAAGTCAGTTATTGAATCTGGACATTCAGAAAATAATTTCCATGGTTTCAAATCACGTCATTTCATTAATTAAGGAGTTAGAATAAAAAAATCCCGCTTCATCTGAAACGGGATTTTAAATGTATTTGTTGTCAGAGTTTTTACAGCCCAAAAGCGGATTTCACCTTATCAACGTAATCTAGTTTTTCCCATGTAAACAATTCAACTTCTTTGGTAATAGTTGTTCCGTCTGGTGATTTAAACGTTTTTGAAACGATTTCATTTTTTCTACCCATGTGTCCGTATGCTGCAGTTTCAGAATAGATTGGGTTTCTTAATTTCAATCGTTGCTCAATAAAGTAAGGACGCATATCGAAGAGTTCTTCAATTTTTTTGGCAATCTCACCATCTTTCAGATCAACTTTTGATGTTCCGTACGTGTCAATAAATAACCCGCAAGGTTTTGCAACACCAATCGCATAAGAAACTTGTACCAATACCTCATCACACAATCCAGCTGCCACCATGTTTTTTGCAATGTGACGTGTTGCGTATGCTGCAGATCGATCTACTTTTGAAGGATCTTTTCCAGAGAAAGCACCACCTCCGTGCGCTCCTTTTCCACCGTAGGTATCAACTATAATTTTACGTCCAGTCAAACCAGTATCTCCGTGTGGTCCTCCGATAACGAAGATCCCTGTTGGATTAATATGGTATTGAATGTTATCTGTAAATAACGCTTGAAGATTTGCTGGTAATTTTGCTTTAACACGTGGAATTACAATGTTAATGATATCCGATTTGATTTTCGCGAGCATCACTGCTTCCGTGTCAAAATCGTCGTGTTGCGTCGAAACAACAATGGTGTCGATGCGTTGAGGAACGTTATCGTCAGAATATTCAATTGTCACTTGCGATTTTGCATCAGGACGTAGATAAGCGATTAACTCAGGTTTGTTTTTTCTGATATCCGCTAATTCTATGAGAATGTTATGCGCAAGGTCGAGTGCCAACGGCATGTAATTCTCCGTTTCTTTTGTTGCATAACCGAACATCATTCCTTGGTCACCAGCTCCTTGTTCCTCTGGATTCGCTCTGTCAACACCTTGGTTAATATCCGAAGATTGCTCGTGAATAGCAGAAAGAATTCCACACGAATTGGCATCAAACATGTACGCTGATTTGGTGTACCCAATTCTACGAATTGTTTCACGCGCAATGGACTGTACATCCAAATACGTGTTGGTATTTACCTCTCCAGCTAATACAACTTGACCAGTGGTCACTAACGTTTCACACGCCACTTTCGAAGTAGGATCGAAAGCCATGAAATTATCAATTAATGCGTCTGAAATCTGATCAGAAACCTTATCTGGGTGCCCTTCCGAAACCGATTCGGACGTAAACAAATATGACATAATGTTCTATTAAATAAATTCGAGTAGCGAAATTAGTAAATTAATTCAATTAGAACATCTGTCTTGCATTGAAGGAAGTAAAAAACAAACTAAAATAGACTTTTTCAATCCGCTAATCCATTCCACCAGGCTTGCAACATGCCGGGAGTTTTTCTACCGAAGTAGGGTTCGCTTTCACATCATCTGCGTCATAACCTGCTTCAGAAATTACTTTGCGAATTTCATCGATGGAGATCTTTTTCGGGTTGAATTTTACAAAAAGTGTTTTGTCTACGCTGTTCAACTCCGCAAATTTTACACCTTTGGTATAATTCAAGGCTCCTTCCAATCTGTCTTTACACATACCGCATTCTGCAGAGGTTTGAATTGTTATGGTGTCTTGTTGGTTTTCTGTTTGACTAAATGCTGTTCCCACGAAGAACAGTGCGAAGATTAATGTGATATTTTTCATAATCCTTATATTTTATTGGGTTATAATTCTGATTTCTTTTGTTGTATTGCAAATCTCACGCCAGCATATACATTGACTCCGATAATTGGTGCCCATGTGCGGGTGGCGTTGAATGTTGGACTGAACGGATTTTCCGCGTCAATGATTGGATTTTTTTGTGTGTAATTCGTTAGGTTTTCCCCACCAAGGTAAAAATCCCAGCGTTTGTACACATGTGTGATTTGTGCGTAAAGTAAGGGGTAAACTTCACTCGTGTTGTCGGTGGAGAGAAGACCATCTTCAAGAACGACTTCTGGTAAACGTGCTTCTCCAAAGATAGAAGCCGTGATGTCAAATTCCCAACGTTTGTTGCGTGTTTTGTACGCGACATTCATGAATCCGCGATGTTTTGGGATCATGACGTTTTGTTGCAATTTCCCACCATAATTGGCACGTACGTCGAGGTATTTGTACGCAATACGCACATCTATGGTTTTTGCTGGAGAAAATGCAAACTCGGTCTGTAAACTGTTGGAGAACGAAGTTCCACTCATGTTTTTGAACACGATGGCATTAAAGTCTTGATCTCTGTCAACAATGAGTTGATTTTCGAACAAGGTGTGGTAGTAATCGACCGTGATTGAGCTTTTTTCACCAAACAACTTGAATTCTTGCACCAAACTTCCACCCATGTTCCATGAGACTTCTGGTGCAGTGGTCAGTGGTGCTATCCATTGTTGAGACGTTGCCAACAACGATACATTGTCGATCATATAATTGGGCACACGCCATCCTCGTCCTGCTGTGAATCTCAAATCTGTTCGTTCGGTAAGAATGTACTTTAAATGCAAACGCGGAGAAAATTGAAAGTTGTAGAGATTATCGTAATCGCCACGGACTCCAATCACCGAAGACAACCTACTTCCAGTATGCGTGTACTCACCAAATGCACCAGGAACGATTTCTTCCCGATCGTCATTGAGTGAATCCATTTGCTGCGTCAAATTGCTGTAGACACCGCTCAATCCAACTTTGAAATTATGATCCGTCGTACCTATAATTCCATCGTAAATCGCGTTGATGTACCCACGTTGTTCTTCACCATTGAACACACGGTTTCCAAAGCGTGCGTCGAAGGTTTGGTATTTCACATTGTAGACAACGCCGATGGTATGTCGTGGACGCTTTAGGAAAAATCCTGTCTTCGCAAAAACATCAATGTGCTTCGAGTCGATATTCACGGCATAAAATCCAGCAGGATTATCACGCAAGGAATTCACTTGTCCACCATATTTTTGATCGAGGTAAGTGTTGAATCCAAATTGAGCTTCCATTTTTTCGCCTTCGTATTGGTAACGATTCAGCAGCGCAACATTGTGTCCCATTGGCACATCTCTAAATCCGTCGTTGTTACGATCCACCTCACCTTGTTGGCGTGAACCGTGTACTAAGATGCCAGAAGACCATTTATCATTGAGGCGGTATCCTGAATTCATATTCACTTCAAATCGACCCATGGCATTTCCATAGGCATTGAAGTAAAAAGCTTCCATTTCTTCTGGTTTTTTCACTTCAAGGTTGACCAATCCTGCCATAGATTCATAGCCATTGACAACATTACCCGTTCCTTTTGTAATTTGAATCGATTCGATCCAAGTTCCCGACATTGAATTGAGTCCAAATGAACTCTCCAATCCTCTAAGGTAAGGGATATTTTCAAACTGAATTTGCGTGTAGACACCGTCCAATCCCATCATTTGGATTTTCTTCGCGCCAGAGACAGCGTCTGTGATATTTACATCCACCGAAGCATTGGTTTCAAAGGATTCCGACAAGTTACAACAGGCAGCTTTGCGCAATTCACCTGAGGTCAATTCTTCCACATGAAGTGTTTTTAGTCGTGAAATGGAATGCGTTCCTTTTTTGTGCGACACAACGACTTCTGGCAATAGTTGATCCGAATACAGGATGACTTCGAAGGAAATAAATCGATCTTTTTTGTCCACCACGATGGTATCGGGATAATAACCCATTGCTGTAAACACCATGGTATCTGGAAGCTCTTTGGGAAGGATGATTTCGAATGTCCCATCTTCGTCCGTTATAACTCCCGTATTGGCCTGAAGTAGTTTGACACGTGCTCCGTAAAGTGCGGTTTTGGTTTCTTTGTTGGAGCCGAAAACGACCCCCTTAACTTGTGCATTGACAGTGTACGTAAAAAGTAGACACAGCAACGCGAGATTATATTTTTTCATGTAATTAATTATTCATTAGACTTCCGTTTTTTTCTACAGAAAAATGAATAATTATCAGATGATGAAGACTTGATTTTTTATACCGATTTCTCGTCCAGATAGGAGGGGAGGTGGGTTTGCATATTCGACGTTGTGAAATTCTTCCGCGGCTTTAGTTACGTAAAACACATCTATCGGAAAAAGAACCGCTGTTACTGGTACAGGAGAAAAATGGTAAGGTGCATTGTGGTAATCCAGCTTGATTTTAAAGTATTCCACTGAATCGTTGCAGCAATCGTCTTTTTGTTCTTGCTTGGAATTTGAGCAACAAATTTTCTTTGTTGGTTTTTCCTTTTTGCAGTGATCATCTTCTGGAGGAAGCAAGTACGATGTTGAAATGCCTTCTTTCTTACACGTGTGCTTAAACACATTCACGCCAACATTGCCAATAAACAACATCAGTAAGCCTGTAAGAACAATTATGGACTTCATTTTCAACATTTCAACACAAATATACAGCAATCTAACGAAAAGATAAATTAAATATTGGAGGCATTCTTGGATTGTTTCCGTTAATTTTGTGTAAAAATTAGAATCTATGAATGTTCCAGTTACAGTTTATGCAGAAATGACACCAAATCCTTCAACGATGAAATTTGTTGCAAACAAACATTTGCTTGGAACTGGTGATTCTGCTGAATTTCAATCCATGGCTTCGGCAAAAGGATATTCTCCACTAGCAGAAGAGTTGTTTAAACTGCCTTTCGTCAATGGGGTTTTTATTGCTTCGAATTTTGTCACCGTGACAAAAACCGATAACTTATCGTGGGATTTTATTACGATGGAATTGCGTGAGTTTATTCGTGAGTGGCTGTCCAATGGAAAGGAAGTATTGATTCAAATGCCTTCAAAAAGTGCACCTGTTGAAAGTAAAGACAATACTCCAACGAAAGTATTTGAAGCATCTGAATACGATGATGCCATTTGTGATTTGTTAGATGAATATGTTCGTCCAGCAGTTGAAAACGACGGCGGCGCAATTGACTTTAGAGGTTACGAAAATGGTGTTGTTACAGTTGTTTTAAAAGGTTCTTGTTCGGGATGTCCATCAAGCACAGCAACACTAAAAGGCGGAATTGAAACTCTTTTGATGCAACATCTTCCTGAGGTGAAGGAAGTTGTGGCGGAGAATGGGTGATTTCGACGGAGCTCGATTACCGATCTTCGGTTATTGAACTTGTCGAAATACCGAAGATCAATCCTCAAAACACCTCATACATCTTCGTCACAATAACTCCCTTGTCATCCTTTAAAGTAATCGACGATAATTCTTTTTTTTCTTTCACTTTAAAGTTAAATGGTGGAGCGAGCAAGTCGACTCCACTTTGTTTTTTCAATCGAATTCCTTGACCTGAAATAATGTCTTTGTTCGGTGTAAATTCTCCTTCAGGGATATGCTCAGTTACGATAACGTATTTGAAGGCAGCCAACTTAGCGACGATGCTCTGTATTTCAGCATTGGATAAATGTTGCAGGACTTGTCGCAGTATTGCGCAATCACCAGAAGGTAAATCGTCCACTGCTATGTCTACGCAATGAAATTCTAGGTTTTCCGCCTTAAAGTGTACTTGGTTATGTGCTATCAGGTCAGTGACGATATCTACAGCAATGTATTTTTTGGTATGCTGAACCAGATCTTTTCCTACGTTAAAATCCCCACACCCCAAATCGCATACGACCAGCGGTTCTTCAAAAGAAGTTAAAAATGTGGTTAACGCCGTGATGTATGGATGTACTATTTCTGGAAGATGGGAACCGTAACCAGAGTAAAAATCAGAATGATTCTCACCCCAAAGCTTCAAGGCATACACCTGTTCCATTGCGTTTTTAGTCGGCCAGGGTTTTTTTGCTCGTTTATCTTCTTTGGACATCATACACTCGTTATTGGTCTGCGCAAACTAAAAATAATAAAACAAAGCGATAAGATATTACAGTTAATTTTTATCACTAGGAATCTAATTCTGGCTATTTCGCTGACTCTGCTGACACAAGGTTAACGAAACATATTTAATTGAATATCGTTATATTTGTAGTATGTCATATATTAATCAATATAAGGAACAAATTGCAGCACTTTGTGATAAACACAATGTTGAACAGTTGTATATATTTGGTTCTGCATTAAAAAACACGATGACAAAAGATAGTGATGTTGATTTATTGGTGAAGTTTAAAAAATTTAATCTTGCCAAGTATTTCCAGAACTACATGGAATTCAAAACTGGTCTTCAAAATCTTTTCAAACGAAACGTCGATCTTGTTGAAGAACAAACGTTATCCAACCCATATTTGATTAAATCAATAGACAAAAACAAGGAATTGATTTATGGATGATAGAATTCAGAAATGGCTTTATGATGTCAAGATTGCTATCGACGAAATAGACTCTTTTTTTATTGGACAACCAATGATTTTTAGCAATTACCAAGACAATAAAATGCTAAAAAGAGCAATTGAAAGAGAACTAGAAATAATTGGTGAAGCGATTAATAGAATAGTAAAAAGTGATGAGTCCTATATTGAAAAGATCACAGATTCTCTCAATATTGTTGGTTTAAGAAATCAGGTAATTCATGGCTATGACAACATTTCTGATGAGAATATTTGGGCAATATTAATCAATCATTTACCTCTTTTAAAAGAAGATATCGTTCAATTACTGAATGAAAATTAAACTCGGCATTGAGCTGAGCCAGTAGCGGTAGCTGAGTACGCCACGGTAATCGAGTTTATGGCGGTAGCTGTGCCTGTCGCGGTAATCGAGGAGGTTATTGAGCCCGTCGAAATAGTCGAGATTACAACCAACTAAACATCGCGTCCAGATCTTCTTTTTTCACCCATTGTCCCATTTTCTCTAGGAGCGCGACTTTCAGAGCTTCCACGGTGTAGACATCTTTTTCTTTTGCGGTAATCGTGTATTCAAGTTTAGTACTAGGAGGTGCCATTGCTTTTACTTCTTTCGCGAAGTAAATGATACTTCCGTCTTCTGTTGCAAGTCCAAGAACTGTTCCTGGAAGACCGCTGAACCCTTCTGGTCCAATTGATGGTGCAACTTCCGATGAGAACCAAGCGTACACACGTGTAGAATCGTTCATTTCCCACATTGCTTTTCGACAGAGATATCCTGCAATATTTCGTTTACTCTCTGTAATTTTCCATGTTCTTTTAGTCAGTGAATCCTTGACAATGGTTTCCGTTCCCCACAAATCCAACACAGCGATTTTTTGATTCGCTGCCGTATTGCTATAGATTTTATTGTGTGTGGTGAGAAATTTCATAAACCCTTGATCAGGTTCATCGCTTTCAATGGGTGTAAATGCCGACAGCGAGTCGTTGAAATACAATTCAAATTCCTCAATCTTCCACTTCACATCTTCCTTTAAGAATCGCTTCACACGGTCATTGTCCTTGTAAAGTTTATGCAAATTTGTTTTACGCTCAAATACAATTCTACCCGAGGTAATCTGCGCCATTGAAATAGCAGGAAACGCTATCAATGCTACAATTGTCAGTATATTTTTAATGCCAGCCATTGAAGTCTTCTTCTTTAGTTTTGTTATTGTTGAAACGATAAGTCACTTTCAACAGGAAGTAACGCGAAATAATCGTTGTTCTATTGTCGGTAATAATGTTTCCATTTACTTGTCGTGCAGCGTTGATGTTCTGATTGAAAATATCATTTCCTTGAATTCCAACTACTAAATTTCCAGTTTTCAAGAATGCTTTGCTGAATTCAGCATTGAAAATAAAATATTCAATATCGAAGAATCCTTGTCCCTGCTGTGCATTCTTATAATACGTTCCTTCCACGCCAATTTTAAACCCTAAAGGCAATCTCCAGACAACGTCAGCACCATAAGCTTGACTTGTGTATGGATTGTTAGAAGCTACACTCAACGAGCTTTTAGGATTGTTATAGGTATAACTTCCATTCAACGTAATTTCTAGTGAATCCCAAAAGAAATCGATATCCATTTGACCCGTAACTGCAAAATTATCTGTGGTGTTTCTCTCCGAATTAATAAAATTATTAAAACGGGTAAAGGAAGAATTTAAGTTTGGTTTTACCGTAATAATTCTTTTGTAAACTGGAATCCCTGTACCAGCGTACAATACTGCGTACATATTTCCATCTGTATTTACTGTTTGTGAGTAAGTACGTCCAAATTGATCATACGTTGTCGAACTCGCAAAACCGTCATCTGTTACATTGAGAAGCACTCCGGTATACACATAGCGCCCAGACATTGCTTGCCAAGTGTTGAAGTTCAAGCGCATGTCGTGTGAGTAATTTGGAATTAAATCAGGGTTTCCGACAGCAATTCTATTTGGGTTTGAGTTGTCAGGAACTGGCTGTAAATCGTTGATTGACGGTTGCGTTGAATTTGTCGTATAGTTGAGTGAAAAACGCGTACTAACACTTGGTTTATATTCGTACCAAAACCTCGGTAACACATTTGTGAAGTTTTGCGGAGTTTGAACATTGGTAATCAAGTTGTTGTTGTCAATATCGATGTTTCTAACGCGTGCACCACCTTGAATGGTATGCTTGCTTGTTTGGAAGATTAATTCAAGACCTCCCCTGTGCTGTTGGCGCGTACTTTCGAAGATATTGGACAAATCTGAACGGAAATTTGTGTACTCATTGTTGTTAAAATCATACGTTTCCTTGTTTTGTTTGCTGAGTCCATATTCGTACAAATATTGGAATTCAAGTTTGAATTTTTTAGCGATTGGTTCAACATAGGTTACAGTCGCATAATGGTTGGATGCACTGTTGTTGTTCTTTTTCTCCTGATCGACAATTGAATCGTACAAAGGAGTAAAAATTCGTGTTGTCGTATTTAGATTTCCATTTGTCTTATTGTCACTCATCTCAATATCGTACCTTACCTCAAGTTCTCGTTTTTTCTTTTTGAATTTTCGGTTAATTCGTGCCATACCGCTCAATCCAATTCCTTCGGATTTTGTTTTGTTGTCAACGGTTGTTTCCAAAGACTGAATTTGATCCCCATTTATAAACGAAGTCCTATCAGAAGCGTCTTGGTTTTGAAAATCAAACGAGAGAGAAGGCTTGATTTCTATCGTCGTTAATGAATCCAGTGGCGCGGTAAAGTTAAAATTGATATTGTGCGATTCGCTTCTGGTGAAGTTACGCGTAGAATCATCGGTATAATATGTTGTATCTGTTAAAAAGTACTGAGATCTACTTGCAGAAGTTGCTTCAAGCTGCGTATTGTAGTACGAATAATTAAAACCAATCTTAGCCCCTTTGTTCTTTCCAATTTTATCGCTGAAATAAAGTCCTGCTTTAAATGTCTGAGGAATACCACTTGTGTTTCGTGTATTGTCTTCCCACGGCATTGAATTCGCTCCTCTTTCATTGTTCAATCCAAATTTGTTTAAATCACCTCTTCCAAAACTGGAGCGTGGTGTATTGGTAGTCAATGCAAAAACGGAAATTTTCTGAGGACCATCAAAGCGATTTAAGAGTAGTTCGCCTTCATAAAAAGCGTTGGTGCCTATTTTATTGTTGATTGGAGTCAGCGCAAAGTCTGAAGCTCCTGAGACTCGACCGAAATATCCTTTCTTCGCATCGTCCTTGAGTCGCAAATCCAAGACTTTGATTTTATCTTCACTTCCTCCAATTCCTTGATCGTTTTCTTTCTCGTAGACTTCCACTGTCGATATTCCATCAGCCCCCAAATTTTTAGTTGCAATGGTTGGATCCGTTCCGAAAAATTCATCACCATCGACTAAAACCTGATCAATCGCCTGACCTTGTGAGGTGATTTTACCGTCTTTATCTACACTAAGTCCAGGAAGTTTTTTAAGTAAGTCTTCAACCACCGCTCCTTCAGCGACTTGAAAGGAATCGGCGATGTACACAAGCGTGTCTCCACGGTAATAAATGGGATTTCTGTTGGCGTAAATGATGACCTCTTCAATTTCTTGAGATTTTGAGCTTAGACGAACATTGGGAATATCGATTTCCTTGTTTTCAGCATGTCCAAACATGTAATATATTTTTTCATCGGAACTGGGATGCTCGATGATGAGCGAGAACGTGTCAATTTCAAAACCTCTTAGTTCAAAGGTTCCTTCTGGTGATGTTCTATCAAAGGCGAGTAAAACGGAATCCTTCATGCGCACGGCCATCACCATGGCATTTGCAGCTGGTTTTACGCCAGTTGAATCATAAACCGTTCCCGTGACTTTCATTTCTTGCGAAAACCCGAAAGAGGTGAATGCGAGAAGTAGTACGCTGACAAGGTGTTTTATGTTAAATTTCATTTGTACGGAGTGTTTGGACTATAATTGATTACAATAATAAGTTCATTTTGTTCGTAGAACTACAATTATATGTTAAATGGTTAAAAAAGGACAACAATGGTTTTCAATGCGCGCTGAAGTGCATTATCTAATTTCTGCTTCCATGAGAATTTGATAGACAAAACCTTGTTCATCACCCAGTGTTTCGAAATTTATGGTCAACGGTTTCCCGATCATTTGGAGTTCATTTTCTTGTAGTTTTTTAATAGTACTTGTCATCATTTGAACAACGAGTGAGGATGAGTAACCATCTTTTTTATTTTCACCTACGATGATATAGAGGTATGGATCTTCTTTCGCAAAACCACGAAAAGTAGTCGCATATTCACCCGTTTGATTCAATACGCTGATTGCACGTTCCATACTGCAGTCGTGTTTCTCAGTCATTTTGAATGCTTCAAACTCCAGTCCATCCTCGTACTTGGCAGTACGAATTTTTGTAGCAATCGGTTTCTCTTTTTTGTCGTAATAGGTAATTCTTTCAGAAAATGAAGCAGAATCACCTTTGGAATATTCGAACAATTCACGCGAGGCAAACTTCTTCCCATCAACAAGATAGAATGTGTTGGAGCAAATGCTTTGCACTGAACTAACGGTATATTTTTCCACCATTTTGACGGCAACATTCGCCGTGTCGATCATCATTTCAACTTCAACCGAAGCACCGTCTGGTCGAGAGTAGAACAAGCTACTGGCTTTAGAAAGTGTATTGTCTTCATCGATTTGAAGCATCTTTTCTTCAAAAGCCACTTCATCTTTGTTGGGCGAGTATTGTTCTGAGTTTGTAACTACTGGATCACTTTCTTTGGGTGTTTCACCACAAGAAGCGGCTAAAATGAGAATAGAAAATAGGCCACTGAATAATTGAATTGAGTATTTCATGAGATTTGATTTGTAGTTAAAACCATGTTTTTGACAAAAGTAACAAGATTTGAGGGCTTGATTGGAATATTTCAAGGAATTATAGTTCTTTTCTTTTGCGAATCAATAAAGAATCCCTACCTTTGCACCGCTGTTAGTCTATTAACAGAATATATCGCGGGGTGGAGCAGTTGGTAGCTCGTCGGGCTCATAACCCGAAGGTCGTCAGTTCGAGTCTGGCCCCCGCTACAACAAGAACCGTTGGAATTTATTCCAACGGTTTTTTTTATGCGCAGAAGTCTGAGCTGGCTCAAGGTTCTGCGCATAAAAAAACCGAAAAGCACGTAGTGCGACGGTTGTTGTTGTACAGCTCCCTCAATTTCAGTCCACCGAGGCACGAGGTAGTCTGGCCCCCCGCTACAAAAAACAGAGCGAGTGTGCAGAGCGAGAGCGGCACACTCGCTTTTGTTTTCCTCACTCTCCCTCTCACACTCATTCTTTCGGTTGCGATTCGCCGTTTTGTCCTTCTGAACGCATCATTTTAAGCGTAAACCATCCGAGGATAAAAATGATTATGACCATTAAGAACCAGATCCAATTTTTACTTAACAATGTTTCCTCCTTATTTATATCACTGTTAGAATTATCCATCGGAGAAATTCGTTCTTCGTTACTTAACTCAAGCGTTTTTAGTTCTTTTGGAATTGTGCTTTTTAAGTGATTAATTTCGTAATTAGGTTGATTGGCTTTTGCATTTCCATAAACTAGAAAATAGTCAGCTTTTTCTGTAAATCGTACGACAAGTTCATGTACAATACCCTTGACTTCAACTTCAGAAATATCTAAAGGTTGGTTGTCGTTATTAGAAATGGATATTCTAATGTTTTTGGCAATTACATTGGAAACTTGAAAATCTTTGTGCTCGATTGAACTTAGAATACCATGGTTCAAACCTACGAAGTTTTTCAAATAACCCTTTTCTGTTTTCGTACTGTCGTACAAGTAGTCAATGGATACATTTCGATAATAATCAAATTTATTTGTGCAGTTTATGCGAATAGAATTGATTGGTACGGCTTGTTCTAAGTTGATTTCTATGATAGTTTGCTTCTTTTTTTTATCCTGAGTAATCTTTTGAGATACCACCTTGAAATTTCGTGTCTTTCCATTTACGATTGAATTCATTCGAACTTTGGGCATAATAAGTTCTGGCTCTACTGCCGAAGGAATAAATAACCTAAAGTAGCGGAACTCTGTTTTTGGAAAAGTAACTCGCGAAAAATTGTAGTCCATTTTCTGTGTTGAAATGGAAAGGATACGATAATCTTCAACAACGGTAAACCAATTGAATTGATTTTGACTTGCTTCTAGTTTAACCTTCCAATCATAGTCATTAAGTCCAAAGTCTAATTCAATTTCATTTATTGCCTGACTTGTAGGAATTTTGAATGTATAATAATACCCATTTTCATTTTTCACCACATTTAATAATTCATATTGAATTTCGTTTGTTGTGATTTCTTCTTCTTTCAAATTTATAAAATAGGCGGCTTCAACTGTATCGTTAGTTGCGGTGATACCAAAGCATCGAATATCGCTGAAATTGGAAGCGATTTTGCTAAAAATACTATTTGGTAATTCGACTCGATGCCATTCATCATTGATGGTACTAACTTTTCTTTTGTAGCTGAATTCATCTATTTGTCCGAAACACAAACTCGTAAGCAAGCTGACGGTAAGTATGAATTTAATTTTCATCATTGATTTGGTCTTTGAACTTGTTATACATAAACGAAATCACAAGTAAAATTATTCCTAGTGAGATAAAAACAATTGTCTTAGCGATGGTTGTAAGTTGGGAGATGTCATACAAAAACAATTTTACCAGTACCATTCCAAACAATGAAAATGCCGCAATTCGGATATACTGTTTTTTCTTCGAAATTCCGATGCCAACCATCATAAAAGAGTACAGCCCAGCAAGGATACTCAACCCAAGTTTGTGCTGCTCATTGGAGCCTGAAAGATCTAAAATATTAATTAGCTCACTGGAAAGAATCCAAAGAATGATGGTATGAATAATTAATTCTGTAATAACTTTGATTTTAATTTTGAATAACTCTAGATGCTTGGTAGCACGAAGAGATAAATACATCAACGCACCAAGGAAAAGGTAGGAGATGTATCGAATTATAATATGAAAGACGCTGGAATCAAATAATTTTGAACCTGGTTGGTTGATGTATGATTCGCGCAGTGAACTCATCTGATACAATCCAATAGTTAAAAAAGCAAGAACTCCGATTAGGCCGAGTAGGATATTGATTTTACCAAAAATTTCATTTTTGATTTTCTTTATATTGATGAAAGTCAAAGCAGAAAGGAAGAGCAAACTATAATTGATCATCCATATACTTTTGAATTTAAGCTTATCATCATTGTAGAAGTACTTACTGAATACGTCTTTATACTCATTCGTATGGTTAAAGTTAATCCTTGTTTCTACATAAATTTGCTCCCAATACAGATTCAACTCTAAATAAAACGTTAGGTAGACTAGTACAATTAATACTGTAGGAATTGCAAATGAGATAACATTCAGTAGGTCTTTGTTCTTTTCTGCTAAGCGGATGCGGTATTTTTCGAGTTGATTGAAATAATAAATAAAACTGAAAGACGCGATTATAATAATTGAGGTCAAGAAGGTGATATTTAAAAAGGGTATTCTTAAATCTTCGGAATCCTTCATGTAAAAATAGCCCCATTGTTGAGTATAGAATTCTGTCCAGTCATTTGCCAAACTGCCTAGCGCGATGAACATTACAGGATACGCCAAGCGCTCATAAATTATCACTGATTTTGTTCTACCGATCCAAAACAAAATGGCACACTCAGCTCCCCAAAGAAGCGTAACCCAGGTTCCGTCTAGTTGAACAGGAATGGCAATGGTAATAAAAACGAGTACCATCCCAGCGCTCAAGTAGAATAATTTTCTATCGGCTAATTTTGATTTGAAGATAATGACACTTACCAGGAAATGTGAGAATGCTGTACCCAGTGTAAAAAGGCCAACGAAGTCTCTACCTGTTGTGTTTCCGTCTAAGCAAGCATAGGAGAAACCATAAAAGATGGCTGAATTTAAAAGAATCATTACGATGTCTTCAGAGGCAAATTTCTCTTTTTCAATTAATTTATATGAAAGGAATATGGCATAGAACATGGTAAAATAAGTTGCGGCAAAAATAGTCGCAATATAGAAGTGTTTATCGTTTTGATATTCAGCGAAAAACCATCCTGAGTAGATAAACCAAGTGGCTCCAAATGCCGCATAATACAAGGATTTCCAATTGCGTTTAAAACCAATTAGCAATATTCCAGCATTGATGATTGCCATATAAAAGAACAGAACTGAAACTTGTCCCGAGCCGTCACTAAGAAGAAAGGGAACCGCATACGAGCCTACCAATCCAATGTGAGCAATAACTTGTTGGTTATACTTAATTGCAGCGAACACGGTAAAAACGGTAAACAGAACCATGATTGAAAAAGTGGCAACTTGTGGTATTAATCCATAGAAACTGTGCGCACCAAAGGTCGTGAAGTACATAATTGCCATAGCAGTGCTGACAAGTACAGCGCTGAACTGTTCATATTTTTGCTTTAATTTGATTCCGAAACCGAGAATTCCAATGCCCAAAATGTAACTAAGAATAACTCTTGCAACTGGACTTATTAATCCATGGTCGATAGAATATTTTACTCCAAACACGACTCCAATAAGGATAATAACGGCAGCAATTACTGCAATCAGATTTTCACCAATGTACTTTTCGAGAGCAGATTTAGTCTTAGGTTCTTGAGGTTTGATGACAGGCTTCGTTATAGGAACTGGAATCTCTTCTTTTTCTAGACCAGCAGCTTTCGAAACAGCTTTAATTACACTATCTTCGGTAATTATCTCGTCTACCAGTCCTCCCTCAGAAGATTTTAGTGTTAAGCCATTATTTGTAAATTTTCCTTTTGCAATTAAACTGCCTGATCTACTCTGAACAATCCAGTTTGCATTTGCGGCAAGTTTGCCAATGAATTCATTTTCGCCATGTTTGAATTGAAACTGGATGTATTGAACTCCACTTTTTGTCGTATTTTCTTCATAGTTAATGACATTCCTTTTTATCTTCTCTAGTGAAACAGTGTCGGACCAAATTTCTTCGACAGACTGTACTTCTTCAGTAATGGAAGGACTTACTTTTTCTTCAACCGTTGGCGTTACTTCTATTTCCTTTGTTGAACCAACTTTATCGACTTCAGTTTTTAGCGTGTCAATTTCTTTCGAAAGAACAGCTTGTTGATCTAGCAACAACTGCATTTTCTCCATTAATTCATTAATCCTGTTTTGGCTATCAGACATCTAGTAAGGTTGATTTAATGACGATTCATTTTAGGAGCAATATACAATTTTTAGTGAAAAGGGACTATTTGAATATATCAAATTAAATCACATACTGTTGTAAAGCTTCCTCAATTTCAGTCCACCGAGGCACGAGGTAGTCTAAGACAGAGCGAGTGTGTAGAGCGAAAGCGGCGTATAATCTTCAAAGCACAACAATCCTTTCAACAACTATTTGGTGAGGCGTCACAACTTCTAATAAATATACTCCCGCTGAAATTTCAGAAATATCTACGTATTTTTCATTGCCGAATTCAGCTACGATTTGTCCCATCGAATTTCTGAGATAGATTTTTTGAATTTCGACTTCGGAAGCAATTTCAATGAATGTACTGGCAGGATTTGGGGAAATAGTGAGGTGCTTTTGATGCTTGTCCATCAGCGAGGCACTTGGAGAAAATCGCCATGTTTCGTTGAGTCGGTCGCCAGAAGCGGTAATTCCAGTTGTGTAATATATTCCATTTGGACCATTAAAGCAAAGCCCTCCTTTTCGTGCGTCACTGGGAAGATCATTCAGGTACGTCCAAGTGTTTCCAGTTGGATTGTACCGCCAGACATCAGCGTACGAGTTGGTGATACCGTTGAATCCGAAAAGCAAATAGATATCCGTCGAGTAGGAGGCCAATGCGACATAGCTTCGTCCACTCAATGGGAAAGGTGTTCGTGCCGTCCAGCTATCATCTGCTGGATTATATGTGTATAGGTCGTTATGATCATCGCCCAGTTCATCTCTTCCAAAACCGACATAACCAATTGTATTTTGAACAGTTGCGGATGATCGCCATCTCTTGCCAAAACTCAAGGAATTTTTCTGTACCCAGGTGTTGCTTGAAATGCTATATGCCCAGACTTCATCGAGTGCATCCTCAGTTGCGTTTTTCCCTCCAACGATGTAAGCAGTATCACCAAGTACAAAGCTGGCACAACCACTTCGTCCTGTGCTTGGAAGTGCTGTGAGCTCCGTCCAAGAATCAGCAAATGGGTCATACTCCCAAATGTCGTTGAGAAAGTCTGTGCCGTTGTATCCTCCGAAGACATAACCCTTTCCATTTCCAGCAAATCCAGCAGCATACTGACGCTCTTCTCCTAAAGGCAATGACGCAATGGATTCCCAAGTTTCGGTATTAAGGTTAAATCGCTGAAAGTCACCAACGGTGACCCAACCAACAGCTAATCCGGTTCCACAGTACGCATAGTCACCGATGGTAAATGTCGTTCCGTCATCTCTTTCTGCTGCGGGAAAATCGTCGAGCTGCGTCCAATTTTGGGCTGGACTGAAAAAGGAACAACTACAAATCGCACCAATGAACATGATGTTTTTAGTGCTTTGCAACGGTAAAAGAAGTATGTTGGTTGATGTTCTATACATGTATTTTAGCTATTCCACTTTTCGACTCAGTAAAACAGTTTGTTGCATTACTGGTTTATAACTGTCTACTTTAAATGTATCATCTTCGTTATAGACAGATTGCGTAGCATTTTTCTTAGGGGCAATCATTAAATCAAACAGTAGTGCGTTTTCTTGGATCCGGAGTGTAGAAATGTAAAATTGATCTTGCACTTCGTACATACCATACAAACATTCATTGAGGTAGCTCATTTCCATCACGATACCATTTTGTTCATCCAGTACAAAGTGCGTGGACTGACCGGTAGTTTTCTTTTTTAAAAGATAATCTTTGGTGATATCACCATAACGTGAACTGCGAAAGACCATGGTATACGTCCAAGAGGAATCCGGGATTTGCTCTTTGAACGAGAAATCGACGTCCACTGTATCGCGTTGTTCTTGCACGGATGAAACAATCATTTGTCCAGCATAGTCACCTGTAAAATCCGATGGAAATTGTTGGCTAAAGCTTAGACTCGGTAGAAGTAGGAAAAAAAACAGCTGTTTCATATGTATGGAGCACATAAAAACTATTGCCTAACCACTTTACCTGGTCTCTTTCTCAACGTTTCTGCACTTGCCTTAAATTCGTTACTACTTATAATTCCATCGCCGTCTTTGTCCAGTAGTTTGAACGTTTCTTTGACATCAAAATCTTCGTAGTTTTCTTTCGTTCCCTCCAATTCTTCGAGCGAAATCCCACCGTCAGAATCTAAGTCGGCCTTTAAAAAATCTTGTTCCAGACTTACAACTTCCACCTTAGAAGGAGATGCCGATCGATTTTCTGATTTCTTTTTTTCTTGCGCCATCGTTTGAGTTGCAAACAACAGGCTGACAATGATTAATGAATACTTCATAACAGGTATATTAATTTAGTTAGCAGAAAGATACAAAAAAAAGCGTACATCATTGATGTACGCTTTTCTCAATTAAGAATACTATTTAGTGACTATGTCCACCGTGGTGTTCACCGCACTCTTTGTCTTTTTTATCAGAACAATATTGTTTTCCAACAAATATTCCGTTTTCGTCGTAGTTTGCTAAACATGCTGCTTTTTCTTCAGCTGAACAACCTTTTTCATCGCACATTGCTGCACATTCTTCTTTGGTCATTTCAGCACATTTTGACATGTCGCATTTCGTGTTTTTACAGCAAACAGATTTATCTCCTGCACAAGCTTTCATGCCTTGCCCTTCCGAAGTACATTTTTTAGTACACTCTTTTTTGGAATCGCATTTCATTGCACATGCTTTCTTGTTGCCACAATCTTTCTTGTTGGAACATTCTGTTTGCGTTCCACACATTCCAGCTTGAGCTTCATTGCCATTGTGTCCATTTCCTAAAATTGGAGCAATTACCAATCCGACAAGACATGTTAATTTGATTAAGATGTTCATAGAAGGACCTGAAGTATCTTTAAATGGATCTCCAACAGTATCTCCTGTTACCGCCGCTTTATGTGCATCAGAACCTTTGTACGTCATTTCACCATCAATCATAACACCAGCCTCGAATGATTTCTTAGCGTTGTCCCATGCACCACCAGCATTGTTTTGGAAGATAGCCCATAAAACACCAGAAACAGTAACTCCAGCCATGTAAGCACCTAGTGCTTCAGCTCCCATTGCAAATCCAATAATGATTGGAGAAACAATCGTGATGATTCCTGGAAGCATCATTTCTTTCAATGCTGCTTTTGTCGAAATGTCAACACATTTTTCATATTCAGGTTCAGCAGTACCTTCCATAATTCCTGGAATCTCTTTGAACTGACGACGTACTTCTTTCACCATCGCCATTGCTGCTTTACCAACAGAACTCATTGCTAATGCAGAGAATACAACTGGAATCATACCACCCACGAAAAGGGCAGCCAATACTTTCGCTTTAAAGATGTTAATTCCGTCAATTCCTGTAAAAGTCACGTAAGCCGCAAACAACGCCAAAGCTGTCAATGCAGCAGAAGCAATTGCAAATCCTTTTCCTACAGCCGCTGTTGTGTTACCAACTGCATCCAAAATATCCGTTCTTTCACGTACTTCTGGTTCTAATTCTGACATTTCAGCAATACCACCTGCGTTATCTGCAATCGGTCCGAATGCATCAATTGCCAATTGTAAAGCTGTTGTCGCCATCATAGCCGATGCAGCAATAGAAACTCCGTAGAAACCTGCACAAGCATACGCTCCCCAAATTGCTCCAGCGAACAAAATGATCGGTGCAAATGTTGACATCATTCCTAATGACAAACCTGCAATAATATTTGTTGCTGCGCCAGTCGATGAATTTTTAATGATTCCCATTACTGGACGTTTCCCCATTGCTGTATAATATTCAGTCAACATGGAAATCAATCCACCAACAGCTAAACCAATCAATACCGCGTAGAATACACGAACGTTGGTTACCATTTCATCACATTCACCGAAAAATGACATGTTCATTTTTGCTGGCAACATCCATTGGATAATGAAGAAAGATGCAATCGCTGTTAAAATTAACGACCCCCAGTTTCCAAGGTTAAATGCTCCTTGAACTTGTTTTTCTTTTGCGTCGTTGCTTTTGATTTTAATGACAAATGTTCCAATGATTGAGAAAATTAATCCTACACCTGCGATTAATACAGGCAATAAAATTGGACCTAATCCACCAAAAGCATCTGTGAAGGCTCCTTCGCCTGACATATCTTTGATCAAATAATTTCCTAATACCATTGCTGCAAGCATTGTTGCTACATACGAACCGAATAAATCAGCACCCATACCAGCAACGTCACCTACGTTATCACCTACGTTATCTGCAATTGTTGCAGGATTACGTGGATCGTCTTCTGGAATTCCGGCTTCAACTTTTCCAACAAGGTCAGCACCAACGTCAGCAGCTTTTGTATAAATACCACCACCAACACGCGCAAATAATGCAATACACTCGGCTCCTAAAGAGAAACCAGCCAATGTTTCAAGGATAACTTCCATTGATCCACCTTCGCCTTTGTTCAATAATAAAAAGATGAAAATTGAAGATAAACCAAATACAGCTAAACCTGCAACACCAAGTCCCATTACAGTTCCTCCTCTGAAAGCAACTTTCATCGCTTGAGGTAAACTTGTTTTCGCTGCTTCTGCTGTACGTACGTTTGCTTTTGTCGCGATGCGCATACCGATGTTTCCTGCTACTGCTGAAAATACAGCTCCAATCACAAAGGCAACCACGATGAACATACCTGCTGGAATCATTCCTGTTGCCGATAAAATTCCGAGTGCCGTTCCAGCAATGACTACGAATATCGCAAGCATTCTGTACTCTGCTTTCAAAAATGCCATTGCACCATTCGCAATGTATCCTGATAGCTTCTTCATTTTGTCGCTACCTGCAGGTTGTTTCTTTACCCATGCTGAAAGAAAAAGCATATAAATCAATCCAATCAACCCAAAGATTGGCAAAATATAAATCAGGTTCTGTTCCATAATTCTTAGTTAAGTAATTTAAGGGTGCAAAAGTAGATTTTTCTCGGAAATACTGCAAGTTTGACATAAATTTTATCCAAACTAGTTAATATCCGAACGTACAAACACTTAAGAACACTACTACTTAACCGATTATGGTGAAGTTTAGATACTGGGTTTTATTTTGGAAATGAGTGTATTTATATCCATTCCACCGCTTTGACGCCAAACGACATTCCCCGATTTGTACAAAATGAAGGTCGGAACTCCACGAACGCTCAATTTGGTTGCAATGGCAGGATTTTTATCCACATCTATTTTTAGAACACGCACAGATTCGCCCATCTTGGATTTCAGTTGATCCAATACGGGTGACATGGCTTTGCAGGGACCGCACCACGTGGCATGGAAGTCAACCAATGTTGGGGTGTCGGATTTTATTATTTCACTGAATGAACTCATAATATGCAAAGATACACTGAGCAATTGGTGTTGTGTGTAACAAGAGTTACATTACTAAGGGAAGGCTTTTGATGTGAATAAATAACTAACTTTGTGGCATGAGAAGTGTCAAGCAACTTTTTGTTCAATTGTTGAAGTTACTGCTGTTTTGGGTGTTGTTGTTTGACTTCCAACGGATCATGTTTTCTATACACAACTGGGACAAATTTGCACATGTTTCCTGGGGCGAATGGTTTTCAGCCTTTTTCTATTCCTTGCGTTTGGATATTGCTACAGCTGGTTTTTTAAGTATCATTCCTCTTTTCTTTTTGCTGCTCTTTTTCATTCACCCTTCAAAATGGTTGAAACGGTTATTTGTAGGGATGTTGATGTTCGAGGCATTGTTGGTGATTTTCATTCACTCGGGGGAAATAAATGCGTATCCTGAATGGAACCATAAGTTAACATCTAGGGTCTTCATGCATTTGTCAAATCCTGATGAGGTATTTAGAACAGCGGACTACGGGATGACGATTTGGTTTGTCATTTATAGCATTTTGGAATTTGTCTTTGCATGGAAAGTGCGGCGCTTCTTATTTAAAAACCTTTCGTTTGATTGGCCTTGGAAAAAGCTGGTAAAGATTCCACTAGCGATTGTATTTTTCGCAGTTGGAACCGTTGGGTTTCTAGTCTTGGCACGTGGAGGATGGCAACAAATTCCAATCAACATCAATGCTGCATTTTTCTCAAACCACCCGGTTGCAAATGATTTATCTACGAATTCGACGTATTATTTCGGGAAGAGCTACTTGCTGTACAACCGCAGTGAGATTGATGATCTAATGCCAGAAATTGATTTGGGAGAAGCGCAAGAAATCGTTGCAGAAATGTACAATTACCCCAAGGAGCACGATGTTCGCATTTTGGACAATGAGCGCCCGAACATAGTGTTTGTCATTTTGGAAAGTTGGGCTGCAGAGGCCGTTGGCTGTTTGAGCGAGACGAAAGGAGCGACACCACATTTTGATGCGTTGGCAAAAGAAGGATTGTTGTTCACCAATGTGTATTCGACGAGCAGCACCTCCGAAATAGGTAACTCAAGCATTTTTAGTGGAAACCCAGGGATTCCAGAAATATCCATCTCCTTGCAGCCTGAGAAATCACGGAAATTGCGCTCGATCAATCAGGACATGGAAGAATGGGGTTATTCATCCAATTATTTGTTCAGCGGAGACTTAAAATATGGAAACATCGGCGGTTACTTTATGGATCACGGATTTCAAGACGTGAAGGATGAGTCTGATTTTCCTGATGGACTAGGTCGTGGCAAATTGAATTATTTCGATGAAGATTTGTACACCTTTTTCCTTCAACGAATCAATAAATCGAAAGAACCGTTTTTGCAATGCGCTTTTACTGGGAGTACGCATTCACCGTATGACTACCCAAAAACAGGAAAGGTAAAATTCAACGGTGTTGAAGCTGATTTTATGAACTCCGTGGTTTATGCAGATAAATGCATCGAGACATTTATAGAAAATTGCAAGAAAGAACCGTGGTATGAGAACACATTATTCATTTTTGTCGCTGATCACGGTCACGGCACACCAACAGCACAAAGTCCCGTACAAAATGCATTTTACCGCATTCCGTTATTGTTCTGGGGAGAACCTTTAAAAAAGGAGTTCCGTGGAACAAGAATTGACAAAGTAGGTTCACAAATTGATATCGCGGCGACCTTATTAACTCAAATGAATGGTAATCTTTCAAATTATCCTTGGAGCAAGGATTTATTGAATCCAAAAGTTCCTGAATTTGCGTTGCACACCATTATTCGTGGATATGGATGGGTGACACCAAAAGGCGCTATGACCTATCACATGGAAATGAAGGATTACATTGAAAACACCTTTCCAAAGGAGGTAGAAAAAGCAGAAATTAAAAAAGGACATGCATTTTTAGCGGCCATTTATGCTGATTACAAAGCGCTTTAATCTTAATTTTATCACGTGAAAGTTTTAATTGTTCGGTTCAGTTCTATTGGTGATATTGTTTTGACTTCTTCGGTTGTTAGGGCGATGAAGCAGCAATTGAACAATGTTGAAATTCATTACCTCACCAAAGAACAGTTTTCAGGAATTGTAGCATCCAACTCACACATTTCAAAAGTAGTTACGATTACCAAATCGATTGATGAGGTGTTGGACACACTAAAAAGTGAACAGTACGATTACGTAATCGATCTGCACAACAACGTCCGCACTGTTTCGCTCAAACGGAAATTGGGTGTGCCTTCGAAAACCTTTCGAAAATTGAATGTAGCGAAATGGTTGTTGGTGCGATTTAAATGGAACAGACTTCCAAAAATGCACGTGGTTGACCGCTACTTTGAAGCTGTACAGTCGCTGGGTGTTGTTAATGATGACTTACCAGGAGAATATTTCATTCCTCCGGAAGCCAAGGTCGATGTCCAACAAAAATTAGGTGTTGCACCGAAATCGTACATCACCATCGCCATAGGTGCGCAATTCAAAACGAAGCAAATGCCCGTTTCTCTAGTCGTTGAAATTGTGCGTAAATCGACAAAACCTGTGGTCATTGTTGGTGGAGAGATGGACAAAGCGTTTGCAGAAAGAGTCATAAATCAGGTGACTGAGCAAAAAGTTATTTCTGCCTGCGGTAATTTCAATTTGAACGGTTCGGCGAGCATCGTTGCGCAAAGTGCAAAATTAATCACCAACGACACGGGAATGATGCACATTGCAGCCTGTTTGTCCATTCCAATTGTATCTGTCTGGGGAAATACAGTGCCCGATTTTGGGATGTATCCGTATTATCCGAATCAACCCGAGTTGTTTTCAATGCACGAAGTCGAAGGATTAAGCTGTCGCCCTTGTTCTAAAATTGGATTTCAAGAATGCCCGAAAAAGCATTTTAATTGCATGCATCAGCAGGATGTGGAAGCGATCGTTGAAGATATGAATTGTTGATTCCAGACTAAAAGGCTTGACCTTTCTATCAATCCAAAAACAATTTTTTCAACTCATCCGCATCTTTTGGATTCATTTTCCCTGCAAGAATTAAACTCAATTGCTTACGACGCAATGCACCTGCATAACGATCTTTTTCTTCGTCTGTTTCGGGAATCAATTCAGGAACTTGGATTGGTCCACCGTTTTGGTCTACCGCTACGAACGTGTAAATTGCCTCGTTGGATTTAATTTGTACACCCGTAATTGGGTTTTCCACAAATACATCCACAAACACCTCCATAGAAGAATTGAATGCACGCGAAACTTTTGCCTCTAACGTAATGATGGAAGAGTGATCAATCGGTTTTTGAAAAGAAACATTGTTCACCGAAGCCGTTACCACCACACGCTTGCAGTGACGGTGTGCCGCAACACTTGAAATGACATCCATCCATGCGAGTAACTGTCCTCCGAATAAATTCCCTAAGGTATTGGTATCGTTGGGTAAAACAACTTTTGTAGTAATAGACAGTGATTCTTTGGCGGTTTTTGCTTTCATGTGGATGAGTTTTCTTACAAAATTAGGCTTTCTTTAGATTTAATGCATCATAATTTGATAATACGTGTACTTTTTCGTTGGATATGAACTTTGCGCAATAGACAGATGAGTCCTCCCCGAAAAATTAATCGCTCAGTACTTTTAACAATATTACTTAGACATTTCAAAGAAAAATTAGTCTTGATTCCGTTTCCCCCTTTGGAGGGGACGCAGGGGGAGGATTTGTATAAAACCTTAGTAAAGAAAAAATGGAATTTTCCTAAAAATTATAACTTTGCTACAGTTCATCTACAAAATTCTACAACTCATCGTTTTTAACTGAGGTACATTTTGTTGTGATTCTACCTTTAGCGAAAAAAAAAACCATGAATCAACGTTATTTTAAGTTTTTCTTACTCATTGCTGGGGTTGTTTTCTCTCAGTTGGCATTCGCTCAAAACCAAACGCAAACCATCAAAGGGACTGTAATTGATAAACAATCAATGAGTACCATTCCAGGTGCGACCGTTTCGATTCTAAATGCAGACTCTGCAAAAAGAGTGTTAACGGATTTAGACGGAATGTTTAAGTTAGAGAACATTGCGCCTGGTCGGTACGACATTCAAGTGAAGTATTTCGGGTATAAAGAAATCGTGATCCCAAATGTAACGGTTACCACAGGAAAGGAAGTCGTTTTAGACATTTCGTTGGAGGAATCGATCCATCAAATTGAAGAAGTGGTTGTCAACGGAACCAAGAAGCATGAAACAATCAATGAGCTGACAACGGTAAGTGCCAGATCGTTTAGCACGGAAGAAGTGAATAGATTTGCTGGCGGACGGTCAGATCCATCGCGCTTAGCAGCCAACTTTGCTGGGGTTAGTTCTCCAGATGATTCTCGAAATGACATTGTTATTCGTGGAAATTCACCCGCGGGTGTGTTGTGGCGAATTGAAGGACTAAACATTCCAAATCCAAACCACTTTTCGACCATCGGAACAACGGGTGGACCAGTGAGTGGAATTAACACCAATTTATTGAGCAACTCGGATTTTTTCACTTCAGCTTTTCCTGCAGAATACGGAAACGCAAATGCGGGAGTATTCGATTTGCGCTTTAGAAATGGAAATTCAGACAAGCGCGAACACATGATTCAGTTTGGAATGCTCACAGGACTGGAAGCAATGACCGAAGGACCAATCAAAAAAGGAAATGGGTCATCGTATGCGTTGGCATATCGGTATTCATTTACTGGAATTGCACAAGCTATCGGTTTGAATATCGGAACAACAGCCACGCCTTTTTATCAAGACTTGTCGTTTAAGCTGAACAGCGGAACAACAAAAATTGGGAAGTTCACCTTCTTCGGATTAGGAGGGGTGAGTAACATCGAATTTAAACATGACGATATTGATTCCACCGATCTTTTTGCCTTCCCGAATCGAGACTCCTATTTTACTAGTAAAATGGGACTGGCAGGAGTAAGTCACTTCATTCGTGTAAATGACAAATCCTATTTTAAAACGGTGATTGGGGCCACGTATTCAGGTTCAAGTTATGATGAAGATACGATCAATAAATTGACCAATGATGTCGCTCGAGTGATTGAAAACAGAACAGATCAAATTCGTTATTCCATCAACACATCCTATAATTTAAAAGTCAGTGCACGTATGTTTTTGAAGTTCGGAGTACTCGAAGAAATTCTCAACCTTAATTTAGTGTACCGTAACCGTACACATTCTCCCGACTGGATCGAGATTTGGAATTACAATGATTATACCTCGCTTCTTCAAGGATATGGACACATGAAGTACAGTTTTTCAGATAATATTACGTTGAATGTTGGAGTAAGAGCGCAGCATTTAGCATTGAATGATTCTTATTCAGTTGAACCAAGAGCGGGTGTCAAGTTCCAATTGAATCAAAAAAATGCGATTGGCCTGGGGTATGGAATGCACAGCCAAATGCAACCCACGGACGTCTATTTTTATCGTACACAGTTGCCCGATGGAAGTTATGTTCAATCGAACAAAGACTTAGACTTTACAAGAAGTCACCATTTTGTGTTGAGCTATGATTGGTTTCCGATAAAAGATTGGAGAGTAAAAGCAGAAACGTATTATCAAATCATTTCCAATGTTCCTGTGACGGTAACACCATCAAGTTATTCCATGCTGAATACGGGAGCAGGATTCATACCCAACGAAACTGGATATCTGGTGAATGATGGATCAGGAACGAATTATGGAGTTGAATTGACCTTGGAGAAATTTTTCAGTAAAGGCTATTATGCGTTGCTAACAGGTTCTATCTATGAATCTAAATACAAAGGAAGTGATGGAGTAGAGCACAATACTGCATTCAATGGAAAGTTTGTGTACAATGTATTGATTGGAAAAGAATTTAAAATTGGGAAAGCAAAACGCAATACCTTTTCAATGGATGTAAAATTCACGCATGCAGGAGGACGTTTTTATACACCAATCGATTTAGAGGCATCCATTGAGCAAGATCGGCAAGTGGAAAAAGGAGATGAATTCGCATTTTCCGAACAAAACTCCGCTTTTTTGCGTTTGGATTTTAAAATAGGGGTTACATTGAACAGTAAAAAACGTAAAATTTCTCAATCGCTCTTTTTTGATATTCAAAATGTCACCAATAATAAAAATGTTTTTGCACAGCGCTATAGTTCAAACACGAAATCTATCAATACTGCGTATCAAGTTGGCTTTTTCCCAAATTTTGTGTATAAATTTCAGTTTTAATCGAGTATGAGAAATTCAAACTGGCGCTTTTTATTGATGATTGGAATGGGGATCGGTCTCACATTCCTAATCAAAGAGTTGATTGGATTTCCTGATTCGGATCATCCGTTTATTTATGACCTGCTTCTTACTGTTTTTATCACGGTAACAATTTGGGAAGGATGTTTGCGCATTGATTCCTGGCTCAATGTAAAGCATCCGTGGATTGAGAGCGTTTCCAAACGAATTGGAGTTCAATTTCTCATTACGCTGTTTTTCAGTTCAATAGTCATTTATGTTCCAATGCTTTTGTTCAATCTTTTTATTTGCACGGTTCCATTGGAAAAAGAAACAGCATTGTTTGTTTGGTGTTTAATTATTGGTATTTCCGTTTCATTTATCATACTTTTAATTGAAATTAGTGCCCACTTTTTTGTGAATTGGAAAGCTTCACTCTTAGAGGTAGAGAAATACAAAACAGAGAGCACACAAGCCCAACTTAAAAACTTGAAGGATCATGTCAATCCACATTTTTTGTTCAATAATTTGAGTGTTCTTTCATCCTTGGTGTATAAAGATCAAGACAAAGCAGTTGATTTTATTAACGAGCTGTCCAAAGTGTACAGATACGTCTTGGAAAGTCAAGAAAATGAACTGGTCAGCGTAGAAACTGAATTAGCGTTTATTGAATCGTATCGTTATTTGTTGAACATTAGATTTGGAGAAAACCTAAAGTTTAATTTGGTGATTGATCCAGAAAGCAGATTGAAATGTATTCCACCGATGTCATTACAATTATTGGTGGAAAATTGCATCAAGCACAATGAAATATCGGAAGAAAATCCACTGGAAATTCGAGTAGAAACCACTGAAGATTCCTTGACGATCTCTAACAACTTGCAAGAACGCACGGATACAGAAGAAAAATCAAATACTGGGTTGAAAAACATCATTCATCGATTTGCTTTTTACACAAACAAAGAAGTTATTGTGACGAAAACCGATGATTGTTTTATAGTGAAAATTCCGTTATTGAAAGTAAGTTGAACACATGAAGGCAATCATCATAGAAGACGAAAAACTTTCTGCCGAGCACTTGGAAAATTTGCTCAAACGCATCGATAGTTCAATTGAAATCATTGGAACTTTTGATTCTGTCAAAAAGAGTACTGCTGAATTGATGAAAGGAACGGATGCCGACCTTTTGTTTTTAGACATTCACTTAGCTGATGGTCTAAGTTTTGATATTTTTAAGGAAGTGCAGATGGACATTCCCGTAATTTTCACCACGGCTTATAACAAATACGCCATTCAAGCTTTCGAATTAAACAGCATTGATTATTTGCTCAAACCAATAGGCGTTGAGGAGTTAAAAAAAGCGTTGACAAAACTAAAAACGATCAATGAAAAAGCGTCTTTTCAAGCCATTTCAAAAATTTTACCGCTGATCGATGGGAATACTAAGAAATTCAAGTCCAAATTTTTAGTAAAACTGGGCGAACAACTAACTGCAATTTCAACTTCAAACATTCATCATTTTGTGGCCGAAGATGGAATTGTGTTGCTCGTCAACAAAGAAGGAAAAAGATTCCCCGTTGATTTCACACTCGATCAGTTAGAAAACGAACTCGATCCATCACTTTTTTTTCGGATCAATCGAAAAGTGTTGATTCAGCAATCCACCATTGAGAAAATGTCCATTTACTTTAACGGTCGATTAAAAATCCAAACCAATTTCCTTAACGATGATTCTTCCATCGTGAGTAGAGAACGTGTTTCTGATTTTAAGCAGTGGATGGAAAGGTGATTTTGACTACATGTGTTTATATAGTCATAATACAGGGTCCTTCCCCTGCACCCCCTCCTAAGGGGAAGTTTAAATTCCACATCGAGATGAGATTCATTCGGTTATTTTTATAATACTACATAGATAATTCAACAAAAATTAGTTTCGACTCCGTTTCCCCCATAGGAGGGGGTGCAGGGGGAGGACCGCATAACAGGATCACAACAAGAGGAAGGCTCATAAACAACCCAAATCCAACTTTTAAAACAAAATCTGAGCTATGAAAGAATAATCGAACTCAGATTAATAACTAAATCATTAACTTTACCTTCTTTTTTACTATGGAGAAATTAATTAGTGCCTTTCCCGCAAACATTACCGAAGCTTTAGCAATCGCTGAAGCAGCAAAATTCAAGCAACCGAAGAATGAGATTCACAACATTGTCATTTGTGGCATGGGTGGCTCTGGCATTGGTGGACGTTTGGTTGGAGCGTGGGTGCACGATGAAATTAATGTACCAATTTATTACGCCCACGATTACACGTTGCCTGCGTTTGTTTCGGAAAACACTTTGGTAATTGGCTCGTCTTATTCTGGAAATACGGAGGAGACCCTTAGCACCATTCATGAAGCAATTACCAAGAAGGCACACATTATCGGAGTTTGTTCAGGTGGTGAATTGCAAGCAATTTGTGCTTCGAATGGCTATGATTGTGTCATCGTACCCGGAGGGAACCCTCCACGAACGGCATTGGCTTTTTCGTTGGTTCAACTGCTCAATATATTCAGTCAACTAGGATTTGTAAGCGTTCAGCGTTTGACTGAAATGGAAGCTGCCCGCAAGTTGATTGTTGATAACGAAACATCAATAAAAACCAAGGCTAGAGAGATGGCAGCATTTCTGCAAGGAAATGTTGGAATTCTTTACGGAACGACGAAATATGAACCTGTGCTAATTCGTGCACGTCAACAGTTCAATGAAAACGGAAAATTATTGTGCTGGCATCATGTGATTCCAGAAATGAACCACAACGAGCTTGTTGGATGGGGAGGAGGAGATGAGCGTTTCGCATCCATTTTCTTTGAGTCCGAAGATATTCACCCTAGAAATGCGCGTCGTTTAGAAATAACAAAAACTAGAATTGCTCAAATGTCCTCAAAGAATCTCGTTGTGAAAGCAAAGGGAGACTCTATCATTGAACGTTCTATTTATTTTATCAACTTGGTGGATTGGTCATCTTTGTACTTGTCAGAAATGAAAGGTGTAGACCCCATCGATATCGCCATCATCGATTATTTGAAATCGGAATTGGCTAAATTTTAATTCGAGTAATGCCAGTTGTTCGTTACGAGAATTTAGGACTTATCGACTACAAAGAAGCGTGGGACTATCAGGAAAAGTTGTTTCGTGCAACAGTTGATCAAAAAATCAAGGTACGAAACGGTGAATCTGATGCGCCCACCCAAAATCACATTTTGTTCTGTGAACACCCTCATGTATTCACTTTAGGGAAAAGTGGAGATAAGCAAAATTTACTGTTGAATGATCAAACATTGGCAGAAAACAATGCCACCTATTATGAAATCAATAGGGGGGGTGATATCACCTATCATGGACCAGGACAGTTGGTAGTTTATCCTATTTTCGACTTGGATCATTTTTTCTCAGACATCCACAAATACCTGCGTTTTTTGGAAGAAAGTGTAATTCTTACCTTGGCAGAATACGGCATTGAATCAAGTCGCGTGGATGGCTTAACAGGAGTGTGGATCGATGGAGATAAACCGACAGCACGAAAGATCTGTGCGATAGGCGTAAAAAGTTCGCGTTGGGTGACGATGCACGGCATTGGGTTCAATGTAAATTCAGACTTAAGTTATTTTTCACATATAATTCCTTGCGGGATTCAAGATAAAGCTGTAACTTCCATGGAAAGAGAGTTGGGCAGAACCGTAGACATGCAGGAAGTTTCCGCTGTTCTCAAGGACAAAATTGCCACTCTGTTTGGGTTTACTTATGTGGATTAAATGAAGAAATTTGTTGCAAAAACATTCAAGTACCTTCTTTTTACTGTTTTAGGCTTACTAATTACGGTTAATCTTTTTATTGTGCTTTCTGGACGATTTTACCTTTACAAGGGGTTGGCAAATACTTATTTGGTAGGAAAAACTGGTCCTTCCATTTACGATTTGGATATTTTCCCATCTTCAACATTGAAAGCACGAGAAAATCAATCGTTTATTCCCTATCATAAAAATGTTAATACGCACTACATTTCAGACGAGCAACGAGAACTGTTGGAAAGTTTGGAGACAAAAGCATTTTTAGTATTCAAAGGGAATACGTTGATGTACGAGGAATATTGGGATAAACATGATGCAACAACGGTGTCAAATTCCTTTTCAGTGGCCAAAACAGTGGTCGCCATGTTGATTGGAATAGCGATTGAAGATGGGTATATTAAAAATTTAGATGAACCTGTAGCCAATTATTTACCAGAGTTTAAAGACAAAGGAAGAGCAGGAATTACAATTCGACATTTATTGGCGATGGCATCTGGTTTGGATTGGTCCGAAAGTTCGAAAGATCCACTTTCGGATAACGCCGAATCGTATTATGGTACTGATTTAAAGCGACTGGTGATGAACCAAAAGCGAATTACCGAGCCAGGGAAAACTTTTATTTATCAGAGTGGAAATTCTCAACTCTTGGGAATGATTATCGAGAAAGCAACAGGGAAGGATTTAACAGCCTACGCTGAGGAGAAAATTTGGAAAAAAATAGGAGCGGAACACGATTCATATTGGAGTTTGGACAGAGAAAATGGCGACGAAAAAGCGTTTTGCTGTCTCTATGCAGTGGCGAGAGATTACGGACGTATCGGGCAGCTATTCCTCAACAAAGGGAGATACAATGAAGAACAAGTAATTCCTCAGTGGTATTATGAAGAGATGATTGCTCCATCTGAATTGACAACGGAAGATAAAATTCCTAATACCCGTTATGGGCTGCACATTTGGAAATACAATCACGAGGATGGTCAAGTCAATTATTGCCGTGGGGTGAACGGTCAGTACATTATTGCGCAACCAGAACAAGATTTGTTAATCATACGCCTCGGCGAGGAGAGAATGCCAACATTGACGTTAGAGGATCATAAATTGAATCCCAAAAAAGTAACGCTGGATAAAATTGGACATACTTTTGAGTTATTTGAATATCTTCGAATTGGAAAAGAGGTAAATTTAAATACAAAGGAGTAAGTAATATGCGTGAAGAATTGAAGGGTCCAGTGGTAGAGAACATTGGAGTAGCTGTTGTTCAACTTGAAAACGAATTAAATGAGAAGGTATATGAAGTATATCTGTTGAATTTAAGGAAAGATATCATAGAGGGAATCATCATTACGAGCAAAGGCTACGGAGAAAATCCAAAAACAGGGGAAAAGATAAAAACATCAACTTTGAGACATTCATTGGAAGTGATGTTGCCTAATGAAGCGGCGAAGATTGAACCAATTATGGAAGATGTTTTTGGTCTTGCGAATGAATATTGGGTAAGTTTTTGGATTGATGACACGATGTATGACAAAAAATTTGTGTTTGTCCCTGAGTCGATTTCAGAAAATAATATGCAAAAAATACCCATAATAGGAGAGAATGGTGTAATGATTTTATGATTTAGCTATCATTTTCAAGTGTTTTGTATATTTGTGAAACGACAGGTCAGAAAGACGCGTCAAAAAGGGTAGGAAATGTTAAAGAAAATGTGGCAAAATAAAGTATCAATTCTTGGAATTTTTAGTCTTCTGTTTCTTGCGTTCTCATGTGGAACGGATGAACCAACTTCTGACGATGAAATTGTTGTGGATGATGATTATTATGAGTTTCAAGATTTTAATTTAGAACCATTTGGAATCTCCGCACTCATTTCTTTGCCGGATGAAACTGCAAATATTGGAGCTGCTACGAAACCAGAAGTTATTCACGTCGAAGATGATATTAAATGGGAAATCCAGGTCGGACCGAATTATCAATTGATGATCGAAGACTATGGCGATTTAAACGATTTGATCGAAGTTGAAAAGAAAGAACTAGCGGAACAAACGTTTTTTAAAATCAATTACGTTATTGATGAGAAGGACATGATTTTGTATGAGCGTACTTTGCTTGTGAAGGGTTCAGAAAAAGCTTCAGACAAGGTAGGTATTGAGCATCGTTCTTACCATGTCTATGGACAGAAGACAATTGATGGAATTACATACGAACTTCAGTCAAGAGAAGATGGCTACGAAAAAATGATTATTGAATTGATAGCAAAATCAATCAAATCGTTCAAGCCAAAAAAGAATTCTAAATAATTCAATGGGCCATAGGCCACATTTCCATGGAAATAACGCGTGAAGAAGTACTGAATGTACTCGGTTCGATTATGGAACCAGACTTAAAACAGGACATTGTTTCTGCAAATTTAGTTGAGAATATTCAAATCGATGACAGCAAGATTACCTTAAAAGTATTTGTTTCAAATCCTGCATTGCATGCGCGAAAGAGAATGTCAGAAGCCTTGGAGTTCAACTTGAAAAAGGCATTTGGAAGCGATCTAATCATTGAAAGTGAAGTCAAAGGCTTGCCGTCAGAAGCGAAGGCAGCACAACGCAAGATTCTCCCAGAAGTAAAGTACATCATCGCCATTTCGTCTGGAAAAGGAGGCGTGGGCAAATCTACTATCACAGCAAATTTAGCTGGAGGACTGGCAAAGGCAGGTTATCGCGTTGGAATTGTAGATGCGGACATTTACGGACCATCTATGCCGACAATGTTCGATGTGGTGGATCAACGACCAACGATGATTGATGTGGATGGTGTTCCTAAGATTAATCCTGTACTCAGCTATGGAATTAAAATTCTATCCATTGGATTTTTTACCGAACAAGACAACGCCGTAGTCTGGAGAGGCCCGATGGCTTCAAAAGCGCTGACGCAAATGTTCACGGATGCACATTGGGGGAAGTTAGATTTTCTCTTAATTGACTTACCACCTGGGACTGGTGATATTCACCTATCGTTAGTACAAACGGTACCATTGGATGGAGCTGTGATCATAAGTACACCTCAGGAAGTCGCGTTGGCTGATGCGCGAAAGGGTGTCAACATGTTTAAATTGGACTCGATCAACGTTCCAGTAATTGGCATCATTGAAAACATGGCGTGGTTCACACCGGCTGAGTTGCCAGACAATAAATATTACATTTTTGGACGTGACGGAGCTAAGAATTTGGCGCACGGAATGAATGTTCCATTTCTAGGGCATATTCCATTGGTTCAGAGTGTTCGTGAAGCTGGTGACATTGGTCGACCTGCTGTTTTTCAGGAAAATACACCCACAGCTAAAGCATTTGATGAATTAGTTCGTACCTTTGTGGAACAAGTAGAAATAACGAAGGACAAAAAATAGAACGATGGCAATAGACAAAGAAGCAGTAAGGATTAAAGTGTTGGCTGCGCTTGAGCAATTGCGTCCCTTTCTTAATGACGATGGTGGCGATATGGAATTGGTGGAAATTACAGATGATGCAACTGTGGTTGTTCGCTTATTAGGCGCTTGTAAGGACTGCTCCATGTCACTCATGACGCTAAAGGCCGGTCTTGAAGAAGCGGTTAAAAAAGCTGCCCCAGAAATCAAGGCTGTAGTTGCCGAAGATTTAACCGCAATAGCTTAAACCTTAAAGTCATATTTCGCAATCTGATTCGTTCCATCGTGTAGATTGATGTAATAATCTCCTTTTTCCCATCCTTTCACTTGAATGTGAAATGTGTATCCAACATTTCCTGATCTAGCTTGCATAGTTTTATCACTTTTGAACATGATATCTCCGTTTGCTTTGTGGATGTCTTGATGAACGAAAGCTCCCTTTTCACACACAAAATCTAGTCGTCCATGAATGTGCTTGGTTTCAAGTTGAAAGTTTCCGTCTTCATCAATCTGAACGCTTTGGGGAGATGTGAACCACGTATCTTTTTGTCCAGTTAGTGCTGCGACTTGTTTTCGAAAGGCGACGGTGGTGGGATCATTGGCAGCAATATTTGACACACTATGTCCATCAGAAATTGCCCAAACAGCATCTTGAAAGGCGGTTTTATCGATAGGCTTACCCTTGATGTAGGTGGTGAGTTCAGTCAGTTTTTTGTTGGTGGTCGGTGCTATTTTCATTGCTGATGATGCTGTTGGACAACGATCAGAAGCCTCCATGCAAAAGGCTGCTACTTTGGTATTGAGCGTTTGTTTGGGCTGTAATGCCACTAGTTGCTCCTCGAGTTGAATCAAGGTTTGTTCGCCATCTTCAGAGGTGCTGTAGGTCGTTCCCGCAGGAATGAGTAGGCTGATGGAATTACTTGTGGCATTCTGAAGTTTGAGCTCCACGGAGTAACCACTGTGTTTGCCGTTGGAGGTTATCGTTGAAACAATGCTTTTGTTCTTTATGGCATCATGAATGTTTAATTTCAGTACCGTTGAATTATCAGAAAACGCTGAAAAAAGAGCGAAAACGACCAAAATTGAGCCAATTTTAACGAATTTGGAGAGATTTGAGTTCATAGCTGTTGATTTTACAAGATAACGACAAGTTGAAAAAAGGTTACTGTTTCTTGTTTATTTCGTTGCCAGTTTTTCATTACTTTAATTAGGATTTTTAAAATTGAGACTTAACTTTGAGTGATCTTGTAAAAAATCTATGAGGCAAGTATGTTGTTTATGCAGAGAATGTTTGTTGTTATTTTTATAATTAACTAATCGTATCACGTGGTTTTTAGTAGTAGTATTTTTCTTTTGTACTTTTTACCTATTTTCTTATTGGTATACAATTTCGTTAGTACAAAATTTAAAAACTATGTAATTCTAGGTGCAAGTATTTTCTTTTATAGTTGGGGGGCTCCTAAGTTTATTTTTGTCATCCTAGCATCTACAATCATCGATTTCTATTTAGTAAGGAGACTCCATTTAAGTCAGTCTGTTGTTCAAAGAAAATTATTACTTACACTGTCCATTTTTATCAATTTGGGATTGTTGGCTTACTTCAAGTATGCTAACTTTTTCGTGGAAAATCTAAATGCTACGCTGGGAACATTTGGCTTTACTGAACTAAGCTGGACATCGGTCGCTTTGCCCATAGGAATCTCATTTTATACGTTCCAAACATTGACCTATTCTGTTGATGTATATAGAAAAGTACATGCACCTCTTGATCGAGTAACTGATTATTTGGTCTACATCATGTCTTTTCCACAAATGATAGCAGGTCCAATTATTCGATTTAACGCCATTGCAGATCAGATAACACAAAGAAAAGAATACATTGATGACAAACTCATCGGGTTCTATCGGTTCTCCATTGGTCTTGCTAAAAAAGTGTTGATTGCCAACGTCATGGCAGAGCAGGCGGATCTTATCTTCAACAGTAATTTGTCTGAGATGAGTGCAGCCAATGCTTGGTTGGGAATGTTGGCCTATACATTTCAAATTTATTTTGATTTTTCAGGTTACTCGGACATGGCAATTGGTTTAGGTAGAATGATGGGATTTAGATTTCCTGAAAACTTTAACTCTCCTTACATTTCTCAAAGTATCAGTGAGTTTTGGAGAAGGTGGCATATCACCTTAGGCGATTTTATGCGCGACTATTTATATATTCCTCTTGGGGGCAATCGAGTTTCCTCCAAGTACCGCCTTTTCTTTAATTTATGGATAGTTTTCCTTTTATCAGGTCTGTGGCATGGGGCGTCATGGAACTTTGTGCTTTGGGGAGCGTATCATGGACTTTTTCTGATTTTGGACCGTCTTTTTCTAGCCAAATTCTTAAGAGCGATTGGAAAACTGCCTGCTATTATTCTCACATTTGTGGTGGTGATGATTGGCTGGGTCCTCTTTCGATTGGAAACCATGGATGAAATTCAGATCTATTTGACCAAGCTGTTTACGTTCAACTCTTCATTCACATTTGATACGATCCCTGCTTTTGGGTTTATTGTTTCATTGGCAATACTGTTTTCATTTATTTCAGTGTTTAAGAGGGGAAAACAACTTGAGAAATTTACATTCTTCACGGATAAGTATTCGCTAAAATTCCATTTTAGTTTTACCATGTTGGCGATTGTTTTATTCGTACTTTCATTGAGTTCAATTACTTCTTCAAACTTTAACCCATTCATTTATTTTAGGTTTTAACGGATGAAAGAACTCAAATTAAATAGCATTGTAAAGAACATACTCTTCGTTTGTATGATGTTTTTGTTGTTTCTACCGATGATTCAACAAATAACTAAGTTCCTTGATGAAAAGCCTCTAAACGGTTCTTTCTCCATTTCAGAGGACCCGACCTTCTCCCTTTCAACGTGGTTCGATGGAGTATATCAGACCGAAAAGCAGGATTATTTGAATCAAAGTTTCGGGTTCAGAAGCTTTTTTGTGAGAACATATAATCAAATGCAGTACTCTTTGTACAAACAGGCAAGGGCAAATGGAGTTATTTTAGGGAAGGATGGCTACCTATACGAAGAGAATTACATCAAAGCACACTTGGGTAGAGATTTTATCGGTGAAAGGGAAATCGCAGAAAAAATTGAAAAGCTAAAAAAACTAGAGGATACGCTCACTAGTAAAGGGATAAGTTTAGTGGTTCTTTTTGCTCCAGGAAAGGGGAGTTTTTACCCAGAGTTTATTCCTGAAAGTTATAATCCAGCGTATCGTACCATTACAAACTATGAAGTCTATCGCGAGCAGATTTTGAAGAAGGACATTCGTTTTTTGGACTTCAATGATTGGTTTAGAAAAATGAAGTCATCTTCTCCCCATCCTCTTTTTCCAAAAAATGGAATACATTGGAGCAAATATGGAGAAGTGCTTGCAGCTGATTCTATGATCAAATACATTAACTCGATTCAAAAGGACAAGACAATACCCGAATTGGTAATTGGAGATATTGAGGTTTCCGACGAAATGCGGGATTCAGATGAAGATATTGAACAGGGCATGAATTTGTTGTTTAACATGGAAGATTTAACAATGGGGTATCCTCAGTTCCATGTGCGAATAGATGAGAATGTAAACAATCCTAAAGTGTTAACCGTTGCCGACAGTTACTTCTGGGGAATGTTCAATTGGGGTATGTCTAGAGATGCCTTTAACGAAGGCCAGTTTTGGTTTTACAATGTACAAATATACCCCGACAGTTACGAAACTCCAATTAACGTGGAAGACATTAGTATTGTCGACGAAGTTGAAAAAAATGATGTTGTTATCCTAATATCCACAGATGCAAACCTGTACAAATTTGCTTTTGGATTCATCGATCAATTATACGATGCTTACTTTCATCCAGATCAGAATACAAACACTGCAAAGGAGTAGGAACATACCCCAATCAACAATTAGTAAGATAGTTATTAAAAAAGCCCGACAACTTTTTTAGTTGTCGGGCTAGAATATTGAATTCACATTCTGCAATCATGACTCGGTAATCGAGCTCGAGGTCCCTGAGTTAACCGAAGGGTCGAGATTACTTAGCAGCAGCGAATTTATCACTTACAGCATTCCAGTTAATGACATTAAAAAATGCATTAATGTAATCTGGTCTTCTGTTTTGATAATTCAAATAATAAGCGTGTTCCCATACATCCAATCCTAAAATTGGTGTTCCACCGCAATTAATTCCCATCAATGGGTTGTCTTGATTTGGCGTTGAACAAACTTCCAATTTTCCGTTTGCGACACACAACCAAGCCCATCCTGAACCAAATCGAGTAGCAGCCGCTTTCGAAAATTCTTCTTTGAAGTTCTCAAACGATCCAAATGCACTGTTGATTGCGTCAGCCAATGCTCCTGTTGGTTGACCACCACCGTTTGGTGACATTACTTCCCAGAATAAGCTGTGATTCCAGAAGCCTCCACCGTTGTTACGAACGGCAGCGTTGTCTTTACAAGAAGCTAAAATTTGTTCAATTGTTTTTCCTTCAAACTCCGTCCCCGCAATCGCGTTGTTCAAGTTTGTAGTGTATCCATTGTGGTGCTTTGAATGGTGGATTTCCATTGTTTTTGCGTCGATATGAGGCTCAAGGGCATCATACGCATATGATAATTTCGGTAATTCGAATGACATAACTATTTGTTTTAATTGGTGATAGGGTAAAGTTAACAAAATGCGTCGATTGAACGAATTAAATTGGGCAAGAAAATGTGAAGAAATCATAATTCCACCATTTGGATGATGGACGAATGGTGTCGCTTTTTTAATTGACTTTCTACTCGTACTTTCCTTGATACTTTTCGAAAAGTTCCTTTTGGGTATTATCCAACGTTACAAATTTACCATTGATCAGTCCCAAAAATAAGTTGTTTGTACGCATGTCAAGCGCATTTCCATCCGAGACAAAGAGCGTCGCTGATTTACCCTTTTCTATACTTCCATAGGTTTTATCTATTCCCATGATTTGACAGCTCCACAAGCTAACAGCGCTTATTGCCTCTTCCTCAGTCAACCCATACGCTTTAGCAGTACCCGCTAAAAAGGGAATGTTACGCGCATTCATCGCTTCCATATCTCCTTCGTTTTGCAGGCAAAATTTCACGCCACCGTCGCGGAGTAGTTTAGGAAGTCTGTACGGTAAGTCAATCGGATCTGCTTCGTTCTCTGGAAGGCTGTGTGTACGCGTGAGCATTACTGGTATTTTGGCATCTGCTAGCTTTCGCGGCAGCAAATAGGCATCATATCCTCCAATAATTACTGGGAATGCAATTCCAAAGTGTTTGGCAAAATCGACAATATCGTTGAGCTGCTGAATTTCATTTGCATGAATATATACCCTTTTTGTCCCTGTAAAACAATTTCTAACGGCCTCTAGTCGTGCATCTTTTACTTCGTTTTTAGTCGTGTTGGAGTAGGCTTTTGCTGTCTCAAAAAACGCGTAAATTTCTTGTTTTTGCTTTTCGTAGTCTTTGTTTTTTTGCGTAGTAGAATTTTCCTTCCACCATCGAGCAAATTCAATACTTTCAGGCCAATTCAAGTGAATTCCATCGTCTTGTGCTACGGTAGCATCTTCCCAGTTCCATCCTTCCATTGCCATCACCGATGAACTTCCAGAAATAATTCCTCCACGGGGTGTAGCCTGCGTAAGAAGAACTCCATTTGTCTTAACCGTAGCGATCACCTTTGATTCCGTGTTGAATGCAATTTGCGATCGAACATGCGGGTTGAAAGTTCCTACTTCATCAAAATCATTTGTAGCTCGCACGGCATCTATTTCAGTAATCCCCAATGTTGAATTTGGTGCAACAAAACCAGGATAAATGTGCTTTCCATTCAATACAATGATCGTGTCCCAATCACTTTTCTCGTAGGTGTACGCCAATGAATTCTTGATGAGCGTAATTACCCCATTTTCAATCCCAATCAAGGCACTAGGCAATGTTTCTCCATTCCCTACATGTAGGTGACCGTTGACCAATAAAATTTTTGTGGGTTGCTGTCCAAACAATACACCGGAAAACAAAAAAGTGGTAAGAATAAACAATATGTTTTTCATGAATCAATTTTTGATTGTTGCATCTCTACAAATATAACAGAAGAAAACGAACCAAAATAAAAAGCACAAAAAAACCTGAAAAGAGTTCAAATCAGTGGGTTTATGCACTGGAGGTAGGAACTCTCTTCAGGTACCTGCAAGGAAAATAAAACCTGTCTATTCGTTAAAGTAGACAAAATATCAACAAACCAGAATGTCAATATTTACTTACTAGACGGACGTGTATTAGAAATGGTTGGGTTGGAACAAAAAAAACCGTCAGCCTAGGGCTAACGGGTATAGGACTGTTAAATTAGAATTTTGCTATTAGTTTTGTTGGTAATGGTTTCTTGGCTTTATCGAATTACGTCAAAATCAATTCAAATTTCATTGGTTTTTCCAGAAAAATAGATGAAAATCGGGTATTTTGAGTAGTACTACCCTATTGATTATTAGGTATTTGTCCTTTAAATTTGAAATTAGTAAATCTTTTTAAAGATGCGTCAATAAAAATAAGAGGATCGTCCAAATCGCTTAATAATATGATAAATCTAGCCATTTTTCATCCCAGTGAATTCGTAATTGATAGTTTCAAGCTTTTTTGCGCAAAGCATGAGTCTTCTTTTGCCCTAATAAAAGAGCAAAACAACGAGCGTTCAAAATTTGTTTTTGATGGAAATATCGATATTATAATAATGTCGTCAATTTATTTTCTGAACAAGGAAAACGAGGAATTTACCAGACAAATAATCAGTGATAATGTCAAATTAATACTTCTGGGTCATACAAAGGATGATGACTCAATCACTTATTTTTTATCCAGTGGTGCTAATTGCTATCTAAAGGAATGTGAAAGTTTTGACACAATAAGAGAAGCAATACTAATCGTTAATAGATCAGGGCTTTTTTGTCCATATGACGTTGCTATAAATAAAGTGGAACGCAAGTTTAGTTTGAAGCCTACCTTTACAGAAAGAGAACTCCAAGTATTCGATTGTTTGAGAAAAGAAATGACAAATAAGGAAGTTTCAGAGATTTTAAATTTGCACATCAAAACAATTGACTACCATAGAAAAAATATCATCGAAAAATGCGGTAGCAAAAATCTTTTAGGTGCTTTGGATTATCTCATTGCTTCAGGTACGATTCCGGTTATAGCGACGTAATAGTTTAGTGGATTGATAAAGTTTAGCGAAAGCAATAGTCTCACCAAAGTTCTTTGTTTATTTTAGCTATTCGCTCATGGTTAATTGAAAATTGATTCTTATTGGAAACGATTCCGCATTCTTTCAATGAATAATAACCTTTTTCGTGAGACCATTTTCCAATAAAAGGATTGTAAATACAATCATCAATATTATACCATTCATTAGGCTCTCTTTCTTTGGGTATTCTAAAATCAGTACAAACATGTTTAAATTCACAAAACTTGCAGACATCTATTTTATCCTTTGTAACATTCCAATATTTTTGAAAGTTAGAATTATCAATCAATTCATCGCCTATATTATTTATAGAACCAAAGTCTTCCAAATCATTTTTATATCTAAATACTCGACCAAAGTCATCAATGTGAATTCGTTTGTTCAGGTAAGTATTAAATGAAATAGATTCGAGTGTTAGATATGGATGAGGAAAAAATTCGATATGACAATTATCAAATAGTTTGCTGTCTTTCGTTATAAATAATTTCTCTAATGAAGTAATGCTATCATTAATACTGGAGGGAACTATCTTTTCTGCATAAATTTCAGTTAGATTTGCAGTTTCATTGATTTTTTGCATTAGCTCTTTTGACAGAAATAATACACCAATTACAATTGAGACTCTGCAGTTCACTACTTTTAATTGTCGAATTAATGTAGGCAGTTCTCTTAAATCAAATTTATCTGAAATTAACAGGGTTAAAGTCCTGCAAAATAACTCATTACAAATAATTAACAACTCGTGTATGTTTTTTATATCACTAATGTTAATCGAGACATGTGCTATCTTTGAGTAATCACTCCAAATTTGTTTTTTCTGGCTCAAATTATCAACAATGATTAATTCATTTCGAATTAATTCTTCATATTCAATATTATTCTCTTGAGAGATTTTATTCATCTTATTATTAAGATAATCAATGAAATCTAACGGAACTAGTCGAAAGGCTCCAGTAGCATCAATCATAGATCCCCTAATATACCCTGAAGTAATATGTCTATTTGGGTTTATACTTAACATAATTTTGTTGTTCACAAAAGAGGCATTTGTAGTAGTTTTTGCTGTGAAAATGGTATATGTTGGAAACACTATCATAGTGTATTTGTCCCCATGATACTACTTTAGGCATCTCCCTTGATAATTTAACAGATAAATTTTTTCTCTTTTGCATAATTGATAATTTTGGTAGCCATTTCTTCTTCTAATTGCATAAAACAAGTTTGAGCAATCATGCTGATTTGTCCAAAAGGGTTAATGTCAATGACATAAAACCCTCTATTTGCAGATACGATTATATCAAATGAGCACATGTCCAGTTTTAGTTCATCTGTTAGTTTGATTAATTTATTTCGAATTTCAATCGGAATCTCGTATGCATAATACTCAACAGCCCGTTTAGCCATTAAAATACGAATATCTATTTCGGTATTCATGTCCAGTGAATAAGCGGCTACGCTATATACATCCTTTCCAAAAACAAAGACTCTGAGTTCAACGTCTTTATTTACTTTAGTTTGAAAAAGAGCTAAATCAAATTTGGCTGGAATATCATCAATTTTGATTTGTTGGGTATAATTTGTAGTAAAACCATTTTTATTTTTTGAAATATAAACCTCTTGAATCGCTTTATTGACGATAACCCTTTCGACAAAGTTTTCTGAAATGGACTGAGAAGAATTAGATACAATTGTTCGAGGGACTTTTAATCCACAACTTCTTGCGTACGAAAGCTGAATTAATTTGTTTTTTGAGCTTGGTGGACAATATCCAATAAGTTTACCTTTCTGATTCAGTTCGTAACATATGTATTCCATACAAGCGTTGTATTCATTTACCTTAAATCGCTCCTTTGAACAATCTCCATAGTAATTATACGTTATTTCTTGACGCAGAAAAAACACTTCAACCTCATTGCTGTCTATAATCTCATTCGATTCTGACTGAGCAGTAAAATGAAAATCGCTTATTGTCTTTTCAACAGTTATGTCATAGTTATTATACAAGTCATCTCGATATACTATAGTTACATTGGCATCTAATTTTTGCAGCCACAAACTCAAATTGGCTATTACTGGATCATTTTTCTCTCGAGTTAAAATAACGATGCGCATTTCAACGGATTAATTGTCTAACAACCTTATTGAAACCACTGTCCTCTTGAATCATGAAGTACACCCAATCACCAGAAAACCGAATGTTTCTTCCAAAAGAAATTCCCTCAATAGTTGGTAACATAACTGCTCTTTTGTTTATTAAATCCAATTGGAAAAATTGGTTGCTTCTTACATCTTTGTTTCTTAAATAGATTACATCATTGAAAAAATCATAATAAACAGTTGCCTTTTCTACAAAATTCAGTTTGTATTTATCTATAAAAATCCCTGTAGTTTTATCTATTAGGATCACACTGTCTTTAAAAAAATCCACTATAGTTACATGGTCTACTTGTCCAATTGAATAACAGGGAATAACATTGTCTAAAGCGGCATTATACCACCCTATTTCCTCTATAATTGTGTAATGCGCTCCTAAAGCAACTAAATTACCATTCCAAACACCGAGTTCAATGATATTCTCATGAAGAGGAACCCGACTATAGTACATAGAAATTATTTTTAGCTTTTGTTCCATAGCAAGTCTATATCCAGTTTTGTCTTCCGAATAATATAGTTGTACAACTGTGTCCTTTCTAACTTCCTGAACCAAACACCCTTTGTTATTTTTAATATATTGTTCTCTAAACACACTAGTTTCAGATTTGGCTATTATTGGTTGAATCTGCTCTTCAAAAAAAATACGTGATACTGGATTTAGCCAATTAATTTTGTCTTCACCAACCCAGATTTGATATGCTGAGTCAGCAGAAATAATGTGAAAATTCCCAAACGCATCTAAATGGAGTGACTCAGCTTTAAAAGCCAATTCACGACTTAACAGGTTGAGATCTCCTCGATTCAAATTGATTGAATAGCTATTTTTTTTCTTTATCAAAAAGAAACACAAATCATCCATCGGATAATAATCTACAACAAAATGATTTTCAACATCAAAAAAGGGTTTTATTTTATCTGATGTTACAATTACTTCCTCAATCTCTTGTTGATCAAATTCAAGTAGAATGTTCATCGTGAAGTTCTCTGATACAAAATATTCAGGTGTAAGAATAACTTCCCTGCTTTTGTAAAATGCTCCCTCTAAAAGTAATGTATCATACTCTTTTACTTGTAAACTAAAAATCGCTGAGTCAATAGTACCAATGTGCCTTTTGTTCAAAAACACATCTACACCATAAGCTATTTCTTCTTGAGAATTTTGGACAACCAGTTCTAATGTTTGAGTTCTAGCGTAGAATTCAAATAATAGGAATAAAATAAATGTGATTTTTTTCATAAAATGCCAAAAAGGTTGCCTAATTATAAGGCAACCTGGTTCACTAATTCAATTAGAGTCTACGATTAGATCTGATCCAATGCTAAATCTCCAAATACATCCGTATCTGGATTCCAAGACTGGTGTGGACCAGCTCCGCCACTCGCTCCATGATGAACATTTGTTCGAGTCACCCAAAAATCTAATTTTTGTGGAGCATTAGGATTCATTTTTGTAACCGTCCCTGACGTTGAGAATTGCATTTTTTTTGACTTTAAAGATTCCGGTCTTTTCATTTTTCTTGAATTTAAATTTAGTTAATTGCCCTCATTAAATTTCTACCTTTTACAATGTGTTTCAGGCATTCTACAGTGTAAGGTTACGACGTAAAACAGTTTATTAAAAGCTTTTTTCGTCTTTTTAAAGTAAGTATTACCACTTATTTTATTTCTAATTCATTTATTCAATTACCATGGTTTTCTTTGCCATTAAGTTTACAGCTTAAACTTTTCGTTTGTTACTGATCATCTTAATAACTCCTTGGTTTAAGACTACATTTCCTCTAAAATACTACATTTTTATAAGATATTCATGAATTCAATGTCTGCTATTGTCCTACTTTCACCTTGAATGTGCACTTGGAATATTAAATATTTACCTTTCTTCATATGCAGCTGCTAAATTTATACTTTGAAATAACTGTCTTGTATTTAGAGAACTACAATTATGCCACGTAATTCCAATTGGTTCCTTGCACCGTAACCCAAAATTTTTCAGCAACCTGGGTTGAGGCAAGCATTTGCACATCAGCTTCAAGATCGAAATCATCGTCGTAAACTATGGTATGCTCAAAAGATGAATCCAGCGCTGATTTAGTCAAAGTATCGGCTGTAATTTCTTTAAATAAAAAGGTGGATTCACCCTTTTTCAAAAATAGTCGAACCATACCTGATGTTATATTTGCTGGGGACTTAATGGTAATTGTCCGCACGCTACTGCCTTTATAAGTCGAGGATGTTCCTGCCGTAAAAACGGTTCCCAAAGTTCCTGTGCCATCATAATTTGAATTTGCAATTGCAATGTTCGCTCTACCTGTGTTTGCAAAAATTTGTGTAGTATCAGCTCGGACAGAAGATGCGTAGTAAGCCTTATTCATCCCTTCAGCGATAATGTTAAAAGCCTCGGATTTTTCGGTTGAAACCTTTAATACATAGTTCGACTCTAAATTTAAATTTAACGGCATCTTCATTTCAAACGTTTTATTGACTGAAGATTTGGCATTTTTTGGGATAGAAATTTCCTTATACAGAACAGTGGATGCCCCATCATAAACAAATAGTCGAATCATTCCAAGAGATGTGTCTCCTACTGCCTTTATAGTAATTGATTTAACCAAAGTACCGTTAGCTGCACCAGTTAGCAGAGTTCCTAGCGTCCCTGTGCCGTTTAAGTTCCTATTTGCGGCATTAATTCTTATCAATCCAGTATTTGCGGTGTATTGTGTTTCTTCTGCCATAACTTCTTTTTTTTGTAAAGTATTATTAAAACTTATGCTGGATATTTCCAGTCCATGGCATTCACCACAGCGGCCATTTTTTGACCAGTTACACATTCAATCGAGGCAAGAATTTTATAGGACTGCTGAATTTGAAACGTACTTGGAATTATCACTTCACATTCATAACTTTGGAAAGTAGCAGATGGGTCAACTGGATAAATTGGAATTTCTGCGAACAAAAATGTGTTTCCTGAGCCCGTACCCGTGTTTTGAAGAAATAGGCGAATCATGCCGCGCGTAACATCTGTAGTTGCTTTTAAATTGATAGAATCAATCGCTGTACCATCCCATCCAGATGAGCCTGCTGTTAAAAGGGTTGCAAATGTACCATCACCATCTAGCGCCGTATTTTGTGTTTCAATTGAGGCTACACCAGTATTTGCGGTATAATTAGTACTTTCCGGGCGAACGGATGATGCATAATAGGCAAAGTCAAGTCCTTCTGCTATTATATTAAAGGGTTCAGCATTTTGGGTCGAAGCTTTGAGTATAAAACCTGATTCCAATTTAAAATTTAATGGTATCATAGCTTTAAAAGTTGGGTCTGTTGAGGATTGCCCCATTGGAGGGATATCAACTTCCGTCAATAATCGAGTATTGGAGCCGTCATAAACAAACAAGCGAACCATTCCTTGTGACGTGCTTGATGCACCAGTTCCAGTAGCTTTAATAATTACATTCTTAATTAATGTTCCGTTTGCCGCACCTGTGATAACATCACCTAGAGTTCCAGAACCATCAAGGTTCGCGTTAGCGGTTGTAATCTTTACCAGTCCAGTATTGGCGGTGTATTGAGTTTCTGCTGCCATGTTTTTATTAATTTAATTGTTTAATTGTTATGTGAATATTGTTTCAAGGAAATGTGACATTCAACCCCTGTGCTATAACGACCATATCCTCAGAGCCATTTTCGATAGATGCTTGCATTGACCAGTTATCGGTTAGCATGAAATCGACTTCATATGATATTTCATAAGTTCTCTGAATACCGTCCTGAGAAATTGCGGGTATTTCTATCTCTGCTATTATAGAAGTAGTAGAACCATCGTGTAAGTATAGTCGAACCATACCTCTGGTCGTAGTCTTAGTTCCTTTTAAGGTAATCGTCTTGATCAATGTACCATAGCCTGAGCTTCCTGAAGCAATAACATTATATAGTGTTCCAGTACCATTCATATTGCTGTTTCCAGCAGTCATTATGGTTGTCCCTGTATTTGCCGTATATTCAACACGTTGGCCAATTTCAGGCTTGTACACGTAGGTCAATGAATTGCTCAAATATTCTTCGTTTGTTCTTACCATATTTATACGCTTAAAATGTGCATTGAGAAAAAGCTTGTGTTTATCTCTGTCGTAAAATTGGGATATAATCATTTGATGGTACTTAGGGTTGTTTTAGAAAAAAACTAGGGTATTCAGGAATTATAGTTAGGGTTTACCCTAACGATGCAGCTATTTTTCTTATTGATTGAAAGTCGAAATAACTATATAACGGAGTTAGTACTTTATTACGTAATAGCCCTTCCTTACTGCATACTCCATAATGGACATTCCGTTGTGTCCTCCGATTTTCCTTAGTATCCGATACCGATGATTTTCAATCGTTCTATGGCTAAGATTTAAGCGCAAACTAACCTCAAGATTTGATAGTCCTTCACACAGTAACTTAACAATTTCTATTTCACGTTCTGTTAGAGGTTCACCCTCTAATACTGGATATGTGTTTTTAGTTTCAGATTTGAGTTCAGCGACAAGTTCTGGAGAGACTTCGTTGTGAAAGAAATGACCTGTTTGATGAACGCTGGTAATTGCTGCCACCAATATGTCATATTCAACTTCTTTTGATAAGTACGCGTTCGCACCAGCAAGCATATATTTTCGAATGTACCCTTCATTGTAATGTAAACTGAGAATAATGATTTTAACCGTATCACTATATTTCTTTCGAATAGTATGAAGTGCTTCACGCCCATCCATAACTGGCATATCTAAATCTAGAAGAATAACGTCTACTTTCTTTGATTTTAGATTTTCTAGTAATTCAAGTCCATTATTTGCTTCAAAAACAACCTCGATTCCATCCTCAGCGTTCAGCGATTTCACCATTGTTTGTCTAAACATACAATGATCTTCAGTATAAGCTATCTTGATAGTTTGATTCAATTGTAGCTAGGTTTTCAACTTGTAAGATATAGTATTTTTACAAATGTTCATAAGAACAAGTGAAGAATAGGTGTTTATACCCAAATATAATTGATTTATACGTATTTAGAATGATAAAATGTAGCATGATGGGTTTTTTGAGTAGGTATACTCATTGATTTTGGTTTGGGAATAGGTCGGTTTGAACGGTTGTCAAAATCAATATTACCTCAACCAAGGAAAAGTAATGATTTATTAAATAGTAAAAATCACTAACGAAATTATCTATTATGGTTCAAGGGGACTAAAAAAACCGTCAGCCTAGGACTAACGGTTCAATATATGATATAACTACTTGATTAATATAGTTCTTGCTTTAAAGCGGAGCGGTAATCTTTAATTTCTTCGCGATTCACTTTGTGATCTGCATTCATCAAAAGATTAAGCAAATACAATAGATTTTCGTTGTCTTCAATTTCGATAGGGTATTCATTTTCCTCCTCATCTTCTTCGTACTGGGCTTGAACACCAAATGACTTGTTTTCAAGTAAATACTCATAAGTCAGACGTAGAACTTTTGTCACCAATGGATCTTGCTCTTTCAAGGCGAAAGTTCGTAACTCTTTTAGATCCTCGATAAGATTTTTAGCTTTAACACCGTCCTTTTCGACGTTTTTAATAATGCTCTCCAGTTTTTTATTTGCCGCTGCAAGTTTCATAAGTAACTTAATATTTTCAATTGATTGGGTCATCAATTTTACTACCCATGTGTGCAAAGGTAATCAACTTCAATTAATATTGAATGTATCTGATCGATAAAAAATAGTTATTTACACGATTTTATTGATTTTGGATGAAATCATTCTACACAATAAACGTTTGAGCTAAAGATGACGAAAATTATTTCTTTCAAAAGAAAAAGGAAACGTTAAATTTGTAGAAAGTCGAATTGAACTAGATGGATTTAATACCAAAGGGAATTGTAACAGGGTTTATACTGAGTATCATGATTGGTCCAGTTTTTTTCGTGTTGCTAGAAACGAGTATTAGAAAGGGAATCAGAGCAGCCATTGCTTTCGACCTCGGTGTCTTGTTAAATGATATCGTTTACATCGCAATCGCCTTTGTTTTCTACAATCAGGTCGAAAGCTTGTCTAAGGGAGATGATAATTCAATGCTGCGTCTAATAGGTGGGATTTTGTTCATTGCCTACGGGATTTATAATTTTTTCAAAGAAACGAAGGAAATGAACGTTGAGGCAGACGGGTTGGATGCGCAAAGTTCCAAAGGCTATCTGCTACTAGCATTAAAGGGTTTCTTGTTAAACTTAGCCAATCCAATGATTGTTTTTTATTGGTTCAGTGTGATGACACTTGGAGCTAAAGATGCCGCAGAAGAAGGCTCTGGTCATACGATGCTGATTTTTATTACATCTATTCTTATCACATTTTTCTCGATCGATTTATTAAAAATTGTTGGAGCAAAAAGTTTAAGACCCTTAGTGACTCACAAATTACTGAAAGGGTTAAACAGTTTAATTGGAATTGTTTTTCTTGGATTCGGTGTGGTACTAATTACTCAAGGAATGATAGGAATTCTGAAGTAACTAAGTGACAAAATTTGGTTATACTAAAAAATAAAATATGTTTAAAATAATTACGTGTTTGATTTTTCTCCTTTCAGTAGTAAGCGTTAATGCTCAGAAGGTCGAAAAGGAAAACTTATCCAAGCAAAAACAAACATATTGGGATTTCAACCACATTCAAGTTCAATCTGCAGGTAAGTACTATGTGGATGAGCTCGGAGAGACCTCTAACGAACACGGAAAATGGAAATATTTTAGCCGCCTCGGAGAGCTTGAGGAGGAGAGAAATTTCTACAACGGATTGCTGCACGGTGAATCCATCCGATATTTCCCAAACGGTGAAAAAGAGCAACAAGGATTTTTTAAGTGGGGACGGCAGGATAGTGTGTACAGAGAATGGTATGAAACAGGCTTCCTAAAAACGGAAGGTGAGTACAAGCTAGATGTACCAGTCAACGAGTGGAAATATTATTACCGCGACGGCCGGTTAAAATCTGTGGAGGAAACTAGGGGTGGCGACAATTTCCTTTGGGCATTTCACCTTCCAGACTCACTCCATACACAAACCGTTATTGACGGTGAAGGAGAAATGACTACCTATTACACCACAGGTGCAGTAAAGGAGTGGTACAATTACCAGAAAGGCTTGAAACACGGTCCATTTGAAGAAATGAGCATTTACGGTTATACAACGCTGAAGGGAGCTTTTAAGAATGGGGAAAAGGACGGCAGATGGGAATATTTTTATTACACTGGAGAGAAGGAGAAGATTACAGAATACGTGAACGGAGTACTCGAAGGAACATACCAATATTTCTATGATAATGGACAGTTAAATGTCGAAGGAACGTACAAAAACGGAAAGAAGGAAGGTGTTTGGACGTGGTATACAAACAAGGGTACACGAGACATGTCCGGAACGTTCAAGGATGATGTTCAGCACGGTGATTGGACGTATTGGCACCCGACCGGGGAGTTATCCTATACGGCGAAATTCAAAGAGGGATTGAGAACAGGTTTATGGTCATACTTTTACATAAACGGTAAGAAGTTTAAGGAAGGAACTTTCGAGAGCGACGAAAAGCACGGCATGTGGAGAACATGGTATGAAGATGAAACGTTGCTCATGGAAGGTGAATACGTTCATGGAAAGGAAGAAGGCAAGTGGAATAATTATTGGGAAAATGGAGAATTAAAAAACTCAGCGACGTTTAAACAGGGAGCACTGGAAGGTGATTGGCTATCCTATTATCCCAATGCGAAGCAGAAGTTATCGGGTAAATACAGCGATAATATGCAAGTTGGAGAATGGACAGAGTACTTTGAAAACGGCAAATTGAAAGATGTTCAGACGTATAAATTGTTCAAGAAGAAATCTCAGGTTGACTATGGAATAATGAAGGATCGTGTTGTAATGGAAAGCAAATTACATGGCCCATCAATTTCTTATTCATCAAAGGACTACAAAAAAACCGAGGAGGGAAATTATAAAGAAGGATTGAAAGACGGTGAATGGATTGCGTATCATCCTGGAGGGAAAAATCCAGCTGTGGTATCGAATTACAAGGAAGGAAAATTAAATGGAGCCATGAAACAACATGACCGTCGTGGAAATTTAATGTCAGAAATTGAGTACAAGGACGGTTTAAAACATGGATCATTTATCGTTTATGATAAACGTGGCAGAGTGGTCAATGAAAGAAAATTCTCTCATGGAATGCAAATCATAGAAGGGCAGAACAATGCACCTGGCTCCTTCACGCCTCGGAAGTAGCTATACAAATAGACCTTTTACATTTGCAGTAAATAATTTTACTGCAATGGCAAGCAGGATGATTCCAAATACTTTTTTCACGATCGCAATTCCACCCTCGCCGAGTACTCGCTCAATAACTCGAGTAAGTTTCAGCACGGCAAAGACAATGATAATGTTGATAAAAATCGCAATGACAATATTGATTTCTTGAAACTCCGCCCGCAAGGAAATAATGGATGTCATCGTACCAGCGCCAGCAATGATAGGAAATGCCAGAGGAACAATGCTCGCCGTTTTTCCTGATACCTGATCTCTAAAAAGACGTACACCCAAAATCATTTCGAGCGACATGGCAAATAGGATCAGTGAACCAGCCACGGCAAACGATTTAACGTCCACTCCGAACAAGTTCAATAGACTTTCTCCAAGAATCAGGAAGCTAAGCATGATGACCAAAGAAACCAAACTGGCTCTCAATGCTTGAATGTCTTCTCCCGATTGCTCTTTCAGTTTAATAATGATAGGAATGGAACCAATAATATCAACCACAGCGAATAAAACCATCGAAGCTTTAAAAATTTCTAACCAACCAAATCCAGTAAAGAAGTCACTCATAGTGTTTTATTTAAGATTGTTTTTTCAATCACGAAAGGTAAATGATCTTGTTCGAGTCGGTGAATTTTAGCTGCGACATCTTCTGCACTATCGCTTGGTGCAACTGCGCAGCTGAATTGTGCTATAACTCGTCCTTTGTCAAATTCTTCATTAACAAAATGAATGGTGATTCCAGATATATTTTCCTTATTCTCAATAACTGCTTTATGCACGTGGCCTCCATGCATTCCTTTGCCCCCATATTTTGGCAACAGTGCAGGATGTAGATTAATAATCCGCCCTTCGAAAGCATGAATAAACGATGCTGGAATCAAGCGCAAGTAACCTGCAAGAACGATCCAGTCGATCTTATTTTCACGACAAATTTTTGTAAGAAAATCACCATCGGCCACCTCTTGATTGGAAAAGTGAAGCACTTCAATACCCAATGCTTTCGCAGAAGTCAAAACAGGAGCATCCGATTTGTTGCTGAGTACGAAACCCACTTCAATCGTCTCACTCTCTTTGAAATAATGGATGAGATTAATAGCATTGGATCCTGTTCCAGAGGCAAATATGGCGATTCGAACTTTATTCATGCTGCAAATTTAGGAAGTATGATTATATTTAACTCTATACTTTAATATTTCTTTCATGTCAACAAAAAACCACCCATTTATTCCCTACACTGGAGAAACTTTTTCGAGTGATGAAATGAAAACGCGTTCAGCATCCTTCTACGCATGGGCGGACAAAAGACGTTCTGTGCGTGATTTTTCTGACAGCCCTGTCCCCAAGGATGTCATGGAAAATTTAATAATGACGGGCTCCACTGCACCATCGGGAGCGCACAAGCAACCGTGGACGTTTTGCCTAATTTCCAATACTGAGTTGAAATCTAAGCTTAGAGCGTTGGCTGAAGAAGAAGAAAAAAAATCGTACGAAGGAAGGATGAGTGAGGAGTGGTTAGAAGATTTGGAACCACTCGGTACGGACTGGGTTAAAGAATTTATAGACGTAGCTCCTTGGATTGTTGTCGTGATGAAACGCGCCTATGAAATAAACGAAGATGGTTCAAAGCATAACAACTATTATGTGTCGGAATCTGTCGGTTTGGCGGCTGGATTTTTCCTCATGGCAGTTCACAATGCGGGTTTGGTAGCACTAACGCATACGCCAAGTCCAATGAATTTCATTTCCAAAGCCCTGAAACGCCCTGAAAACGAGCGTCCTTTTCTATTGATTCCTGTTGGGTATCCTGCTGACAGCGCAGAAGTACCTGCTCTAACTCGAAAAGCGAAAGAAGAAGTAATACATTATTATGAATAATAATTTTGATTTTTGATAGTTTGTGGTTTTCTTTGCGGCTGAATTAACCATAAAAAAAAGGAACAAATGTCTGATGTTAAATCAAAAGTAGTATCTATTATTGTAGATAAGTTAGGTGTTGAAGAAAGCGAAGTATCTAACGAAGCAAGCTTCACAAATGATCTAGGAGCAGACTCTCTAGACACCGTAGAGCTGATCATGGAGTTTGAGAAAGAATTCAACATCGCAATTCCAGATGATCAAGCAGAAAACATCCAAACAGTTGGAGATGCAATTTCTTATATAGAAGAAAACGCAAAGTAAGAGTTTGATTGATATTATTTGAATTAACGTTCGTGTATGGAATTAAAAAGAGTAGTTGTCACGGGATTAGGTGCCCTTACGCCAATTGGAAACAATATTTCTGATTATTGGGAGGGACTAAAAAACGGTAAAAGTGGTGCTGCTCCAATTACACAGTTCGACGCGTCGTTATTCAAAACACAGTTTGCTTGCGAAATAAAAAACTTTGATATCCATGATCATATGGATAGAAAAGAAGCAAGAAAACAAGACCAATTTTCGCAGTATGCCATGGTTTCAGCAGATGAAGCTATGGCAGACTCTGCGTTACTCGAGGCCAATCCAAACTTAGACCGTATTGGTGTAATTTGGGGCTCTGGTATAGGTGGTCTTAAAACCTTTCAAGACGAATCTCAAAACTTTTTCGCTGGAGATGGTACCCCACGATTTAACCCGTTTTTTATCCCGAAAATGATTGCAGATATTGCCGCTGGGCATATTTCCATTCAATATGGATTGCGCGGACCAAATTATGTTACCGTTTCTGCATGTGCGTCATCCACAAATGCGATTATTGATGCGTTCAACTACATTCGTTTAGGGAAGGCTGATGCAATTGTTACAGGAGGTTCCGAAGCATGTGTCAACGAAATGGGCGTAGGTGGATTTAACGCATTAAAAGCACTTTCAACACGAAACGATTCTCCAGAAACAGCTTCTCGTCCTTTTGATTTGGACCGTGAAGGATTTGTTCTTGGTGAGGGCAGTGGAGCGTTGATTTTGGAAGAATATGAGCATGCAAAAAAGCGTGGAGCTAAAATCTATGCTGAAGTAGTAGGTGGAGGAATGTCTGGTGATGCATATCACATGACGGCGCCACATCCTGAAGGTATAGGTGCGAGAAATACAATGCTTGCTGCGTTGGATGATGCAGGTTTATCACCATCTGACATCGATTATGTAAATGTACATGGAACGTCTACACCGTTGGGGGATGTTGCTGAAGTAAAGGCAATTCAAGATGTATTCGGTGAACATGCTTACAATTTGAATATCAGTTCAACAAAATCTATGACAGGACACTTGTTGGGTGCCGCAGGAGCGATTGAGGCAATTGCATGTGTTAAAGCGGTTCAAGATAATATTATACCTCCTACAATTAATCATTTTACGGATGATCCAGTGTTGGATAACAAGTTGAACTTTACGTTTAACAAGGCGCAGGAAAGAACAGTAACTTATGCCATGTCAAATACGTTCGGTTTTGGTGGGCATAACACCACTGTCATCGTAAAAAAATATCAAGGGTAAGTGTTGACCTGGTTTCAATTCTTGTTCAAAAAAAAATCACCCCGAGAAGCAGAAATTTATCAATTTATTCATAAGTGCTTTGGCTATAAACCTAGCTCATTACTCTATTTCGAGCGCGCTTTAACCCATAAATCCATCACAAACGAAGTTGTAGAGTCAAATGAAAGGCTAGAATTTTTAGGTGATGCCATTCTCGATTCAATTATTGCCGAATACCTATACACGAAGTTCCCAGATGAAGATGAGGGATATTTGACCAAGATTAAATCCAAAATTGTGAACCGAAAGACCCTTGGTGATATAGGACATGAAATGGGTTTGTATAAGGTAATGAAGTACGATCAAAGTCGATCTATTAAGCTGGAAACGATTGAAGGGAATGCATTTGAAGCACTCATCGGTGCCATTTATTTAGACGGTGGATACCGCAAGGCACAGCATTCAATAGAGTGGCATATATTTCTTAAATACCTCGATTTAAATCAATTGCTTGAAGAGGAATTGGACTTTAAATCAAAGCTCTATATCTGGTGTCAAAAAAACAAGTTACCCATTTCATTTGAGGTGGTTTCTGAAGAAAATCTAGGTCACGAATGGAAGTACATAGTAGAAGTCGTGATCAATGATAAAGCGTTTGGGAGAGGTGTTGGCTCTTCTAAAAAAAGGGCAGAACAAGTCGCATCCAAGGAAACACTTGAGTTGATTGGAGAGCTATAGAATCTAGGTTAATCGCGGATTACACCTTTTGTTTAACTTTTTTAGGTTACTTTTGAAATTATCACATTATTTGGATCCCTCAATCGTAGGTTGATTTGAATGTTTGTAAATTAAAAGGTATATGAGCTTTCCTACTTCATTGACACATAAGATAACGTTAGTTTTAATTAGTTTTTCATTCTCATTTGCATACAGTCAGCAGGTTGATTTTGAAAATTACGTTCCTCTAAAAGCACAAGGTAAAATACCAACCTTTTTCAGTGCAACATCACAGCAAAAGGTAGATGAAGCCGCTGTGGAGAGTAGAGAAAACATGGACGATGAACTCAAAAATGAATTTCTTGAGTATATCCACTATGGGATTGACGAATTGCTTTATTCCGGTTTAATTGTTTATGGTGATCCGGCTACGAAGTACGTTGAAAGGGTTGCAAGTAAATTACTCGAAAAGCACCCAAAATTAAAGAAACAGCTACAGTTTTATACGATTAAATCAAATGTAACGAATGCCTTATCAACGGATCAAGGAGTTGTTTTTGTCACATTAGGATTGCTGAGTCAATTGGAAAATGAGGCGCAACTGGCGTACGTTTTGGCGCATGAAATCGCCCATTTTCAAGAGGGACATGTCGAAAAATCATATGCCGAGAAAGTTGCAAGTGCAGCTGAAGTAAACTATGATGACCGAATAGAAAAACTCAGTAATCACTCGAAGGAGCAAGAGTTGAGTGCAGATAAGTTAGGGATAAAATTATACAATGAGGCAGGCTACAAAAGAAGCGAATTGGTTTCGGCTTTTGATGTAATGATGTATTCCTATTTGCCTTTTGACGAAGTAGAATTGCCAAAAACGTATTTTAATAGTCGACATCTCTTCGTTCCAGAAAGTTTGTTTCCAGAAGAAATCAATAAAATTCAAGTTGATGAGGATTACGATGATTCGAAAAGTAGCCACCCAAACATCCAAAAAAGGAAAACGGCCGTTCTTGACGCACTCGATAGCTATTCCAAGTGGGGAAATGAGTTTTTTTTAGTGGATGAGGAAGAATTTAAAACGGTAAGAAATATTGCACGTTTCGAATGTTTACGCTTGGACTTGTTAAATATCAACCTTGGGGATGCGCTGTACACTATTTTTCTATTGGAAAAGGAATTCGGGAACAACCTGTACATTCATCAGTGTAAAGCAAAGGCTTGGTTGGGATTAGTGGCATTTAAAGAATATGGCAAGTATACAACAACACTTCAAAAGCCAAGTAAAGTAGAAGGTGAAAGTCACGCCATGCATCACTTCTTATACAATTTATCCAAAATTGAACTTTTCACGATGGGATTGAGAACGATTCGTGATTGTAAAATGGCGTTCCCTCAGGATGAAGAAATTAACGCCGTCTACGAAAGAATGGTGAAGTATGCCGTGGACTACAGTAGATTCTCGTTGGAAGACTATTCCGATATGAGTTATGAGCAAGCCATTGAAGAATTTGAAAATAGCAAGTTAGAGCTACAGCGACAACAGGAAATGGCAGACGCAGACACCTTGGAGATCGAAACGGAAGAATTAAGCAAGTACGATAAAATTAAAATCAAAAAGGAAGGAACGAAAGCGCTAGAGGTGGACGAGGAATTCGATTCGGAGGAGTTTTACATTTATGCGTTGTCTGATTTGAAAAAAGATGAAACATTTAAAGCACTCTACGCTAAATACGAGAAGCAAGCCGAGGAAAAAAAGAAAGAAGAAGATGAATGGTATCAGCTTTCTCGGAAGGAGCGATTGAAACGACAAGAGGAGGAAACTAAAAAGTCGATTAGTGAGATCGTGTTACTCGATCCGTCTTTTATGAAAGTAGATAATGGTCAGTTCCGCCCAAAAGAGTCGAAGGAGTTGGAGGCACAGGTGATTTTAAATATCAAGGCTCAAGGCGAAAGACATGGAGTTGCTGTATATGATTTGACAGATAGTAATCGTAATAAAATCAATACAGATGGTTACAATGAACGCGCACTTTTAAACGACTTTCTTCGACAAAAAGCCGAGTACTTAGAGGATGAAATGTTCCCTGTTGACTATACAGCTTTAAAGGAAATTAGGGAGCATTATGGTGACGTGAACATCATGTTCACGTATGGAGAGCACATCCGAAATATGCATATACCAACTGGGGCGATTATTGCTGGAATACTATTGCCACCGTTTGGGATACCCTATTTCACGGCGCGATTAGTAACAGGTAATACATATATTTTAGATGTAGTGCTAATAGACATTGAATCGGGTGAAATTAGAACAGTAGACACGTTTAGAGCGAAGCAAAAGCCAAATCCTTCAGTACTGAAGGCATCTGCTTATCATGTAATGTCAAAGTTAAAAGGAACGAAATAATGAAAGTATTCATAGCAACAATTACATTACTTTTAGTAGTGCCAAATGCAAACGATCTTTCAGCGCAGGATTTTGGGTATCTAGGAAAGAAAAACACATTTTCTGTGGCTGGAACCGGTGCTATTCGGGTGTTTCCTTATTTGTTTGGGTTACCAGGGTTCTTAGCCAGTGGGGACGGAGAAAGCAAAATTGTAAAATACGATCAGAACAATCGAATGAAAGAACGTTCAAAAATTGGGCGTGTGGATATTCGGTTTTCGTATTTGCGATTGTTGACACCAAAAGTGAGTTTGGGAATTGAATTTGGCTATGAAAAATTCAATTTGGCGATGAGTTCTTTTTCATTGTACAATGAGGATACCTATGATTATTGGGCAACACCCTCAACTCCAGTATTCAATGCGTATAGCTACATGATTGTCTTGGAGATGCATGCTCGGGGAAGTAGTGCTCCAGCAGGATTTTCTACTGCATTGGGATTAGGGCCAAAAATATTTGCGTTTGATTATGATCAAAATTATCGATACAATTCAACAGAAGAAATGACCAATCCTTACCCAGTCGGAGCAACTGACATTATTGCAATTAATTTCTTTTTTCAAGTAAATTATAGAATGGCACTGACTGATTTTTTAGCTTTTGACATTGGAACAAGGATCCATACTGGGTTTGTATTGCCTCCAAATCCAATGGCGCTTTCACAGAGTTATGCTTCCACCTATTCGAAGGATAATTTACGAACGGAATTATTTACAGAAAACTTAGCCAGCCTAATCTCATTAAAGCTCGGCTTATCCTTCTTATTTTAATTTTCGTTGGGCACTAGAAACCTTAAGAAGTAGTTCAATAGTTGCTCACTTTCTTCAGTGCTATTTTGACAATAAAATCTAGAATAACCACCATCAATAATGATTCGTCCTTTTCCTATAAACCCCGAAAGAATTAGAGGTTGATCCTCAACCCAAGCCTCTACGGTTAGACGGTAATCCATAGGAAAGGCAACAGTGCTTTCTCCAGCGGGAATAAGGTTAATTTCTTCGAGACGCAAATTTCCACGTTCAGCGGAAAGGGCATTTTTTTCGTTAAAATCACCATAACTTTCCTTGGTGTACATTTTTTGTGTCAATTGTTTGGATTCAGCCTGCAGCGGCCAGTTTTCAGAGCCAACGTATAATCCGCCACCTTCTTCCGTAAAGTGAATTAACTGTTCAATTTCTCCTTCAGTGAGTTGACTCGTTGAATTGGAAAATAGAAAGATAGCATTGAAAGTTTTCAAATCGTTTGGTAAGCTTTCTGAGAATTGAGTAAACATAGCCGACTTATCACAAATTTTGGTGTGATTTCCTAATACTAAGATCTCCTCCTGAGCGCCAGAAGTAAATGCTAAGAAGAGAAATATTTGGGCAATGCATCGCATGAACAAAGTGTACAACGCAGTCTAATTTCTGTTCAAAAGCATTGAAAAAAGAAGAATAATACTTAACTTAAATAGAAAACCGAACGCATGAATCATATCGAATTGGGACAGAAAGGTGAAGAAATTGCCTTAAACCACTTGTTGACAAAGGGTCACCAACTGGTCGAACGAAATTTTAAATTCAAGAAATCAGAAATTGATATTGTGACGAAAAATCAAGGTTTGTTGGTGGTCACGGAAGTAAAAACGAGAAATTCTACAGCTTTGGGAGCTCCACATTTGTCCATTACTCGTTCCAAACAGCGCCAAATAATCAAAGTCGCTAACTACTTTGTTCAAACGAATGATGTTAAGGAGGAAGTGCGTTTTGATGTTATTTCCATTATTTTGAATAACAAAGAAATGCACCTTGAACACATTGAAGATGCATTTTACCCATTGGTATAGCGGAGAGTTCGAACTGTATTGCTTTTCGAGTTAATGTTGTACCTTTGCCAAAATATTTATGCTCGTGATGAACACAAGAAAACCAACGAATCGTCGTAACGATTCCAAAAGCAAGCCGTTAAAAGGTAGAAACTCCTCAACGAAGGCAGTTACCAAGGATACAAAATCGGCAAAATCCAAAGAAGAGAAGTCCAAAGGAAAGTACATTGATTACAAATCAAAAATGAAGAAGGGGGATCCCTTGCCGACGTTTAATGATGATGCCATTCGGTTGAATAAATATTTGTCGAACGCAGGGATCTGCTCGCGACGTGAGGCAGATGTATTAATTTCAACGGGTGTTGTTTCCGTAAACGGTGAGATTATCCTAGAAATGGGGTATAAAGTCAAACCAGGAGACGTTGTAAAGTACGATGGTGGATCCATCAAAGCCGAGACAAAAAGATATGTGTTACTGAATAAGCCAAAGGGATTTATCACAACAATGGATGATCCTTTGAATAGAAAAACAGTAATGGCACTCGTTAAAAAAGCATGCAAGGAGCGTGTTTATCCGGTGGGACGATTAGATAGAGAAACGACGGGACTTTTATTGTTCACAAATGATGGAGATTTAGCGAAAAAACTGACCCACCCACAACATAAGGCTGGTAAAATTTACCACGTTGAATTGAACAAGAAGGTAAGTGTCGAGGATTTGAAGAAAATGACGGCGGGGATCGACTTGGAAGATGGAAAGATTATTTTTGATAAAGCCGAGTTTGTAAATGACACAGACGCCAAAGAAGTAGGTGTTGAACTGCATTCAGGAAAGAATAGAATTGTACGTAGAACATTTGAAGCATTGGGGTACAAAGTTGTTAAGTTAGACAGAGTAACCTTTGCAGGATTGAACAAAAGGGATTTACCACGTGGTATGTATCGTCATTTGACGGAACAAGAGGTGTCTTTCTTGAAAATGAGACCGTCGAAGCTTGGATCCGAACAAGCGGTGCTTGCGACCGAGGAAGACAACAGTGTTACTAAAAAGAAAGCGAGTCCTTCAAAACGTACAAGCACGACCAAGGTGAAAAACGAAAAGCAGGAAAGTTAATTAGAAACTTCAAGTGAAATTTGATTTTTTTAAAATGAAAAACATACTTATCATCGTCTTGTTATTGGTGCCTTTTGTTACAGAGGCGCAGTCTAAAAAGAAGGTATCCTATGCCAAGGGGACTGTTTTTGGTTATTGGGGCTACAACAGAACTGGCTATACGAAAAGTAACATGCGTTTTGTTGGTGCAGGCTACGATTTCACGATGCAGGGAGCGAAGGCGCATGACAACCCTGAAAAGTTTTCGTTTGGCTCGTATTTCAATGTGAAGAACATTACCATTCCACAATTCAACGCACGGGTTGGTTATTATTTCAAAGACCATTGGGCACTTTCTATTGGCTATGATCACATGAAGTACCTATTTAAAGACGGCAACCAGGTAAAGCTGAGTGGTACCATCAATCCTGGAGTTGATACAGTCACCAATTTATCAGGCACGTACAGCGGAGCCGATTTTACGACAGATCGTGAGACCTTTCACTATGAGAATTCAGATGGACTTAATTATTTGCGCGTCGAACTTACCCGAACAGATCAATGGCTAAAATTTGGACAAAAGGACTGGTTCGCTGTATCCACGAATGTGGGACTCTCAGCGGGTGGATTACTAACCTTCAATGACTTTACGTTTGCAGGGCAGAAAGACGTGCGTACGATTTCTATGTCTGGATACGGACTTTCAGTCCATACAGGCTTGCGTTTAGAATTTTTTCGACATGTTTTTCTACAATCCAGCTTGAATGGTGGATTTCATCACGTGGTGAAAGCGAAGAATAGACCAAATGATCCTACGGCATACACGCGTCATGCGTATGGTTATTTTGAATTCAATACAGTGCTTGGATTCTTCTTCTACCTACGTGGAAAGAATGCGTGTGATTCGTGCCCTGTTTGGTAGCTTATTCCTTGCTTTTTCCACCCAAGCGTAAATCTATTTTATAATAGAAGATGGGCAGAAATCCCAATTGATTTCTTGATGCAATCGGTTCAGCGGATGGATCGTCAATATTTGGAGCATAAGCCAAACTCAACAAGTTCTTAGAGTTAAACACGTTCACAAGGTCAAGTCCAATTTCATGCGTTGTTTTTTTCGCATTGAACTTCCAGTTGATTTTTAAATCTGTTCTGAAATAATCGTAAAACTGACGTGAATTAAAACCATCATCGAGGTAAATTAGCTCGTTCAGTGCTTCAGATTGAGCCACATCGACATAGCCATATCGTTTTCCACCAGCAGCAGTCACTTTCAATCCAATCGAGATCGATTGTTTGACCCCAATTTTAAACTCTTTTCCACCAAGCACGTTGACGATGTACAAGCCATTGTAGGATGTATTTCTTAGCACCCCATCGCTCCCTTCATATTTGGAGTCGTACACTGTACCTGAAAACATGAAGAAAAATGATTTATCAAAAAACTTTTGTACCGTAAGCTCAAGTCCGTAGTTGTATCCTGTTCCAGTATTTTTAAGAGGTTCGGGGAAAAACCGCTGAAAACCACTTCCCATATTGATCAACGAAAAAGATGAAGGAGCAACGGTTACTGGAATGTTGTACAAGTATTGATAGTATGCCTCTGTCTTTACATTGAATCCTTTACTGAAGGCTTTTTCATACCCAAGCGCTGAATGAATACTTCGAGAGAAATCCATGTCCATGTTGTGATAGATTCGCTCTCCAGTGATTGCATCCGTTTGATGGTACAAATAGGTGTATTGAGGTTGGGTTTGACTGTGCATACCGCCACCTAAGCTAATTGCTTGACCTTTCTTCATGTTCAGTTTCCATCCAATTCTCGGTTCAACAGCACTAATACTATTGCTCAAGCTGTAATATTGACTGTGGAGTCCTGCCGTGAAATTCATGTTTTCTGTCATGCGCCATTTCCATTGAACAAACGGTTGAATGAGTGCAGCGGTTCCTGTATAGTCCCATCGAAGATCAAAATCATCGTGATTGGAAGCGTCGTGCCCTGGTGCAAGTACCGAGTCAACCATGTCAAAAAAGTAGTAATCGAAATTGATACCCGCTTGAATAAGGTGCCTGATGTTGAATTTGTGCTTTAAGCTGAAATATGCCGATGCCTTCGAAACAGAAAAACGATAATCCATCAGTGGATACATGGCGTCTACTGTAATGTTGTTCTCACTATCTACAGAGCGAATAAGGAAATCGTGATGTGAATTTTGAATTTCTTGGGAATATGCAACGCTTGTGGCGATAAATGTTTTTTCATTGATTGGCTTTTTATAGGTCAGACCTCCCACATACATCGAAGTATTGAAATATTGATCTCGATCACCTTCACCATATACTTCTTCTGTAAATTCGGTTTGGTCGGAAATGATGATGGAAATTTTGCTGGCACCCCCAATTCCAAATAGGGATAAATTGCCCCCATTTTTAAGTTGCCAGTTGAATTTAAAGGCGCCATCACCGTACACTGGAACGGCATCAGTACCGATTTGTATCCCCAATGCCTGAAACATGCTCAGGGTAGAATAGCGACCCATCACCAAATAATTTGATTTACCCGATTTGCTTAATGGACCTTCAGCCATCAATTCTGTTCCAAGAAAACCAAACTGTCCCGTTAGTTCGTGCTTTTCGTTGTTACCATTGCGTAGTTTTAAATCAAAAACGCCAGAGGTAGAGTTACCATATTCTGCAGGGAAAGCACTCATGAAAAAGTCAGAGTTGGCCAAAATTTTATTATTGAGTATCGCTACGGGACCACCAGTACTACCAGAAATCGCAAAGTGTGAAGGATTGGGGATATCAATTCCCTCTACGCGCCACACGACGCCTAGCGGTGAGTTTCCGCGAATAACAATATCATTTCGAGAATCATCGGCACCACCAACTCCCGCAAAATTTGACGCCATACGTGCTGGATCAGAGCGTGAACCAGGATAGCGATCAGTTTCTTCGACCGAAAATTGCTGCGCTGAGAGCAGTGCCATTTCATTAATGACCGTTCCTTTTTTTCGGGCCGTCACAATTACTTCTTCTTGTTCCTGAAAACTCTCTGTCATTCCTAAGTTAACAATCGCCTGCTTGCCAGAAGTGACATCAACAGTGATGGTTTTATTGTCATACGTGAGATACTTCGCAACGAGCTGATGTTTTCCTACAGGAACATTGTCTATGCTAAATTGACCGTCAAGATCCGTGATTGCTCGATATTTAGTGACCGTATCAAAGGTGAATAGTTCAATCCGTACTCCTGAAAGCGGAAATTGAGTTTCGGAATCATAGACTGTTCCTCGAACAGTTTGTGTCGGCTGAGAAAATCCAAAAAATACATTCAGCGCTATCAGTGAGAATAGCAGACAAAATTTCATTCGTATTAGTTTTTAGCAGCGTGGGTTTGTTGATATTCTTCGGTTGTCCACGGTTTTATATACACCCGTTTGAAATTAAAATAGTTCAGTGCATTAAAATGAAAATTGCGGACATAAGATTGCGTAATTGCAATATCACCGACATACCAAAGAGGAATGATCGGTGGATCCTTCATCAACTCAACTTCGGCTTTTGAAAAGAGCTTCATTTGATCAGATATTTTTGTCGCGTTTTGGGCTTGCTCATAAAACTCATCGAATAAATGATTTTTATAGCGCGACTGGTTCATTGACGAAGCTTCATTTTTATCTTCAGGAACGAGTTTTCCATAAAAACTGATTAAGAATGTTTCAGGACTCGGATAATCTGCTGACCAGCCGCTTCTAAATATATCTCCATTGCCATTTGCTTGGTCAATGGCAAGTTGTTCAAAACTAGAACCATCAATGTTTACATTTATTCCAAGTACTTTAAAAATCTGTTTGGCAAATTCATCTGCTACGGCTGAATGTGTGTCACTGATATTATAACGCAATTCCACTGAGCCAAATCCTTTACCATTGGGATAACCAGCCTCCGCTAATAGTTTTTTGGCTTTTTCAGGATTGTAATCATATCCCACTTCTTTTATGCTGTTGAAGTCATACCCTCTTAATACTTTTGGAACAGGAGGGATGATTCCATACACACCTAGGTCGTAATATTGCCCACGAATAATGTCACGTCCGATGACCTCTCTATCAATCGCATAATTAAACGCCTTTCTCACGAGTGGATTTTGAAATCGTTCATCTTGCATGTTGAAAAAGTAGAAATGCGAGATTAACAATGGATTATTAGAAAGAATAAGTTTTGGAGGTTTAGAGTTAAAGTCCTCAATTTTGCTTTCGAGCATTTGGGTAATTCTACTCGTTGGCAATTCGATGATTAAATCCAGTTTACCCTCTTCGAACATGTCCAGTTGTTCAAGCTTTCTTCCTTGAAACACAAACACCAAGCTATCAAGATAAGGTAGGGCATTCCCTTTTTCGTCTACTTCGTAATAATCTTTGTTCTTAGTCAATATCAATTCAGGTTGATCTCCCTTTTTGTATTCAGTGTACATGAATGGACCCGTACCGATAATATCCGTTTCGTTGCCACTTTCAATAATTTTCTTTGAAACAATACTCGCAGTAACATTGGTCAGTTTATTTAGGAAATTGTGATCTTCATGGGTCAACTCAATCGTGATATTTTGATCTTTCACCCTAATACCACTGATGGATTTGGATTTACCTTCAAAAAAGTCATCGGCACCCTTTAGAACCGATTTGAATATTGCTGAATAGGATGTCGGCGCAAGTCCTTCTGATGTTTTGGTGCAAGCCATCTCGAACGTTTTTACTACATCTTCGGTAGTCACTTTTCGATCTTCCTTGCTTGTAAAGATATCGTGCGGGTGAAAATACGCGTCATCACGCAGCGTAAATACATATGTTTTTCCATCGTCACTTTTTGTCCAGCCTGTTGCTAAACGGGGTTCTATTTTGAGTGTTTTTGGTTCAAAGCCAACAAGTCCTTCCGTAATTTGATCCAAAACTTTCGCTGAATAATAGTCAAGCACGTTGCGAGGAATAAAAGTTGTAGGTTCATAATCGAGGGCCATTGTAATAGAGCCACCGCTATGTTCAAATTCTTGTCTTTGCTGCTCAGAACAAGCAAAAGTAATGAGTAACAAAAATAATACGAACACGATTTTTTTCATAAAGTACTTGTTTGTAGTGTATACAAGGATAATAAATTATCCGCAATATAACATGATAATTCTATCATTTGTTGTTTTTTAAAAACAGATGGTAAACACCCAAAAACGGCAGGTCAATCCTCTACGAATAAAATAATTATGTGAATTTTTTAAATTTATCTTTAAATATACATGGAAAGATAATTAAAAGCTATTATATTTGTGAGTTGATAAATATAAGCAGTGAGTAAATTTATTGTTACCTTGCTTGTTTGTATTGCACTACTGACATTTTAGATTAGATGAGAAATTTAATATTATTCGTTTTATTTGCGTTTATAAGTACCACTTCATTTTCGGCTCTTTCTGTGGAAGGGACGTATCAAGGGAAGAATATTTACGTACAAAACCCAATGGATGATGAAGGGTTTGGATATTGCGCAACAAAAGTAACTGTCAATGGTGATATCATGCCTGGCGGTACTAGTATGGGTGCATTTGAAATAGATTTTTCATTGTTCAATATTGAGATCGGTGAGCCTGTCTTTATTGTGATTGAACACAATGACGGTTGTAAACCAAAAATTTTAAACCCTGAAGTTTTATTGCCAAGATCTACCTTCGTAATTTCAGATATGAATATTTCAGATGACGGAAAATTCGTTTGGAAAACAAAAAATGAAGAAGGCAAACTTCCTTTTGTGATTGAACAATATAGATGGAACAAGTGGGTCGTTATCGGTGAAGTTCAAGGAAAAGGTGGTGGAAAGGAAAACGCATACGAATTTGTTGTAACGCCTCATTCAGGTGAAAACATGGTACGTGTCGTGCAAGTAGATCACTCTGGAACAAAAAGACCTTCGAAAGAAGTGAAGTTTATGTCTAAAACAGATCCTGTCTCTAAGACACCAGCAAAAGTGAAAAACGAAATTCGTTTTGTAACAGGGGAAACTCCGGTTGAGACACGTTACGAAATTTATGACGCTTACGGTAATATTGTGAAGAAGGGTGTAGGATCATCTGTAAATTGTACAAACCTTTTACGTGGTGTATACTATATCAACTTTGATAATGTGAATGAGAAATTCATTAAGAATTAAGATGAACTAAATACTTTAAACCCTGTCCGCTTAAGCGAGCAGGGTTTTTTTATGCATGATAAAAAAAATTGAACATATTGGTATTGCAGTAGAAAGCATCGCGGCGTCATTAAAGATCTACGAATCGTTGTTGGGTGTAAAGTGCTACAAAGAGGAAGTCGTGACTTCAGAGGCAGTAAAAACCGCTTTTCTAATGGTAGGTGACTCGAAAATCGAATTATTAGAAGCGACTGATCCAAATTCACCCATTGCTAAGTTTTTAGAAAAGGGAAAACAAGGCTTTCATCACATTGCTTTTGAAGTAGATGATTTGGACGCTGAGCTCGTTCGTCTAAAAAGGGAGGGATTTGTATTGATTCATGAAGTGCCAAAGGATGGAGCTGACAATAAACGAATCGCATTTTTACATCCTAAATCAACGACAGGAATGCTGATAGAGCTCTGTCAAGAAAAGTAAGTATGCAGCGCACCATTGGAAGGGTGGTGAATGGTTTTTAAACCAATTTTCTGTGCACCTTCGATGTGTTGAATTGAATCATCAATAAAAAGTGTATGCTTAGGATTTAAACCGCTATCGGCACATACATGTTCAAAAATTTCTTTGTGCGGTTTTCGCATCCCTACCTCGTGAGATAAGTAGATTTTATTAAAGTAATTTTGAATGGGATGTCCCATCGTCTTTTCCCACCTGCGATAAGCTAAACTGATGTGAATTTCATTCGTATTGCTCAATAGGTAGACAGGGTACTTTTTTCGAAGTTCGGTAAGTAGATGTGCTTTTTCTGGATCAATGTGCAGAAGCATGGCATTCCAAGCAGTAACGACTTCATTTGGCGTCACTGTATGCGGTAAATAATCGAGTAAACCATTGATAAATCGCTGAGAGGATATTTTACCTGTTTCAATATCATCGAAGAGATTGGATTGTTGCGCTTGTGTGTAGAGTGTATCAAAATTGTGAATCCCCAATTGCTTAAACGCGTCAATGGTTGCATGATAGTTTAGGTCTATGAGTACACCTCCAAAGTCAAAAATTATTGCCTCAATGTTTTCTTCAATCATGTTTCAAAGAAAACAAAAAAAGGGCGACAATTGTCGCCCTTCAAATAAATTTATGAGGGAATTACTTTTTCAAGGCTGCCTTCAATTTAAAATCGATTACTGGATTGATTTGAGAACCATCTTCAGGATTTGGCTGAAGTCCTGGAATCTCAAGCGATGTAAAATCCAATGAGAAATCACCTTTGATCCAAGCACCATTTTCATCAGATGTTAATTCAACTGGAACATTTTGTGTCAATTCTTCTCCCATTATTGAAAGCGTCAATCCAAGCTTTCCATCTTTGTATTCTCCTAAAGTAACTCCAACTGTTGGGTATTTAGGTGTGTTAAAGAACAGATCAACTGGATGATCTTCGTCTGGTGCAGTTCCTTTCAAGTGAGCAGCCAAATAACCCGCTTTTGGTTCTTCCAAATCTGTACTTCGAATGGTATTCATGTCAATCGTGAAAGATCCCGATTTCAATTCTTCACCTTCCATAACAAGCGTTCCTTCAGTGATATCAACCAAACCTGTGTGTCCGTATTCTGGACTCATACTAGCGGCCCATTCTAGTGATGTAGCTTCTTTGTCAAGGGTGTAGGTTACAGCTTCTACAGTTTCTTCGCCTTCACTTGTTGAGCATGATGTAGCAACCACAGCTAGGGATGCAAATAATAAAATTCCAATTGTTTTCATAGATTTTTTTCTTAATGTTTGAGTCAAAGGTAATAAAATATTTACCATGGTAATTATTATTGTATTTTTTTAACAAAAAAATAGCAGGTAAACTGGATATTGCTAATTTAGTTGGTTATGAAGTTACACATCAATTCGAATGAATACATTGACACATCATTTCCTTTGGATATTTCTATTCCATTGTCGAATACAGCACAAAACCCAAAAGCATGGTATGTCGAAGCGCCTGTTTTTGAACCGGTTAGAACCGAACATTATACTGGGTCTGTCGAGGAAGGAGGAAGTGTAAACTTTAGAAATATATTTTTCAATCCGCATGGACACGGGACGCATACTGAGTGTTTGGGACACATAACCGAAAAGGTGCATTCGATCAATGCCACGCTCAAAGAATATATGTTTCGAGCGAGATTGGTAACGATTGAGCCAAAGAGGATAAAGAATTCGGAGGGAACTTACGATGATGTAATTACCCAGGATCAGCTCGTTGCACTTGGGAATATTGACAAAGTAGAAGCATTGATTATTCGTACCCACCCAAATCGTGTAGCTAAGCGCTCCCTGAATTATTCCAATACAAATCCCGCGTATTTTGAAGTGGAGTGCGCACAGTATATGATTGAATCAGGAGTTCAACACTTGTTGGTCGACTTACCTTCAGTGGATAGAGAAAGTGATGGAGGACTTTTAGCTTTTCATCATGCATTTTGGGAAGTGCCAGAAAATCCCAATTTTGAACGGACCATTACCGAGTTGATTTTCGTTGACGATGAATTATTGGATGGGGTTTATCTTCTTAACCTACAGGTTGCTCCATTTGAAAATGACGCTGCACCGAGTAGACCAGTACTCTATAAAATAAAAAAGGTCTGAACAAGAATTCAAACCTTTTTTAGTAGTAAGTTAATTTTTAAGTAGCATTTACAACAAACATTCTCTTTCGAGAAACTAAATTTTTAAACTAGAAACAAAAAATCAGGAATTTTCTTCAAGCTTGCCGAAGCAGCCTTGAAAAAATGAAGGATTAAGAACTGTTATACTCTTTAATCAAACTAGAAAATGAAACTGCCTCTCCAAGCAGTGTAAAACCTTCATTGTATTTCAAAGCGAAACTTAAAGAAAATTTCCTGACATTTCTCCTTATTTCTTACTTCAATGATACAAACTTAATTTCGGTTGTGAGATGCCAAATGAACATTCTGCAATTACGAATGAATATTAGAGCGTTTTGGCTTATTTTTGATTTTAGATATTCTCTAAACGCTTGAAGAAAAGGTCTCTCTTGGCTGGAGACAAGGGGACCTCAGAACCATCTTTCATGACAACTGCGCCACCATTTTTTTTGTCGTAACGGTCTACATAGTCAATATTGATGAGGTGGGATTGCTGTACTCTTAAGAAGTTATGTGCCGACAACAACGTCTCATATTCTTTCAAAGTTTTCGAAACAAGAATTTTCTTATTGTCCTTTAAGAAGAACGAAGTATAGTTTCTATCCGCTTCGCAACGAATAATTTGATCCAATTCAACAACGTGAACACTTTCCTGTGTCTTCAGCACTAAACGTCTTTTTTCTGTTGGCTGAATGTTCTTTTGTAAAGCATCAAACTGACTTGTTTCCTTTTTATCATCAATGGCAGCAAGGGCTTTTTCCAACGCAGCTTTTAACTCAGTAGTATCAACAGGCTTAAGAAGGTAGTCCAACGCACTGAATTTAATCGCTTTGATAGCGAATTCCTCGTGAGCAGTTATAAAAATGACCTCAAACGTCTTGTCCTCAATGGAGCGAATCACATCAAAACCAGTTCCATCTGGCATCTGGATATCGATAAAAACAATGTCAGGTTGGTGCTTATGAATGGCATCTATTCCCGACTGAACGTTTTCACCTTCAGGAATTGTTTGTACATCAAACCCAAATGAATCAATCATACGAGCGATTAGTTCTCGCGTTCTATTTTCATCATCAATGATTAGGACTTTTTTCATATGATTAACTTAGTTGTTTGTGATCTATAGTGTAAGGTAACGAAATTAATACTTTTGTGCCAGTTTCCAAGATTTTATTGTAATCTTCAACCAACAATTTACCATCCGTTTTATTCTTTTTATTCAAATTCTTAATACGTTCACTGGTAATGTCCATGGCCATACTCTTGTGTGCAGAACCTTTTTTATTAGCACTGGCATTTTTTCTTCCTATTCCATTGTCTTCAATAGAAATACAAAGCATATCATTTGTTTTTGTGAACGAAATGCGAATGAATCCTCCCTCGATGGTGTGCAATTGCCCATGCTCAATGGCATTTTCAATAAACGGTTGAGTAATCATTGGTGGAATAATCGCAGACTCCTCAAACAAGACCTCGTCAGTATGAATGTCAAATTGGAAACGGTCCTGAAAACGCAGTTTCTGCATTTCTAGGTACTTCTGTAAAATTTCGACTTCAGTCGTAATGGGTATAAACTCTTTGGGGGAGTTTTCCAAAATCAAGCGCATTAAACGGGAAAAGTTGACCAAAAATTTGGACGAATTGACAGTGTCGTTCTCGAAAATATAGCTTTGTATTACAGACATCGCGTTGAATACAAAATGCGGATTCATCTGTGTGCGCAGCAGGGTTTGTGACATTTCAGCTTCGCGCTGCTGTTGAGTTATTTTCGCGTGATTCCAGCGGTAGAAAATAATGACTCCCGCAAGCACAATAATAATCACAAAAGCGAGAATGATGTACATCTGAAAGTTGTTCCTTAGTTGACTGTTTTCCAGTTTCGTAGAGGTCAAAATTCGCTCTTGCTGCTGCCTTCTCAATGAATCGGCCTGGGCGTTAATCAACCGCTCGCGTTGCTCAGAACGGTATGATTCGCTCAACTCCGCAATTTTTGTGGCTGCCTGAACGGTGGTGTTGCTATCCAAATAGTTCAGGTACAGTTCCATGTACTCCAAGGATTTTTGCGAATTATCGATCTCCTTGTACAAATCAGCAATGACACGATAGGTCTGATAAATCTGATTTTTTGAACCATACTGCGTTCTAATTTCAATGGATCTATTCAGGTAATTGAGGGCATTGGAATATTTCTTTTGCTCCTTAAAAACGGTTCCAACATTGTGGTAAACCCCCGCAATTTTTTCCTTATTGCTTGTCGCCTCGTAATAAACCAATGCTTGATTGAAACTAATAGCTGCCTCGTTGTAGTTGCCCTGCTTTTGATAAATCATTCCCAAAATATTGTAAGCTTCACCTAGACCATTGAAATCGTTGAGTTCAGTCAGGTAACTAACTGCTTGGTTCGCATTTGCAATCGCCATCTTTAGTTGATTTCTTTCCAGGTTCACACCAGCTAAATTGGACAATGCTAATGCCATTTGTCGCCAATCGTGAATTTGTCGGGCATAATTGAGTGATTGTTTGAAATATTTCTCCGCGTCATTAAGATTGAGAATTATTTTTTGCTCTTGTCCAATTTCTCTGGTAAATTTTGACATAAGCCAGACGTTTTGCACTTCTTCTGCCAATTCTAAGCTGATGATGTTTTTTGCAACACTCAACTCAATCTGTCCAAAAAAGTCGTAGATCTTAGCTTGAGTATTGAACGCACGCGATAAGTGTGATTTGTCTTTTCCTCTACGTGCGAAATTAATGGATTTATTAGAGTAGGCTAGCGCTGAATCCTTCATGTTGGCGGTCATGAAGTTTAAAGCCAGGTACGAGTAAGCTTCCGATAATTTGTAATTGTTCCTCTCCTTTTTACCAATCTTAATGGCTAGTCGATAATAGAAGTCGGCAGTTTCAAATTCTTGCATACTGCTGTGGTAAGAACCAAGATGCCTGAACAACTTAAATTGGGCCTCATCAGAGTTCAGCTTGCCTAAAAACGGTTGACAAGCCAATATCGTTTTAAAGTATTCAGCCTGATCTCCACACAACTGTGCCACTTCCGCATTGTAAAAAAGGGCATTGAAACGAATAGAATCCTCAAAATTGATGCTTTCCTTTAAGATAACATGACGGATTGAATCTGCTCGTCGAAGATTGTTTTGCTTGTAGTATTCGCCTAATGCCATTAAACGACTAAATTTCTTGTTCTCGTTTTTCTCAGCATTGTACGATTGAACAAGCTGCTTTTCCTTACTGACTTGACCGAATGAGTACATCGACCCAAGGAGCAGAAACAACAGGGGAAACAAGAAATTGGAGATAGAGTTTTTAAACATCTTACAGTAAAAATAATATTTTAACTTGTTTGTTCAGCTAAATCGATAAAATCAGTTCAGTACTTGCCATTTTCGAAGCAATGAGTTTCTGCCTTTTTTGGTATCTTTGTCGCCTTAATTGGATAAAAGAAGATCATGGATTATAATTTTCAGGACATAGAAAAGAAATGGAGAGCGTTTTGGGCTGAAAACAAGACGTTTCGAGCTGAAGACAACTCGACTAAACCAAAATTCTATGTGCTGGACATGTTTCCATACCCTTCTGGAGCTGGATTGCACGTTGGACATCCACTCGGATACATCGCCTCGGATATTTACGCGCGTTACAAACGTTTGCAAGGATTCAATGTTTTGCACCCCATGGGATACGATTCATTCGGATTACCAGCGGAACAATACGCGATTCAAACTGGACAGCATCCGGCGGTTACGACAAAAACCAATATTGAAGGTGGAGTTGATAACCAAGGAAATAAAATTGCTGGTTATCGAAATCAGTTGGATATCATGGGATTCTCCTTCGATTGGGACCGTGAAGTCAGAACTTCTTCGCCCGATTATTACAAATGGACACAGTGGATTTTCAAGCAATTGTACAATTCCTATTACGATACTACAGCGGACAAAGCACAATCGATTGATGTGCTAATTGCTGAATTTTCAACGAATGGAAATACGAAAGTAAATGCTACAAACGATTGCGATATTACTTTTTCGGCAGAGGAATGGAAAGCATTTTCTGAAAAACGAAAAGAGGAAATTTTACAAATGTACCGTTTGACGTTTCTTGCCGATTCATGGGTAAACTGGTGTCCCGCATTGGGAACTGTTTTGGCCAACGATGAGGTCGTGAACGGTGTTTCCGAACGTGGAGGTCACCCGGTAGAGCAAAAACTAATGCGCCAGTGGTCCATGCGTATCAAAGCATACGCTGAGCGTTTATTGACAGGACTTGACACCATCGATTGGACGGATTCCATCAAAGATCAACAACGCAATTGGATCGGAAAATCGGTAGGTTGTAGTGTGCGGTTTGAAGTTGCCTTCGACTCCGCAAGTGTTGCCTTCGACTCCGCTCAGTCAACGAATGAAATGAAGGTCTCTGAGCGCAGTCGAAGAGCCGAAATTGAAGTCTTCACCACCCGCCCCGACACCATTTACGGAGTTTCATTCATGGTGTTAGCGCCAGAACATCCGTTGGTAGATGAAATCACAACAGCAGAGTTTGCTGCAGGCGTTGCTGAATACAAGAAACAAGCATCGTTGAAATCGGAAAGAGACCGACAAGCGGATGTAAAAAATATTACGGGACAAAATACAGGAGCATTTGCCATTCACCCATTTACGGGAGAAAAAGTGCAGATCTGGATTGGAGATTATGTCTTGGCTTCCTACGGAACAGGTGCCGTAATGGCGGTTCCATGTGGCGACCAACGCGATTGGGAGTTTGCAACGCATTTCGGCATTGAGATCATTAATATTTTTGAAGGAAAGGACATTTCTGAAGGAGCATATACGGAAAAGGATGCGGTGATTGCCAATTCTGATTTCTTGAATGGACTTCCAGCACCAAAGGCCATTAAGTTGGCGATTTACGAAATTGAAAAGCGTGGAATTGGTAAAGGAAAGACACAGTACAGATTAAGAGATGCTGTGTTTTCGCGCCAACGTTATTGGGGAGAACCATTTCCTGTGTATTACAAAGATGAAACGCCTTATTTGGTGGATGACAAGCATTTGCCGATTACATTGCCCGAAGTTGATAAATATTTGCCGACGGAAGATGGTGAACCGCCTTTGGCACGTGCGGAAAAATCTGCATGGAATCATTTTGAAGGCGATCGTATGGAATACAACACCATGCCAGGTTGGGCAGGAAGTTCATGGTATTTCTTGCGCTACATGGACCCGAAAAACGACAATGAGTTTGTAGCCAAAGAAAAAGTGGACTACTGGCAAAACGTTGATTTGTACATTGGTGGTTCTGAACACGCTACGGGACATTTACTCTACGCACGTTTCTGGACAAAATTCTTGTACGATTTGGGTTACGTTCCGTTTGATGAACCTTTCAAAAAGTTGATCAATCAGGGGATGATTTTGGGGAGGAGTAGTTTTGTTTATATGGTTTACATTACCTATACGGTTGAAGTTGATTCGGAAGTTAAGGAAGTTGTAGATGATAAAATATTCTTCTTTTCAAGAAATCCATATTTGGAAGAAAACTCTGAGGATTTTCAAAAATTAATTGAACGAAGAGAACAAGTTAGAAAGAATATAAATTTTGAAGGGTATCAGAGTTTGCCTATTACTCATTTACCTATGAGAGTAGATATTTCCTTGGTTGATAATGATGTTTTGAATTTGGATTTGTTCAAGAAAACGTATAAGTACAAGGAATTAACTAAGAATAAAGAGGTTGAATTCATTTTAGAAGAAGACGGAACATACATCTGTGGGCACGAAGTTGAAAAAATGTCCAAGTCCAAATACAACGTTCAAACTCCAGACGAGTTAGTCGAAAAATTTGGAGCAGATACCTTGCGCATGTACGAGATGTTTTTGGGACCGTTGGAACAAGCAAAACCTTGGGATACCAAAGGGATTAACGGCGTGCACAACTTCTTGCGTAAATTTTGGCGTTTGTTCAACATCGACGAGAGTGGAAATGCGCAATTGTCCAACGACGCACCAAGCAAAGAAGCGTTAAAAACCTTGCATAAAACCATCAAAAAAGTGGGAGATGATTTAGATCGTTTTTCCTTCAACACGGGCGTTTCCAACTTTATGATTTGCGCCAACGAACTCACCGACCAAAAATGCAACAACAAGCAAATTTTGGAGGAATTGGTCGTTCTACTTTCACCTTATGCGCCGCACGTATGTGAGGAATTGTGGGTGAAGTTGGGCAATGAGGCAGGAACATTGAGTTATGCGAAATTTCCTGAATTCAACGAAGCACATTTGGTAGAAGCCAACATTGCGTACCCAGTTTCTTTCAACGGTAAAATGCGTTTCAAAATAGAATTGCCAACCGCATTAACGCCAAAAGAAGTCGAAGCGGAAGTACTTGCCTTTGACCAAACACAAAAATACTTGGAAGGAAATACACCAAAAAAGGTGATTGTCGTTCCAGGGAAGATAGTGAATGTGGTGATGTAAATTAACTGTGTTCGGACTTGCTTCTCAAAAAGTGAATGCAGTTCCAGGGAAGATTACCTTCCCTGTCTGACGACAGGCAGAGGTGCTTGCGTTGCAGGTGTGAATGTGGTGATGTAACTAAAAAAATCAGTTACTTTTCTCCTTTCTCGAATTATAAGAATAGAACAAACTCTTTTCTTATGAGAACAATCCTTTTTTTAACCTTAATTTTTCTGGCATTTTCAGCAGATGCACAAACGAAGTTTGCACCAGTGGTCGTTAGTGTGATGAACTATGACAAACAGCCAATGATTTATGATAAAATTATTTTTCAGGGTCGTAAGACGAAGAAAACGATAGTTGGAATCACAGATGTCTCTGGAAAGTTCACGACCAAACTGCCAGCAGGAGACATTTACGACATTAAGATTGATGCCATTGGCGACCAGTTGGAATACAATTCAGTGGAAATTCCAGCCATTCCTGCTGATGCTGAATACGGCGTGATGGAATTATTTGTGATGTATGAAATGCCTGAAATGGTTACACTTTCAAATCTACATTTTGAAACTGGTAAATCGACCATAAAAACAGCGAGTTACGCATCGTTGAATCAATTGGCAGAATTTTTAATCCGCAAACAACGGCAACGAATTATAATTGCTGGACATACAGACAATGTTGGTGATCCAACAGCGAACAATAGGCTCTCACTCGATAGAGCGGAGGCCGTGAAAAAATATTTGATCAACAAAGGAGTTCCTGCGGAATTAATGAGGGCAAAGGGCTACGGTGATACACGTCCAATTGCTGACAATACTTCGGAAGCAGGTCGTGCTCAGAACAGAAGAACTGAAATCCACTTAGTAGATTAGATGCAAGGACGGCATACGAAATCGGGATTGTTTTCGTTGTATAGTTGTAGAATAGTGTGCGCGCATTGGAATTTGGCACACGCTTTGCTTTTGGGTAGTACATTAAATTGAGAAGCCATGAAAAAATTCATTTATTCAATTGCAGTGATAGGATTGTTCTTCGGAATGACGAGTTCTAGCTTGGTCAAGTATCCTTCAGTAAACAATACAGCATTTAAACTGGGCGAGGTACTTCGTTACCGCGTCACTTACGGTTTTGTGGATGCAGGTGAAGCCATTTTGGAAGTGAAAGCAACTTCTAAGAAAGGCGCCAATCGACCGTTGTACCACGTGAAAGGTACAGGAAGAACATTGGGTGGATTCAACGCATTTTACAAAGTACAAGATACCTACGAGAGTTATATCGATCAACAGTCAATTATGCCTTGGTACTTTGTGCGAGATGTCAACGAGGGTGGATATAAAGTCAACCAGAAGTACACATTCAAGCAGAATTTGAACAAAGTTGAGACGGGTGAGAAATCATACAAAACACCAATGGGTGTTCAGGACATGGTTTCATCGTTTTACAAGGCGCGTACGTTGAACTTCAACAACATGAAAAAGGGGCAGACCTTTGAGTTTAAATGTTTCATGGACGATGAGGTGTACAATTTGAAGATCAAGTATGATGGTGATGAAGTAATCAAAATCCGAAAGGGAAAATTCAAATGCCACAAATTTGTACCTGTTGTTCAAACTGGACGTTATTTTGAAAACGAAGAGGACGTGAACTTTTGGGTAACGGCCGATAAGAATAAAATACCAGTTTTAGTTAAAGCAAAAATTCCTGTGGGAACCGTGAAGATGCATCTTGTGGAATGGGATGGTTTGAAGAATGAGTTAACAAGCAAGTTGTAAATTCACCCTACAGAATTAGAAGGAGAGTTCGCCTATGGCGGACTCTTTTTTTGTGCGCTTATTTTCGTTCATAGAAGCGTTCTTGTTCTTTCCAGTAAGGTAATGTTGAACTAGATTGATTGCCAATCTACTTTCACATACAAACATGCTACTGAGGAGTAGGTTTGTGAATCGCTGCAGAGAATAGAGAGAATAGATTACCTAGTTAGAGGGATAGTTTCTTCCTGCATTAGGTATGCACTAAATACAAGCACAAGCATCATACTTAGTACGAGCTAGACGGGTAAAGAATCAAGCTTAAGAACACAGCACAAAAAAAGGGAGACCGAAGCCTCCCTTTCTTGATATTAAATCAATTTATTGTTTTACAACTCTGAATGTTTTTTCAGCACTATCGTTGTAAACTCGAATCATGTAAATACCTGGCTCAAGTTTCTCGAAGCTGATTTCAGTTGTTTCTGTACCGTTAATCGCAGCTTCTTTCACTGAAATTACACGTCCATTCACATCTGTTAACTCATAGCTGAATACTTCAGCATTTCCAGTGCTTGAAACGAATACCAATCCATCAGTTGGGTTAGGATATACGTTCATCTCACCGAACACCAATTCTTGGATGTCTAAGTAATTACACGTTGACAATACTGTCAATACAATGTTAGAAGTGTCATTTGGACAAACTCCATTCGTTGTAATGTAATCATAGTTATAATTTCCACCAAAATTGCTCGCTGTGATAGAAACAGAAGTAGGGTTGTTCGATGGATCGTACCATTGACCACCTAAATCTATATTTCCTGATAAACCAGATAACAAGTTAATTGGTTCGTTCAAACATGCAGTAATTGTGCCATCTGAACCTGCTGAAGAAGGAGGATAGATCGTTAATGTTGCTATCGTGGTATCTTCGGCGCAAGGAGTTTTTACGATATAATAGAAATCATAATCTCCAGAAGGAAGAGTAGAAACATTCACAACACTTCCGTTTAACACACCGGGATTTGAAGGGAAACTCCATGTTCCGAAATCTTCACCTAAAGTAACGATAGATGTCAAGTCAATTGTTCCATCTAAGCGACAAACATCTGTAGTTCCGTCAATACCTTCATTCAACGTACACGGAAGTACTTGAACATAATCAATTACGTTCGCACGACCAAAATTATTGATTCCTTCGAATGCTATTTGTACTGTTGTATCAGTAAGGTAAAGTGTATCAAGGGTCCAAGCGCTAACATTTCCAGTATAGGATGCAATTTCAGTCCACACGGATGCCGCCCCAGATGTATACACCTTAGTTATGTTTTGATCGGGTGACCAGAATTCTTGTGCGTATGCAAAAATTACCGCTACACTGTCTTGCCCTGCAAAATCAAAACGAGGACTTTCCAGTTTAGTGATTGGGTCACCTGTTCCAAAAGCAGAAACAAAACGCGCATTCAAAGTCCCTTCATAAGCCGTTGTTACAAGCCCACCAGAAGATCCTGTTTGGTATGTCCAATCTTCGGCACCAACTTCTTGGATGTTTTGCCAACAAGCACGTGTTTCAGAATTATCTTCAAATGTTTCAATGAACGGAATTCCATAGATTCCACAAGCTGTGGTGAAATTCACCATGTTCCATGAACCAGTTGTTGTACCTGCTCCGCAATTTGCAGAAACATATACATCGTACTCAGTGTTTCCATCAAGTCCTGTGATAATCGCAAAGGTGTCAGTAACTAAATCACTTCCGATTTCAGTTCCAGTACCTGGTGTAAACCCTGGTAATCCCCATTCTACATTCCACTCAGTCTCAGAACCATTTGAGTTCCATGAAACCTGACCGCCGTTATCTGTAATAACTTCCATGTAAGCATCAGATGGAGCACCTGCCTCGCCAACAATTACCACGTAGGTAGAACTTTGGTCCAAGTTTCCATCTTGTACTACAACTGAATACGTTCCAGCCATTAAGTCAGTTGGAATAGCACCAAATGCTCCTCCATCCACTGAAAACTGGAATGGTGCAGCACCACAATGAAGTGCAGAGATAATAAATGAACCTGTTGGTGAATTGTTACAATCTGCATCAATTGGGTCAAGCTCAACATTTACATTGTTTACATTTACTGTAACTAAAGTTCGAGAAGCACTTAAACAGTTTCCTAAAGCGGTTTCCGCATAAAATTCATACACACCTGGTGTCGTCGTTGGTATAACTGTTGTTCCCACAGTTTCAAAGGGAGAACCTGTTCCTTCGAATGTCCCTGCAGTGGCAGCATCATACCAGTTCATCGTATAGGCTGCAAAAGGGACATTGTATGTGATCATACCCGTCGCATCACCTGAACCAACTACAACAGCATTTTCATCTAAAATATCGAACGTACATTCGCCGTCAAAAGCTCCAGTATTCCACTCTGTCGTAATGACATCACCTTCAAAAACGTTAAAGTTTATAGAAGCGGCAGTTCCGGTAGCAAAAGTACCATTCGCTACAAGCGTTCCATTTGCCAAAATGTCAACAGAAGCACCGTTCCATCCATCGCCATAAGAATCAAACATATCCAGAGTATAAGTCAATTCCATTGGACTAGCTTGCGCATTTATAGGAATAGAGAGATCACTTGCACATGCATCATAAACATCTGGATTAGCCAGAGGTGCTTCTGGAATGACCGTATCTATAGTGCCAATGGTAATCATGATAGGATTACTTTCTAACATAGTTGCATCTTGAATAACAACTGAATAAGTGCCTGGGCCTAAATCTGTTGGAATTGGACCAAAAGCACCACCACCAATGGAATATAAGAATGGTTCTGTCCCACATTCTATTGTTCCAAGTGTAAACGAACCATTATTGTAACCGACGCATGTTTCATCCACTGGAATTAAAGCAGCGTTTACGTCAATAACGTTTACCGTAACTAGTGCTCTTGTAGCACTTTCACACACACCGTCAATAGTTGCTGCGTAAAACTCATATGTTCCAAGAGTAGAAGGGTCAGTTAAAACTGAATTCCCAATACAATCGAAAGGAGTACCAGTACCTACTTGGGTACCCGCAGTAGCTGCGTCAAACCAGCTTACATCAGCAGGTAATGAATAATTAATAGACAAAACTACTTCTCCGAAGGTAGCATCATCAACTCCACCATCGTCAAATGATTCAGTGATTATCAAGTCCAAAGATCCACCTGTAGTCGGGAATCCAGCTAAATTAATTACAGGATCTGGTGAAATAACACCTGGTGAACCAAGTGCAGATATTTGCGTTGGTGCGAGTGTAAACATATCACCCAATGCAATACGAATTTCACTTCTCCATGATCCATTGATCGCCTCAACATCTGTCAATAGAAGTTCCGCGGAAGTTATTGTTGCACCAGCAGGCAATGCTGGTATAGCAACGGGTATTGTTAATCCTGTACCCGAATGCGTAATACTCGTACCAAGAGAGGTCGATTGATTCAAAATAATTGTAGAACTTCCCGGTGTTGCCTCGATATCGAAGTCTGATAGTCCAGAACAAATATCGTATACTGCTGTAGTTACAATGGGCGCGTCAGGTATTTCAGTTTGTACCGTAACAGTAACACCAACGGTACTTGACCAACATTGTGTCGCAGTTTCATAAGCAGAAACATAGTATGTACCTGTACTTCCTACATTGTAAGGAGTTGCAGCGTCAGCAGCCATGGAGGTCCCATCTACAGTTGTTCCTTGCCAATAATATTCGTATCCTGCTGGAGCGGGATCTACAGAAATCGTAGTACCAGGTAAACATACAGGACTTTGTGCAGCAACAGGTGCTGGAGGGTCAGTTGCCACAGGGAAGTTACTAATTGTAATAGCTTCAGCGTCTGCCCAAACATCTAATGCAGGAACGTATGCACGAATGTAATATGTACCATTGTTGAAGACAGTAAGTGGACCTACATAAGGATCAGCTGTAGATGTTCCTACCGCCGAAGCTTGCCAGTACCATTCAACACCTGGATCTGGTGAACCAGCTGCTGTTATGTTTGTTCCAGTCGCACACGTAGGAATTCCTGGGTCCTGACTTAATAGAGGAGAGTCTGGAACTGTGTAAACAGTCACATTGTCAACAATCCAATACCATGAATAGTCACCGGTCCAATGAAAGCGCACCTGCGCTATCGCAGATCCGTTAGCAGCCAAAGTAATATCGATATCTTCAGCTTGCGGGTCAGCAGTTGAGGTAGTCCCAGCTAAAACAGAGTTCCATGTGGCCCCGTCAAAGACTTCAACGTCATAAGCACCACCAAATCCTTCTTCGAAATAGTGATCAAAGGATAACATAATTGTCCCAGTTATTGCTGAAGCATCGAAAGTTGGTGAAACAAGAACAGCGTCTTCACCACCTATGTTGCCATTGAAATCACTATCAAATACAGCTGCTGGGTCTGTAATTGGAGCATTCAACGTCTGTCCTCCTGGATTGTCAAAATACCAAAGACCGCCGTTGCCAGCAAAATCATCATTTGACCAACCTGCAGGTGGGACCTGACCAGCGCCAGTAGAAAAATCTTCCTGAAAAATAATTTGTGCGTGCGATACTCCTAGAGTGAAAAAGCAAAGAAGTAGTGCAGCAACGTAATTGTACAAAATTTTCATAAATATAAATTTTAGTTATAATAAGTAACAAAGTTACGCCTATTTACCCGAAGGAACCAAATAATAAAAGTTAAATTAATACACCAAAGTTGGAAGCTTAACGGTTGATCACTGAGATTACACATATAATCTCTATTGAATTTTTCGGGGATTAGATTATTTTTACAGAAAAACTATACATGGAATTATCAGGTAAGCACGCAATTGTCTGCGGTAGCACACAAGGGATAGGGTTGGAAACAGCTAAACTACTTGCGACACGTGGAGCAAAAGTAACGCTTGTTGGAAGAAATGAGAAAAAATTGATTATCGCCCAGCATTCTTTAGCGAAGAACGAAGGAGTCGAGCATAATTATCTAGTCGTTGATTTCACCCAACCTCTTCAACTGAAAACGGAACTCGAGAGCTATTTAAAGCAAGGGAACTCACCGACTATTTTGGTCAATAATACTGGGGGACCAAAAGGAGGGCCGATTATAGATGCAGATATTTCGGAATTTACATCCACCTTTAGTCAGCATTTAATTTGCAACCATATTCTTGCACAAGCATTGGTTCCTGTGATGAAAAAGCAGGGTGAAGGAAGTATTGTAAATATTATTTCAACGAGTGTGAAACAACCGCTAAACGGATTGGGGGTATCAAATACTATTCGAGGAGCTGTAGCCAATTGGAGTAAAACCTTGGCTAATGAATTGGGGCAGTTTAATATTCGAGTGAATAACGTTCTTCCCGGTGCAACAAACACAAGTCGTTTGCAAGAAATTGCAGCGGCAAAATCAGAAAATAGCGCACAAAATGTAGCAGATATATTTGAGGAAATGGCAAAACAGTCACCAATGCAGAGGATCGCAGAACCAATTGAAATTGCTGAAGCTGTTGCCTTTCTCGTTTCACCACGAGCGTCGTACATCAATGGAATTAACATTCCTGTAGATGGTGGGCGCACCAAATCGCTTTAATGCGCATACTGTTCATTCTTCTTTTATGTGCTGCAAGTTGTGAATCGTACGATCCTAAAAGTGAAGCTTGCATAGTGCAAGGGTTTGATGAATTGGGTGGAGCTTCAGTTCTATCAAGTGAAAAATTACGCATATCACATGCCACATATTCAACTGCTGAGCATGTTCGAATCATAAACGGAAACATTACTGTTTCGAATGAATCCTTTCCATTTACACTAGTTCTGGATGATCAAAAATCACCAAAAGTGATTACGTCAAGTTTTCCTTTCGCGGTCATGGATAGTTTACCCTATCATTGCTCTTTTCAAATGAAAGACAGTGGGTTTTGTGAAATTCTTTGGGAGCGCGAAAACAGGCGAGTTTACCTACGCAAAAGAGTTATTTTATAACGTTGACGTGACCTGTGATACTTTTTGTCCTGCCTGAGTTGGTGGTGTAATTTATTTTATAAGTATAGGTGCCATCGTTAACGTATTTCCCTTTATAAGTACCATCCCACTTGAATCGTGGGTTGTCGTCTTCAAAAATAAGCTGACCCCATCTATTGAATATTTGGACATTTAAAATTTCAATTCCAACAACGCTTACCTGAAACGCGTTGTTATAGCGATCCCCATCAGGAGTAAAGGTATTTGGAACATAAATGTACCATTCTTCCTCAATGGAAATTGGTTTTTGGATCGTGTCCTTACATCCTTTATGATCAGTCGCAATTAGAGTGATGTAATAGGCCCCTGGCTCATCGTAGGTATTGTTTGGGTGGACCAACGTTGAGTTTTGACCATCACCAAAATCCCACTCATAAGTACTTGCATTTTGGGATGAGTTTTGAAATGTGATCGGTAAATCATTGAAAAGAACAGGACCCAAAATTTCAAAGTTTGCCGTTGGTTCTATGACAACAATTTGCACGTTTCCTTCCACTGTAAAGGTTTGGCACTCATCGGAAACACTCACCGTGTATGTGGTTGTTACTTCTGGATTCACCCAGACGCTTTGCGTTGTTTCACCACTGTGGAACCATTCATAGAAAAACTGTCCAAATCCTCCTGCTGGCGTAACAAATATTTCCGTAGAGTCTCCTGGGCAAATTTCAACTGAGGGACTCATTTCAAGTACTAATGGTGGACTTAAAACTGAGTAAACAATATCGGCAGAAATTTGACTGCCACAAAAATCAGTCACGGTAACAGTGTAGGTCGTTGTTGTTGCGGGCACAGCGGAGTAAGAATCATTTGTCGATAATCCTGTTTGGAAATTAGAGGACCATTCATACGTATAAGGTTCTAACCCGCCGGAAGCATTTGATTCCAACAATACAGGAACAAAGGGACAAATATCAGACAAGTCAGCTGTTTGATTTAGTACCAAGGGATCGTAAACGGGAACGACTACCTCAAAATCTGCACTGACCACTGCCTGTAAACAATCGTCAGTGACATCTACTGAATACGTTTCTGTTGAACCTGGAGAAACAAAAATGGAAGGTGTAGTTTCACCTGTACTCCAGAGATATTCATAGGGAGGAGCTCCACCAGTAGCGGTAGCAAACAATTCAACCTCTTCACCAGGACAAACAATTTCTTCTCCGGTAATTTCGACGAGTAACGGGTTTATATCATCAATACCAAGATTCAGTATGATGGAACTCGGATCACCACAGGGGTCAATCAGAAGAAATTCTAGAATTATGGTTTCCAGACCTTCAGCGATTCCATCTTCAAAGGCGGTAAATGAAAATTGTATTTGCTGAACTCCGGCCGGAAAGGTAACAGAATTTGGTAGCGTCGTATAGTCAACACCCTCAGTCGCTGTTCCTGAAACGTTTAGAGGAAGTGTTAGTGGGGCGTTTAAATCTTCGGTCCCACGAGTTAAAGTTACGGTAGCGTCAACGCAACCCTCAGCTGCTATGTTAGGGTTGTTAAATAAGTTCTGGGATAATTGGTGATCAATTTCCACTGGTACAGGCGAATTTAAACTGTTCGCTTCAAGGAAAATACCAGAATCATAAATACCGTCCCCAGCATCCGCAATAGCAATAATTAAATGATAGGTTTCCCCACAAATAACATCGGAACTTGCTGTTAATGGTGTAGTAAAACCGTCATATTGGATAGTCCCTCCACCATTGTTGTTCACGTAAAATCCACCGTTAACCGCACCAAATGAATTTCCGTTGATGTTTACCCCCGCGGAATGTACGTTATCAATTGTAACAGGCTGTGTATTAGGTAGACGTGCAATATTCTGCTGTCCGCCAGGAATCCCCGGCCCAGAAATAAAAAAGGCAAAGGCATCGTTAAATCCAGTGTTTACATATTCTAGGTACTCTTCAGAGCCGAAAACGTATCTAAATTCTACGTAATCAGAGTAAGGAACAAAATCAAATTCCAAGACGGAAGCATTAAATGTAGCTGCCCCTGCAATTGCGTTTAGAGGAGAATAACCGCCACCACCATTGTCCACTCCTGCATCCGGCTGATTATTTGGACCGTGAGGCCCAGAACCTGTGTTTGCAATTGTCCCGGTAGTCATAACTATTCCTGAAGCCAAGCCTAAATTAGTTCCGGCTGCTGTAAACTGGCCAATAGCCCCGCCAGAACCACCATAAGATATATTGGAAACTGTTACACCTTGTCCAAGTAGCACGTTCTGCACAAGATTCGCAGGTCCTCCACCACCATTCGTAACCAACTGACCCAATAAGATCGTTGGAAATAAGAACAGCGCTATGGAGATTAATTTTTTCAATTCAATTAGTTAGACGTAAAAATACTAAAAACGTTTCCTTTCAAGGTATTACAAAATCCAAGCCAAGCTAGATTTATACTATTTTAACGTTTAGATAGTCATTATATTTGTTGAATCCGTAATTAATAATCAGATTTGTCACGTGAGGATAGGAAAAAGAATAGTAAAAGCTTTAGGAAAAAATTTGAAATTTTCTATTTCAAACCCAACCAGCTTTAGGGAAATTTGGAGTTTTAATAGTAACGGTGTCCGCGTAATTAGCCTTCTATTACTTGTGATTGTGGCTACAAGTTTCGCTATAGCTTATTTTTTCGGCGCACGTTTTTTTAGCGCAGAAACGAAAACGATAGAGCGAGAAAAACTAGAAGCACAAACCTTAGCAATTGATTCACTTTCCAATCAACTAGAAGCACAAGAAAATTATATATTGGCAATTAGAAAGATGTTGAGTGGCGAGTTACCAATCGCAAGTACGCTCGATTCTATTCCTGATTTGAAAAAGGACATCGATTTAAGCAAGATTAATACTCAGCAGTCGTATGAAGAAGTGCAAATTTCGGAGAGAGTAAAGGCTGATTTAATGACGCAGAACGCTCAAAAGGAATCAAACATTCCGTACTTTGGGAATCCAGTAACCGGAGTGATTAGTCAGGGCTTTGATCGCAAAGGTCACCATGCAATTGATATCGTGACAGAAAAGAATATGGCTGTCAAAGCGTGTTTGGCAGGAACGGTAATTTACGCTGCCTATACAAGAAGGGATGGTTACATTATTGTGATTGACCACGGAAATAAATTTTTATCCATTTACAAGCACAATAAGCGCATTCTAAAAAAGACAGGTTTAAAGGTTAAATTGGGTGATCCCATTGCCATTGTTGGAGATACTGGTGAAAATTCAGATGGACCTCACCTGCATTTTGAATTGTGGTTAGATCAACAGCCCGTGGATCCAATCAAGTATATGGATTTTAAGCACTGATCCCCTGCAAAGAGGATAAGTTATAGTACATCCCTTTTAATGCAATCAATTCGTCGTGGGTTCCTTGCTCTTTAATTTCGCCTTTCGAAAGGACAATAATTTTATCTGCGTTTTGAATTGTACTCAATCGGTGAGCAATCACCAAGCTGGTTCGATCCTTTAATAGGTTATTCAATGCGTCTTGAACGAGTTTTTCCGATTCTGTATCTAATGCTGAAGTCGCTTCGTCAAGGATGAGAATTGGTGGGTTCTTTAATACAGCACGAGCAATACTTACCCGCTGTTTTTGTCCACCAGAAAGTTTATTTCCACGTTCACCAATGTTCGTGTCGTAACCGTTTTCTAACTCTAAAATAAATTCATGTGCATTGGCAATTTTCGCTGCTTGCATGATTTCCTCTTCAGAAGCGTCTGGTTTTCCAAAGGAAATATTTTCACGAACTGTGGTATTGAATAGAATAGATTCTTGAGAAACAATACCAATTTGCTGACGCAATTCAAAAATGGAAGCATCCTTGATATTGACTTCATCGAAAGTGATAGCACCCTTGTGAATATCGTAAAAGCGTGGTAATAAATCAGCAAGAGTTGACTTTCCACTTCCAGATTCTCCAACTAAGGCAATGGTTTTACCAATGGGAATTTCAAACGAAACATCTTTCAGAACGTAATCGTTGTTGTATTTAAAGGAAACGTTGGTGTATTTTACGCCCTTTGTCAATTCGTTGAGTGGAATTGGATTTTCGGGACTGTTGATTTTTTCGTCGGTATTAAGCACTTCATTGATTCGGTCTTGCGATGCCTTCGCCTTGTTTAAGTTGGCAATTGATTTTGAAACTCCCTGAATGGGGACCAATAACTGAGTAAAGACAATGATGAATGCTATAAAATGCGGGGCAGTTAAACGTGATTCAGAAGTTGCTTCGAGAATGAGCGAACCGCCGTACCATACAATGACCATCATGACGATTGCTCCAAGCGTTTCGTTAAGTGGTGGAGAAAGATCTCTTTTTCTAAAAGCTTTGGTAATCAACTCCTGATGCCTTAAGTTTTCTTTTTTGAAACGCTTCGTAATAGGTTTAATGGCGTTAAATGCTTTGATAATTCGAATTCCGCCAAGACTTTCATCCATAATGGAATAAAGAAATCCCATTTGCTCTTGACCTTGTTTTGCGGTGCGCTTCAAGCTTTTCCCAATGACTGCAATAATCAGTGCGGTTAAGGGTAAAAGGATGAGCGAAAACATTGTAAGATTGACGCTCCAATAAAGAAGTGCACTTAAATATAGAATGATGGCAATAGGTTCTCTAAAAACAAGTTCCAAAACAGCGACAACAGCCAATTCAATTTCTCCAACATCGCTTTGCATGCGCGCAATGAGGTCACCTTTTCTTTCATTGGTGTAATAGGACAGTGGTAAGTTCATTGCTTTTGTGAACAACGCATCTCTGACATCTCTAACAACTGACATGCGCAATTGGGATTGAAACCAAATAGCACCGTAGCGAAATAGGTTTTTCAGAAAAAAGGAAATGGCTACTGAAATACACACGAACAGAAGGGCACCTTTTGGGTCTGATGCCGACATCGTCTGCATGATGTAGTTATAATATTCCCCACAATATTCAAAAAAACCAACAAATCCCTCAGAACGAACAGGTTCCGTAAGAACAGTGCTTTGTTCCTCTGGAAAGAAAATGATTTGGAGAAAGGGAATAAACAGTGCCATTGAAAGCAAGTTGAACAACACAAATAGTAGGTTGAAAAGTATCACTAAAATAGCGGTCCATTTATACTTGAAAGTATACCTGTAAATCTCTAAAATTCCTTTCATAATGTAACACAAAGATATATTTTGTTTTTCGTAGTGCACTAAAAGCGTGTAAACAATTCTTACTTTTGTACTATGAGTTCAATAAGACAAAGTAGAATTGAGGGAGTAATTAAAGAGGAACTATCCGTTTTTTTTCAAAGAAATGCCCGCGAAATATGCTTGGGAGCAATGGTGAGTGTGAATATCGTTCGCGTTTCTCCTGACCTGTCAAGTGTTAAATGTTACCTAAGTATTTTTGCAGGTCCACCGAAGGAGGAGGTTCTTGAAAATGTAAAGATAAACTCCTCAAAAATTAGAGGAGAAGTGGGAAGAAGATTGAAAAATATGAAGCACATTCCCACCTTATCGTTTTATATTGATGATTCAATTGATTATGCCAATCAAATTGAAGAGTTGCTAAAAAAATAGGGGGTTATCAATGTTCCATTTTTCATAGCGCGAAGATACCTTTCTACAAAGCGAAGAAAGAACGTTGTCAATTTGATAACACGAATTTCTGTCATTGGAATTGCTGCAATTACCGCTGCACTGATTATTTTGCTCTCTGCATTCAATGGTATTGAAATGATGATCGATCGCCTGTATTCGGAGTTTGACAGCGAAATTACCATTCGATTAAAAGAGGGAAAAACATTCAATGAACAGCGCATTGATCCTGCTCAAATTCTAAAAATTGAGGGTGTGGTTCGTTACACCAGAGCCATAGAGGAAGTTGTTATACTAAAACACGAGAACAAATGGGTCAACGCTCAATTATTAGCTGTCGACTCGTCGTTTTTGAAAATGACCAACATGAAAGACCACATGGTCGATGGAAAGCCTCACCTCGTAATGGAGGGTGAAAATTTCGGATTGATAGGCGCAACATTATTAGATAAACTCGGAGGCTATATCCCTGGAAATTTCGGTTACGAGAGCATTATTTGCTACGTCCCGAAAAGAGATTTAAAGATTCGCTTTGGAAAGAATCCATTTCAAACGAAAATTATTCAGCTTGCAGGAAGAATTAATTTTAATCGCGAAGTCAATGCTCAAAGCTTGATTGTTCCCCTTGAGATAGGAAAAGAACTGATGGGATACACGAATCATATTTCGGCGCTGTACGTTGAATGTGAGAATGATGCGGAAAGAGAGAAAGTCAAAGCTCAAATACAAACGTTGGTGGGGAGTGATTTTGTTGTTAAGACCAATCTTGAAAAAAATGAGCTAATTTATAAGACCAGTAAATCGGAGAAAATCATCGTACTCATTATTTTATTGTTCATCTTTATTTTAGCAGCGTTTAATCTAGTTGCTTCTCTAACGATGCTCTTTGTTGAAAAATTAGATAATTTAAAAACAATGATTTCATTTGGGGCGCGAAACAATTTCATTTTCAAGATTTTCTTTTTGGAGGGATTGCTAATCGCTGGAAAGGGAATTGTGATAGGAGTATTAATAGGTTACGCAGTATGCTTGGCACAAATCCATTTGGATTTAATCACAATGCCAAATTCTGGCGGGGAACCTTTCCCCATGCGTTTATCCTTTTTTGATGGTGTACTAATTTTATCACTCGTTTCCGCACTCAGTATGTTGTTTTCGTACTTGCCAGTTAAATTTTTAATTGGACGAAATTTTGAGAATTCCACCCAGAAATAGAAGTATTTGAGTCGGTGAAATTGCCATGGACAAAATGTGAATTACTTTTTTTGTTATTCATTGAAGGATTCGACATAAAATCCATATATTTGCGCAAAATTTAGGAGTTAATTTTCAAAAAAGGACGCAGAAATGTCGAATATTAAAGGTAAAATATCACAGGTAATTGGTCCTGTAATTGATGTGAGTTTCGAAAAAGGAGTTGAACTTCCAAATATCTTCGATGCATTAGTGGTAACAAAAAGCAATGGAACAAAAGTAGTTCTTGAGGTTCAATCACACGTTGGTGAAGGTTCAGTAAGAACAGTATCCATGGATTCTACGGATGGTTTCACACGCGGTATGGAGGTTGTTTCTACAGGGACACCAATTAAAATGCCAACAGGAGAAGGTATTAAAGGTCGTTTGTTCAACGTAGTTGGAGAAGCAATTGATGGTTTAGCTGAGTTGGACAATTCCAATGGGTTACCAATTCACCGTGAAGCTCCAAAATTTGAAGATTTATCAACAGCAACTGAAGTTCTTTTTACAGGAATTAAAGTAATCGATTTGATTGAGCCTTATGCAAAAGGTGGTAAAATTGGTCTTTTCGGTGGAGCTGGAGTTGGTAAAACAGTATTGATTCAAGAGTTGATTAACAATATCGCGAAAGGACACGGTGGTTTGTCAGTATTTGCAGGAGTTGGTGAGCGTACACGTGAAGGAAACGATTTACTTCGTGAGATGTTAGAGTCTGGTATTATCAAATACGGTGATGACTTTATGCATTCAATGGAAGAAGGTGGATGGGATCTTTCCAAAGTGAACATGGAAGAGATGAAAGAATCAAAAGCAACATTTGTTTTTGGTCAAATGAATGAGCCTCCAGGAGCACGTGCGCGTGTTGCTTTGTCAGGATTGACAATGGCTGAATATTACCGTGATGGTGAAGGAGATGGACAAGGGAAGGATATTCTTTTCTTCGTTGACAACATTTTCCGTTTTACACAAGCAGGTTCTGAGGTGTCAGCACTTCTAGGACGTATGCCGTCGGCAGTAGGTTACCAACCAACGTTGGCTACTGAGATGGGACAAATGCAAGAGCGTATTACTTCAACGAAGAGTGGATCTATTACTTCTGTTCAAGCGGTTTACGTACCTGCGGATGACCTTACCGATCCAGCACCAGCGAATACATTTGCTCACTTGGATGCAACAACAGTACTTTCTCGTAAAATTTCTGAGCTAGGAATTTATCCTGCCGTGGATCCATTGGATTCATCTTCAAGAATTTTAACACCAGAAATAGTTGGTGAAGAGCATTACAATTGTGCACAACGTGTAAAAGTAACGTTACAACGATACAAAGAATTACAAGATATTATCGCCATTCTAGGGATGGATGAATTGTCTGAGGATGATAAATTAATCGTTCACAGAGCAAGACGTGTACAACGTTTCCTTTCTCAACCATTCCACGTAGCGGAGCAGTTTACAGGATTGCCAGGAGTACTTGTTGATATTCAAGATACCATTAAAGCGTTTAACGCAATTTTGGATGGAGAATACGATCAATATCCTGAAGCAGCTTTCAACTTGAAAGGTGGAATTGAGGACGTAGTTGAGGCTGGTGAGAAAATGATTGCCGGAGCTTAATTTGTGAAAACACAAAACAAAAGACAATGCAATTAGAAATTATAACACCTGAGGCTAAAATTTTTGCTGGTGAAGCGAGCGCAGTTCAATTCCCTGGTTTGGATGGATCATTCCAAGTCCTGAACAACCACGCAGCAATCATATCTGCATTGGTTGCGGGTGATGTTAAAGTGAATCTATTGACACCTCTGGACGAAGAGGAGAAAATAAACGCAAACATCAAGATTGATGCTGCTGACAAGAACATCATTCGCGTCGCAATTAAGGGCGGTGTTGTTGAAATGTTGAATAATAAAGTAATTGTTCTTGCTGAGTAATACGCTCATTTAGAACTTGATATGTAGAGGGAGTCCGTTAGCCTTAAGCTGATGAGTTCCCTCTTTTTTTTGTTAAACTAAGTTAAGTCAATCATCGTTTATAGTACAGACATACGATAGTTTGTTTATTTTCGTTGATTATTCCTTGGAGAATGGATTTTTTAAGTAAGATAAATAAGGACAATACGCCTAAGCACATTGCAATCATAATGGATGGTAACGGGCGTTGGGCACAAAAGCAAGGGCATGATCGCTTGTTTGGTCATAACTTTGGTGTTGAGTCCGTTCGAGAAGTGCTCAAAGCAGCTCAAACGGTGAATGTCAAGTATCTTACATTGTACGCTTTCTCCACTGAAAACTGGAACCGCCCACAAGAAGAAGTGGATGGTTTGATGAACTTATTGGTCAGTACGATTGGCAATGAGGTGGATGAACTGGACAAAAGTAATGTCGTTATCCGGGGCATTGGAAATATTGAAGGCTTGCCCTCTTCATGCAAAGAAGAATTGATGGCTGCTTTTGAGCGAACAAAAAATAACACAGGTGTTCATTTGATATTGGCGTTGAATTATAGCGCACGATGGGAATTGACTGAAGCAACGAAGAAAATCGCTGAGGATTTGAGGAATGATAAAGTTACGCTTGATGCGATTAATGACGAACTAATTAGTTCTAGTCTAACGACAAGTGGAATCCCAGATCCTGAACTATTGATCAGAACCAGCGGTGAGTTACGAATAAGCAATTTCTTGCTCTGGCAAATAGCTTACGCTGAGTTGTATTTTACGGACGTGCTCTGGCCAGATTTTAAAAAGGAAGATTTATACGAAGCAATTGTTGACTACCAATCGCGAGAGCGAAGGTTTGGAATGGTTTCAGCGCAAATAGAAAAGAATTTATGAAATTAACGTATCAGTTACTACTATTAACGATGTTCCTTTTGGGGTCCTTTGCTTATGCACAGAACCCAATTTCGATAGGTGGAGGAGTAGAAATAGATTACAAAAATCCAAAAACATACGAAATAGGTCCAATTCGAGTTGAAGGAGCTGAAAATTATGATCACAACGCTATTAAATTATTAGCAGGACTGAGACAAGGACAATCTATTACCATTCCAGGAGAGCAGGCCACAAAAGCAATTAAGAACCTTTGGGATGAAGGGCTTTTTTCAAATGTTGAGTTAATTGCTGAGAAAGAGATTGCAGGAGTTATTTACCTTGTAATTAAACTTGAACCACGTCCAAAACTTTCTCGTTTCAAGTTTGTTGGAGTTAGTAAACGAGAGGTGGACAAGCTACGTGAAGAGATTTCACTCTTTTCAGGAAAGACAATCAGCGAGAACCTAGTGTTTGAAACAGAAAGTAAAATCAAAGGTTATTTTAGAGAAAAGGGTCACTATTCCGTAACAGCAACGATTACGAGAATAAATGATTCCTTAATGAATAATTCAGAAATTTTTGTTGTCAATATTGATAAGGGCAAAAAAGTTAAGATTGGGAAACTGAATTTTATTGGTAACGAGGCAGTTCCAACATGGAAGTTGAGAATGGCCATGAAGGATACCAAGCAAAAGGCGTTTTGGAGATTTTTCAAACGTTCTAAATTCTCCGAAACGGCATACAAGAAGGACAAACAAGCAATGCTTGATAAATTCACATCAAAAGGACTTAGAGATGTAGAAATTTCTTTTGATACCGTCTATCTCGCAAATCACAAAAATCTTCGGATTGACATTCACATCGATGAAGGAAGCACCTATTATTTTGGCGATATTGAATGGATCGGGAATTCTAAATTCCCAACACCATTTCTGGATACTGTTTTAGGAATTAAACGAGGTGACTTGTACAACAAAACACTTTTGGAGCAACGCCTTTTCATGAGTCAGGATGGACGAGATATCTCTTCAATTTATATGGATAGAGGTTACCTGTTTTTCCAGGTCATACCAGTTGAAACCAGTGTTGAGGACAATCACATCAATTATCAAATGAGAATAATTGAAGGGAAGGAAGCCCGTGTGAAGCGAATCATTATCAAAGGAAACACAAAAACGAACGAACACGTAATTCGTAGAGAGATTCGAACACGTCCTGGAGATCTTTTTAATAGAAACGACATCATTCGTACACAGCGAGAACTTGCTCAACTGGGTTACTTTAATGAACAGGCATTCCAAATCAACCCGATTCCAAACCCGCAGGATGGAACAGTGGATATTGAATATATTGTTGAGGAAAAATCATCCGATCAAATTGAACTTTCTGGTGGTTACGGTGGAATGGGAATGAACGGTAGAGGAAGCATTATTGCGACACTCGGATTGACCTTCAACAATTTCAGCACCAAGAACATTTTTAAAGCAAATTCATGGACGCCACTACCTGGCGGTGATGGTCAACGATTATCCATTCGAGGTCAGACGAGTGGACGTTTTTACCAAGGATATAACTTCTCGTTTACCGAACCTTGGTTGGGAGGAAAGAAACCAAATTCACTTTCGTTTTGGATAAACCATACCATGCTTGGGAACGGGCATTTGCGTTCTCATACGGATTACGCAGGACTTTCAATCACTGGAGTTGGTGTAGGATTTGGTCGAAGAAAAAAATGGCCAGATGATTGGTTTCAAGCATACTACGAGTTAAGCTACCAATATTATGATGTGGTCAACGATTCGCGCTTTGGAATTTTCACCAATGGATATGCAAATGATATTGCATTAAAGTATACGTTGCAACGTAGTTCGGTGAGTGCGCCAATTTATCCACAGAATGGATCAAACATTAAGTTTACTGCTAAGTCAACAGTTCCATATTCTATGTTTGATGGGATTGAGGATTATTCAACATTGGCCAATCAGGAGCGCTACAAATATTTAGAGTACTATAAAATCAAGTTGACAGGTGAATGGTTCTTCCCGTTGACAGGTGATAAAAAATTGGTGTTGATGCCGCGCTTTGGATTTGGTTTCTTAGGGGCATACAATCAGTCTAAGGGACTTACACCATTTGAGCGATTCACGATGGGTGGAAGTGGTTTGACTGGAGTCAATCAAATCGGAGGTCGTGAGATCATCGCATTGAGAGGTTATGAGGATAATTCACTGAACTCATCAGCTGGGGATGCGTTGATTGCCAAGTATACACTTGAGCTGCGTTATCCTATTTCATTGAATCCATCGGCTACATTCTACGGACTTGTCTTTGCAGAGGCAGGGAATACATACCCGACATTCAACGAGTTCAATCCGTTCAATGTGAAACGATCTGTCGGTGTTGGTATTCGAGTGTTCTTACCAATGTTTGGAATGCTTGGACTGGATTATGGATTTGGCTTCGATCAACTCGATTACTGGTCAACTGGATACCAAGGAGCATCAGACGCTTCGATCCAACAGAAAGGATACTACCCTAAGTTGAATTTCACTATTGGGATGAATCTTGGGGAACTATAATTTTCGACATTCGAAATAAAAATGTTACTTTCGTCGTTTGGCTAACAAAAATACAACATGAGATTACTTATTTTATCATTGTTATTTGTTTTTGGCACAGGGTTTGCCAATGGTCAGAAGTATGCATATATCGATTCAGATTATATCCTGAAGAATATACCGGCGTATGCAGATGCAAAAGAAAAACTGGACAAACTTGCCGATCGTTGGACTAAGGAAATTGAAGCGCGTTACGAGGTACTGAACCAAAAGAAAGAAAATTTTGCACGTGAGGAAGTACTTTTGCCAACCGAGGAAAAGAAGAAAAGAGAAGAAGAAATTAAGCAACTTGAGTTAGAGGCAATGCAAATGCAAAAATTAAGATTTGGAGTGAATGGAGACTATTTCCAAAAGCGACAAGAGTTAATTAAGCCAATTCAAGATGAAGTATACGATGCAATGCAAAAAGTAGCATCAAAAAGAAGTTACTCGTTCGTATTTGACAAAGCCAACCAAAGTAATTTGGTCTACGCTGACAGCAAATTTGATATCAGTAGCAGTGTTTTGAAAGAAATGGGAATTTCTGATTAAGCAAATTATAAATGGAAGAGGGTATTCCTCTTTAAAAAGTTAAAAGAAACAATTAAAACCTTGAAAATGAAAAAATTATTAGTCGTATTAGTGTTAGTATTCGGAGCCGGGACATCAATGGCACAATCAAAAGTGGCACACGTGAACTCCCAAGTAATATTGGATACTCTTCCTTCGCGTAAGGCGGCGATTATAAAACTACAAGAGTTTGAAAAAAATGGTGTTGCTGAACTTCAAGAAATGGAGGAGGATTTTAACCTTGCTGTTGCGAAGTACCAAAAAGAGCAACCAAACATGACGCCTATTTTGATCAAAATCGAGGAAGAGAAATTGATGAAAAAACAACAAGCGTTGCAAGAAAGAGAAAATTCATTGAACGCAGAAATGCAAGCCTATTCTCAGGAATTGAACGCGCCGATTTTAGCGAAAGTTCAAAAGGCTGTTGAGATCGTTTCTGAAAGAAAAAAATTGAATTATGTCATCGACGAGTCGGTTACGCTTTACTTTAAAGGTGGAATGGATATTACAGATGAGGTAATTGTTGAATTGCTTAACTTGGACAAATAGTCCACTTAGTATAATCTTTGAAGGGGAATCCGTTGGTCTTTGGCTGACGGATTCTTCTTTTTTTGTAGCTTTGAACTGAAATGGGACCAATCGGTATATTTGACTCTGGATACGGCGGATTAACCGTGTTGCAGGACATTCGCAAGCGTTTGCCCCAGTACGACTTCTTGTATTTAGGTGACAATGCGCGTGCGCCATACGGCTCAAGATCATTTGATGTCGTTTACGAATATACCTTGCAGGCAGTCAACGAATTATTTGGAAGAGGTTGTGAATTGGTCATTCTCGCGTGCAATACAGCTTCAGCCAAGGCGCTCAGAAATATTCAACAAAATGATTTACCGAAGATAGATCCAGAAAAGCGGGTATTGGGTGTTATTCGCCCTAGCGCAGAAATTGTGGGACAATATACCAACACGAATACGATAGGCATATTGGCAACACAAGGTACGGTGAGTTCAGAATCATATGTTTTGGAGATTGCAAAGTTTTCACCTCATTGTAAGGTATATCAGCACGCCTGTCCTATGTGGGTTCCGTTGATCGAGAATAATACACATACAACAAAAGCAGGAAGAGCTTTTATCAAGGAAGATGTAGAGCGATTGTTGAGTATGAACAAATCAATCGACACCATCGTATTAGGATGTACCCATTATCCGGTTCTAAAAGAATTTATTGAATCACTCGTGCCGCAAAACGTAACGGTTGTTGCACAAGGTACAATTGTCGCGGATAGTTTAGCTGATTACCTGTTGCGACACCCCTGGCTGGATGCAAAGTGCTCCAAAAATGGAACGATTCAATTTTTGACAACGGAGAATATAGAAGAATTTAATCGAAACGCGAACAATTACATTGATGCAAACGTCAAAGCGACGCATATAGATTTGGGAAAGTAGTAATCAGTTCAACGTTGAAAGGTTCAAAGTTGAAAGAGCGTACTTCTCTCAAATGTAATTTTAAGAGGTAACTAAAACGATACAATAGAGTGAGTCTTATGGTCTTTGTTCTTCAAGTCTTAATGTCTCTCACCTATCTTACTCTCAATCGTCCAGCGAATTAAAAATGCCCGTTGTTTTGCGAGTTCAGCCTTTTCTCCAGTAAAGAGTTCGTCAACAGTCTCATTGAATAAGAAAATCCATTGATCGAAATGTTCTTTTTTCAACGGCATGTGGAGGTGCTTTTGTGTGACATCAGTCGTGTAGCCAGCTTCATCCAATAATACAAACGACCAAAAGTGAACCATTTTTGGAAGGTGTGCCTGAAAATTGAGGCGTTGAAAGAAAGGTGACAGTACCCCATCTTTTAGCACTTTGTCGTAAAACGTGTTGACTAGTTTTTCGATGTCTTCTTTAGTGGTTATATCATGGACGTCATTTTCCATTTGTTTTTAGCCAAAGTTAGTCTAAATAATCTCGATAATTTGAATTCGAGTAAGCGTCTTAGAATGTTTGAAATAATTATTATCAAATATCGCGGTAAACGTTTAAAAATCAACACATTGATAAATGGTAGTTCATTCAGTGTAAATATTCATTTGCTAGAGTGTTACACTCAAATCCAAAGACCTAAGTAGTATAAATATATAACTTTGTGTTCATATCAACCATTGTGATTCGTGATTCTATACAATTGCGTTTTAACAAATTAAACTACTGACTTATGTCTGCTACCAAATGCCTTGTTGCCGCTGGTTTTTTATTATTAATTTGCTTTGTGAGTTTTCCCCAAACAGCCTCAGATGTTCCACATCTAAATAGGGCATTTCACAAGCTGTTTACAGGAGATGAATTGAGCACAATTATCGATGAAGATCCTTTACGGATGGAACGTCTTAATTTTTATTTAATTCAATCGTTCAATGTCGAGTTGGTGAGTTGCGGTGAATGCGAAGTTGATTATGAAGATCTATTTAATCACAGTTTATTCAATATGTATGAAAATGAGGCGTTGCGGCTGGCAGACGAAACATATGAGTTTGTATACAGAGGTAAGTATAGAATCAGGCTTTTACCCTTAAACGTAGTGAGTACAGAAATTGGAAATATTTCTATTTATGAGTTAGTTCATGGAGTTCCATACCGTGATTTTCCAGTGTGGGTGCTCACGGGTAACGATGATGTCGACTTTACAAATTACAAAGCCCAGGTGTACAATTGGAGTGAGGACTTTCCAAAGGAATTCAAAGCGATTTTAACATCCACAGATATGATAAAAATACGCTTTACCCAGTTTAAGGAGTTATCAAGCGAGCGAAAAGAAATGCTCATTCAATCTGAAAATGGGTGCTTTATAATTGACAATGAGATAATTAACTTCTAGCCCATGCAATGAACTAATCTTCAATCCACAACCTTTTTATTATGAAAAACATTTACTTAAAAGCCATCACATTAGTTCTTCTTGTTTCCTGTTATCAGTATGGATTTTCACAATGTCCTGTAATAGCACCAGTGCCAAATAATGCTTGTTATCAATCGGTGATTGCAAATGATTCATGGTGCTGCTTTAATTCATGGGATGGAATTTGTCAAGGTGCTTATGACGCATGTGCACCAGCTGGAGGATGTCCAGTAATTGCACCTGTTCCCAATGATGCTTGCTATCAAACAGTGATTGCGAATGATGCATGGTGCTGTAACAACTCATGGGATGGAATTTGCCAATCTGCCTACGACGCATGTAATCCTGGAGGTGGTCCAGTATCTGCAGGTGATTGTCCCGATGCAATTCCTATTTGTACAATTAATAACTTTTCTATTGATCCGAATGGCTTTGGAAATACGGACGAACTTTGCACAGGATGTGTGTCTAATCCAAGCGCAAATCCAGCTAGTGGAAATCAAGGCTGTTTGCTCTCTGGTGAGTTGAATTCTACATGGTTTACGGTTGCAGTAGTTGCAGGAGGAACTATGGAGTTTAGTTTTGGTGCACCTGGTGGAGGAAATTGCTATGATTGGGCTATGTGGTCGTATACTGATCCTTCTACCTGCGCAAATATTGCAAGTAACAGTTTAGCACCAGTTAGGTGTAATTGGAATGGAACATGTGATTCGTACACAGGCGTAGGACCAACACCTCCAGGTGGATTTGCGAACAATTTTGAACCAGTGGTAAATGTGAATGCTGGAGATCAGTTTGTACTTTGTTTTTCCAATTATAGTAGTGCGGTTACCGGAGTTCCTATTGCGTTTAACGGTACGGCTAATATAGATTGTGTTCCGCTGTCAGTAAATTGGAAGTCTTTTTCGGCAATAGATATGAGAGGTTACAACATAGTGGAGTGGTCAACCTCTGCTGAATTCAATTGTTCACATTTTGAATTGGAGCAAAGTATTGATGGTTCAGATTTCAATCAGATTGCTATTGTTCAAGGAAATGGAACGACCATTCAAGAGTCGAATTATTCCTTTGAGGATTTTAGTCCTGGAGACGAATTAACATACTACCGACTTAAGCAAGTCGATATTGACGGAGGATATAAATATTCAAATATCATAGTGGTTTCACAAGCCGAGGTGGATAGATTAAAAATCGTAAAGGCGTACCCAAATCCAACAAGTGATCTTTTTAATATTCAGATTACGCTTCCTGAGTCTGCGAATTTGACCATTTCAATGACAGAATTTGGTGGTCGAGAGGTATTTTCGAAAAGAGAAGTATACCATAGCAAAGGAGGGAACCTAATTCAGATTCCAGTCACCGATTACTCAAAGGGTTTATATTTTGTTACAATTTACGACGAGCTTAACAAGACCGAAAGAACAGTCAAGTTGAGTGTGTATTAATTCAATTAGTCGAGTTTGGATCCACGGAATTATCTTTAGTATTTCACCGATAGTCGATTTTTTACTGCGAAAACACTGAATTGTATTTACGATTTGCTTATTATTTTGAGAGCACTCATTTCTATTGAACTGCTCTCAACTAGTTCATGGAACTTTCAATTATAAACAACGCTGTTATTATTTCGTTGATAACATTTAAAAAAGCACCCCCTTCTTTCTTAGTAAATAGACTTATAATCCTTAAATTCGTCCCTTAATTAATTAAAGAAATGTTAGAAATTCAGCGCATTAGAAATGAAAAGCAGTCCGTGATAGAAGGACTGAAAAAACGTCATTTTGATGCAAGTTCAATCATAGATAGCTTAATCCAAAAGGATGAGGAGTGGAGAGCAAAGAAGGGTGAACTAGAAGCAGTTTCTTCGCAATTAAACCAAATTTCTAAAGAAATTGGAATGTTGTTTCAACAGGGTAAACAGGCTGAAGCAAATGAAGCAAAGCAACAAACGATTGTTCTTAAGACGCAAGAAACAAACCTGAAAGGGGAGGTGGATGCGCTGGATGAAGTAATGACTTCATTGATGTATCAATTGCCAAATGTTCCAAATGAGCTTGTGAAAGCTGGTCGCAATGAAAATGACAATGAAACTGTTGAGGAAAATGGACAGCCGCCGAAGTTTGATTTTACACCATTACCACACTGGGACATTGCCGATAAGTTTAGATTGATTGATTTTGAATTAGGCGTTAAAATTACAGGCGCTGGATTTCCAATTTATCGAGGGAAAGGTGCAAAACTACAACGTGCTTTGATTAGCTTCTTCTTGGATGAAGCGGAAAAGGCGGGCTACGAAGAGCACACACCTCCGCATGTGGTCAACGAAGCGTCTGGGTTCGGAACAGGACAACTGCCTGATAAAGAAGGTCAAATGTATTACATCGCAGAAGATGATCTGTATTTGATTCCGACAGCGGAAGTTCCTTTGACGAATATGTATCGTGGTGTACTATTGCCAGATGAAAATTTTTCCATCAAAATTACCGGTTACACACCTTGTTTCCGACGGGAAGCAGGTTCTTACGGAAAGGATGTGCGCGGACTGAATCGTTTACACCAATTTGACAAAGTAGAAATCGTGCGTATTGAACATCCTGATAATTCTGAAGCAGCACTCAATGAAATGATTGATCACGTAAAGGGATTGCTTGAGAAATTAGGATTGCAATACCGAATTTTAAGATTGTGCGGAGGAGACACAGGATTTGCAGCGGCAATGACCTATGATTTTGAAGTGTATTCAGCGGCGCAAGATAAATGGCTGGAGGTGAGTTCGGTGTCGCGATTTGATACGTTTCAGTCGACACGATTAAAACTCCGCTTCAAGAATGTAGATAAGAAATCACAATTGTGTCATACCTTAAATGGTTCGGCGCTGGCATTGCCAAGAATTGTTGCTGCGCTATTGGAGAACCATCAAACAAAAGATGGAGTGAATATTCCAGAAGTTTTACATAAATACACAGGATTTAAAACCATATAAGTTACAACAAGCTATTCAACCAGAAATGAAAACCATTGCACTCTTAGTTATCACTTTTTCAGCTTTCTTTGCCACAGCGCAATTACAGACCACAGATATTTATTTTGAGAAGTTGTCTTCCGAAATAAAAGAAGATCAATTGGATAAGTTGAACAGACTTTCTGCTTTAATAAAAGCAGACTCTACGACTATTCAAGAAATATCAGTGTACTCTGACACACTTGGAACTACAGAATTGAATTTTCGTTTGGCGAATGAACGATACGCGAATATCACCAAGTTTTTAGGTATTGATCCGAACGCAACATCATTTGTTGTAAATATTTACGGAGAAGAATTTCCCTTTGTTGAGGCTGATTACTCAAAGGAGTTGTTTCGACGAGTGACCATTGTGCATTTTGTGAAAGAACCACCAGTTATTGAAGAGGTCATTGAAGAAGAAATCGTGGAAGAAATTATTGAAGAAGAAATCATTGAAGAGGAGCCATCTGCTCTATTGACAGAATTAGAACAATTCATTCAAGATACTGCAGCGGAAGAGATCCTTGTTCAATTGTCCATTCTTTTTGTAGGTGACAAGGATATTCTTATGGAAACTTCAGTCCAAGAACTCGACGAGTTGTACAAATTTCTGAGTGTCAACAAGCATGTCACCGCGCACATTCGTGGACATGTGTGCTGCAAACCGAATAAGAAGTTGTCGAAAGCCCGTGCATACCGCGTATACGACTATTTAGTGGATCACTCAATCAGTAAAAAAAGACTTTCATACAAGGGCTACAGCAATAGGGCGCCGTACACAAAACCAGAAATTTCGGAAGAAGATCGCCAGAGCAATAGAAGGGTAGACGTTATCTTTAAGAAATGTAATTAGACCTTTTTGCTAAAAAAGAAGAATTCAATTTGAAATGCTCTTGATCTTGGTATCTTTATGAGTATGAAATTGTTGCTTACAGTCGTTTTAATGCTCAGTTTGATTTCTTGTATAGATGTTCGTCGCACGGAGCAATTGGAAGAAATTGATCAACTGATTAGCGAAATCAACCAATCTACAGAATTATTAAAGCCCACCTTATTGGACACGTTGGAGATGTCAGTAACCCTTGGGCGCAAGACAAAACTGAACATCAGGCAAAATTTAAACGATGACACATTGACCCTAGAGCGTGCAATTCAACTCGATGCCTACACAAGAAACATGGTCGAATTTGAATACATAAGAGAACAGGTTCCATTGCTAAAGGAAAATGCGGAAATCATAGAAAACGCCTTACTCACCTTGAAATCAGACATTGAAAATGAGGCAGGAAATCGTTCAAAATACGATAGCCAAATTCAGTTAGAAGAAGAAAAGGTACTAAAATTGATAGCAAAAGTGGATTCGCTTATCATCGTAAAAGATGCTAGCTTAACATCATTTAAAGAATTACACAATAAACTGAGCGATTTTTCGCTTAAATTAGTTGAGAAAAAAGAAGACAATTTATGATTCAGCGCCTCATTTTTATAGTAGCATGCTTTATTGCAACCATAGGTTGGACGCAGGGGACTGATCAGCAATTGGCGCAGCACTATTACAATAATGGAGAGTTTGATAAGGCGATCATCTACTATGAAAAGCTCTATGAACAGGATGAATCGAAATTTAATTTTACAAGGTACATCGAGTGCTTAACTCAAACAGGAGATATTAAAACAGCCGAAAAGTTACTAAAGAAGGCGGCAAGTAAGAACAGGTTCGATCAAGAGTACAGCATTTTGTTGGCAACATTTTATGAAGATAACAATGACCCCGCAAAAGCCGAACAGATTTACACCGACTTAATTGATGCATTGCAACCAAGTTCACGCGACATCATTGATTTATACAAAACTTTCAAAAGCAAGGGAAATGCCGAAATGGCTTATGCTACGCTTGTACGTGGTAGAAAGCTCCTGAAAAATTCATATCCGCTCAACATTCAATTTGCTGAATACTACGGGAGCAAAGGAGATACCGATAAAATGCTCGGCGAATACTTGGATTTGTTGGATTATCACCCTGCATACATGAGCAGTGTTCAACGAATCCTGTCAGTACAAGTGGATTTTACAGTGGAGGATTCTAAAGAATACGAGATCTTAAAAAATGCATTGATTGAACGCACACAAAAAAATCCTGCAGATTTGAATTACGCTGAAATGCTCACTTGGCTCTTCATTCAACGTCAGAATTTCTCGGCGGCATTGGTGCACGTAAAAGCCATGGACAAACGGAGCAATGCTCAAGGAGCTAGAGTGTACGATTTTGGGGCTATTTGTGTCGAAAACAAGGACTATAATGCAGCAAGAAATGCATATAAATATGTGGTCGATCTGGGTCCCGACAGTCGATATTTTTTGTACGCCCAAAATGCGCTCCTCAATGTCAGCTTTTTAGAGGTAACAACTCAGCGCAATTTTTCGCAGGCTGAATTGAGCGAAGTACTTCGAGACTATTCAGCAGTATTGGAAAAATACGGCAAGAAGCGAACGACGTTACCGGTAATTATGGAGATGACGTACATTCAAGCGTTCTATGCCAATCAAGCGACACAAGCCATTGAATTATTGAATGAAGCACTCGAGTTCCAAGGACTTACCGATGTTCAATTGGCAGAGGTTAAGATGCAATTGGCAGATATTCACGTGTTGCACGGCGATATTTGGGAAGCATCCTTGTTGTATATGCAAATCGATAAGACATTCAAGTATGAAACCATAGGTCAAGAAGCAAAGTTTAAGAATGCCCGAATTTTCTATTACGACGGCGAATTTAATTTTGCGCAATCACAACTGGATGTGTTGAAGCAATCTACTTCAAAGCTAATCGCGAATGATGCGATTAAGTTATCCCTGTTGATTACCGACAATTATGGCTTGGATAGCAACTTTACAGCGATGTACAATTTTGCCAAAGCGGATTTATTGATTGAGCAACATCGTTACAAGGAAGCGTTTTATTTGTTTGACAGCATATTGAATGAGTTTCCTGCACATAGCTTGGGCGATGAAATCTTATTAAAGAAGTCAATGGCCATGCAGCTGCAAGGAGAGTGGAACAAAGCCGTATCGTATTTGGAAGAATTACTTAAATACCATGGCACAGATATTTTGACTGATGACGCGCTGTTCCAACTCGGCGATATTTATGAAAACAGGTTGTTGGACAAAGCAAAAGCAGCTGCATACTACCGTAAAATTCTCTTTGAACATAAAGACAGCTTGTACACAAGTGAAACACGCAAGCGATTTCAAGCATTGCGTGATTTCTTACCGAAAGAAGAGCAACCCTTGTAATAGATTCTTCATTTCTCATTCTAGCTGTAAGGATGTCATGAATAAATCGTACTAATCCCAAAAACGTATCATGAGACATCTATTTCTAGTACTTGTCGTCCTGTTTTCTCTAAACGCCTGTGGGCAAGATAAAAGGCAGACAACATCAACCAACAGAAGTTTAAGTAAATATCAAACTGCCTATTTTGCGAGCGGATGTTTTTGGTGCGTGGAGGCAGTTTTTGAATCTGTTGAGGGAGTCGCCGAAGCTGAATCTGGTTACGCAGGTGGTGAAATGAAAAATCCGACCTATGGACTTGTAAGTGCGGGGAAGACAAAACACGCAGAAGCCGTAAAAGTATATTACGATCCAACGGTGGTTTCTTTTGAAGCATTGGTCGATGTGTTCTTCAATTCGCACGATCCCTCTACGTTAAATCAACAAGGACCTGACCGAGGAACCCAGTATAGATCGATTGCATTTTATTCAACGGAAGCAGAGAAGAAAATTATTGATGAAAAAATAAAAGTACTCTTGGCAAAGAAGACTTATTCAACAATTACGACGGAAGTAGTACCGTTCAAAGCATTTTATATAGCGGAGGAATATCATCAGAACTATGAAAAACGACATCCAAATGATTCGTATGTCAGAGCAGTTTCCATTCCGCGCTTGAATGCCTTCAAGAAAAGAATGCCAGAGGTGCTGAAATGATAAAAGGGCTGCGAGCAAACGCCCACAACCCTTTTATAAATCAACCTAACCACAACTAAACTATTAAACTACTATCACTCTTTCTGATCTAGTCTCTCCACTCGACATGTTTATCTTTAACATATAAACACCCGGTGCTAAATTTCTTATTATTATTTCCGTTGCTTCAACTTGTGTGCGAGATACTGCACCACCGTTCAATTGAATCAAATCATAGCTTTCAATGAATTGATTACTTTTCAAAGTAACGTTACCTCCAACATTTGATGGATTTGGGTAGATGCTCAATTCAGCAGGAACTACTTCATTTTCTTCTAATCCAGCTGTACTTTCCATTGTAGGTGCTTTATGATGGTCGTTGTAATCTTCATCGCTAACCGTGTCATCATCGTCATCTGTTGGAAGTCCACCTTCAAGTGTTGGTGTTGTATTTTCAAGTGCAGGTTCTGCATCTTCAACGATAGGTTCTGCATTTTCAAGTACCGACTGAAGGTTTTCACCTACTACGTCCTGATCTTCAACAGGAGGATCACAACTATGGTATGTACTTGCTAATTCAAGTGCCGCACCAGCGTCAAGTCTTCCAGCTCCAAGCAATCCTGCGTATGATGGGTTAAGCGCATCAATTTTTACTGCAGACGCGGTTAAAATAGTTTCAATGTCCTCAAAGGTTAAACATGGATCGATTGCCAACATTAATGCAACTGTTCCTGATACCAATGGTGAAGCAAATGATGACCCATTACTTGTCAAGTACCATCCTGGTGCACCACTTAATGCAACATCATATCCTGGTGCTGAAATGTCAACAGTAGCATTATGTTGGTGTGTAGTTGAAGGATCTCCAGGTATGCGCTCGTGATTATCATTAGGCCCAATTGAGGTTACTGAAATTACGTGATCGCAAGCAGCTGGATATACTAAATTAGTTGGACCATTACATGTTCCACCGTTTCCAGCAGCAGCAACGATTATAGAACCGTTTTCATAGGCTTCGTCGATAACGCCTTGTACGTACGAACTTGGTACACATCCAGAAGACCAGCTCATATTGATTACTCTTGAACCTGCATAAGTAGCTACTAGAATATCGTTATATTGCATTCTATAAAGTGCTAATTCAGAGTTGTATCCAATTGAGCTTTTTCCCATTCCATTGTTTGTGTTTCCAGCAGCTGAAATTGCAACCGCTGTACCGTGATTTTTATTGGCTGTATTTGTTGTATCATAGTGGTGAACTTTTCCAATCAAATCTTCATGCTCTACATAGAAATTTTGATCCGAAACAGCGATGATAACTGAATTGTCTCCAGTTGTAACATCCCATGCGTCTTGAGCATTGATCAAATCGAGTGCGTAATCTGTTGCGAACTCCATTGAATAATCATTTGGCAATGATAATGTAGAATAGTGAGGTCCAATTTCTGGAGCTACAAATAATTGCGGCATTCTTGATACTTCTTGAAGCAATTCGTGTTCATTACAATCACATGTAATTTCATACACTTTTTGTAAGTCTATTTTTTTAGAGCTAGGAAGTGCTTTTGAAAAGGATTGTACATTGAAGTTATCAATCAATGATTGAATACTTGAGTTGTTTGAAGAAACTTTGTCTTCAGATTGAATTAGTTCTAATTCGTTTTCATTTGAAACACTTGTCCAAATAATTCCGTTTTGTCCAAATGAATTTGCTCCTAGTAATGAGCTTGCGGTTAAAAGTAAAATTGTTTTCATTTTGCAGTTAATTAAGTTGTTAATCGTTTTCATCGTTGTGTGTGTTTTGATTTATAGGGCTAAGTAACGGCAACAAATCAGCGCATGAAAGGAAAACACCCTGGGGAGTGTTCAATTTAGAAGAATGCTTGTAGAACCTGCTAAGTAGAACTTTAGAAGGCACTACGTACTACTACTTAGAAATGCCCTTTTTGGGAATTTTGGACACAAAAAAACCATCAAGATTAATTGATGGTTTTTTAGGGAAAGAGATGTATTGCTGATGGGATTATACTAGCAACGTAAATCCCTTGTTTATCGAGTATCTATTTTAGTAAATGCGTCAACGAGACTTTTTCCGCAATTAGGGAATGTAATGCGTCGATTGAAACACGGTCTTGTTTCATCGTATCTCTATCACGCACAGTAACTGTATTGTCTTCCAACGTTTGATGATCGATCATAACACAATAAGGAGTTCCAATCGCATCCTGACGACGGTAACGTTTTCCTGGTGAATCTTTCTCATCGTATTGACAGTTGAAATCAAATTTCAACGCATCCATGACCTCTCGTGCTTTTTCAGGTAAGCCATCTTTACGCGTTAGAGGCATAATAGCAACTTTATAGGGTGCTAAAGCTGGTGGCAATGAAAGTACAGCACGTTCGGTATCGTTTTCTAATTGCTCTGTCTTATATGAACTACTTAATACAGCCAAGAACATTCGATCGAGCCCAATCGATGTTTCAATAACATACGGCACATAATTTTCGTTGATTTCTGGATCAAAGTACTGAAGTTTCTTTCCAGAAAACTCTTCGTGTTGTTTTAAATCGAAATCGGTTCGCGAGTGAATTCCCTCCAATTCTTTAAATCCCATTGGGAAGTCGAATTCAATATCACTGGCAGCATTTGCATAGTGCGCTAACTTAATATGATCATGGAAACGGTAATGCTCATCACCTAATCCTAGTTTCTTGTGCCATTTGATGCGAATGTCTTTCCAGTACTCGTACCATTTCAATTCCTCACCAGGGCGTACGAAAAATTGCATTTCCATTTGTTCGAACTCTCGCATGCGGAAGATAAACTGACGCGCAACGATTTCATTTCGAAATGCTTTTCCAATCTGTGCAATACCAAAGGGAATTTTCATTCGACCTGATTTTTGTACATTCAAGAAGTTAACGAAAATACCTTGAGCGGTTTCTGGACGTAAATAGATTTTAGCTGATTCACCTGAAACAGAACCTAGCTCAGTAGAAAACATTAAGTTGAATTGACGCACTTCCGTCCAATTCTTAGAACCAGACAATGGACAGGAAATCTCTAAATCGACGATCAGCTGATAGACACCTTCCAAATCGTCGTTCTCCAACGTTTCGCGCATACGGTCTTCAATCTCTTTGATTTTTTCTGCATTCCGCAATACATTAGGATTCGTCGCTCTAAATTCAGCTTCGTTGAAAGCATCTCCAAAACGCTTCAATCCTTTTTCAACTTCTTTATCAATTTTCTGACGAATCTTTTCAATATGATCTTCGATCAATACATCCGCACGGTATCGTTTTTTTGAATCTTTGTTGTCAATCAATGGATCATTAAAGGCATCAACGTGACCTGAAGCTTTCCATGTTGTTGGATGCATGAAGATGGCAGAATCAATACCGACAATATTGTCGTGCATTTGCACCATGGATTTCCACCAATAAGATTTGATGTTATTTTTCAACTCAGATCCCAATTGACCGTAATCGTAGGTTGCTGATAAACCATCATAAATTTCAGAGGAAGGAAACACAAAACCGTATTCCTTGGCGTGAGATATGATCTCCTTAAGATTGTCTTCTTTTTGCATGCGGCAAAGATAGATAAATTAAATATTCAAGGATTTAAGAATTCAAAAAATCGGCGAATAATGAGGATTCAGCCAAGGACATAAAAAGGATTCAAAAGATCAAGTCTTAATGTCTTGTAGTCCTAACATCTTGAAGTCTAAAGCATTTTTGTTAAAAATGCGCCCATACTAAAACAGGCTTGCAACAAATAACCTCCTGTCGGAGCATCCCAATCGACCATTTCGCCAATGCAATAGTGATTTGGAAGGTTTTGAATTTCGCAATATTGCGATAAAGCACTTCGATCAATTCCTCCAACCGTAGAAATCGCTTCATCAATTGGTGCCGCTCCAGTAATGGTGACAGGAAAGGCTTTGATGAGTCGTGCTAGCTTCTCCTTGGAATGAAATTCTTCTTTGGAAGTAATGGATTTTAGCAAGTCAATGTGTGCTGGTGTGAGACGAATGTCGTGTTTCAATATATCACCCATCTTAGTGCGCCACGATAACGATAGTTTGTCGAGGACTTCTTTTTGGCGAAGCGCGGGTTTAAAATCGATCGTAATTTGGGCCACGTTATCGGTGAGAAATGCTTTTCTAATTTCTGAACTTAGGGCATAGATCGCGTTTCCTTCGAGTCCAAATTGAGTCAGAACGACTTCGCCTTTTTGTGTTTTCTTTCCACAGGAAATCGCGCAATTTTTAATGGGCGCACCAGCATGTTTTTCAATAAGCGTAGTGTCCCACTCAACTTGGTAAGCACAGTTCGACGGTTCAAATGGGATTGTTTGAATGTTCTTTTCATCAAAATAGGTTAGCCAATCACCACTAGACCCCGTAACTGACCAGCTTCCACCACCTAACGCAAAAACAACTTTATCTGCTTTAATCGCAGTAGAATTTTTAAAAAGTAAAGCCTGATTTTCATCCCAACCGATCCATTGATGTTCAAAGTTGAAACGAATCCCTCTGTTTTTAAGAAACTCAACGATGGTGTCCAGCACTTCAATGGGTTTAATCCCTTTTTCTGGATAAACGCGATTGCTACTTCCTATAAATGTTGGAATTCCAATTTCTTTCAACCATGACTGCAGATCTATATTCGTAAAAGAACGAAGTGCATTCTCCAAAAATTCAGTTGGTGTGTAACGCTGAATGAATTGTTCGATGTCCTCCGAGTGCGTGAGGTTAAATCCGCCTTTACCAGCCACCAAGAATTTGCGTCCGAGTTGTTTGTTTTTCTCGTAAATGGTGACGTCATATTTCTGTGTGTCAATAAAGACAGCAAAACTCAACGCTGCGGGACCTCCACCAAGAATGGCAATTGTTTGTTTGGACATAGGGTAAATATAGTGTAATTTGAGGTTAACTTCGTGTCCTCCCCCTTAGTCCCCCTCCGAAGGGGGAAACGAGTCGAAACTATTTTTTTAACTTTTAAGTTGATACTTTATAAATAAACCGAACACCTACGCTTACGAAGCAGAATTTTAAATTCCCCCTTTGGAGGGGGACTAAGGGGGAGGACTCATCCAAAATCAGCAATCAGCAAATTCGCCAATCAGCTAATTAGTCAATCACTTCAGTTGCCCCGCAATAAAACCTGTCGTCCAAGCAGCTTGAAAGTTGTAGCCACCCGTAATTCCGTCAATGTCCATCACTTCACCAGCGAAATAGAGATTTTTGCACACCTTACTTTGCATGGTTTTTACATCAATATCTTCCAAGCTCACACCACCGCAGGTCACAAATTCTTCCTTGAAAGTGGTTTTTCCTTGTACCTGATAGACATCGTTGGTCAACATTTCAATCATGCGATTGATTCCCTTTTTCCCAATATTCTCCCATGTTTGATCTTTTGGAAATTCATATTTTTCCAGTAAGAATTGCCACAGGCGATCGGGAAGGAGATAAGGTCGATAGTTCATTAGTTTCTTGTGTGCATGTTCCTGAACAATCGTTTTTAGTTCATTTTGTACTATTTCAGCATTTTGAATGTTCACCCAGTTGACTTGAATGTTAAAGCTGTAATCTTTTTCACTCAGTATGCGCGCGCCAAACGCTGAAAGCTTCAGAATGGCAGGACCGCTCATCCCCCAATGTGTAATCAGCAGCGGACCATCGGATTTTAGTTTTGTTCCTTGAACATTGACTTTTGTCTCTTCCACCACGATGCCCATCAATTCACGTACGCTTTCATTGGGCATATTGAATGTAAACAGAGAAGGAACGGGATCCACAATGGTATGTCCCAATTCTTCTAGCCATGTCAATCCTGATTTTTTCGGAGAACCGCCCGTCGCAATGATGACTTTATCAAACAGGATTTTTTCAGCTTCATCAAATGTCAGTTCAATTCCATCATTGATAGAAATAATCGATTTTACGGTTTTACCTGTGGTAATTTTTACGCCCAATCGTTGACATTCACCCATGAGGCAGTCGATGATGCTCTGAGAGTTTTGTGACACAGGAAAAACACAGTTATCTTCTTGTGTGACAAGCGGAACACCACGCGATTCAAACCACTCCATTGCATGTCGTGTGTAAAACGTTCCAAACGCCTTTTTCAGAAACATTTCTCCTCGTGGGTAAGCAGCAGCCAGTTGATTGATGTTCACACAGCCGTTCGTGACGTTGCATCTCCCACCACCAGAAACCTTGACCTTAGAAAGTAGTTTTTGGGACTTCTCAATAATCACCACTTCCGCTTCCTGATGATGCTCCTTTGCCGAAATTGCCGCAAAAAATCCAGCAGCTCCACCACCAATAATTGCAATCTTTCCTTCAGACATGTGTGTTATAAATTACAAATTGGCAAATTGCAGATTACAAATTCGCCCGATTTCTCTAGAGATCTCGGACGAAGCGAGATTAAATCAATCTGCAATCTGTAATTTGCCAATCTGATACCGTTACTTAAAATTCGATTTCAAATTCTTCCTTTTTTTCCTGCTCAGATTCTTCCTTGAGTTTCTCCAACATGCGATTTATTTTCGTGTCCTTCTTCGGTTTTTTCTGTTCAATGACAGGATCGACTGTTTTTTCAGGATTGAATTCCATGATCAGTTCTTCTTTCGGAGGATTTTTTTCGTGAATGTATTGTTGCACAGTCGTATCGCTTTTAAATAACCCAAATTCCGATTTCAAGAGCGATTTTACATTCTTTTTCTCCGCTTCGATTTCTTCTTTGGTTGTTTCTTTGCGCGATTGTTTATCCCATTCAATGGTTGGATTATCAATGTGACCGTGCATGCGCATGAATACTCTAAATCCTGTGCCGTCGTCGATGATTTCACCAAACTCACTTTCTTTTGGTCGTTTTAAGTCTTTGAATCGGAATCCAAATCGGTAATCCACTTTGTTGTCAAACGTATGTTTCCCAGAAACTTCGACATCCAACGCTGAAGAAGCAATGGACATTTGCGGAATGGTTAACACGCTGTTCTTAATGACCAAGGTATTTTTCAATTGATCAAACCGCAGATCTTTCAATTTGCTACCAAAAGCATCAATGTTGGCTTTTCCGATGACAGCTTTTAAGCTAGATGACTTTAAACTTTCGATGATGGTGTTAAACGTCTCCACATTTTTCAGTCGACCGTTGTCGATTTGAATACCAATATTCGCAACAATGGCGTTCGAAATAATCCCTGACCGTAAATCGAACGGTGCTTCAAACGTAACGCTGGCTTTTGCTGTACCCTCTATATTGGAGCTTTTGATGACGGTTTGTTTGAAATCATCCCATTCTTTAAATAGCGGTGTGAAATTGATGTTGTCCGAAACGATTTGACTTGATACATGAAAAATTTCAGGCGTTCTTTCATCGATGGTCAACGAGCCATAAACGTCGGCACCAGGAGTTTTTAAAGATATTTTTGAAAAATGCACATTCCGTTGATTGACAGCCATGTTTCCTGAAATCTCATTGAACGAATGACCGTCGTACTTCAAACTTCCAATATCGACAAACATATTTCCAGAAACGTCGTTCGGCAAAATGTACGCTCTTTCGCGCTGTACAATGTCTGCTTTTGCTTCAGTTCCAAGGTCCTCCATGTGAATGATTTTACTAGAAATGCTCACGTCAGCGATGAGACCTCCCTTTTTACTGATGTAATCGCCGATATTTTTAAAGACACCATTTAGATTAAAGTCAGAACGTTTTACACGCACTCTTACATTGTCAATTCCCGCTTCGTTGCCATTTAAGTATAAACGTCCATCAATGTTTTCAAAGACGCGTTTATCGTCAATTAATTGTAGGTTGACTCCAGTGAGTTGAACTGTACCGTCACATTTTTGGATTTCGTAGTTTACATTTTCATCGATCGTTTGACCTTTCACTCTAAAATCTGTGTGGACATCGAGTTGTCCATCCAATCGATCAATGTTGGGAATATTGAAGAGGGAGTAAATGACTTCAAGATTCAATGCTCCATCTGCATTTCCTTGGAAAAGTGGGTGCGCAAACTCGGTGAGGGTCAAATTGCCCTTAAATGGGCCACCTTTGGTAGAAAATGAAATGTTTTTTAAGGTGAGGTGCTCATGTTTTGCTCCTCCTTTGTTGGAATATACACCATCCACGTGCACGTTTCGAATTTCAATGCCCGAAATAGGTTCTTTCAAATACCCGTTTTTAATACCAAAATTGCAATCAACATCAACAGGTTGTATAGCATTGGCGGTTCCTTTAATGAATAAATCGAACAATAAAAGTCCACTTCCACTGAACTGCTTGACGTTTTCCGACTCTTTCATGGCAAGCTTGTTCACTGCATCTTCAATACTGATGTTTTTGCCTTTTATGCGAAATTGAAATCCTTCGTTTTTTACATTGCCAATGAAGTCGAACGGAAGTTCAGAAATATAAATGGTGGATTGAGGAATATCGACTGTGGAAGTCCTTTTATCGACATTCACGCTGATGTCTAATTGAGCTGGTTTGTCACTGACCAAATTTATCTTCCCACTCCGCGCCGCGATGATGTGCAAGTCACTTGTTGCAGTCGCGGTAAACGCCGAAGAGTTGAAGTCTCCCACCAACGACATGTATTTAATTTTGGTCAAGTATTCCTGATCAATAGCTCTGTTGACATAAGAAAAATGGAAATCTTCGAATTCGACTTCTTCAAGTTTTAATGCAAATTCACTGCTTTCCAGCGTGTCTGTCTTTTCAGCGAATATATCAAAGTTGTTCTGCCCTTCTTCGTCGACTTTTAACTGCAGGGTTCCTGGGGAAACTTCAATGGATTTGAGGGTGTAGTTTTCTCGCCAAAGATCCATCGGGTTGAATTTTAGGCGAATCCGCTTCGAGTAAATCAGCGTATCTAATTCTGTTGATCCTTCAAACGAATCTTGAATAAAGACATCTTTGAAATCCACTGAAAGACTTGGGAAAGACCCCCAAAACGCAAGGTCAACATCAGATACAGAGACTTTTGCTTTTAGTTGTTTGTTGACTTCATCGATGACTAAACCGCAGATATCATCTTTGAAAACATACAGCAAGACCGTAATCAATAGCACAAGCCCAAGGATAATTCCTGTAAACCATTTGGCGATACGAAGAAGCCTTCTTTTGGACATGTAACAAAGTTATTGGATCTAAGCCAGCTAGTGACATCGACATTGTTTACTTATTAACGCATTGCTGTTGGGATTTGTTACTTTTTTGAAGAATAGTTTTTGCAGAAAAATGCAATTTTCCGCTAGGAGTTCTAATTATTGTTGAGAATGAGCCATTTTAATAAGTATTCCTTATCTTTGCTCCCTGATTTAAAACAAAAAAATGAGTTTACTTACAGTAGGATCAGTTGCCTTCGATGCAATTGAAACACCATTCGGAAAAACGGATAAGATTATTGGTGGAGCAGGGACGTACATCGCCCTAGCAGCAGCATTTTACAATAATGAGCAAAACATTGTTTCAGTCGTGGGAGAAGATTTCCCAGAAGAAATGCTGAATCAATTGAAAGATAGAAATGTAAACATCGATGGTTTACAGATTAAAAAGGGTGAGAAAACATTTTTTTGGTCAGGAAAATACCACAATGACATGAATTCTCGTGATACGTTGGTAACAGAATTAAACGTGTTGGAGCATTTTGACCCAATTATTCCAGATCATTACCAAGGAGCAGACTTCCTATTATTGGGGAATTTAAGTCCACAGGTACAGGCGCAAGTGATTGAGCGTTTAACAGTGCGACCAAAACTTATTGCGATGGACACCATGAATTTTTGGATGGACATTGCGATGGATGATTTGAAGAAAACGATTTCTATGGTGGACATCTTGATCATCAATGATGAAGAGGCACGTCAATTGTCGGGAGAATACTCATTGGTGAAAGCATCCAAAGTGATTCGCGCAATGGGACCTAAATATTTGATCATTAAAAAAGGTGAGCATGGGGCGTTGTTGTTTGAAGGAGAACGCGTGTTCTTTGCACCGGCATTGCCACTAGAAGAGGTTTTTGATCCAACAGGAGCTGGAGACACCTTCGCAGGAGGATTTATGGGCTACCTGGCAAGCACCAACGATATTTCTTTTGAGAACATGAAACGTGCGATTATTAACGGTTCAGCGTTGGCTTCGTTTTGTGTAGAGAAATTTGGAACTGAACGATTAATGACAATTACGAAGGCGGATTTAGAAAAACGCATTGAAAAATTTGTAGCACTGACCAACTTTGAGATGGTGCATGCAATAAGCTAAGCATAGACGAACATGGAGAACGTGAATTTTATAGAAGAACTAAACACACTTACGGCGAACGAAGACTTGTTGTCTGTAAGTCGCGATATAAATGAATTGAGATCAAAACTCGAGGATTTTGTATTGGAAGAAGAGCGTAAAATTCAAGTTGCTCAATTAGTCGCAGAGGAAAAAAGCGAGCCGGTTGATGCATCTGTTGCTGAAAAGCAAGAGGAGATTAATCAATTGAAAGAAACTTTTTATGAATTGTACACTGCGTACAAGGAAAAAAAGAAAGTGTTGGTTGCGGAGCGAAATGCCAACGAAGCAAAAAATTTAGCAGAGAAAACGGCATTGATCAAGCGTTTGAGAGAAGTCGTTTCTACCGAGGAGAACATTGGTGCAGCATTTTCTGCACTGAATGAAATCCAAGATAAGTGGAAAGAAATTGGCGATATCTCAAGGGATAAACGAAATGATATTCAAAGTGAGTACTCACGCTTGTTGGAAGACTTTTTCTACAACATTAAGATTTACAAGGAGCTTAAGGATCATGATTTTCACCGAAATTTTCAATTAAAATCGGCAATTATTGCTGAATTGAAGAAGGTAAATCTATTGAAATCCATTAAGGAAGCTGAAACGCAATTGAAGCAACTTCAAAACGATTGGGAAGATATCGGTCCTGTTCCAAATGAAGAGTGGGAGAAGTTGAAAGAAGCTTATTGGACGGAAGTTCGTTCTATTTACAATAAAATCAATCGTTATTACGACGATCGCAGAGCAGAGCAGCAGAACAATATTAAAGCAAAACAGGCGCTTGTTGAAGAAACCCGTGCGTTGATTGCTGATTTAGCAGCCAATGATTCAGTAAAGGCTTGGGAGGACATGACCAAAAAGGTGATTGAAACTCAAAACAACTGGAAGAAAATTGGTTTTGGACCGCGGAAGGAGAATGAAATCGTGTGGAAGGAGTTCAGAGCGGTGTGCGATGAGTTTTTTGCAGCGAAGAAGGTGTTTTTCGGATCGATTCAAGAAGAGTACAATGAACTAGCAACTCAAAAGAAAACACTGATTGACAAAGCGAATGCCTTGAAAGATTCTACCGATTGGAAAGGAACAGCGGATCAATTGAAACGATTGCAACAGCAATGGAAGAAAATTGGGCACGCAGGCGTTAAGCACGAGCAGAAACTGTGGAAAGAGTTCAGAGGAGCTTGTGACGCATTTTTCACGAGTCGTCAAGCTCATTTTGATCAAAAGGACGCACAATTTGTCGATAACTTGGTCAAAAAGCAGGAGCTGATAAAAGCCATTGAATCGTACAAAGTGGGTACCGATAAAAAGGCTGCATTGAATGATTTAAAAGCTTTTGCTACCGATTTTAATGCGATTGGAATGGTGCCGATGAAGGACAAAGATGCTGTATTCAAAGCGTTCAAATCAGCATTGGATGCGCATTATGGAGCGTTGAAGATGGAAGGTGCAGAGAAGGATCAAATTATGTTTGAGGCGAAGATTGATCAGTTGAAAGCAAGTCCAAATGCAGGTAGAGAATTACAGGAACTGAAGTTTAATCTGCGCAAAGACATTGACAAATACCAAAAGGAAATCATTCAATTGGAGAACAATCTTGGTTTTTTCGCCAACAGCAAAGGAGCCGATTCGTTGAAAAAAGAAGTGGAGAAAAAAGTAGATTTCGCAAAGGACAAAATCGTTGAGATTAAGACCAAACTTAAAATGATTCCGAATGAATAGATTCATCAATGCGTTGCTAGCTTTCATTTTAATCCCAACAATGCTAGTAACCATTATTGTTGGATTTGACTTACCACTTACTTTTTTAAGAACCACGGGTGCTGAAATGCCCTACCGAGAGGAAGTTTTTCTTGGCATAGGATTATTGATTCTCGTTATTAATCTGCGGAGATCAATCAAACGATGGATGGGAATTCGCTTGGTGAAACAAGAAAAAAAATTCAAGTGGAATGCACCAGCAAGTAGTACTCGAAAAAAACGTGTCCTTACGTATCTGATTCTCGAAATTGTCGTGTATGCATTTGTCGGTGTTGCCCTTTATCAGGTTTCTCCGGAAGCATGGATGCCAGCGCTTGCTTTTGCGTACGTAGCAGTGGACAATATTATTTTTACGATTGTTGGATTCTCGACCAACGCATTCAGAGTTGGATTGTCGTCCAAGGCACTTATTGTAGCAGATAGAGAAGTTACAGTGCTGTATTTTAGTGGACTTCGCAAAGTGTCTCAACACCAACAAAGCATTTATTTTGATTACATTGAAGGATTGCAATTGCATTTCCCTACCGATTGTATTCCCGAAGAAAAACGCGCTGAATTTTTCGAAATCTTAGAGGCACAGCTTGACCCAAATCGCGTTTTCTTTTCAAAAGTGATGGTATAGCTGCTTGTGTCAATTTTTAGTACACTGCTTGTGCAATGTGAAAATTAAAGGGCACTAAAAGTAAGTTTCTTCCGTTTCAAAAGAGAAATCAATTAATTTCACCAAAAAAATCAACCATGAACAAATTAGTTTTCCTACTAGCAATCATTTCAATCGCAATGGTCAGCTGTAAAAAGAAAGGATGCACAGATCCTTTAGCAACGAATTACAATGTGGGCGCAAAGAAAGATGACGGAAGTTGTACTTACCCAGAAGAAGAAGGGGAAGTGGAAGAGGAAGGGGAAGTGGAGACAGGGCCAAAATTGATCATTAAACTGCATTTTGATCCAACGATGCCACGATTGGACAATTTTGGAAATCCAGCGATAGTTCCAGCGGGTAACTCTGCGCAGACACCGACGTTCCATGCGATGAGTGCACATTACATTGAGCTAGCGCAAAATCAATTCACACAATTAGGAGATGGTGAAATTATTTACCACGGACCTGAAACAACAGCTGGAGGAGGGAACGCTGTTAATTTTGATCAAGCAATTGTCAAAGGGGACAATGAAGTATTTCTAGAAATTCCGTTGAGTAGTATTTCTGCAGATACATACAACTGGATGCGCGTTTCATTGACCTATCAGAACTTTGATTTGGACTACCGCTTTTCAGGAGTTGATTATACAGGACGTTTGGCATCCTTTGTTGGATTTAACACCTTCATCACCAACTACATGATTCAGAATGAAACGGTTACCATCAATGCAAACAAGTTACAAGGATATTGGGGATTTGAATCACTCGGATTTGTTTATGAGGGACAAGCGCCAGCAACCACTGTACCAAATCCACTGTCTGCAACATCACCAGTTCCTGCGGGTTCATGTGTGGTGACAGGAGATTTTGATGTACCGTTTACAATTACCGGAACTGAAACGTCTGACATTGTTGTTGTTTTAAACCTTTCTACCAACCAAAGTTTTGAGTGGTACGACGATAACCAAGATGGGCTTTACGAACCAGCAGCTGGTGATTACCCTGTCGACATGGGATTGAGAGGATTGAAACCAGTGGTACAATAGATTCAATTTTATCCTTATCTTTTGACGATGAACAAGATCAGTCGAAGGAGTTTTATACCATTATTAGGCACAGCGGTGGCAGGAGCTTCCGCTTTGTCTTTTTCTGGACTTCACCAAAGAGAAATTCCACTTAAACGGTATCCGAATGCGTTGCGTTTGGGAGATACCATTGGGGTATGTGCGCCTGCAGGTGGGATGATAGCCGCCGACGAAGTTTCCGAGTTTAAAAACGTATTGGAAGGATTGGGGTTCAACACACTTTTCTCCAAGAACATTGCCCAAAATGTAGGTTATTTTTCTGGAACGGATCAGCAACGCGCACAAGATTTTATGGACCTGATTTGCAACGATGAGGTCAAAGCGATTTTCTTTCTTCGTGGAGGGTGGGGATGCGCTCGCATGTTGGAATTTTTAGATTTTGAGAGCATTCGACAACACCCGAAAATCATCATAGGATTCAGTGATCCGACGTCGCTATTAAATGCGATTACGCAGAAAACTGGTTTGATTACGTTTCATGGACCTGGGGGCAATTCAACGTGGAATGCTTACAGCGTCGATTACATTCAGCAATTGCTGATGAAAGGTGAAATGGTGCATTATCAGAATAGAGAAGGTGATTTACCCATCATTACGTATCAAACAGGAAGTGTACAAGGTGAACTTGTAGGTGGAAATATGAGCATTGTATGCAGTATGATAGGCACAGAATACGCACCAGATTGGGAGGGAAAGATCTTGTTTTTGGAAGAAGTCGCCGAAGAACCTTACCGCATTGATCGTATGCTGACACAGTTGAAATTAGCAGGAGTTTTTGACAAGATCAGCGGTTTAATTTTAGGAACGTTTAGAAAATGCATTGCTGAAGAACCCGACCGATCGTTTGCATTAGAAGAAGTCTTTGAACAGCATTTTTCGACATTCGAAAAACCAGTTTTTTACGGCGCTCAAATTGGTCATACTAAGCATAAGTTTACTGTTCCCATTGGTGCTATGGCAGAAATGAACGCAGAAGTAGGGACGTTTAAATTGTTAGAACCTGCAGTACACGTAGTGTAATTTTATTGTTTCGACTTTTCGTTGTCTAGCGTTTCAATAATTTTCGCGTACAGCAATTTTTCATCAATCGGTTTAGCTAAATAATCATTCATTCCAGCAGTTTTACATATTTCAATGTCCACCGTTGTAACATCGGCGGATAAGGCAATGATAGGTATTGTTGACTTCAATACTTTACGAATATGTTCTGTTGCCTCAAATCCATTCATCTCAGGCATTTGTAAATCCATTAAAATAAGATCATACCGATTGTTTTTCAGTTGTTCTATAGCCTCCTTACCATTCGAAACGATATCGTATTGAAATTTGTATTCCTCTAAAATTGTCTTTAATAAAAGTTTGTTGAGTGCCATGTCCTCAGCAACAAGTATTTTTATGCTTGTTGTTTGCGCTTTCTCTTGAGTTGCCTTTCGTTCTTTACGAACTTTCGTCATTGATTTTGAGAATTTCAGGTTGAAACTGAATGTTGAACCTTCTCCTCGTTTGCTCTTCACTTCAACTTTCCCACCCTGATTTTCTACTAATTGCTTAACAATCGCAAGACCTAATCCTGTTCCACCATAAATCCTTGTGGTATCGCTTGATGCTTGTTCAAAATGGTTGAAGATGTTCTTCAGTTCTTCTTCCTGAATACCAATTCCAGTATCTGAAACAGAAAACTCTATCGTTATATTTTTTGTGTCTTCTCGGATGATTTTAGTGCTAATTTTAACTTCACCTTCCGCGGTAAATTTAATCGCGTTGCTTATTAAATTTAAGAGAATCTGACGCAATCGGACGGGATCACCAACAATAACTTCTGGAATTTTAGCGTCATAAACTTTAGTGAGCTTTAGGTTGCTTTCTACAATTTTATTTTCAAAAATATGATTCAAGGCAGTTAATAATTCTGTCAAATTGAAAGGTATTTTTTCAAAAACCATTTTACCTGCATCCACTTTGGCAAGATCCAGAATGTCATTAATAAGCACAATAAGCGTGTCGCCACTTACTTTAATTGCGTCAATGTATTCTTGTTGTTTTTCCGAAAGACTCGTTTTTTGCAACACTTTTGTGAAACCCAGGATAGCGTTCATTGGTGTACGTATTTCGTGACTCATATTGGACAGGAAATATTGTTTGGATTTCATTGCTTTTTCTGCAAGGAGGGTGTTTTTTTCTGCTTGTTTTTTTGCTTTTTCAGCGAAAACGTTGGCCTCTGCCAAAGCAGCAGTAATTCTATTTTGCTCGGTAACATCCCTACCTACCATTACAACGCCATGCACTTCTTCATGTGAATCCTTATAGACGGAGCCATTAAATCGCACATCTGTGAGTTTGCCATTTGTATGGAGAATAGTAAGAGGAGCGTTCGTTATTGTACCGTTGAGAAAAGCTTGTTGGTAAACCTCGTTTGCTTTTTTTGATTCGGTAAAATAGTCGAAAAATTTAGAATTCCTTATTCTTTCACGCGACACACCCATAATGTCGGATGTTGCCTTGTTCATATCCGTTATTTTGCCGGTTGTGTCAATAACAATTAATGGGTCAAGGCTGGCTTCAATCAGGCTATTCGCATACATTTCCTTGATATAGTATTTTGCGCGATCCGTAATGTCTTCAATTGCGAGAAGGATCAATTTTTCACTTTTCGCTTTTTGTATGATTAAACGGGCATTCAATAACATAACTTTCTCACCAATACCTGGGAAAGTATGAATTACTTCAAAATTATCGAGACTTGATTCCTTTGTGATAATACTCGTTAACGCTTTTTGAAGCTCAGGAATATTCCATTGTTTATTCCCTAAAGCGAAAAAGGATTTTGCGATGGTTTCTTCCTTGGTAACGTGAAATGTGCTGTAAAAGGATTCATTCGCCGAGTAAACATCAAATTCATCGGTTAAAACCAACATGGGTTCGTGGATTGTTGCAATGATTGCCTTGGAATATTCATTCAATTCCGTTACACGTTCATTGCGAATCTGTAACTCATGATTGGCAGCTATAAGTTCTTCATTGGTCGCTTCAATTTCTTCTTTGGAAGTTTCCAATTCTTCATTCAATGTTTGGAATTCTTCGTTCGTGGAAACAATTTCTTCATTCGCCGCTTGCAATTCTTCGTACGTTTTTTCCTGTGATTCCAAAATGTCATTTACTTCCAAGCGCAATTTGCCTAACTCCTCTACCAATGATTTTATGCGTTGGTCTTTCTTTGTAATGATATCACTTCCTGTATCATCGTCGTCCGAATATTTCTCAATGTGTTCAAGGATCGTGAAAACAATCAGCAACAAGGGTTCTTCCTTGTCAATTTTTAGTGGCGACACTTCAAATGCCATCTTTTTTAGAAAGCTATCTACCCGAATTTCAATATCGGTTATTTTTATGGGTTGATTTGTTTTGACCACCTTATTGATGGCATTGCGCAATTCAAATGTAAATTCAGAACGGGTCATTTTTAACACATTCAAGCTTGCTTTACCTGAGGGATGGGCGAGAAACGTTGAAATTGGACCTCTGAACTGGAGTATTTCCATTTCTTTATTGATCACTACACATGCAGGCATATGCCTCGTCAATAAAACCGAGTCAATCGCAGAATCGATTCCCGCAGGATATACATTTAAATTTTTGATGGGTTGAATCATTTTCTCATCGGACAAATTTGTAAGTGGAAAGCGTGGTGTAAGTTCACTCAATCTTCTGTTGCCCTCGGTTTTTTTACGCGAATAAATTTTGAATTTTGTATTCTCTTGAGTGAATAACACGGAGGATGTCCCTACAGTTTCAGCATTGCCAAGCATTATATAACCATTTGGATTCAATGCGAAATGAAGCGTTGCAAATACTTTTTTCTGTGCTAGGGTGTCAAAATAGATTAAAACATTGCGACAACTTATAAAATCAAGCTTAGAAAACGGAGGATCTCTCAAAATATCGTGAGGTGCAAAAACGCACATTTCGCGTAGTTCTTTTTCAATAAAGTAAGTATCTCCTTTTAACGTAAAATACTTGTCCAAGTGCTTTTTCGGAATGTTCTTTACGTCGTCGGAAGAATAGGCTCCGAAGCGTGCATGCTTAATTGCATTTGCACTCAAATCTGTCGCGAAAATCTTAATAGGAATTTTTGCATCCTTTCCTTCCTGCAATTCTGCTAGAATGATTGCAATCGTATAGGCTTCTTGCCCAGTTGAACATGCTGGAATCCAAATCCGCAGTGTTTCATTCTGAGTTTTTTGTTTGAGCAGTTTGGGGAAAAGGGTGGTTTTGAGGTATTGAAATGCATCTTTATCGCGAAAGAAACTAGACACATTGATTAAAAAGTCGTTGAAAATAATTTCCAATTCGTTATCGTCTTGTACCAAGAGTTCAACGTACTCCTTTAACGATTTTATATTGTGCGCTTGTAACTGATGCTCCAAGCGTCTCTTAATTGTAGCCACTTTGTAATGGCTAAAATCAACGTCATATCTTTTTAAGAGAAGTTCGAAAACGGTATTGATATCATAGTTGGTATTCTCTAGGGTTTTGTGTCGATCTTCTGCCGGTTGGGCTTTTGTGAAATTGGTTGACTTGAAACGTGTTAGCTCATTCGCAATTTCTTGGGGTGAAAGCACAAAATCTACGTTACCAGATGCGATGGCTGCTTTTGGCATACTGTCAGCTTGAGCAGAGCTGTCTTGGGCGAAGGTAATTCCACCCGCATCCTTGATTGCTTTTAATCCAGCAACACCATCACTCGCATAACCAGATAGTATAATTCCGATTACATTTTCTTTATGCGTTTGCGCCAAGGAAGAAAAAAGCACGTCAATGGAGATGGCAGGGACTTTTGTGGAATATGGAAGTAGTCGAATATGCCCATTTGTGACCTCAATTCCTTTATTCGGTGGAATGATGTATACATTATTTGGTTCCATGTGATCCATGTCCTCAACTTCCTGAACCTTCATTTTTGTGATCTTGGATAGGATAGAGGTAAGCAAACTTTTATGATCAGGACTCAAGTGTTGGACATAGATATACGCCATTCCAGTGTTGGGAGGTAGCACTTTCAACAAAGCCGTCATAGCTTCCAAACCACCAGCAGAGGCTCCAATCGCAACGACAGGGAAGGGCTCAATTTTCGATTTATTTTTACGGATTTCTTTTTTCATTTTATCAGGGGCTTAATAAGCTTAAAGAAAATTGTAAGAATGAAATATGTTTACAAGAACCTGATCTCAACTTGCGCTATGCAAATGAAAAATGAAATTGTTGATCGAATACTCGCCTTCCTTAACAAATATAAGGTTTTCAACGCCTTAAAACTATATCTGAGGATGATTTCAGTGAATTATGTAAATGTGGGGAGAGAAATGTGATCACTTCCCAATAAAACTCAAGTGTCTAATTTCTTGACGCAGATTGTTCTGCGCATCCGCCAATTTGAAAATCGGCACGTAATGTCCAATTTCTGTAGCCTTCTTTTTCACCAATCTTCAGTTGTTTTAGTTCCTGTTTAGGTCATTTTTTAGTGTTTTTTATTCAACCCTTTCAGGGTTGTTTCCACAGGTTTACACCTGCAGTCCCAACAGGTTACACCTGCTGTTATTCATATTTAAGCCCTTCGGGCTTTTTGCTAATTGGTTTTAAGCTCGATAGTATATTATTGTCTTAATCCCGAAGGGATTGAATTTGATTAACACCGCATTTTTGCGGTGAAAAAAGTGAAGTAATAGCATTAAACAACCACAACGTGGTTGAATATCTACAACAAGTATTTTTCGTCAAACTCAATTCCATGTTCATGAAGCAATTCAATATATTCCTCGTTAAAGGTTTTTATTCTGTGATGTTCTTCCTGATTCTTTACATATTCAATCAATCGGTCTTTTTCCTTTATGCTGTATGTAAATGCGCCATACCCTTCCTGCCAACTTGTAAACTTCTCAAATAAATTGTTCTCTTTGATATACAAAGAACTCGATACTTTAATGTCCTTTACTAATGATGATAATGAAACTGATGGATGCAGATGAGTAACGATGTGTAAATGATCCTCAACTCCATTTATTCGATACAAATGACATTTCTTATTTTTTAGTACCCCCCAGATGTATTTGAATAACTCATCTCTGTGATTTTTGGTAAGTACACGCTCTCGCCTTTTTGTACTAAATACAATTTGATAGATTATTTGGGTATAGGTGCTCATCTTTTACTGTTTTTATTCAACCCTTTCGGGGTTGTTCCTACAGGTTACACCTGCTGTTATTCATATTTAAGCCCTTCGGGCTTTTTGTATACTTCGTTTTAGCTTGGGTAAATATAATTGTCTTTATCCCGAAGGGATTGAATTTGATCAACACCACATTTTTGCGGTGAAAAAAAGTAAAGTAATAGCATGAAACAACCGCAACGTGGTTGAATACCTACAACAATTATTTTACATCAAACTCAATTCCATGCTCATGAAGTTACATTTTTAATAACATAATTGGAAATGATTTCGTAACAATTACCTGCCAATAAAACTCAATCGTCTTATCTCTTGACGAAGATTGTTTTGCGCATCCGCCAACTTGAAGATCGGCACGTAATGTCCACCTCCCAACTCAGCTGCTTCGCGCATTTTGGCTTCATCGACATCTTTGTTCTTGATCCCAACCACTGACAGGTTTACGCCTTTTTTGGAATACTTCTTCACCGTTTTTAAGTAGTCGTCGGAATTTCTGTTAAACGCACCGTCGGTGATGATGATGACGTGATTTGTTCCATCCGAAATGTGATTCTTGTGCGCTTCCTTAAAGCCCAATTTAATTCCCTCTCCTCCTGCTGTGTAACCAAAGGCCTTGAGCGCAGAGACTTCGGTTTTAATTTCGTCTTTGTTGGCGCCAGAAGTCGATTTAAGCAGTACGCGCGATTCATCGGCATAAGTCACAATCCCCATTTTATCCTGCGGGCGCAACATTTCGGTCAATTGGAAAAGGGCATACTTCATCAATTCGATCTTATCGGCGTTTTTCATCGAAGAAGAAACATCCAACACAAAGACTACGTTGACAGGTTTAAAATATTCCTCGTCAAAATTGTCTTTGTCCAAATCAGTCAACGCTGGGGGTAATTCAGCCAAATAGGAAGTATCAATCGATGATTCTAATTTCTCCTCCAATTTTTCTTCTATTTCAATAATGATCTCAGGCTCTGGAATCACTTCAACGACCAAGGTATCTGTAATGACAGGCACTGGAACTGGCTGTCCAACGGCTGGGTCTTTCGACAATTCAACGACAATATAGTTGCGTTTGAAGTTAACGTATGCGCCAAGCTCTTCGGGAAAATAGCCGTGGTGCGTTGCATAGAAATAGCTTAATCCCAACGTAGACGCTGCTTTGATTTTCCCTTTTTTATCCGTTTTCTTCTCCCAAACAGCCTGACCGTTTTGAATCATCGTGACGGATGAATTGCTCAGTTCTTCTCTGGTTTCTTTGTCAATGGTGACAACCGTCAAATCGAAATTGTTGGGATTAACGCCTCCAGGTCGTTCCGAGAAATCGGGGCAATCCGTAAACGCGCTCATGTTGTCTTGTTCAACTTCACGCAGATTTCCAGACAGCTTAATCGTAGTCGCTTCGCCGCGATCACTGGTGAAAATGTTCACTTCGTAGTTAAATCGCCCTTTTTGCTTGGGATTGACTTGCAAACGCACGATGACAGAACTATCTTTTTCGATGATGGGCTTGGAAGTAATGTAAACCACTTCCATCGGTTTCTTGACGCTCAACAGCCATTCTTGCTTGTTTCCTTTGTTGGTCACCACGATGTCGACAAAACGATTGGAATACGATTCTAAATCGCCGAAATCGAAGCTAGTTTTATCAAATACGACCTGACCGCTACTTTGAAAAGCAACGGCAATGAAAAGAAATATGGATGTAAGAATGCGCATGATCAAACCTAATCAAAAAACGCGCCGAAGCAAAATTTGTTACGGTATTTGGACGCAATATGGTGCAGTACGGGTTGGTTGGGGTAAGTTTAATCGCAAAGGCGCTAAGTTAAGGCGGAAGGTTGGCGAAAAAAGTACACAAAGGAGTCGTCTAAAAGACGACTTTTGATGCGTTGCGTCCTTATTTTGCCAGTTTCACAATAGTTGGATTTGTATGTTGCTCTTAATTTCCGATCGACGCTTTCTATTTTTTTTGTGCCTTTGCGGTTGATTTTACCACAAAGGGCACAAGGATATTGAAATGGAGTTGGCGAAAAAAGTACACAAAGGAGTCGTCTAAAAGACGACTTTTGATACGTTGCGTCCTTATTTTGCCAGTTTCACAATTGTTGGGTTCGGATGTTGCTCTTAATTTCCAGTCGACGTTTTCCATTTTTTTATTGCGCCTTTGCGGTTAAAATTACCCCAACTTTGTTCACTCTTTTGTGAATTACCGACAGCAATCCATATATCAGCGTTTTTCACCGAAGACAAAACGCCAAGAGCGTTTCCAAGAATTCAGCAGGCGCTTCTGCGTGTACCCAATGTCCTGCGTCTGCAATGGTCACGACTTCACTGTCAATAAACACATCTTCAAGTGCTGGAATGTCTTCGTCAAGTATGTAATTCGACAGTTCACCTCGAATAAAAAGCGTGGGGATTGTCACGGTTTTGCTGGGAACGGCGGCTAGAATATTCGGCATCGTTTTCTCGAGTACGTCGACATTCATGCGCCACGCCAACACACCTTTTTCTTTCCAGTACAAATTTTTCAAGAGAAATTGTTTCACGCCTTCCGAGTCGATGTGTGCGCTCATTTGTGCTTCCGCTTCGCTGCGTGCTTTTATGTTGGGCAAATCTACCGAATGAATTCCTGCAAGAATGTGCTCGTGGTGCATGGGATATTCCTTCATTCCAATGTCAACGATGACCAATTTTTCGATCAAGTTTTCATGCTCCTGCGCAAAATGCATCGCGACTTTTCCTCCCATGGAGTGACCGAGCAGGATAAAGTTGTGCAGTTGCAAATCACGACAGAGTTCAAAAACATCGGTAGCCATCAGTTCATACGAATTTTCATCCGACCAATCCGAGTGACCGTGATTTCTCAAATCAACTAGAATAACGCGGTAATAATCTGCCAGCTTTTTGGCGTGGGTTTGCCAGTTGTCCGAATAGCCAAATAAGCCATGCAGAATGACCAATGGTTTTCCTTCTCCTAATTCGCGGTAATGGATTTTCATGTAAAATGGAATTCTATGTGACTTTCGTCAGATAGATGAGCTGTAAAAAACTAATTATTTCAACAATCCTGAAAAGACGTCCAATAGATTTGGGAACTTAATTGTTGAGCTTGAAACATCGACTTTAGATGAATTGTCTCCGTCTTTAACTGATGTTTTGTTTGATTTCACTGGCAAGGAAACATCTTCGAAAGAAACCGTTCCTACTAAAAATTGACCGTCGTTTAAGTCAGCGACTACTTTTATCAGTTGTTCGCTCGTTACGATGGATTTATCAAAAGCGATTTTAGCGATGTTTGTTTTACGTTCTTCTTCAAAGTCAAATTCAACTGAAGCGACACCGTTTGTAGCTTTCAATCCTTTTCGAATCGATCCACCACAACCCATTTGACACACCATTCCGTCGATTTCCATCGTTAATACTTGGTTTGGCTGCACTTCGGCTGTTGCAATTTCTTCTGTTTCTGGAGTGTTTTCAGGAGCAACATCTGTACTGCAAGCACTAAGAATAACTCCAAGGGAAGCGACGAAAATGAATTTTTTCATGGTCTTTGATTTACTGACGTAAAAACAAATGTAAGCGAAACAGCTTTAAAATACTTGGAAAAAATGTTAAAACTCTATCTTTGTGCAAAATTAAAGTCACGTGAAGATTAAATCCGCAGCATTCGTCATTTCAAATGATGACATTAGCAAATGTCCAAAAGACGGCAAACCAGAATACGCATTTATTGGCCGATCGAATGTTGGGAAGTCATCGTTGATTAACATGATCACCGAGCGCAACAAACTCGCGAAGACTTCTGGACGACCTGGAAAAACGCAATTGATCAATCATTTTTTGATTAACGAGGAATGGTATTTGGTCGATTTACCAGGATACGGCTATGCGAAAGCATCAAAGACATCACGTGCGAAATGGGAGAAATTTATTTCCGAATACTTGACCAAACGCGAGGAATTGTTGAATGTTTTCGTGTTGATTGACGCGCGCTTAGAACCCCAGCAAATTGACCTAGAATTCATGAATTGGTGCGGTGAGAAAGGCATTGCTTTTTCGATGGTATTCACGAAGATTGACAAATTATCAAGTACGGTCTTGCAAAAAAACCTGGCAAAGTACAAAAAAGAAATGCTGAAATATTGGGAGGAATTGCCACCAGTGTTCACGACTTCCGCTGAATCAAAGTTTGGACGAGAGAAGTTGCTGAATTATATTGAACGGATTAACGAGGCGTTGAAGGGGGTTTGATTGTTCCGATGGCTCCGCTAGATGGGTTAAGTTTGTTTAGCCCACAATTTAAACAAAAATTTCGTGTTTCTAACACATGATGAGGTGCAAATCCTTCGCTCTCCCACTTGCTTTTTATCCCGCTTCCTACCAACCACAGACCCAACCCATTTTAAAAAAAAATCATCCATTTCCATGAACCCATCCCGAAGTTTTGAGTAGTACTGTCAAGTAAACTAATCAGAATGTGGTGCACCGCTTCTTAAAATTAAACGAAACGATGAAAAAAATAATTGGAATTATCGCATTGAGCCTGGTAGGGAATCTATACGCTCAGCAAAAAGAAAAGGTACACAGCATTATTGTTGTACAGCATGAAATAGGTTGGTACGAAACACAAATGAACTTATGGGAGAAGGAAACAGTCGCCCACCCAAAAGATGTAGACGCATGGTTGAATTATTATACCGCCACACGAATGATTCGACTCCTTTCGGAACCAGGAAGTGAAGATCACAAAAAGTACTTAGAGAAAAGTGCGGTGGTTGCAAAAGCGGCCTACTCCAATAACCCTGAAACTTTTGAGGGGAATTATATAATGGCCTGGAACAGTGTTGGTCCTGATGGTTCGGGGTCGGATGAGGTGTATCAGAAATATTTGCTCAAAGCGCATGCAATTAATCCCGATGATGCTCGGATTTATGACGGTCTGCTTGCTATGTATGAAATTAACGGCAATCAGGCAAAAGTGGAAGAACTGGGAAGGAAATTGTATGAAGCGAATTCTTATCCACCCGGATTGTTGTATTGGGCGTACAATGTGCTAGCCGGATTGGATGAAAACGCTATCGTATTTTCTAATGGTGACAACAACACATTTCCACTTTGGATTGTTCAGTATGGACTAAACTTTAGAAAGGATGTCACTGTTCTGAATACACACTTGCTGAAAAGACTGGAATATTGTGAGCGCATCTGTGCTAAACTTGGATTACCAACTTTTAAATACGATAAGGTAAACGACAACTCTACAGAAATGTATTTCCATTTTCTCAAGAATGACAAGGGAATTCCCGTTTATTCATCAGGTCATATGTATGAGTGGTGGCAGAATGATTCAATCGTCAATAATCTGTATGACACGGGTTTAACATTTAAATACAGCGAAGAGAATTTTGATAATCTGAGTGTTATCCGCCGCAATTATGAAAAAAAATATATGCTGGATTATTTAAAGGTAAAGGTTTCAACACATATTGCAGATGAGCGCGCCGCTGCGATGGATGATGCTTATTTTGGATCGATGATTAAGTTGTACAAGCACTATCAACTCACCGAAGAGACGGTTAAAATGAATGAAATTCATACATTACTCCTGTTAATAGCGGAAAGAAACGGACGATTGGATGAGATTAAAAGTTATTTGTAAGCGAAATAAAGTGGATGTCGCTGATGCGTAAAAAAACACACTCCTTAACGGATGAAGACCTTGTGCAACTGCTTGCAACGAGAAAAAGGAATGAAGCATTGACTGAATTGCATTCCCGCTATGGCAAAAAAGCACTTGGTTTCTTCATTTATATGTTTCAGGGAGATAAGGATCAGGCACAAGATTTCGTTCAGGAGTTGTTTATTAGAATTTTGGAAAGGCATGCACAGTTCAATCCACAACGAAAATTTAGTCCATGGATGTTTACCATTGCGAGTAATCTTTGCAAAACGGAGTTTCGAAAACCAATCAATCAACGCTTATCCGATGATGAATTTGAATTGAATGAACATGCGGATTGGAGCGAGAATAATTTAGATAAAATAGAATTTAGAAAGGTGCTGGGGAAAGCGATTTCAAACCTAGAAGAGCATCATCGGGAGACATTTATTTTGCGCTACATGGAAGAACTAAGCATCAAGGAAATAGCAGCAATAACGAGTATGTCAGAAGGAACTGTGAAATCGCGATTGTTCTACGCAACGAAGATAATCACCGAGCGATTAAAAGAATTTAACCCTTCCAATGAGGGATCACTTTTTAAAATGAGTTAAGATGGATAATTTTTTAAATGAACAAGAACAATGGTTATTGGAACTTGTGGAAACAAAAACATTCACTGAATTGAGTGATGCTGAACGTGCATTTGTTTTAGAACAGATGACACAAGCGGAGTTTGAGTTGCAGCGTCATTTAATCAATGAGACGCGGGAAATGCTGGAAGATTTAGATCCCAAACCTTTGCAACTCGCTGAAGAGAAATCGGGACTATTTATCCCCATTCCTTTGTATCAAGCTGTCATTGGAGTAGCTGCTACGCTTATACTTTCATTTCTATTTATCCAATCGGGGCAGTCGCCTGTTTCCGAGCATAAAAACATGGAATTAGCGATTGCCGATACGGTTTTTATAGAAAAACAGATCGTTGACACGGTGGTAAAATATGAATACATCGATCGAGTGGTGCACACTGAATGTGAGACGTTTGTTTCTGCAAACTCGCATTCCACACCGATTAAACACGACATAGCTATCACCAAACCAGTAGTACCGCCATTAAATGAACTTAATCTTCACAACAAGGGAGTGTCATTGGTGGATGATAAAACCTTTTCGTTAGTGTACGAGGTTAAATAGATTTTAAGGATTTCTTTTCTTCGCTCGACTGCAGAGTAGCTTAACCTCACTAGGTCATTATACCCAGTCATGTCTGTTTTAAAGCTTCACCCTTGAAATCTCAGTACCTTCTGGATAACACGATCCTTCTTCGTCTTGTGCTGTAATAAACACTTCAACAGGTTGGTAAGGGAAAGAAGCATTGTAGACAGCCTTTTCTGCATTTACTTGGGTAAAATGGCCTACATTTCTGATAACGCCCGCTTCTGAAATTGCCCAGATGACATAATTCTTTTTCGATGGGTTTAAACGTTCACTCGCTGCAAGATTCTTTGCTGTAATTGTGACAAGGTAATTTGTCTTTCCTTGCTTTCTAGTCTGAACAGTAATGTCTGCCGCTGGTGTTGACTCTGAAACTGGAAACTCGATGCTGGTAGCACAAGATGTCATTAATGCAACAACTCCGATGGCTGCTAGATTTTTAATTGCTTTCATTTTTAGGTCATATTTATTGTGCTGCTTAAGCACTTTAGTGCAAACCAAACGTACACTGAAAGAAGGCAATAAGCGTTGTAGGATTGTTTAAATGATTTGTAAGATTCACAGGTTTTTGGACTTAACTCGGCGGAGTGGGGATACTAGGTTTGTTTCTTCAGCCCCAACGCAAGTAGCGTAGCTACTTCCAGTAGCTACCGAGTTAATTTATTTGCAAGATCCATTCTTTCGTGCAGGATTCTTGTTATCTCAATTGTTTTGTCCTCCAGTACACGATAGAAAATTATATGCTTTGAAGCATGCTTTCCTTTTAGTTCTGGATAGATCTCGCTGTATTCTTTTCCTTTTTGAGGTGTTTTGGCAATTTCTGAACAAGCGTCTAGTATGAATAGGTAATATTTTTCAGCTTGTTTTTCAGACCATATTTCAACGGTGTATTCCCATATCTCGGTTAAGTCGTTAACGGCATTGTTTGTGAACCTATACTTTGCCACTTATTTCTTTTTTGACTTCAACATTTTAAGATGCTCTTCTGGATTAAAGTCTTCGGCAATGCCACTATTGATGCCCTCTTCTATTGCGTGACGTAAGGCAATAACTTTTTGTTCCTCCTCTTCCAGTAATCTCAACCCTGCTCGTACGACTTCGCTTGCATTTTTATAACGGCCTTCTCTTAGAATACTTTGAATAAATTGATCAAAGTAGCTACCTAAAGTAATTGATGTGTTTTTACTCATAACAACGTGTTTTCATAAAAGTACCTATTATTGGTATTTATTCCAAATTTAATTTTGAGTATGGTATTAGAGTAGTCAGTTCCATAGTGCTTACCTGTATCCTAAGAATTAAACAAAATCCCTTTATTCCTGTGCCTCTCCCTTCACTTCATCCCGAAAATACGGCTCGTAAATTTGTTGAATGTGCTTTTTTAACTGAAGAAAGCGAAATACACCGATGATCAGAAGAATTACACTTAGGCAAAGTGAGAAATAACCCATGGAACGGATTTCTTCAAAATCTTTCATGCCCAAAAAGGCAATGCCTCCTAAGACAAGGTACAGCGATGATCGGATGTACGAAAGCAATGTGCGTTCATTGGCCAGTTTCGTACGTTCCATGGCTAAATGATCGCGCAAAATGATGGCTTCCTTGTTCTTATAGTCCTCGGTGAACGTTGTCAATTTTTTAAGTATCTTTTTCATAATCTAAAAGGGAAAAAAGAGTGGAATAATAAACGAAGCGGCAATCCAAATAATGATGTTCAAGGGGGTGCCGACTTTTAAATAATCGTTGAATTTGTAATTGCCAGGAGCGTAGACCATGGTGTTGGTAGGATAACTCACTGGAGTCATAAAGGTAAGGGAACAAGCGAACATTACCGCAATTAAAAATGGTTTTTCGCTGATTTCCATGGTGGTAGCTAGACTTAGTACAATCGGAACCATTAGCGCTGCTGTTGCTTTGCTGGATAAAACATTGGTGGACAAAAACGTAATTAAGAATATGAGACTGAGTGTAATTCTCGGATCAAGGTCGCCTAAGTTACTGAACGCAAATTCAGAAATGATATCTGCACCGCCCGTTTTTTCCAATGCCGTACCCATCGAAAGGACCCCAGCCAACATGAAAATCACTTTCCATTCAATGGCATCGTAGGCTTCTTTGGGTTTGATGATCGTTGTGGTGACCAATAACAAACACCCGACCATACTGCTAATCAAGATGGAGGTGATCCCCAAAGCGGCGGCGGTCACAACGCCCACGGCAATAATTAATGCAGGGATTGCTTTTTTGTAGTTGACTTTCTTTTCTTGATGTTCCGATAAGACGATGATCAACTTCGTATCTACTAATTCACTGATTTCATCTTCCGAGGCGTAAATCATCAATAAATCGCCCTCTTTTAAGGTCACTTCCGAAATGTTGTTTTCCACCATTTCATTTCTTTGTCGAATTGCCAGCACTGTACAGCTATAGACATTTCTAAAACTAACTTCCTTCAACGTACTTCCTGCGAGAGATGAACCAGCGGGGATAAGCGTTTCGTACAGGTGTTTATGCGTGAAATCTTGATTATCAACTTGCATATCTCCTGAAATTGCATAGGTTCGATCTGACTTTAGCGAACTCAGCCTGTTAGGACCGATGATAATTTTAAGGCGATCGTTTTCTTCGAGTTTGGTATCACTGTCAAAGGTTGAAATAGCTTCTCCGTTGCGAATGATGGAAACAATATTGGAAGCATATTTTTGTGAAATGTCAGCTTGAGTAACTGTTTTATTGATGTCGTCATTTCCTTTGAGCAAAACTACTTCAGCAATGTATTGTTCAGGTGTAGACACTTTTTCATTTTCATTTTTTCTTTTCGGGAGCAACAAGGGCGCAATGACGATGAGGTAAACGAATCCTATCACTAAAAGACACAGCGCCGCCAATGAAAACTCGAACATTCCAAAAGGTGCATAACCATTCTTTTGAGCAATACTGCTGACCAAGATGTTTGTTGAAGTTCCGATCAATGTACAGGTGCCACCAAACAAAGCAGCAAACGATATCGGGATAAGTAGTCTTGACGGCGCAATTCCAGTATCTCGACACACCGAAAGCGCTATGGGAATTAAGATGGCCACAACGGCGGAATCATTGACAAAAGCAGAAAATACAGCTGAAATGGTACAGAATACAATCAATGCGAACATGAAGTGTATTTTGGCAATTCGGATGATGTGTGAACTCAATCCGTCGATGAGTCCTGTCCTAAAAATGGCACCGCTGACGACAAACATACACCCCAAGGTAATAGTAGCAGGGTGGTTGAAGCCTGAAAAACCTTCTTCGGGGTTGAGAACGCCCGAAACAATGAACAACGCCATGATGAGTATTGACGTGGTATCAATACTAAATACATCTTTGATAAACAAAAAAATACCAATCCCAATAATCCCAATGGTGATGTATAAATCCATTTATTAAATCGTTTTAAGCCTGAGCCGTAAATTTATGGTTAAATGTAGTAATTCTCTTGCTTAAGCTGAACTCAGTGGTTAATATTTAATATAAGGGGTAGCTTTTAGCATCCCTAGGTACTTCTTATCTCATTCGAGAACTGAATTCTTTAAAATAATAAAAAATTTGGAGTTGGACAGCGTAACAATCGAAGGTCTTAATAAAGGAGGCCTGTTGTCTGAAGTCTGCCCGTTTGGAAAAAGTAGGAGTAGTGGATTCAATAGCTGTTACGAACTATGTATCTGCGGTCTTATTTTCTATGAGGTTTAGGCCGTAGGTATAGTTTGTAGAAAAAATTATATCGTTGCAATCAAAATGTTTTACGCTTCCGTCTTTTACCAGTGTAACTACCCAACAGGTATTTTGATGCATCCCGTAGTCGATAACGAAAAGTGCTTGCCCTGTGCCCAAAGGGGTTTCTACTAAGAGTGAAGGATCTAATTGAAGTATCATGTTGTTCAGTTATCTAGTAATCAATAAAATAAAATGTCAGGGAAAGTCCGTTAAAGGATAGGGGGTATTGGGCTCGTTTGCCCGTTCCTTGTCCATGAATAGAAGATTAGAATAGGTTCAAGTTTCATATTACCTAATTACCGTTGCCCATCTAAAAAACCTTAAAGGATCCTCCCTGACACTATTATCACACATAATCAATTCAATGATCTATGCGTCTACGACTGCATTACGCAATATTTTTATATGCTCATGATCACCTTTTATTAATGATTTCTGAGCGACAATCATAGAAAGTTGTTCTGTATTTAAATGTTCTGACTCATTCGCAATGGCGTGATCATACGTCTCAATTGCAGCGTCTTCTCCAAACTCACAAGAGTTGAGAATTGTTTTGCGATCCTTACCTGTAATAGCCGCCTTAAGATCCATCCACACTCGGAAGAATTTTCCTGATGTGGTTGTACCTTCAGTTTCCTGACCACCCAATGCGTTTACTTCAGCAACTAATTCTTGTTTGCATTTTTGGCTTGTTGCCATGAACTGTGCGAACACGATTTTCAAATCGAGTTCTTTCGTTTCTTTTGACGCTGTTGAGTATCCCTCAATTCTATCGTTGTTGATCGTAATGAGTGCGTTTAACGCCTCAATTGTTTCTTCATTTTTCATATTGTTCTTATTTAATGTTATTTGTTTTTATTTTTCTGGTGTAATCCTTACCAGTAATGATGTAATTGTTAACACATGCAACGATAACTGCTAACACTAGGATTGCGTGAATAATTGCTCCCACACTGTAGACAAAATAGCCTACTCCCCAAGCGATGACCAGAACTATAGCGAATAAATACACTATATTTCCCATGATGCTTTGTTTTAAACTATCCACGTTTTCAAGTTGTTGCAGCTTCTGAACTTATTTTGATTCAGCTTGTCCTGCTGCTTCACGATTAATCGATTCAGCAATTTCAGAGAGTTTGATATCAGCCACTTTTTCTTCGTCAAGAGTTTCCTGCAACAATGCTTCAGCATCGTCTTCGCCCAATGCTTTTGCAAAAGCACAAAGTGTTCCGTAGGTTGCAATTTCGTAGTGTTCTACTTTTTGTCCAGCCGAAATAATTCCCGCATCGCACATCGCGCCTGGTTCAGATGATTCCATGATAGAATCAGCTTCTTTCAACAGACCTTCCATTGCATCACATTTTTTACCGACAGGCTTTTTATCTATGCAGTCAAAAACTTCTTTCAAGCGTTCCACTTGTTTTTCGGTTTCTTCTAAATGCGATTTTAATGCATCAGTTAGTTTCTTCGAAGAGGCATTTTCAATCATTTTTGGAAGAGCTTTGACCAATGCATTTTCAGCCCAGTAAATGTCTTTCAGTTGATCTTCAAACAAACTCATAAGTTGAGATGACTCCACTGCAACACTTGTTGTATTTTCACTTTTCATATTTTCTAATTTTAAATTGTGTTACATTTTATCGCATTGCTTTTGACATTCAATCGAGTGATCAAGATGACTACGCAAGGTAGGCAGTGATGATCTTGCCCAATTTTTAATCTCTTCATCGGAGCGATCCGTCGATGCTTTTTCAAACGATTCAATGGCATCTTCATGTCCGTCTACCATCATTTCAGCATACGCCTTGTCAAAATCCTTTCCTGATTTTTTATCCAGTTTTGAGTAAGCATCTTTTGTATCTTCTGTGATTGAGGTTGGAATTGAGATGTCCTTGTTTTTAGCAAGTACAATTAAAACCTTGTGCGATTTCGTGTGCCCTTCTTCCATCATTTTCCCTAATTCCTTTACGTGAGATGATGTTCCTTTTTGCTGAGCCAATTTTCCTAACTTGATTTCTTTCAGGTTCCTTTCAGCTGCATTGACAAGGAATTGTGCATCTTTCTCGTTTGCTTTCTCGTCAAATTTTTCATCGTTGTACTCTTCAGCGATTTCTTTTGTGTCTTCCTGTCCTTGGCTGTCGTTGCATGAAGCAATCAGCAAAACTGTTGCAACAGCACTTAACAGTAACCATGATGCTCTAATAGAATTAATTCTTTTCATTTTGTCTTTTTTTAGTTGTTATTTATAATTGAAATTTTACTTGTAGATTTCTTCTCCCTTGTTCGAACGCCAATCGTTTTCAAAGTAGTTGGCATCTTCTTCGTTACGCGGACGAACGCCAATTACAATGTTTCCGTTTTTGATTCCTGATTCGTACAGCTTGGCGCGTGCTTCAGGAATTCCTGAACCGACAAGTGCTCCAATGATTCCACCTGTAATACCACCTGCACCAGCGCCTGCTAAACCTGCAGCAATAGGACCAGCAATGATAATTCCGAGTCCTGGGATCGCCACACTTGTTCCAATCGCAGCGATAACGCCTACAATGGCACCAACAGTTCCACCAATTGCAGATCCTTTTCCTGCACCTTCGGCAGCTTTGGTTCCTATTTCAGTTTCTTCGACTCCGTCAGTAAAATGCTTTTTACGCGTTTCGTCAGACATTACTAAGTTGATGTCCTCTTTTGCGTAACCTTTCTCTTGCAATGTGTTGTAAGCACTTTCTGTGCTCTCTCTGTCGCGGAACATTCCAGTTAACATAGTACGTTCTGCTGTCAAGTTATCGGACGTTTGATTTTCATTTTCTTTCATGTTGATTATATTTTAAATTGTGAGTGATTCATTTATTTTACAAAGGTGATGAACTTAAAAGCCAATGGTGTTGCACAGTTTTGGATAGATGTTGCAAGATTCACAGATTTGTCTTTGAATAAAATCAAATGATTTAAATGAGATTAGCGCACTTTATCGGAAAGTACGGAAGTCGAAATTAAGGAGATAAGATCAGTAAGACAGGTGATGTTTTTTACTGAGGAGTGGAGGAGGGCATGCTGCTACGCGCGAATTGTTAGACAGTGTCTGTTTGGTGAATTTGGCATCATTGGAAGAAGCCTGAGAAAAAGAGAAGGAACCTTATTCGACACGCATTCAGTTGAATTAGCAAAGAAACTGGGTAATGCGAAGAGACCCTCGAATGGGAAGAAAAGCATCACAACCACTTACACGTGGTTTAATTTAGCGGAGCTGTCTAATCGATTTCAAAAGGTTATTTCTTACTCCGCATTCTTAACAATATATTATACTTTAAACCGTCATAAGATGATTTTACTTGATAAATTATGTATTCAGCTGTGTCAGTCTGTATTAATTCAAAGTTCCCTCCCATGTGTTCATTTTCATATTTGTTAGAATAATCATTTACAAAGATAGGGTTATTGATATGGGGTGTAAAAGTGTTACCACCATTTGTAGAAAGGTAAACTCCGAGTTGAGCATCATCAACATTCCCTGATTTATCTAAATACATTCTCTTCGTTACATAATGATGCCAAGCCCCCATTTTAAATTTCTTAACACCTGCTACCATTAGCAAAATACTGTCACCTCTAATTTCAATATGGTTTGGTTCTGTGCAACCGATGGCACTTCTCCAACCATAATGCTGATCTAATACAGGGTTTTTAACCGAATTAGTCCATTTAATTAAATCTTTTGAAAAAGCCATTCCTATTCTTTCATGCCCTTCGGAATTTCTTCCATCATAAAACAAAATAAATCCATCTTTATATTTTTCAATTTTCGCGTAAAAAACGGACTCATCATTCCAACTACCTTTTCGATCTGGTGATAGGATAGGGTTTTTAGATATTTCGAAAGGCCCGAGCAAAGATGAGTCAGACGTTGCTATTCCAATATGTCTTTTCCCATCAGCGCTATACCCGTCTAAAAATATATACCACCTATTGTTATAACGAACAATGTCAGAGACATATGGAGTTTGTTTGATTTTGCCTGTTTTGTCTCTTCCAGCCCAAATGCACTTTTCGAAATCAAATGGAGTTAATATAGGATCACCCCCATTTGCTGCTTCCCAGTTGACTAAATCATCCGAAATAGCTGCATATATTTGTACTTTTGAGGTGTCACACTCATGTACTATCATTACCCATTTTCTTACTAAACTATCGTATACAACGGATGAAAAACCTATGCTTTCACCACTAAATTGAGGCCATATTTTAGGATTAATTATAGGCTTTTTCACAATGTTTTTAAACCCAGAAGGTGAAGTGTTCCAAAAAACGATTCTTTGATTTTTACTGGGAAAGCCGTTTCCTCTTTTTAGTTTTCCAAGATATATTTTACCATTTTTAGATGCAATTTTTTTTATCTGTCTAATATTTTCTACCCCTGCATCATATAAGGGTTTATTGCTACCCCATCCGATTACCCAGTTTTCAGTTATCAGAGAATCTAAAAAAAGACTTCCTTCATCTTTAATGAAGATGCTAGAATCTTTAACTTCAAATTCTTCTACCACAATATAACTACCCTCAATTGTATTGTCCAGTTCATAATTTAAAATCATACAGGGTTTTGAGAGCGTAAAATTGAAATCCTTTTTTTCAATTTTCTCTGAACATGAAAAAACGAGTATCAGTATAAAAATTAAAGGAATGTGTGCTTTTTTCATAATGTTTGGTAACTTACTTATAACCGCTACAAATTAAACAAAAACTTCTTATACCCAATACACGTTGGAGCGCTAAACAGATGGTCTGGTTTCGTTTCATTTTTCATTAGCCCTAGCCGATAGTGAGGCCGATCGTGTAAAACTAGATTGCATCTCCACCAATATTGTCTTACCTTTGTGGGCGATTTTGGGCTATAACTAAAATATAGCCGATATTTGTACTAAGAAATAAGCGTATGATTGTAGAACAACTCTATACAAAGTGCCTAGCAGAGGCGGCATATTACATTGAGAGCAAGGGAGAAGTGGCAATAATTGACCCATTGAGAGAGACTGCACCGTACCTTGAAATGGCGCAAGCGAATGGTGCGAAAATCAAGTATATTTTTGAAACGCATTTTCATGCAGATTTCGTTTCGGGGCATATCGATTTAGCGAAGAAAACAGGCGCAGCGATTGTATACGGTCCAACGGCTGTAACTGGATTTGATGCCATCATCGCCGAAGACTATCAGGAATTTAAAATTGGTGATGTGACGTTAAAAGTGTTGCACACACCGGGACATACACCCGAATCAGTGACGTATTTGTTGATTGATGAAAACGGAAAGGAAACGGCTATTTTTACAGGAGACACCTTGTTTTTAGGCGATGTTGGTCGACCAGATTTGGCGATTAAATCGGATTTGACGCAAGATGATTTGGCTGGAATGCTGTTTGATTCACTTCGAAATAAAATTATGCCTTTGCAGGATGAAATTACCGTGTACCCAGCGCATGGTGCTGGTTCGGCGTGTGGAAAGAACATGAGTTCTGAAACGGTTGGAACATTGGGTGAACAAAAGAAAACGAATTATGCGTTGCGCGCGGACATGACCAAAGAAGAGTTCATAAAAGAAGTCACAACGGACATTCCCCCGCCACCGCAGTATTTCCCGAAAAATGCACAACTCAACAAACAAGGGTATGATTCCTTCGATGAGGTGTTGAAGCAAGGAAACACACCATTGTCGCTGGAAGAATTCAACCAAGCAGTAAACGATGGAGCATTGATCTTGGACGTACGCACACAAGCCGATTTCATCAAAGGATTTATTCCAAACTCTTTGTTTATTGGATTGAACGGAACGTTTGCCATGTGGGTCGGTGCGTTGGTGACAGACATCCACCAAAAAATTGTGTTGGTCGTTCCAGAAGGACAAGAGGAAGAAGCGGTAACGCGTTTATCGCGGGTTGGTTATGACAACACCATTGGTTATTTGAAAGGAGGAATTGAAACCTATGTAAAAAGTGGAAATCAATTGAATACGATTACCTCCATCAGTGCAGATGCGCTAGTTGGAGTTGCGAATGAAGCAACAATTATCGACGTGAGAAAACCGGGAGAATACACTTCGGAACATGTCGTGAACGCTGAAAATTTACCGTTGGATTTCTTAGAGGATAATTACGATAAACTCGACAAGAACACCGAATACCACATTCATTGCGCAGGTGGTTACCGTTCTGTGATTGCGATTTCTATGCTGATGCAGCAGGGATTTACCAAATTGATTGATGTCGCTGGTGGATATGGAGCGATAAAGAATACAGGGATCGAAAAAACAAACTATGTCTGCCCAACTACATTGAAGTAAGCAGCGCTCAACAAAAAGATTTTGGCAAAAATACGTGATATAGAACTGGGGGATTTCCCGCTATTGCTTGCTCCGATGGAGGATGTAAGCGATCCACCTTTTCGTGCGTTGTGCAAACAACACGGCGCTGACCTCATGTATACGGAGTTCATTTCATCGGAAGGATTGATTCGCGATGCGGCAAAAAGCGTTCAGAAATTGGACATTTTTGAGTACGAACGCCCAGTTGGAATTCAAATTTTTGGTTCTGACATCGACAGTATGATTCAGGCGACGCAACTAACAGAACAGGCAAATCCGGATATCATCGACATCAATTATGGCTGTCCCGTAAAGAAGGTAGCGTGCAAAGGTGCTGGTGCTGGAATTCTCCAAGACATTCCTAAAATGGTCGCAATGACCGCCGAAATTGTGAAGGCGACGAAGTTACCTGTGACAGTAAAAACACGCTTAGGTTGGGACGATGATACGAAGTACGTGGTGGAAGTCGCTGAGCGATTGCAAGACGTCGGTATTGAAGGAATTTCCATTCACGGAAGAACCCGAAAGCAAATGTACAAGGGCGCAGCGGACTGGACGTTAATCGCAGAGATTAAGAACAATCCACGCATGCACATTCCCGTTTTTGGAAATGGCGACATCGACACACCTGAGAAAGCAGTTGAATACAAAAACAAGTACGGCGTTGATGGTGTGATGATCGGTCGCGCTAGTATTGGCTATCCGTGGGTGTTTAACGAGATCAAACACTTTGTAAAAACGGGCGAGCACCTTGACAAACCTAGTGTACAAGACCGCGTTGATGCAGCATTGCAACATTTGGAAATGAGTGTAAAGTGGAAAGGGGAGACCCTTGGCGTTGTCGAAATGAAACGTCACTACACCAATTATTTCAAGGGAATTGGACACTTCAAGGAGCAACGCATGAAATTGGTCACGTCATTTGACCTTCAAGAAGTGCGCGAAACGCTTCTAAAAATCAAAGAAAACTCAGACGAATACTATTTCGTGTAAATCTTTCATTTACTGACTTTCGTCATAGTAGTTAGGTTGAAACCTACCGAAATTTGTACCCTAAAACGAAGAAATATGCGTTGGGTAAAAAAGGAACAAGACGAAATCAAATCGTACATTTTTAATGCGTTGAACAACAACAAAAATTATGTCAAGGAGAAGGTACTTGGAATTCCTGCTTCGTACCTAGATTCAAAAGTTTTTTCTCAGGACAATGCGATATTGAAGGACGCACCGTATTTGTCTGTATTGGTCAATAATCCAAACCACATTGGATGTCACACCTTGGATGCTTCCGAAAGTTTCTTTTCTGGAACGCAAGCGATAGAACGGGAAGTGATTTCCTTCACTGCCAATGATATTTTAAAAGGCGAAGGTGAATTTGATGGTTACATTGCCTCTGGCGGAACGGAAGCGAACATTCAAGCCATTTGGATTTACCGCAATTACTTTATTCAGCGCTACAATGCACGCCACGACCAGATTTGCATTTTATGCAGTGAGGATTCACATTACTCGATGGACAAAGCAGCCAACTTGTTGAATGTACGTATATACAAAGCCGATGTCGATACTGATAGTCGCGCTTTATCTGGTGTAGATGTTGAAATTACCGTGGAAACTGCGTTGGATGAAGGCGTGAAATACTTCATTGTTGTTGCAAATATGATGACGACTATGTTTGGCTCTGTGGATGATTACAACCTCTTCACGGATGCCTTAGTCGCTAGGAATTGTCACTTTAGACTGCACGTCGATGCTGCGTACGGTGGTTTTTATTACCCTTTTTCAAATCCAAACAATGAATTGAATTTTGCCAACGAGCATGTCACCTCCATCACATTGGATGCACACAAAATGGCGCAAGCTCCATACGGAACGGGAATTTTCCTAATTCGAAAAGGGTTTATGGGCTATGCAACGACCAAAGAAGCCAGCTACGTCAAAGGAGACGACAGCACATTGATTGGGAGTCGCTCAGGTGCAAATGCAGTTGCCGTTTGGATGATCCTCTCAAAGTATGGACCGAACGAATGGACTGAAAAAATCGTTGTTTTACAAAACCGAACGTCGTGGTTGTGCAAGCAATTGGATGAATTGGCCATTGATTATTACAGGAATCCATTTAGCAACATTATTGCCATTCGCAGCACATTCATTTCGCCAGATTTGGCGCAGAGATACGGATTGGTTCCCGATAATCACAACAATCCAGAATGGTACAAGATTGTGGTCATGGATCACGTGTCCATCGAAAAGGTGGAACCGCTGATTCAAGAGTTAGCGCTACCGAGTTTGCAGGACTGAATCAACACAGTGTTTTGAATTTATTCAGGTTTACGAAGAAAACCCAAGATCTTGGCAAGGTTTTAGCGGCATTTTCGCTGTAGTATCTAAGATTTTATGAATAAACAATTCAAGCTTTTTGTAGCAGTCATCGTTTTATGGTGCACGCAACCGCTGTTTGCGCAAGTTTGGAGCGATAGTTTATCCATATATTTTAAGCCGTATGAAAATCATACGCTGGCCTTTGATGAACAAATACCCAGTAAAAAAGTCAGTCAACTGCCAATTCAGCACCTTGCCATAGAGAAAAGCGCACAATCAAAGGTTCTTTTTGTGGTGAATGATTCATCCAGACGAAATTTTTCAAAATGGAAATTTAGCGCTGATTTTAGCGAAGAGCTCCTTTCTTTTCAGCGAATCAATGATTCTACTTTTTCCGTTCAGTTACCCGAGAACACGATTAGTTACACTGTGACTGCATTTTATGCTTCCACGCCAATTATTCAGATGGAAGTGATTCCGCTAGAGCAGAAATCCGTGGATGTCGTTCTAGTTCCGTTGGTCAATCGCTCCATCAACGCTGATGCGCTTCAGTCTGAACTGACTAAAATCTACCAACAAGCCAATGTGTCATTTAGTGTTTCGGTGTTTCCGACGTTCCGAACGGAAGAATATAATTCAAAGACACAATTTGCCAATCCCATCTTGGAACACAAAAGGTACACCCAGCAAATGCGTTCGTTGAGAGATGCTTTTTTTAAGGCAAACAAAAAATTAAATAAATCTGCCTATTATGTGTTTGTAGTCGATGGTTTTCTTGACACTACGTTAACTGCATATATGCCCAGGAATAAAGCATTTGCACTGGTTAAGCACACCAATTCTTCACAGTTTTATTACACGATTGCACGTGAACTGGGATTTGGAGCAGGTTCATTCTCACCATTTTCTGAAAAGGAAGGTGTACTGTTGGGAACCACACAGAATGTAATGGACACCACTGGAGGTTATGGCCTCAACGCCGAGCAATGGCAATTGTTACAACAGAGCTCTCAGAGTTTTCAATTTTACGATGAAGATGAAAATGTGCGTACCAATAACGGCCTGGTCGCGTATTATTTTTGGGAAGAGGATAAGGATGGTTTTATTCAACTTGATGGGAGGCATCCGCTTGCTACAATTCATCGTCCGTACAAAAAAAATTACCGCTCTTACCACTTAAACATTGAAGATTATTTCTTTCAAACTCTTTTTAAAGTATTCGGGTACCGCATTAGTTTGTGGCATATGATTGGCCTTTTTAGTGTGGTACTGTTATGGTGGTTCACAAGAAGGTACTTAAAGCGCAAAATGACAAGACCAGGGAACGTAAAAAATTACTGGAGGTTTCCTGTGAAAGTGGTGTCCTTGTTTAGTTTCTCACTTCTTTATGTCTTGCTATTCATGTGGCTGAATGCACAGTTGACAAAGTATGAAGTCCGCAGCGGGAAGATTAAGGATTTCAAAAATTTCTCCTATACACAGGTTAGAAAGTCCATTTTAAGCAATAAGGAACTTGCACATGAAAATGAAGATGCATTGACCTCTCAATTGATGATCAAGCGCCAAGAAGATTGGTACTTTAAGGAACGAAAACACGTGCTCTATTTTTCTGTTTATCAGGATGAGAATAAAAATTGGAGTCGCGCTAAATTTAGTCACGATGCCGATAGTCTAATTCTCTCTACTGAGAATTTTAGAGAACTTGCAGAAAGTCACTACATCGTCTACAATTATGTGGACAGTATAGGGGAATATGCCAAGCAGCGTGTGTTTAATCATGTCGGGATAGAGATCACTAAAAAACTAGCGGTAGTTGATGATGCAAAACGTGTATTGGTCTTTGTCAATGGATATCGCCCAACATCAATTGGAAAAACTTTTGAGGACAATTTTGCCGACATTCAAAAATATGGATTAGAGCACCCAGATTCCAAAAATTTGATTTATGAGTTTGATCGTTATGACTATTGGCGTCCATGGCGAGAGATTGATTTGTTGTTTCAGAAGCGGATCAATCCCACGGTGACTTATTATGCGGATGGACATCATTCGGTAAGCACCTCCAATCATAGATCGTTGATAAAATTCTCTTCAAATTCTAGAATTTATCCGAAGCGATGTGCGGATTTAAATAATCACACATGTCATAAAACCGAAATTTCTGTGTCTGGCGTCTTCGGTTCTACTTCAACCGTTGAAACAAAGGCACTATTGGCGACGGATCCAAACGAAAAGGGATTTAATTACCGAAAAAATCAGGGGAAAATTGCAGGAAAAAATCTCTTGATGATGCTCAATGAATTTCCAAGTAGAATTATGAATGATACACTTTACCTTGTAGCGCACAGCATGGGATATGCCTATTCGATTGGAATGCTTGATGAGCTCAGAGGCAAAATTAATTTTGGTGCGTTTTATATCATCGCTCCAGAAAACGCGGAAAGTGGAACGGTTAATTTGGATGAATGGAGACATGTTTGGCACTATGGAAGTAATCTTATCGGCACCTATCCCGACTACCCTTGTTTGCAAGATGGTGTTGCTCCACAATCGAAAGTAGATGGGCTCGGTCGCAAAGAAATGGTATTTATTCCTTCAACTCTTGCTCCGCAAATGGGGTATTTTGATTCACATTTTATTGGTTATTACACATGGATTTTTGATATCCAGCAAAATCACAAAGGTCATATCCTTCAGCGCTAATTAAGCTTGTACTGATTTAATCCATTCCACTGCTTTTTCCAAAGAATAGAAAATTCGTGTAGGCATTTTTGGTCGATTGAATTTAAGGTAGAAATCCGTCACAATTTTTTGCGCCCAGTTTCGAATAACGATGGCATCGCAGTATGTATAGTGGTTTCCGCTTGTGTCTGCAGCCCATTCTCTCACTTCAGGATCAACATCTGAAAATGACCCGAATTGATAAATATTGTAGAATCTACCGCCGCCATGCTTGTCTAAAAAAGCATAGCCGATTTGAGTGATTTCCTTGCCGATTCTGGTGTCAGGGGGAACGATTACATGAAATATCCGATTATCGTACAACCGAAAAATAACACCGTCGTTGTTCTGTTCTGCGATGAGTGCCGCATCAAAAAAGTCGGTATTATCCTTTTTTAGAATCATGGAATAATGGCTATATTAGCAATCATAAATATACAAAAAATGCAACGATACCAAAGTTATATTCAAGGAAAATGGTTTGACGGCCAGGGAGTTGAGACGAACCTGTACAACGCAATTACCGGTGAACAATTCGGAGAAACCTCTAGTGTAGGAATTGATTACGAAGCCGTACTTGAATATGGAAGAAAAGTAGGGGGAGAGAAGTTGCGCAAAATGACATTTCAGGAACGAGGACGTATGTTAAAAGCGTTGGCGTTTCATTTATTGGAGAAGAAGAACAAATATTATGAGGTGAGTGCTTGGTCAGGAGCGACAAAAGTTGATTCTTGGATCGATATTGAAGGAGGAATTGGAAATTTATTTGCCAATGCTTCTTTGCGGAGACAATTTCCAGATTTACCGTACAACGTAGATGGTGTTGCAGCACCACTTTCAAAGGAAGGTTCGTTTATAGGTCATCACATTATGGTGCCGAAACGAGGAGTAGCTGTCCACATCAACGCGTTTAACTTCCCGATTTGGGGAATGCTTGAGAAAATTGCGGTGAACTTAATGGCAGGAGTCCCAGCATTGGTGAAACCTTCTGAATATACGTGCTATTTGACCGAGGTAATGGTACGCGATATCATCGATTCGAAAATATTACCGGAAGGCTCGTTGCAGTTGATTTGTGGACTGGGGCGTGGAATTATCGACCATGTAACATCGGAGGATGTGGTCACTTTTACAGGTTCTGCACACACAGGAAAGGTATTGAAAGGATTGCCACGCATCGTTCAAGAAAGTGTTCCATTTAATTTGGAAGCAGATTCATTAAATGCAACAATTTTGGGGCAACATGCAGTGCCAGGAACCGTGGAGTTTGATTTGTTCATCAAGGAAACTGTGAAGGAGATTACCATTAAGGCAGGTCAGAAATGTACGGCGGTGCGAAGAATAATTGTTCCAGAAAATTTGATTGGAGAAGTACAAGAAGGCATTGCTGCAAGATTGGCTTCTACAAAGATTGGCGATCCAAGTCAAGAAGGAGTGCGAATGGGCGCATTAGCAACGCGTTTGCAAGTAGACCGTGTGAGAGAAAGTGTTGAGACGTTGGCGAAATCACAAGCGATTGTCTACGGCAATTTGGACAAGTTTGATGTCATCGGAGCAGATAAAGACAAAGGAGCATTCTTTTCACCCATTTTGTTTAGAAATGACGATCCGTTTACCAAAACTGATGTGCATAACATCGAAGCATTCGGTCCAGTTTCAACGATTATGCCGTACAAGAATTTAGACGATGCCATTGAATTGTCCCGCATGGGGAAAGGTTCATTGGTTTCGTCAATTGTCACGCCCAATGACGATGAAGCAAAAGAGTATGTGATTGGCGCAGCAAGTATGCACGGTCGAATTTTGGTGCTCAACAAAGATTGTGCGAAGGAAAGTACAGGTCACGGATCTCCTATGCCTTTGTTGACGCATGGTGGACCAGGTCGTGCCGGTGGTGGAGAAGAAATGGGTGGAAAACGTGGTGTTCTGCATTACATGCAACGAACTGCGATTCAAGGTCACCCAACAACAATTACACGTATCACAGAACAGTTTCAAGTGGGCGCGGAAATGCCCGAAGCGAATCCACACGTGTTCAGACAACATTTTGAGGAATTAATCATTGGAGATACAGTTTTTACGCACAAGCACACAGTGACAGAAGCAGATATCGTCAATTTTGCGAACGTTTCTGGTGATAACTTCTATGCACACATGGATGCGACGTCTTTGGATGGAACGATTTTCGAACAGCGTGTTGCACATGGCTATTTCTTGTTATCGAAAGCAGCTGGATTGTTCGTAGACCCTAAGAAAGGTCCCGTTCTGTTGAACTATGGAGTGGAGGAAGCGAGATTTACAAAGCCCGTTTATCCTGGAGCAACGATTGGCGTGCGTTTTACGGTTAAGGAAAAGATTGATCAGGAGAAAAAGGACGAAAACGATATCGCCAAGGGAATTGTCAAATTTTTAGTCGATGTGTACGATGAAACAGGAGAGACCGTTGCACTAGCGACTATTTTGACGATGGTGAAAAAATTGGATCAATCCACTTAAAATCAATAAATTATGAAAACAGCAATTTTAGTACTAGCATTAATCATTTCAGCGCAAGTATTTGCACAAAGTGTAATATTTTGGGAACCTGAAATTGCAGTGTCAGATGGTTTTACCTATGGAAATTTTAGACCAAGAGCAACAGTGGTTGACGGAGATGTACCAGTTGTCATTTATGGTAAATCTGGGAGTGACAATTTATTCATTTCACGTTGGAATGGAAGTGGATTTGATGCGCCTGTGGCGATTTTACCTAACGGAACTTCGGCCTATCTAGCAGATTGGACAGGTCCAGATATTGCGTCCAAAGGAGATACTGTTATCGCTGTATTTAAGCTCAACCCTATGGAATCAGGAAATATTTATTCTGTTCGATCAGTAGATGGAGGCGTTACTTTTTCGGATACCATTCGCGTAAATAGTGATGAAACTGGAAATCCATGGTTGCCCTCAATGTCCATTGATCAAGATGGAAACCCTGTAGTTGCGCACATGACGCATGATGGTGCTTGGACGGATCCTAGATATGTGATTGTTAACTCAGTCGATGCAGGAGTGACGTACACGAATCAAATGGAAATCATCAACGTATCAGGAGAAGCCTGTGATTGTTGTCCTGCAGAAATGATCGTGGACAATCAACGTCATCTTTTGTTGTTTAGAAATAATGACGGAAATATACGTGACATTCATGGTGTGCTTTCCTTGGATGGGGGATCGACTTATCCGTTCCAGGAGAATTTAGATCAGTTGAATTGGAGTATTGCTGGATGTCCAGCTACAGGACCTCATGGTGTTTTCATAGGAGATGAATTAATCACCGCATACACAAGCGGAGCCGAAGGAGCTTTTAAAGTGTATCTTTCATCATCAAACGTGTCGTCAGCATTAACGTATAACAGTAGAACTCCAATGGCACCTGCACAATTGGCAAGTGACACTCAAAATTATCCGCGCATTTCAACGTCCAATGACACGACGGTTATGGTATGGGCGGAAAGAGAAACTGGGAATACTGAGATTTTTTATTCCTTGGCATTAACTGCGGCAAACGCTGTAGATAGTCTGACAGGAAATAAATGGAAAGCCAATATAACAACAACGGGAGTGCAAACAACCCCAGAAATTATCTACAAGAATGGATTTGTACACTTGTTTTATTCGGACAAATTTTCTGGTGATGTGATCTATCGTCGAGGTGTCATTAATTCCTTGCTTTCCGTTTCAGAATTGACAAAAGAAGATGCCATTTTCCCCAATCCAAGTTCTGATGGTTTTGTCCGATTGAATCAAGTTGGGAGTGTAGTTTCTGTGACGAATACGTTAGGGGGAAATGTCGAATTTTCCACGTCATCAGACAACACAGGGCTAGAGCTGCAAATAGTGAGACCTGTGAAGGGAATCTACTTTGTCTCTTATATTCACTCAAATGGACAACAGTATACAGAGAAGTTGTTGATGCATTGATGTAATTTTTCGGACTTAGTTACTTATATCTATATTGAATAGAGATTTTATGAGAACTACTTCCATGCTTCTTCTTTTTCTACTAATTAAGGTAAGTCTATTTGCGCAAGAACTTCCTGTAGTTAGTGAACCACCAACTGATACCCTGTACAGGTGGTATGGTAATTTAGTACAATTGAAATTGGATCTATACGATTACAACGAATACATGATTTCTTGTGAGCATTGTGAGATCTCGTTGGAAGATAGGAATGGTGAAAAATTGGCACCGAATAACTTCATAATCAAACTAGGTTGGGAGTTAGAAGAAAATTATTTGGACCTAAACCTATGGGATCGATCTCAACCCAATGTTGTGTTAAAAACGTTTCATTTTAACGTAGTTAACCCTCCTTTGACGGAAGTGTATTTGGATGGTATTCCATCCGGAGGAACATGCAGCCGTACACCAAAGAAATTCACTGCAAAACTTCCTGAAGAAGCTCCAATTCTCATGTATAACGATATCGATATTTGGCAAATGATTATTGATGAGAAAATCGTGTACGGTGATGGCGATGAGCTCAACGATTACGCACATTCGATTTTAGCTAATTTACCGTCTGGCAAGAAAATAGAATTTAAGTGCCGAGCAACTGATCAGGATGGAATAAGTCGTTATCTCCATGCTGAATTCACACTGGAATAGCATTTTTACCTATTTTAGCGTTCAAATCAATTCACAGCGATTTAAATGTGCACTTCTATTGTAACTTATTTCATGGATTTAAGTCTAACAATCGAAAAGCGATAAAAAGGATTTGAAGCTAAAATAAAACAACATGAAAATTGGAATTTACGCGTTAGCAGTTCTTTTTATTGCCATTATTTCATTTGGTACCTGCGCACAGACAAAATACACAGTTCGGGACGGTGTAACATTAGAACCGATGCCTTTTGTCAAGGTTCTACCAAATGAGGGAACTCCGTCATTTACAGACATTGATGGACGCTTTTTATTGAACAAGGAGGCGACTTCGTTTCAGCTGAGATTCACGACGTACAAGGATACCTTGATTGATGTCGCGAAACTTGACACCAATGTCATTTTTATGTGGAGCAGTTTGCAAGAAATAGTTGAAGTTACTGTCGTTGCAGGAGAGAATCCAGCACATAGAATTATGGATTTGGTCATCGAGAATAGAAAAAAGAACCATCCATTGTCAAACGATGCGTTTACCTATAACAGTTACAGCAAATTTATATTTGATACGAATGATGAATTAAAAGAGCGAGTAATGGATGCACCACCAGAAGACTCAATGTTAGGAGAACTAAAATTTTTAAATGAACAACATTTGTTTATGTTGGAAAGTGCTTCAGAAAGAAAGTTCATTCCACCAGCCAAAGACAGAGAAAACATTACGGCATACAAAGTATCTGGACTATCCCTTCCAATTTTTTCCACGTTTGCACAGAGTTTACAATCATTTAACTTTTATGACAACGAGTTTCAATTATTGGGTGCAACGTATATCAATCCCATTGCTGCTGGTGGGACAAAAAGATACTTGTTTTTGCTGCAGGATACGACTGTAATCGGCAACGATACGACATTTACAATCACATATCGTCCTCGAATAGATAAGAATTTTAAGGGCATGGAGGGAACGATGTACATCAATACCAATGGTTATGCGATTGAGAAGGTGATTGCCTCGCCTTATACACGTGACACGGCAGTAACCTTTAAAGCAAAAATTGTTCAAGACTATCACTTAATAGATGGTTACAAATGGTTCCCCTACAACCTCAGTACACAAGTAGAACTTCACGGATTAGCCGTCACGGTTGGCGAAGACGCTGGCTACATTACAGGAAAGGGAAATACGTACATCAAGGATGTTGTGTTGAATCCTGATGATTTGAAGAAGAGAGGATTTGGAAACATTTCTATTGCCACTGATCCAGATGCAAAGGATGCTGATGACGATGTTTGGGATGCGTATCGTGGAGAAGAACTGACTGACAAGGAAAAGAAGACCTATCATGTGATTGACAGCCTTGGGGAAGCCACGAATTTGGATAGAAAATTAACGGCTCTCATGGCACTTTCAACTGGTAAACTTCGGTTGAACAAGATTAATCTGCTGTTAGGTAGAATAATCGATTATAACTTTTACGAAGACCTTCGTTTAGGAGCAGGAATTGAAACATCTGATTTACTGATGAAGAATATCGCCGTTGGCGGATATTTTGGATGGGGAACAAGAGATAAAGATTGGAAGTACGGTGGTTATTCGACGTTTTATATCAACAAGCGGAAAGGAATAGAACTCACATTAAATTATCAGCAGGACATCGTTCATCGAGGAGGCAATGCCTTTCAGAAAAAGGGATTGAATTTGAATGATACCGAAAGTTACAGTCGACTGTTCAGAACCTATTTTGATAAGCAACGATTAGCGGAATTAAAACTATCCTATTCGCCCTTGGGGAATTTGAATTTGTTTGCTGCGGGAAGCTACCAACGGGTGGAGTTTACAAGTGGGTATAGTTATAACCCGGTGGACACATCTTATTTTTCAGGCACGCAGGTAGATGTTGCCGAGACATCACTTGAAATGCAATGGAACATTCGCGAGCGCATAATGCTATTGGGAGATTTGCGAATTTCAGAAGGGACGAAGTTTCCAAAAATCTCTGTAAAGATTACAAAAGGATGGAAGGGAATTGCGGACTCACAATTGGACTATTTGCGTCTTAATTTTAGAATTAACCAGACGATTACATCGATGCGCTTTGGGAACATAAACTGGACGTTGATGGCTTCCCAAACAGTTGGAGATGTTCCGTTGTTTTTAAAACAAAATGCAATTGGAACTAGACAAGATTGGAATGTGACAGCGGCGAATACATTCGAAACGGTCTTTCCTGGAGAGTTTTTTCACGACCGTCAAGCGTCATTGTTTTTGCGGTACGATTTCCCAACGATTAAAACCAAGGCAAAATGGAATGAACCTCAATTTATTCTGCACCATGGAATAGGTTATGGTGACTTTGCCAATCGATTTGAGCACTCACAAGTCTTTAGATCGATGGACAAGGGCTTGTATGAGGCAGGATTGATCTTTAGCGGGATGCTTACTCAAAATGCAACCAGTATTGGGATCGGAGGTTTTTACCGATACGGTTATTATGCTGACGCCGATTGGAGAAAGAACATCGTGCCTAAAATCAGTGTGAAGATTACATTAAACTAAAAAAGCACCCGCTTTAAACGGATGCTTTCATATGTATATTGGTTAAAATTAATGTTGCACTACAATACGTTCAGTAGTTGTACCAGCGGTTGTTTGAGTTTGTAAATAATACAAGCCACCATTTAAGTCTGAAGTTTCAATCGAAGTAGAATTCACTTTATCAAAATCCGCAGCATAAACAACTGTTCCACGAATGTCTACAATTGTAACGTTTAGAATTTCATGGTTTGAAATGACAGAAATTCGATCGTTTGAAGGATTAGGGTAGACTGTCACTTTATTGACACCACTACTTGACACACTGATAATATCAGAGATTGTCATTTTTCCGTCAAAGTCAAATTGTTTAAGACGGTAGTAGTTGTCTCCATTTGAAGGATTTCTATCCATTGTCTCATAATGTTGCATGGAAGTTGTTGTTCCAGCACCATTTTCAACAGCAATTGCTGTCCAGACGTTAGCATCGTTAGAACGCTCAACCACAAAGTGGCTATTGTTTTGCTCGGAGGCAGTAATCCAGGATAGTGCAATTTCGTTGTCTACATTGACCCCGTTAAAATCTATAAGTTCAACTGACAGTACAATGGAGCAGTCAGTTGTAGCAGTGTTGGTCGCAGCATCTGTTAATGTTATTGTTTGGACAACAGCGGCATAATTAGTTACTAGAAGCACGTATACCTCCCCGGCTACAACACCATTCACGTTGGCTTGTTCAGTTGCAGATATTGAGTAACTGCAATCTTCAGACACACCGTAAGAGTCACAATTGGCTACTGCATTAGCAAAATTTGGAAACGGTCCCCAAATAGCGAAATCTACATCAGATCCGGCTGTAATATCAATTACTAAATTCCCTCCGGTGGCAATTTCAAGATAGTACCAACTAGGGTTTGGTGATGTGAAGAGACAATTGTAATTGTTCCCGGGATTCACAACACTTGCAGCCGTTCCGTTCGATTGTGCTGTAAACACAATTGGACTTCCCGAACAGATGGGGTCTGGAACATCACAACTTATGTTCGTTGGTGGAGGTGGCGGTGGTGGTGCACAAGTAGCCACACAAGCAATATTTGCTGCCCAACCTGGGGCTGTCACGGAACCATCAGAGGTAAACAGTATCGTAATGCATCCAGAAGAACTGGTAACTACACCAGGAGATGCAGTACCAGTGTATTGCCCTATTAAAGGATCCGAAACAGTTGAACCATCATAGATGTACATATTATCAAACCCATTTTCTAAACTAAATGAGGTAAACGTAAGCTCCATACAATCGGTTGATCCAGAGCAGAAAGTCGTTACCGTATTTTCGCTATTGGAATAGTTCCCGCCGGCACCACCAGAATCGTAGAATGTACCTGAACACGTTGGAGGGGGAGGTGGTGGCGGAGCGCCACATGCCTGACAACTAATTGCTGCTGCCCAACCTGGTCGGGTTATCGAACCATCAGAGGTAAAGCGAATTGTAATACATCCTGTTGTGGATACAACGGTACCCGGAGAATTTGTTCCTGTATAGGTACCAATTAGTGGACTTCCAGTATTCGGACCATCATAGATGTACATGAAGTCCCAGTTGTTTTCAATATTGAAGGCGCTAAAGTTCAGGCTTACACAGTTTCCGGCATCACTACAAAATGTTGTTGTAATGTTCTGACTATTTGAGTAGTCACCACCTGAACCTCCTGTGTCATAAAAAGTTCCTGAGCACGTGTTTATTGTACCACCTGGATTGTTATATGTCTGTGCGTAACAGGAAAATGAAACACCTACGAGTGCTATAATTCCAACAATTGATGCTGTTAAGTAGTTAGTGTGTAGCTTCATAATTTTCAATGTCTTGTAGTGTGATTTTTTCTCCATTTAGTACCATGACTCCAGAGTCAATTAGAAAATCCCGATCCTTTTCTGATTGTTCACTGAACAAGCTTCGAGGCACAATTTTTAAATCGGGGTGTTGACTTAGCCATACCTTTATTTCATATGCTTCATTGATACGCTCAGTCGAGTATAGCGTTGTTTTTTCATAAGTCTGTGACGCGTAGGCTTCAATTACGTCCATTGTGATCTCGTTGTCATAAACAATAACTTCACGATTGAAGGCATCCAGTTGAGCTTTAAACTCAGGTGTATAATCACCTTGCTCTACGAACAGCACATGGGGGTGTTTTTTTTGCCAATCGGCAATTTCACTTTGTTGTGAATAACATCCAATGGAGAGAACTCCTGTGGAAAATAGTAATAGTATAAATTTCATAATAATGTAGTAATTTGTTGATATCAACTTACATACAAATAACGGAATTATAGACAATTTAGTGGTGTATTGTAACGCATGTGTTAGCAGATTAGGTCTTTGATTTATTATTTTAACTAGTTGAGTGAATATTGGTAGTTGCGTTTAAATGGTAATTCTCGCGAAAAAATCACAAAGCGTGTTTATAACAACAAACAAGTTGTAATAGTCACGTTTAATGGAGAATAATCACACCCAAACTTTTGAACCTTCCGAGCAGTTTTGACAAATATCAATTTGGTTGCGGTGGGATAAAACCGATTGACGAAAAGAGACATATTTTGGATGATTCCAAATGTTTTGGAAGGACAACTCTGAGATTGAACCTAGCACATGTTTTGCATCTTTATCAAAGCAGCACGGTACCACTTTTCCATCCCATGTCAACACACTTGATGACCACATTCTCCAGCAGTGATTTCCTGTTTTATACTTTAGTTTGTACCTCCCATCTGATTGTAGTACGTAGCGCGAATATTTCTCATTTTCCGGCATCAATGGATTTCCATGTTCATATTCATACAATTGCGCGGATTTGATCCGTACTTCATCGATTCTCATCTCCTTGCCCAGTTTAAAAACAGTTGGAATTTCATGTTCATTTGGTTTTACTGCTAAGAACTGAAAAATCAAGTGGGGCGTTCGGGAGTTTAATTCTTGTTTCGCGTTGAGGAGGTGTTGGGTGCCGCTAATGACTTTTTCTAAACTTCCATGAATCCTATAATTTTCATATGTCTCCTGGGTAAGTCCATCGATTGAAATAATAAGACGATCCAAGCCTGAGCGCACAATTTCGAGGGCTTTTTCCGAATCGATAAAATGCGCATTTGTCGATGTAGCCGTGTAGATATTGTTCTTTTTTGCTTCTTGGATTAGTTTCAAAAATTGAGGATGTAAAAAGGGCTCTCCCTGAAAATAATAGTTGATATAGAATACAGATTTTTTCAGTTGCTGAATCATTTCTTTGTGCAATTCTAGGTTCAATTTCCCTGTTGGACGAGTAAATTGTTTCAATCCGCTAGGGCATTCAGGGCAACCTAGATTGCAAGCGGTAGTGGGTTCTATACTCAGTGAAAATGGAAGTCCTTTGTGTCGGGCTTTTTTTGACAATCGAGCCAACAGGTAACTGCTCTTTAGAAGCACGATGTTCCATACTCTATAAAAAGTAAGGTGCTTTACTATATTGATATTGTCGCCGAGTCTGGAAATGATTTTGTCTGATTTTGAAAATGTGTTAGCGCATGAGTGTGATGTGTCCCGTTGCCAATTTATTTGGGTGTCCTGGTTCACAAGTGGTGTATTGCAATCGCCAGACATACATTCCATCAGCGGACATGCTACCTGATTGATTCGTACCATTCCACCCTTCATTTAAGTCATTGGATTCAAAGATCAGTTGTCCCCAGCGATTGTAAATTTGCAGGTTCCATTCTACCACTCCCAAATACACGATAGGAAGGAAAGCATTGTTAAACTCATCGCCATCCGGGGTAAAAGTATTCGGTGCAAAAACGGTATATGGTTCAATAAACAACTGGTTGTATGCGGTATCTATACAGCCGTATTCACTCGTAACAATAAGAAATGGATTTCGAGTACCGGAATTTAAATACGTATGGTACGGATGCTCTTCTGCACTGATAGATGAATTGTCATCAAACCAATAGAAGTAAGTCGCGCCATCAATGGATTCATTGGTAAACGCAATATCTGAATGGCAAATGTCTGTTTCCTCTGGGGTTACTGAAAATTGAGCTTGAGGGATTGGGCGTACATGGACAATGTCTGCTTCCAACATATTTAAGGTATCAATGCATCCTGCTGCTGTAGAAATGACCAAGGTTACGGGAAAAGGTCCTGTACTCCCATATAGATGACTCGGGTTCTGGTCTGTTGACGTTGCACCATCACCAAAATCCCATAGATACGTTATGCCGGTTTCGGCAAAGCTCAAATCGGTAAATTGTGCGTTGAAGGGAACACATTGCAATCCAGGTTCTAAACGAAAATCGATGGTTGGTTCTTGGTAAATGTATATTGTATCTCTGGCTGTTTCCTGACAAATTTCAAACGACCCGGTCAAAGAAATTGGAATAGCTCCTGTTGTCGAGAAAACAACGTTATTTTCAGTAATGTTTGTCGAATTTTGTGGAGTTCCATGCTCTCCAAAATCCCAGGTATATGTCGCACCAACAGGACCGTCAACCTCCCCAATAAAATTAAAACTGTTGTCTGTAAAGCAGAGCGAATCTTCAGAAGTAAAATCAACTTCAAGCTTATGGTTAATAACAATAGATTCAGTAATTGTGTCACCACAAGCGGGAGAAGAATTTGTAATTAACTGGATGTCATATGTCCCTGGTCCAGGAAATGTGACCGTTGGATTCTCATCTGTACTTGTTCCTGCAGTACCAAAATCCCAAAGAAAATTAATTCCATTTTGAGAATCATTGATGAAATCAATCACCAATCCTTTGCATTCAACCGTGTCAGGATAAATCATTCCGGCGATAGGTTCAGGGAATATGTAGATCGAGTCGGTATAGGTCGCTTCACAATGAAAAAACTCAGCATGAACCTCAATGGGAATAAATCCAGTAGTTGAGAAATTCACATTGCTGACATTAACTCCATTTGCGCTCGGTGGACTTGCATCTGTTCCAAATTCCCAAAAAATTTCAGTTCCATTTGGCCCATCAGTAATTGCTTGAAAATTGAAACTATTTCCAACAAAACAAAGAGAATCTTCAGAAGTAAATTCTACATCGAACGGTGGACCAACTACAACTTCCATTATAGCGGTATCGGTGCACGGTAAACCAGGGTTTACGACTAAAGTGGCAAAATATTGACCAGGTTCTGGATACGTATATGAAGGTTCAAAATCGGAACTTACATCGCTAGTAATTCCTTCAACTCCAAAGTCCCATGAATAAGTAGGCGGAAAAGGACTATTCGATGTGTTCGAGTTATTTTCAAACTGCACCAGCATTCCATCACAGTATGAGGTGAAGGTAGATAGTTCTGTTTGCAAAGGAAGTATTGCTTCCAGTTGTAATTCGCAGTTAAATACCCGAAATAAAAAATCACGCATTGTCTGGTTGATAACAACGCCATTTCGTATTTCTTGAACACGAATCCCAACAACGTATAGTCCGGTTAAATTTGGAGAAGCTGTTAATAGACCGGTATTCGGGTCAATGTTAATGGTTGAACCTGGGCCTAAAGGATTTGCTGCTGAGTTGCCGCCACTCCAGATTACGTTCGAATAGTTGGGCGGTGGTGGTGGGTTCGGTGCAGGATTAAAAGAAGTTGCACCGGCGTAAGGAGTTACAAGCGAATAGACAAGTTCATCACCATCGGGATCGGTTGCGCTATGGTCAAAAATCAAATCATCATTGTTGCATAAAAGAAGAGGTGGGTAATCGTTGAAACGTGGACTACTGTTTATGTAAAAATTACTTCCCGATCCTGGAACTCTGCATGTGAGTGTGAAACCTGTATCGTCAGGATTGACGATATTGGTGATGTTTGGGCCTCTGCAACAACGTTGATAGGAGACAGTGTATCCACCGTTGGATGGAGGGAGATTAAGCACGACAGTATATAGCGAGTGTTCCGTACAAATATTGTTCGGTGGGTTGACGCAGGGATTATTAAAGACAACTGGGACATGCGAACTTCCTGTATATTGTACCTGAACATTATTTATAAGTTGATTGTTTTCGTTAAAAACGCCCAAACTTAGCGGACTGTCAAATTGCGCTCCAGTTGAGTTACAGTCCCTGTATACTGAGATATAGAAACGATAATTGTTGCTGCCCAAATAATCATAATATATTTCTCCCCCAACAATGTGAGAAGCTCGAGCATTGAATAAATTCAAGGCAATAAATATGATGATTAAATAACGCATTCTTTTCTTAGACGTAAATTTAGTGTAAATGTTGTGCTTATTCAACGAAAATACCATTTCATTGATTTGTCGGTGGTTAATTACAATTTACGTGCTCGTTTTATTGAATTGGGTGTGCAAATTCAAAGCCAAAATTAATTTGCAACTTTTCAGATACAACTTTTCGAATTATAGAAGGAGCGTCATCAAATTCTGGAGCAAGGAGACCGCGTTGATTTGCAATTTCAGTGTAGTATTTTTTTCGTTGTGGATGATATGGAAAAACTACGTTGTACGTATGCGCGTGTCCAAACGCATTTTTCGCTTCAATTTCTAGAATGCATCGAATAACGTCTCTTTTATCGACGAAGTTAATGAGTCCCTCAGGATTTTTTATTTGTACTTTACCACTCAAGGTGCGTATAGGATGCCTGTGCTCTCCAATCAACCCTCCTAATCGTAAAATTGTAATTTTTTCAGCGAGCAGATCGGACAATTGTTCTTCTGCACTGTGCAAAGCCGTTTCTTTTTCTTGCGACTCAAACACATAGGATTCATTGAAGTAACCACTTTTTTGGGGGTAAATTCCTGTGGATCCTAAAAAAATAAAGCGCGTCTCAGGTCGGAATTGTTTCGCAATGGAACACAAATACTGACCGTATATTTTATTCTCGCTCCTGTTGAATGGTGGGATTGAAAGAACAACAATATTGGTTGCCTCAATAATTTCTGGTGAAAAACTAGAATTCTTCTTGAGGAGAAAACCGTGGATGCCTTTTTCATTTAGTTGCGACAATTTGCTTTCCGTCGTTGTAGACCCAAAAACATGATGACCTGTTTTAATGAGTTCTTCAGCCAGAGTAACGCCTAACCAACCGCATCCAATGATTGTCCAATTCAATTGCATTATTTTTAAAAGGGAAAGGTACGAATGATTATTTTTGAAACATGAAATAAGCCATAGCAAAATCGAAATAACCATGGATGAATATCATTATGGCGATTCACTACGTGGCTGCTTCGCGGTGTATATGACCTTTAAAAGCAAATTAGATACATATGAATTTTTCAAAAGCATTTGTTCGTTTCAATTGGTTAACGCTCGTCTTGATTTATCTCGTAGTTGTTGCCGGTAGCTTTGTTCGAATTACTGGAAGCGGTATGGGATGTCCAGACTGGCCCAAGTGTTTTGGACAATGGGTGCCACCAACGGATGTTTCCGAGCTTCCAGAAAATTACCAGGAGATTTATTCAGAAAAGCGCGCGAAGAAAATTGATAAGTTCGCTAAGTTTTTGTCATCCATTGGAATGAACAAAACTGGTGAGCAACTGAAGAATGACCCATTGCTTTTGGTCGAGGAGGATTTTAACAGCAAAAAAACATGGACGGAATACGCAAATCGTCTGTTTGGTTTTTTGGCTGGAAACGCAATGTTATTTGCTTTTTTCTGGTTGCTGTTGAAGTATCGAAAACGAAAATTGGTACTACTTGCGGCCTTTAATCTTGTGTTGATGGCAATTGAAGCTTGGTTCGGGTCGATTGTTGTTGCTTCGAACCTTGTTCCTTGGACCATCACGATTCACTTGTTTTTGGCACTCGTGATCATCGGAATTCAGCTTTACATTATTCGTTTGATTAGTCCTGTATTTAGTCAAAATATTCAACAACCGAGATGGATGTTGATCTTGCTCTGGGTGACGTTCCTTATTACTTTTTATCAAATGTTTTTGGGAACCCAAGTAAGAGAATCCATCGATGAGCTGACTAAAATGGGCTTCGATCGAAATACTTGGACGGAAAAATTGGGATGGTCATTTTACTTGCACAGAAGTTTTTCCTGGTTAGTACTTGGAATAATCGTATTTATGGCGTGGAAAAATGAACAGTTAAATAAATACAATCCTATTCGTACGGTCTTTGTTGTTCTTGTAGTAGAACTGCTTTCTGGAATTCTTTTGGCGTATTTTGATATGCCTGGATTGGTTCAAACAAGCCATTTAGTCTTTGCGACGATACTTTTTGGAGTTTTGACCATGCTTGTGTTTCGAAGTAGAAGTGCAACCAATGTTACGTTAAATAGTTAATTTGTGACATAAATTTGTACCTATGTATATAATTGGATTATTTCTGGCTTTGTTGATTGGTTGTGTTTTAGGACTTGTTGGCGGAGGAGGTTCAATTCTTACGGTTCCACTGGTACACTATTTTTTCGGTGAAAGTATGTTGATAGCCACCAGCTATTCCTTGTTCATCGTTGCGATTGCCTCTGGTGTTGGCGTACTTCAACGTTTAAAATCCGATGTGATTGATTTTAGAAACGGGATTATTTTTCTCATTCCGAGTATGATCACCGCGTTTGTGATTCGGGCTTTTGTCATGCCGCAGTTTCCCTTAAAATTCTCGATAAGCGATTGGCAGTTATCAAGGGATACGGTAATTTCTATTCTGTTAATCGTTGTGATGCTTTTTACAGCTTTTAGAACTCTTTTTCGGAAGGATAGAATTCCACCAGAACGAATTGCACTGCCGACAATAGTGCTCTTCGGAATTTTAACTGGATTTCTTAGTGGGTTTATTGGTGCGGGAGGTGGATTTATTATTGTCCCAATATTATTGCGCTTAGGACTGGAAATGAAGAGAGCAATCGGGACGTCCATGCTAATTATTTGCGTACAATCGATTGTTGCACTTGGCGGTGATTTATTGAACCATGAAATTGATATTCAGCACTCTATCAATTGGAATTTATTAATCCTGCTAACGCTAATAACAATGGTAGGTGTTTTCATTGGAACCTATTTACAGAGTATTTTTACAGGGAAGCTGTTACGAAAGGTGTTTAGCGGATTGTTGATTTTGGTTGCTGTTGGAATTACACTTGAATTCATCTACAACAAATAAAATGGTGTGCCGTATTGACATTCAGTTTATGAATACTATATTTGCACACTTGAATTTTTAAAACATTCAAGTAAAAAATAAAGGTCCTATAGCTCAGTTGGTTAGAGCACCTGACTCATAATCAGGTGGTCACAGGTTCGAGCCCTGTTGGGACCACAAATTCAGATTGAGAGAAAGAGCGAGTATTGAGTTACTTGCTCTTTTTTTGTGCAATATTCTGGGCGAGAAGTTTATCCAGAGCGACGAAGGAGTCGAAGGGAGCCCTGTTGGGACCACAAATTGAAAATGAAAGAATAGAGCGAGTATTAAGTTACTTGCTCTTTTTTGTGCATTAAACTCAAACTAAGTGTGAGAACTGTTGCTGCCACATTTTCAGACTCATATGCATATTCTCAGCTATTTTTTATACATTAGGGCAAAAATTTAATCAGATGAAAAAACTATTACCTCTAATTCTCCTAGTAGTTACGCATAGTGTTTTTGCACAAGAAAAAATGCTTCCGAAGGGATTGACCCAAGAAGAAAAAGTATTGCTGGAAACCTATCAGTTCAGCGCTCCAGTTTCCGAAAAGGACATTATTACGCCACCAGTTGGTTCCGAAATTAGAACACCGGGTCAGTGGGAAGAAGTGCAAGCAGTGTGTATCACGTGGACAGGATTTCCATCCATTCACCGAGATTTAGTAGCGGCAATTCAGCAAGAATGTGAAGTCTGGATTGTTTGTGCAGATTCAAATGCGGTCAAAACGAATATTACATCTAACGGTGGTTCGTTGGTCAACACTCGTTATTTTGAACTCGATTACAACAGTATTTGGATGCGGGATTATGGTCCAAACTCAGTGTATTTGGAGGGAGTCGATGAGTTGGTTTTTGTAGATTGGATTTACAATCGTCCGCGTCCTGATGATGACGTTACTCCAGTAGGAATTGGAGCTCAAATGAACATCCCAGTTTATTCAATGACAAATGCTCCTTATGATTTAGTGCATACTGGAGGGAACTTTATGGCCGACGGATTTGGGACAGGGTTTTCATCACTGTTGGTGGATGAAGAAAATGATGCTGGTTCACCTTTTACCGTTTCAGGACATAATTCAGCTGCAGTGGATGCATTGATTGATGATTACCAAGGAATTAACCCATATATTAAAATGACAACATTGCCATACGATGACATACACCACATTGATATGCACATGAAGTTGATGAACGAGGAAGTATTACTGGTAGGAGAATTTCCAGTGGGAAGCTCAGACGGTCCACAAATAGAATTAAACCTACAGTACATTCAAGACAATTACGTTTCAGCATTTGGAACGCCTTTTAAAATTGTGCGGATACCAATGCCACCATCAACTGGAGGTGCATACGCTCCGAGTGCTTACTACCGTACATATGCAAACAATGTGATCGTAAATAAAACAGTTATTGTACCAACTTATAGAGAAGAATATGATACAACAGCATTGCGCATCATTCAAGAGGTAATGTCTGGCTATAATGTTGTTGGTATTGATGTTGATAATGGTGGAGCAAACCTTATTGGACAAGGAGGAGCACTACACTGTATTACTAAGGAGGTTGCTAGTGACGATCCGTTATTGATTTCTCACCAGAACCATCCAGATACGCAAGATATTGTCAATCCATACCAGATTACGGCATTGATTCGTCACAAAAGTGGAATTGCAAGTGCGACACTTTATTATAAAACAGATTTTGCTGGAGCCTATACTGCTGTTCCAATGTCATTTGTTAGTGGTAATGATTGGACGGCGAATATTCCTGCGCAAACTGATGGGACAAGAATTTGGTACTACATTGAAGCGCAATCAGTGAGTGGAAAACAACAAGTACGACCAATGACCGCACCGGATGGTTATTTTACGTTCTTAGTCACTGCGGATGGAACTGCTTCGTTAGAAGATTTGACAAGTTTCTTCGGACAGGCGGTGTTCCCTAATCCATCCAATGGTTTAACGTGTATTCCTGTTAATAATTCTGGGGCCTTTGAAGGTTCTCTAATTCTTTATGATCAGGTTGGGAAACCCGTTCATGTAGTTCATTCTGGAAAGTTTATTGCGGGACCTAGAAAGTACTTTTTGGATGCTTCAAAACTACCAGCTGGAATGTATCATTTGGTATTGGAAACACCAAGCGGAACGGTTACGCAAAAGTTAGGTGTAAGCGGAAAATAAAAGAAATTGAAATTTGAAAAGGGCATTTGTTTTAGGCGAGTGCCCTTTTTTTTGTGCTATTTTTTGGCCTTCAATTTAGTTGCGAGCATTTCTCCAAGGATGTAGAACAACAAAATCCATGGAGCGCCATGCATAAGTAAATCGAACCAATCCATTCCTGTCATGGTTCTTCCGTACCAAATATTGGTCAATTGTTTCCAAATGTGGGCGTGTGGAACGAATGGAGCCAATCCTAATGTTAGACTCCCAATAATTGCTAATCCAAGATATTTTCTCATTGTTCTCGCTTAAAAGGTTCTATCTGCTGCGCGAAGAAATTTGAAGGATAGTTTTCAACGTTCTCAAATCCTAATTCTATGTCGCGACCTGAAGAAGGAACGTAATTCGTCTTGAAAATGTAGTCCCAAATACTTAATGTAATTCCAAAATTCATTCCGTAGGGATGCTCTTTTGGAAGTTCTTTCGCATGGTGCCAAATATGCATTTTAGGATTGTTTAAGATGTACTTGAATGGGCCATAATCCCAACCGACGTTGGTATGATTCAAATGTCCAATCAAAATTGCGCCAGCATGCATCAGGAATGCGTACTCAAGTTTGAAATTCAAGACATAGGCCAGTACAATATAAATGGCTGTTTTGTACAAGAATGATTCAAAAAAATGATACCGTAGGTGGGCAGCAAAGCCCATTTCTCTAACAGAATGATGAAGCTTATGGAAACGCCAGAAAAATGGAACCCGATGTAATAGATTGTGCACCGACCACTGGATAAAATCGAACAGTATAAAGTAGATGAGAAATTGGAAGCCAATGTGCAACCCCGACATATCGAATAAGAAATGTTGCGGCAATCCAATTCCACTCATTGCTTTGCCGAATAATTTTGCGGTTGTGTTAGATAGTGCAACAAAGACTAAGAGATTAAAAATGTAAAAATTGAAGAACATGTAAAACGCATCTAACCAAAAGTCCTTTCGAATAAATTTTTGATTTTTCCGCCATGGAAACACCATTTCTATCGTCCAAGCTACCAAGGAAACAATGATTAACCAGGTGAAGTAGTTAAACCCATCAAAAGGATGCGAAATTGTATTCCACAAGTATTTAGCATAACCTGTATACGAATTAACAAATGTATTATACAGCTCTTCCATCTCTTCTTAGTCGATATATTTTAACATTTTGGTCCATGGTCCACCGTTGTACGTTTCTATTCCTGCCGCTGCAAGTTGAGCTTTTGCAACACCCGACCGCATCCCCGAAGCGCAAACACAAATAATGGGAGTTTTTAAACTTTTCAGTTGTTTTATTTTTTCAGGAATATTTCCTACGGGAATATTTTCTGACCCAGGAATTCCTCCACTGGCAAATTCAGTTTTACTTCTCACATCAATAATTACTGCGCCCTCGTCGAGTAGTTTTTTATAATCTGTTTTTTTGAATAGATTTCCGAACATACAATCTTATTTTTCTTCAAAAGTAGTAGCTTGATCTGATAGCAAATGTAACTCAAGTAGCACAGTCCTATTTTTTTGAAGATTGTTTGAGGTGCATGCGGTATGCTAGAATGGCTGGAAATCCAAGAATAAATAAAAATGCCATGACGATGCCCTTTGTCGTCAAATAAAATGTTTCAACATTTACCATGTCTTGGCTGTCATATCCGAGACCAATAAAATAGGATAAACTCAAAGCCGCGTCTATTTTAAATTCTGTCAGACCTTCCTTATAGACAATGACCCCATCAAAAAGGTTGATAGGAAATAGAAAAAACACGAGTGCTAGAATAAAGGACAGTGCAAAGAAAAGTACGATTGGTTTTTTCATCTTTATAGGAAGAATAATTAGACAAACTTGTTCACCACGAAGTTAGTTTTAATTTTACAAAGTAATGAATGAGAAACTTGGTTATCTGTGTAGTTCTGAAAGTTGGGGTGGTTTAGAAATGAATCAGCTAAGAAATGCTGTATGGATGAAGGAACGTGGTCATGCGGTTGTTATCATTTGTTTGCCAAACACACCGATCGAGACAAGTGCAAGGGAGCAGGGACTGGATGTACTTATCGTAGAGAAGTACAGAAAGTATTACGATTTCAAAAGTGCGAAGCAGTTGAGTAAAATCCTTCGAGATGAAAAAGTCACGCACTTGATCATTCGTTCTACTTATGATATCAGCATAGCATCTAACGTTAAGCGTCGTTTGAAGTCAGGCATTCATACCTCCTATTTTATGGAAATGCAACTGGGTGTTAAAAAAAACAATCCTTTACACACGTTACGTTATAAGTACATTGATGTTTGGTCCTGCCCGTTGGAATGGCTTAAGAAGCAAGTGGAGAGTTGGACGCGTTTCAAGAACAAATTGGTCGTTATTCCATCTGGAGTAGATTTGTCTCAGTTTTCGGGGTTAAGTTCTAGAGAAAATGATCGAAATGCACTAAAAATGCATCAAAATGCATTAATTTTTGGATTAATTGGACGATTTGACCCTCAAAAAGGTCAAATCTTGTTGTTGCAAGCAATGCAAAAAGCGAAGAATAGAGAATTTCATGTTTTCTTTCTGGGAGAACCTACAATAAATGAAGGAGTAGATTACTTTAATGAGATGCAAGAATTCATCCAGGCACATCAACTTGAGGATCGTGTTCACATTCGACCCTTTCAAAAAAACACAGCATCCTTTTACAATGCCATTGATTGGTTAGTGATGGCGACGAAGGCAGAGACATTTGGAATGGTAACGGTTGAATCCTTGGCGTGTGGAACACCAGTTTTGGGAAGTAATGCAGGTGGAACGCCTGAAATACTCAAGCATGGGAGGGGAGGAGTTTTATTTAAATCGATGGACGTTGAGGATTTGGCAGACAAGTTAGATTTTATTTGTGCGACGAAACCTGAATTTCCATCCAGTAGTCTTGTGGAAATGGCACAATCTTACGATCATCATATCGTGTGTCAGAAAGTAGAGCAGGTGCTGGATTTAACTTCTCCAAAATAAACGCAATCTATCTAATTAATTCTCGTTAAATTAGTCGATCATGAACCTGTATTCAAACAAACAAAAGTGGAAAGTCGCCTTATTGATTTTTGCCCTACTTACGGTGGGAGCCACCTTGTTTGTTTCAAATGACATCGTTTCAAAGGTGGGTGATCGTGAAAGGGAACGCGCGAAGCAATGGGCAGATGCAATTAAAAAGAAGATTGAACTAGTTCGTTTGACCAATCGCACGTTTACTCAATTGCGCGATAAAGAGCGTGAGAAAATGAGTTTATGGATTGATGCCACTAAGGAAGTTTCAAAATCTTCCCCGTTGAATCAGACGCTGGATCAAGAAATCCCTTTGAAAATAATCAATGGAAACAAGGATATTCCTGTAATACTTCTCGATCATAACAGCAATGTTTCTGGGAGTATAAATTTGGATTTTGACACCAGTTATTTCCGACAACAACACCCCGAATTTTCAGTCGATGAAATCTTTAAGGCCTTTGATGATTCATTGTTGGTGCTCGCGAAGGAGTGGGAGCAGTTGAATAGTTCATTTACCATTGAGGTCTATGAGGACATGTTCATGACCTATTATTACAGTGATTCCAAGGAAATAGTGAAACTGGAGCAGGAGCGTGATTCGTTGATCAAAGCATTCAATAGCGATTTGATTAACAATGCCGGATTGGTACCTGTATTATTAATTGATACTGAGACAAAGCAAATAATAGGGACAAACATTGAAGAGGTCAAAAACGATCAATCGCATTTGAACGAATATATTGCTAAACTATCGAAGCAAAATGAACCGATTGTCATCGATCTCAAGGGAGGAGTTACAAACACCTTGTATTTTGATGCCAGTCCTGAATTGAAGAAACTACAATACTTCCCGTATATTCAATTCCTTGTCATTGGATTGTTCGCATTGATTGGGTATCTTATTTTTAGCACCTTCCGTAAGGCCGAGCAGAACAAAGTTTGGGCGGGAATGGCAAAAGAAACAGCCCATCAACTGGGAACTCCGCTGTCATCCTTAATGGCTTGGATTCAGTTGCTCGAAGCGCAAGGCGTAGATCCTATGGTTATCACTGAAATGCAGAAGGATGTAGATCGATTGGATAAGGTGAGTAATCGTTTTTCAAAGATTGGATCCGGAGCACAGTTGGACTTGGGCGATGTGAGTATTACTGTTAAAAATGTGCTTGACTATTTACGTCCACGTATTTCTGATAAAGTTGAGGTTCATGTTTCTGCTGATGAAGAGGTACTGGTGCTTCACAATGCCTCGCTGTTGGAATGGGTGGTTGAAAATGTGTGTAAGAATGCCGTTGACGCGATGGAAGGAGTTGGTACGCTAAATGTGCGTGTTCACAAAACAAGTGATTGGGCGTACATTGACATTCAAGATTCGGGAAAAGGAATTCCATCAAAACAGCTTAAAACTATTTTTGAACCTGGATTTTCAACCAAGACTAGAGGTTGGGGATTGGGATTATCGCTGGTGAAGCGTATTGTAAAAGAATATCACAAGGGAACGGTTTATGTGCTTGAATCAAAGATTAATGTGGGAACAACGTTTAGGATTAGCCTCCCGTTAAACGTCGTTGGATAGGCTTACATGCGCTTTAGAAATTCAATGAGCAGTGATGTAATATCCTCGTATTCATTGAATGTTAATTCCTCGTATGTATCGAAAATATCGTGGTAATGTTTGTTCGGCCCCATCGTGTAGATGAAGAATGCTGGAACACCTTTTTCTGTGAACCAATGATGATCAGAGTTAGCCGAGGGTCCTCTCGATTTTACTTGTGTCAAAAGATCCTTTTCCTTATTAATAGTTTGAAGGAGCTTAAATTCATCTTCGAATTCAGTCGCGTTGACTACGGTGATGCCCTCTTCACCACTTCCCATAATGTCTAAGTTGACAAGAAATTTGATTTTTTTCAATTTCAAAAGGGGATTTTCCACGAAATATTTCGATCCCACAAGTCCAGCTTCTTCTCCTGCAAATGCGATGAACAGGACATTATAGTCCGCAGTGTTTTTCTTGAAATATTTAGCCAGAGTAATCAGCATCGCAGTTCCTGAGGCATTATCATTCGCTCCTGGGAAATAAGTATCCGTCCCCATTCTTCCTAAATGATCGTAGTGAGCCGTAAACACGATGGTTTTTGCACATTTTTTCTTTGTCGGGATATAGGCAATAACATTTTGCGATTCGTAATTTTTCACAAAAGCAGCTTCAATGTTTACTTTTAAATCCACCGATTTATCGAACGAGCCAGCTTGAATTTGCAGAAAGGGATAAAAGAGCTGTTCCCGTCCAACCGACCAGGTGAACTTGGTGTCGATACATTCAATTACTGGGATTAATGTCGCTAATTCATAGGCTAAACTTTGGACTAGCTTCACGGTATCTTCAGGCATTAACGTATAATCGATTACAATTGCTTTATCTACCGAAGGGTCATTTTTAATCTTTTGCAACAGGGCTCGCATCTGATTAAAATTGAGCAATTCCGATGCTGATAATTCATGCAACTTATACGTCGTTTTAGCACCTGTTGAACTTGGGTGTATGACAAAATCTCTCCCTGGGATGAGCATTTTTCTGTATTGCTCTACCATCATTTCTCCTGGAAACGTATTGACGTCCAATTGGAATGGTTGAAAATAGCTTTTGCCGAGTGGTTGAACTTCAATTTTCTCAAATTCGCTCGCTAAAAAAACTGCAGCGATAGAATCCCCTTTGTTGACATAGCCACGTCCGTGAAATTCGGAAGAGCAAAGTTCTTCAGTTATTCGTCTAACTTCTTGAATTTGACAAAATCCGCCACTGGCAAAAATTAAAAAAAGAAATGCACTTACAAATTTAAGCATAGCGTCTGTTTACCACTGTCATAAATTCAACCACTGATTCTTCTTCAGCATCCCAATTGTATTGTGCTGCCAATTCAGCTGACTTTGTTTTCGCCGCCTCAAGATCCGGCTGACTGTCTAATAGCTTCACGGCTTCGCTAAACAACTCGCTTGAACCATCAAACAGTTCATTGATGAACCTTAATTTTTCATTCAGTCCAAATGCTCCTACCAGAGTATCGAGTTTCGCCCCTTGAAATTGAGAACTTACCGAGTTGTCGGCAATGTTTAATTGTTCCCAGAATAAAGATCCTGTAGACGTTGTTTTTTCAGATACAGTTTTGGAATACTCAGCGGATTGGTCACCACTTTCAACATTGACGCTTACTGTTTTCTCTTCTACTACGGTTTGTTTGACCACTGGTTCTTCCTCCTTTTCTGGAGCAACTTCTTCCTCTATTTCTTCCTCAGTCTCTTCGAAAATTGAAAAATCAATTGAGCTTTCAGGTTCTTCAAACTCTTCTACCTCTACTTCTTCAGTAATTTGTTCAGTCGAATCTTGTTGAATAGGTCCATTTACCTTTGTCTCGAATGCTTTGTATTTAAGTATTATACTGCGTTCGTGTAATTCGCGCGTCAACTTTTCCAGTTCAGAAAGTTCAGCGATTGACAATTCTCCTTTGTCCATTTTTTGAACAAGGATTTCAATAGCTTGTATGCGGTTTTTGTAACTCTGTAAATTTTCCATGATCTTATTTACTGTATCGACTTTTCAACATATGTATCAAGTTGCTAACGAAGTCTTTTTACTTTAGAACTTAATAACGATTTTTATAGTTCAAAGTTACCCAAGAAAATGAAGGTTTGGAAATGATTTCCTACTTTTTCTCTTCGGTGTTTTGTTGATAACCTCAAATTGAATAAGAAATATGTTTTTAGAGCAATTTCCTGAGCATGGTGTACAACGCGGATGGATCGAAGTTATCTGTGGATCAATGTTTTCAGGAAAAACAGAGGAATTAATTCGCCGATTGAAAAGAGCTGAATTCGCCAGCCAAAAAATTCTATTGGTAAAGCCAAAGATAGATGACCGTTACCATAGAGAGAATGTTGTCAGTCACCAAGGAAGAAGTTTCGAGGCAGTGACTGTCGTCCAGGCTTCGGATATATTGACCGAATGGAAGAATGAGAAAATCGTGGCAATTGATGAGGCACAGTTTTTTGACATGGGTCTGGTCGATGTCTGCAATCAACTGGCAAAACAAGGAGTCCGTGTAATTATAGCTGGATTAGACATGGATTTCCAAGGAGTTCCTTTTGGGCCAATGCCGCATTTACTTGCGATTGCGGAATATGTGACCAAGGTGCATGCTATATGCGTTTCTTGTGGTAACTTAGCTCAGTTTTCTCACAGAACGGTAGAAGATAAGAATCAGGTTCTTGTTGGAACGGTAGAAGAGTACAAACCACTTTGCAGAACCTGTTACAATAAAATAGCCCATTGAATTTAAATTACACCTATAAGGAGATTGCTTCACTTTTTCATGTCTCAACGGATGATGAAACGATAATTAGTGCTGTCGCATTTGATTCACGCAAGCTGTTCGTGGCTAAATCAGTCTTATTTTTTGCGTTGGATGGTGTTTTTAGGGATGGTCATGATTATATCAAGGACGCCTACGAAAAGGGGGTGCGACATTTTGTGGTTTCAAAAATTGGATACACCGAAGGTTTTAGTGATGCACATGAAATCGTGGTCGAAAACACATTAGAAGCACTACAGTTTTTGGCAAAACACCATCGTTCGCAGTTTTCATGTGAAGTTGTGGCAATAACAGGCAGCAATGGAAAGACCACAGTAAAAGAATGGTTATCTCATTTATTGAATAAGCGATTCGTCGTCGCCAAAAGTCCAAAAAGTTACAATTCAAAGTTAGGTGTTGCACTTTCGTTATTAGAAATAACGCCCTCCACGGAAGTTGCCATCATTGAAGTAGGTATTTCGGCAACTGGAGAAATGAAAAAGTTGATTGACATTATTCAACCTACGCGCGGAATTTTGACGTCTTTTGGCTCAGGTCACCGCGAGTTGTTTTCTTCAGCCGATGCACATTTCGAAGAAAAGATTTCTCTTTTTGATGAACTTGAGGTCTTTCTTTACCCTGAGCTTCTAGTTGATCGTCACCCAAGTAAAGGTCGACCAGTCAAGGCGGATGATTTCAAAAATCTCTTGGAGCACTTTCCCTATAATGGGACAATTAATTTACAAAATGCACAGCTCTCCATTGCTATGGCAAAGGAACTTGGTTTGGATGACGCATCCATCCTAGATGGCATTTCTGAAGTGAACGCACTTGCGCTTCGGATGGAAACCTTTGACGGAATTAATGACAATACGATTATCAACGACACGTATAGTCTGGATGAGGATTCACTTCGTCATTCATTGGAGTATCAGCTTTCAAACACAAATGGAAAGGGGCGTATTGTCATCATTGGCATTGACAAAGGCGATGTGAAAAGGGAAGCCGAAATCCGATCAATTGTGGATGAGTATGCGCCGAAGGAGTTGGTTTTTCACTATTTGAATGATGAGTTTAGGTTTCAATATCGCAATATGTGCATATTGATAAAAGGCACACGACTATCCAAAATGGAAGCAGTCGCAAGGGAATTTAAGCTGGTAAACCATCAAACATATTTGGAAATAGACTTGAAGTGTATTCGTCACAACATCAACTATACAAAATCACTTTTAAACGAAGGGACTAAACTTCTATGTATGGTAAAGGCTTCTTCCTATGGTTCGGATGCCAAAACAATGGGTAAGTTTTTAGAAGGTATGGGAGTTGATTATTTAGGCGTGGCTTATCCTGATGAGGGAAGATTGCTTCGAGAAAGCGGAGTTAAAACACCTATATTAGTGATGAACTGTGAGGAAAGCACCTTTCCCAGTTGTATAGAGTATAACTTGGAACCTGCTATTTTTTCTATCCAACAGCTTAATGGGTTTATTAGTGAACTTATTTATCGTTCGTTGGAGAGTTATCCAATCCATGTCAAATTGGAGACAGGGATGAACCGCCTGGGATTTGTTGAGGAGGATCTTCCTAGCTTGATCGATTTGGTCAAAAGTCAACCTGAGGTATACATCAAAAGTATATACTCACATCTTGCCGATGCTGATCAACTCGACTCATCCTATACAAAACAACAATTCGAAATTTTTGACCGTGTCTCTTCAATAATCATGGGAAATTTCAATTATTCCATACCTCGACATATTCTGAATTCATCTGGAATTTATAACTACACCGAAGCTCAGTTTGACATGGTACGTCTGGGAATTGGGATGTACGGGGTCATGGGAAATGAGTCGCTGAGAAGCAGTATTAAGTGGTATAGCACAGTATCGCAAGTGAGAAAGCTGACTATTGGTGAAAGCGTAGGGTATGGACGAAACTATGTAGCAGATAAAGAAACAGAAATCGCAGTTATACCTGTTGGCTACGCAGATGGATACCGAAGAGCATTAGGGCGTGGAGTAGGAGGAGTTTTTATCAATGATAACTACTGTCCAACTGTCGGAAATGTGTGCATGGACATGATTATGGTCGATGTTACTGGCAAAAGAGTTCAACTAGGCGATCGTGTAGAAATTATCGGTCGGAATCAATCGATGTCGAAATTTGCCGAGTTACTACAAACTATTCCCTATGAAATTATGACCTCTTTTTCTTCTAGAATGCACCGAATTTTTGTTGATCAATAAATTTAGTTTGAATCTAAATCCTCATAAAAAGTGTCGATTGATAGTGGATTCGAGGTTTGGAATAAGCATTCGTGTACATGTAATTCTCTCTTCTAACGCCTAGCCTTATTGTATCAATATGCTCGGACACTTCTTTTAGTACCTTTTCTTTAATTTGATAATAGCAGTTGTTTCCTTTAACTGCACAGGATAAAATTCCTGCGTCGTGCAATTCTTTCAGATGTTTTGAAATGGTAGACTGCGCCAAAGGAATAAAAAAGCGTAAGTCGGAGCAGTTCAGTCCATCATATTCCATTAATTTTTCAACGATTGCAATGCGTGCTGGATGTCCCAATGCTTTGCAAAGGTTAGCCATTTCGAGTTGATGTTCAGTGTAAAATTCTTTCTTTGTAGCGCCCATTGTGAATTAGGTTTTAATAGGTTAATATGTGTTTTGTTATAATTAAGGTAGTGAAAAAGTTCAATTGAGAGAAAAGAAATTGAGAAAAATTTAAATATGGCAAAATCGCAATATTGCGATTTTGAAACCACCAATCCGCCACTAAAACCTCAATTTAGACCCATCAACTGTGGTCTTCTCTTCTACCTGAATTTTTTTTGAAACTATAAAGACACCAGCTTTCACTTTTCCTTTAATTGTCACATTGAGCGTACCCTTCGTTGCAAATTTTATTGCTTTGAAAAGGGCACCATCAGCTAGCGTAGCAGTAAAAGGAGCACTTACAAACAATTCCTGTTTACGTTTTAATTTCAACGTTTTATCCAAGTGTATAACGCCCATGTAATCATCATCGATGTAGACATCTAGATCAGAAGGTTTAATCTTGATGGTGTATTTATTTGGGTTATAGATTTTTGCTCCAACATCAAATTTCAATGTTTTCCCTTCAAGTTTCCCAAATTTGAACTGCTCTCCACCACGGTATTCGGGCTCATAAAAAGTACAAGAAGAAACTAAAAGTAAGATCAAAAATGAATAGAGAAGGTATTTCATTTTACGCTTTATGAAGTTGACTAAAATAATGGTAAAAGTATGGAATTGTTTGGATTCCTTTGAAATAATTAAACACCCCAAAATGCTCGTTTGGTGAGTGAATGGCGTCGCTGTCCAGTCCAAAGCCCATCAATACAGTTTTTAGACCTAGTTCTTTTTCAAACATTGCGACAATTGGAATTGAACCACCGCTTCTTACCGGAATAGGTTTTTTGCCAAATGTTTTTTCGTATGCGAGACTTGCCGCTTTGTATCCTACGGAATCAATCGGTGTAACTGCAGGTTCTCCTCCATGGTGAGGTGTAACCTTTACTGTAGTTCCAGCTGGGGCAATTGATTCAAAATGATTCACAAATAATGCTGTAATTTCGTTTGGGTCTTGGTCGGGAACTAAGCGCATAGAAATTTTGGCATAGGCTTTCGAAGCAATCACCGTTTTTGCACCGTCTCCGGTGTAACCTCCCCAAATTCCGTTGACATCTAAGGTTGGACGAATGGATCCTCTTTCTAACGTGGAGTAACCTGCTTCTCCCATGACGTCGGCTATGTCCAACGCTTCGCAATAGGCTGCTTTACTAAATGGTGCTTTAGCCATTTCACTTCGTTCGGCATCCGTTAGGTTAACGACTTTATTATAAAATCCTGGAATGGTAATGTGATTGTTTTCATCGTGCAGAGATGCTATCATTTTCGCAAGGATGTTGATTGGATTTGCAACGCAACCTCCATAAAGTCCAGAGTGTAAATCTCTGTTGGGACCAGTGACTTCTACTTCGACATAACTCAATCCTCTTAATCCTGTCGTAATGGACGGTACATCATTGGCAAGCATACCGGTGTCCGAAACCAGAATAACGTCTGCCGACAAGCGCTCGTGGTTATTTTTCACAAATACTCCAAGGTTGACGCTTCCTACTTCTTCTTCTCCCTCGATCATAAATTTTACGTTACAGGGTAGCACATTGTTTTTAATCATTGCTTCAAATGCTTTTACGTGCATAAACATCTGACCCTTATCATCACAGGCACCTCGGGCAAAAATTGCCCCTTCAGGATGAATCGGTGTAGTTTTTATGATTGGTTCAAATGCTGGATTCGTCCAAAGTTCAATCGGATCTGCAGGTTGCACATCGTAATGACCATACACCAAAACAGTTGGTAATGAGTTATCAATTATTTTTTCACCATATACTATCGGATAACCCGCTGTTTCACAAATCTCGACATTTTCGGCACCAGCAGTTTTTAAATTTTCTGCAATTGAAGCAGCAGTTTTATGAACACTGTCAGAATAAGCGGGATCCGCTGAAACGGAGGGGATTTTTAATAAATCCAATAACTCATTTAAAAATCGTTCTTTGTTCTGTGAAATATACGCTTGTACTGACTCCATTGTATGAATTTTTCTTCAAAAATGGCTATTTTATGCAAATTATGGGAGAATTTCGGCAAGAATCTTTTACTTTCATGCAACCATTAGGCAGTTCTTTCTGTCTTAATGTTAAAATTAACTTCTTATGTCTAAAATAAAATTTCTTTTCTTATCTGCACTGCTCAGTTCTTGGGTAACGGGTGCGAACGCTCAAATTACTGTTGATGATACACCAACCGCAGCGGATTTAGTGATCAATACATTGATGGGTAATGGTGTAGCTGTATCGAATATTACTTTTGTTGGACAAAACTCCCAGAAAGGAGAGTTTTCCGCTGGAAGTTCAAACATCGGCTTAGCCAGTGGGATAATGCTTTCTACTGGGGACGTTGCAAGTGCGGTGCCTCCAGCTGTTCCCAGTACTGGATTCGGTGGACCTGGAGATGCAGATGTTCTAGCAACAGCAATATCGGTAACGTCAAACCCTGAGTCTGGGAATATAACTACCTCTGCAGATGCGGCCGTATTAGAGTTTGATTTTATTCCAGACGGGAATACAGTCACATTCAATTTTGTTTTTGCATCAGAAGAGTATACGACATGGATAAATTCAGTTTACAATGATGCTTTTGGATTTTACCTTACTGGTCCAAATCCAGCTGGCGGAAATTATATGAATCAAAATTTGGCCTTGGTTCCAGGGACAAATGCGCCAATTACCATAAGTACTATCTACGTTGAACCAACTGAGACTCCTCCTTCCATGAATGGTCAGTATTACATTGGTTCACCAGTTGGACATTCATTTAACGGGTTTTCTGTGCCAATTGAAATAACATTTGACGTGGAGTGTGGTGAAACGTATCACTTTAAATTTGCAGTTGCTGATTGTGGACAATTTGATGATGATATTTTAGATACTGCTGTTTTCTTAGAGGAAGGTAGTTTTACATCTACACCTGTTGAAATTGATTTCTTAACTTCCACCCAAGATACAGTAGTGTATGAAGGGTGTGATCAACTCTCAGATATTATTTTTAGCCGTCCAGGTTGTCAAACAATAGACACCTTGATTGTTGATGTCGATATTTCTGGTACTGCAACAAATGGTGTTGATTATACCATGCTGGATGATACTCTTATCTTTTTACCTGGAGTGGACACCTTAATTTGGCAACTGGACTTGTTTGCAGATGGAATTGTTGAGGGTCCTGAATCAATAGAATTTACTTTAACGGCCATAGCAAGCAATGGAGATACCGTGGTAACCACTGGAATTATTTGGATTAATGAACCTGATGAAATAGAGATTATAGGAACAGATATAGAATTGTTTTGTTTCGCGGATTCGGCGGATATTTCAGCCGCAGCTAGTGGTGGCTTCGTGCCTTATTCATATGAATGGGATACTGGTGATACGACAACTCAGATATCCGTTTTTATACCTGGAAATGGAGTGACAGATTATTATGTTACAGTAACCGATGCATGCGGGTATCAGGATACGGATACAGTTACTGTCACAATGAATCAAACCTTAGCCATTGATACCATGATTCAATTTCCTTCCAACGCTTGTTTCCCCAGTGGAGTGGTAAGTGGAACGGCAGAAGGAGTGACTGCAGTCATTGGTCAACCATATTACAATTGGACAGGACCAGACACAATTCCTGGAATTTATTCGATTGATGGAACTGTACTGCAAGACATTCCACCAGGATGGTATTACTTTACAGTAGAGGATGATGTATGTAGTGTTATGGATAGTATATTCGTGGAAGTGGAAGAACCGCCAGTTTCTCAGTTTTCTGCTTCACCTTCCAGTGGATGTGAACCTTTAACTGTAACGTTTACAAATTCTAGTCAAAATACAACTGATTATTACTGGGATTTTGGAAATGGAAATACGTTGAATATTGGGGATGAGAGCAGTCAAACACAAGTTTACACATCACCAACGACCGTGATGCTTGTTGCTTTCGCGGATCCTAGTTGTTCCGACACGTCTTATGTGAGCATCGCGATTTCGGTTTGTGGTTGTACAGATCCAACAGCTTTAAATTACAATCCAAATGCGACAGTCGATGATGGTGAATGTGAATTTCCATCACCAGCGGTCATTGTGCCGAACGTATTTACTCCGAACGGAGATTTAAATAACCCGTTGTTTATTCTTACAACTGAAAATACTGTTCGATTGAAATTGACAATCCTCAACAGATGGGGTAACGTGATGTACTCAGCCGATACGGATTTAACACAGTTTGGTGCTATTGTTGGATGGGATGGAAGAACACCGGCGGGACAAGAAGCGCAAGAAGGAACCTATTTTTACGAATATGTTGCCACCGGAATCAAAGGTGATGTATTAGAAGGGCATGGCTTCCTCGAACTAGTAAGAGATTAATAACTGCAACCACTATGAGAAAAAAGCATCCACCTAAAGGCGGATGCTTTTTTTTGTGAATGAAATTCAGAGATCCAATTTCTAATATAGAAAATGGTGATACGGGTAGCGTTCCTGGAAAATTGCTTTTACTTCTTTGTAAAGAATTGCTTTCAGTTCTTCAATATTTTCCTTTTCACCTGCAGAGATGAAAACACATTTGGTGTCATTTAATTTGGACATCCATGTCTTTTTTAAGTCCTCTAATGAATAGTTATGTGCTTCCATAGGAGATAAATCATCTTCCTCTTTATGCGTATGCGTAAAGGCATCAATCTTATTAAACACAACGATGGTTGGTTTTTCAGTTTTATCAATTTCCATCAGTGTTTCGTTAACAACACGAAAATGATCCTCGAAATTGGGATGAGAAATATCTAGGATATGCACCAGTAAATCAGCTTCGCGTACCTCGTCTAGTGTGGATTTAAATGATTCTACCAGTTGATGAGGTAATTTCCGAATGAACCCTACAGTATCGGAAAGAAGAAAAGGCAAGTTTTCTATTACAACTTTTCGAACGGTGGTGTCCAATGTCGCAAACAATTTGTCCTCGGCGAAAACATCTGATTTACTCAATAAATTCATGATGGTACTCTTTCCAACATTGGTGTACCCAACCAATGCTACTCGAACCAATTGTCCCCGATTACCTCGCTGAATCGCCGATTGCTTGTCAATACTCTTTAGTTTATTTTTAAGCAAGGTTATTTTTTGTTGAATAATTCTTCTATCCGTTTCAATTTGAGTCTCCCCAGGTCCCCGCATTCCAATTCCACCTTTTTGTCGCTCAAGGTGTGTCCACAAACGAGTCAATCGAGGAAGTAAGTACTGAAGCTGTGCGAGTTCGACTTGCGTTTTCGCATTTGATGTACGTGCACGCGACGCAAAAATGTCAAGAATCAAATTGTTTCTATCTAAAATTTTAACTTCTAAAAGCTTTTCAATATTTCGCAGTTGAGAAGGCGATAATTCATCATCGAAAATGACCAAGTCTATCTCGTTTGCATCAATGTATTCTTTTATTTCCTGCAATTTACCCGTCCCAACGTATGTCTTTGAATTGGGCATTGGCAACTTTTGGAAGAACTTCTTGTCCGTAATCGCTCCTGCGGTCAGAGCAAGAAACTCTAATTCATCAAGATATTCAATTGCGTTTTCCTCTGTGATATCCCCAGAGATAACCCCCACCAATACGCACTTTTCTTCAGTTGCGTCAATTAAGACATGTCCTTCACTCATACAATTTATTCCCTCAAGGATGTTAGATGTTCAATTAATTCATAAAGGGTGCTGTCGCTTTCGATGGCATAACCAAAGGGCGGCATTGCTCCTTTACCTTCTTTTACTATTTTTTCGATTTGTTCAACTGAAAGCTTACTTGAAGATAGATCTTTCGCGTCAGAAACGCCTAGTTTTCCATCAGATCCGTGACATACATCGCAGCGCTGTTCGTAAAATTTTACACCGCTCAGATGACCCGAAGTGTCCTCGGTAGAAAACTGTTCAACTGAATTATCGCAAGAAAGTAGGAGTAAAGGTAGTGATAATCCAATGACTTTTACATCCATGCACCTCCTAAGTTTTCGCGAAACGGCCATGGAATCGACGCGAGAATCAACAGAAGACCAATCGCATAAGAAATTGCAATTTTTCGATGCTTGTCGCGCGTTCCAGTCAACTTTTCTGCCTTTTTCCTTCCTACGGTGATAATAACAATTGCTACAACCATGGCAAGGATGTGCTCCAAACCGTAAAAGCGAAACAGGTCGTTTTTAATCCACGCTTCACTATAACTTATCTTGGATCGTTCATTAATGAAAAACAACCCCAGACCAATCAATAGCTGAATATGTAAAAACACCATCGCAAACAGGTTAATCATTTTATCTTTTTTGAGATATTGACCAGAAGTTTGAGAGATAATTGCATTGACTATCGCGATACAAATTAGCAGTAAAGCGATCCATCGAAGACCTGAATGGGCGTGAAGCAGTGCGTTATACATATGTTTTTTATGACAAGATAATAAAAAATTTGAATATTGCTTTCCATACCCAGCCTTTAAAAGGAATACGCATAAAATGGTCTAAATCTATTTGATTTATAACTATCTCACCACATTTTTTTAAATTCACAGTCTATTATTTAACTAATTTGTATGAAGTTATTCGTCTTTCTATCGGCATTGTGTCTTGTTCTTTCAAGCAATAGTGTTGCACAAACTCAACCCAATAATGGACTTAAGGATTCTAAACCAGCGTACTATGCGTTGAAGAATGCAACAATTTACATCAGTCCAGATAAGGTACTGAAGAACGGAACAATCATCATCAAGGACAATAAAGTTGTAAAATATGGTACCATTGTTTCGATTCCAAAGGATGCGGTTGAAATCGATTGCAGCGGAAAAACAATTTTACCTGCTTTTATTGAGTTAAACGCTGAAATTGGACTGCCGAAAGTTGAAAACAAATCAAATTCTCGATCACCACAATTAGAGTCAGAGAAAGAGGGTGCTGGATATTGGAACGAGAGTATTCACCCAGAAGTAAATGCAAGTTTATTGTACAAGTCAGATGCTGGAGCTAGTAAATTGTTGCAGGAAATGGGCTTTGGATATGCATTGACGCACCAAAAAGATGGAATTGCACGAGGAACAGGAGCTTTTGTCAGTTTGGGAACTGAGAAGTCACCATTTTTACAAATTCCAAATCCTGTGAGTTTCTTTTCTTTCAAGAAAGGTGTATCGCGACAAACATACCCCTCTTCGCAAATGGGTGCAATAGCATTACTCCGTCAGGCTTTTTATGATGCAGAATGGTATGTGAAAAACAACGAACAAAAGAACAATGCATTGGAGGCCATCAACAGCAATAAGCTGGGTACAATGGTGTTTGAGACTTCTGATAAATGGGAAATCCTTCGCGCACAGAAAATAGCCGAGGAGTTCAACCTTCAGTTTACGTACGTGGGAGCGGGAAATGAATACGAGATTGCGTCAACCTTGAAGGATTTAAAAAGCAAAGTGATTATACCGATTAACTTCCCAGAAGCATACGATGTAAAGAATCCATATATTTCGCGACAGATTCCATTGAGTGATTTGAAAAATTGGGAACTGGCACCGATGAATGCCTCAATTTTAGCACAGAACAACGTCCCATTTAGTATTTCTTCGAATGGATTGAAAACCGCAAAGGATTTTTGGACAAATCTAAGAAAGGCCATAAAAATGGGGTTGACAGAAGCTCAGGCATTGCAGGCACTTACAATTGAACCAGCAAAGATTATACAGTATTCAGAGCAAGCAGGGTCTCTGGAAGAAGGAAAATATGCAAGCTTTAGCGTTTTTAGTGACAATCCGTTTCAAACCGAAGCAAAATTACTCGAGTCGTGGGTAATGGGAACTCAGATTGTACATGAAACAACCATGGAAGAGGAAATCGCAGGAAAGTACAACCTAATCATCAGTGACCGAAAGTTTAAGTTTGAATTGAAGGGGAAGGGAAAAGCATACAAAGGGACACTTACGTATAAGATTTTGAAAGATGAAGTTTATGTTGATACGACTACAACATTGTCGGTTGAATTATCCAATAATGACATTACATTGCAATTTAATCTAATGGATAGCGCATGGAATGGAAGTGTAACTCTTCAAGGAAAAACCAATGCTCATGTTGGAATTTTTGAGGGAGATGGTCTGCTTCCAGACGGAAAATGGACGAAATGGTCGGCAATTAAACAAGAAAAAGCAAAAGTGGATGTCGAAGAGAACAAACCTTTATTAGCCGATACAACAAAGCACATTTGGTTTCCAAACATGGCCTTTGGATACGATTCAATTCCTCAAATGGAGAACATTGTGATCAAGAATGCAACACTTTGGACCAATGAACAACACGGGATTATAAAGAATGCAGATGTTGTGGTGCAGAATGGGAAAATTACGCATGCAGGTATCGGCAATTATAAAGTGCCAATGGGTGCACGAATTATTGACGCAAAAGGAAAGCATGTGACTTCGGGAATTATTGACGAACATTCGCACATTGCCATTTCCAAAGGAGTAAACGAAGGAGGTCAGGCAATTTCTTCTGAAGTACGCATTGGTGATGTTGTTAATCCGAATGACATTAATATTTACCGGCAATTGTCTGGTGGAGTTACGATGTCCCAATTATTGCATGGTTCTGCGAATCCAATTGGAGGACAGTCAGCTATTATTAAGTTGAAATGGGGCTCAAATCCTGAGGACATGCTTCTAAAAGATCAACCTCAATTTATCAAATTTGCCCTTGGAGAAAATGTAAAGCAATCCAATTGGGGCGACTACAATACAATTCGTTTCCCACAGACCCGAATGGGCGTTGAACAGCTCTATTATGATGGGTTTTTGCGAGCGAGGGAATATGCGAAGAGCCGAGCAAACAAAAGTGTTCCAGTTGATCTGGAGTTGGAAGCGTTGGCAGAAATCCTCGATGGAAAACGCCACATCACCTGCCACTCGTATGTGCAGTCCGAAATCAATATGTTAATGCACGTTGGAGATTCTTTGGGATTTAAAGTAAACACCTTTACGCATATATTGGAAGGGTATAAAGTTGCAGATAAAATGAAAGAGCATGGTGCCGGAGGTTCCACATTCTCGGATTGGTGGGCGTATAAGTACGAAGTCAACGATGCGATTCCGTACAACGCCGCAATGATGCACAATCAAGGTGTGGTAGTAGCCATTAATTCTGACGATGCAGAAATGGGTCGACGTCTCAACCAAGAAGCGGCCAAAGGTGTAAAGTACGGAGGAATGAGTGAAGAGGATGCTTGGAAGATGGTGACATTAAATCCCGCTAAACTATTACATGTGGATGATCGTGTAGGAAGTTTGAAAGTTGGAAAGGATGCGGATATTGTGATCTGGTCGGATAATCCGCTTTCAATTAATGCTGTTGTTGAGCAAACAATTGTGGATGGAACTGTCCTTTTTGATAGAGAAACAGATGAGCTTCTTCAGCAACGTAATAATGCGGAACGTGCACGAATTATTTCTAAAATGCTTGAAGCGAATGGAAATGGGACACCGAAACCATTTGTCAAGAAAAAGAAAGGACACTATCATTGCAATACGATAGGTGAAGAAATGTCAACAGAAGAGAATCACCATTAGCAGTTAAAAGCGTTCAACGATTCCGTAAATAATAGGATTTCCTTTTCGAATGGAAATTGAGAAATCATCGATGATCAATGGTTGTTTCCCCTTGTTCCATATGTAGACCTTTAGAAGAGTGCCTTCTTTCTCGAGGTTGATGTCGGATAGTTTCACGGAGTGATGAGCATTTATCCATTTGCCGTCTGCAGTTAAATTGTCTTGAAATTCGGCTGCATCCGTTGCATTCCAATATATATTTGTTTTCCCAGCATCGATTGAAGAAACAATCAACGCTTCATTTAAATCAGTTTGAACAAAGATTTTTAATGAGATATCGATGAAATCATTTTCGTTCTCTAAAACGTCGTTGATTTGAATAGAATAGCCTGGAGACCACTCTACTGTACTGTCTATATAATAGCTATTGTTTCCAGAGAACGAGAGGCTATCAATGATATTTTCCTGAGGAAACATATCCCAATGATCAAGTTGATTGTTTCTTTCAAAGCCTTGTACGGATAGTCTATCTTCTTTCGCTGATTTTTTCGACGAGAACAAATAGGTACTTCCACCAGCATAATTTTTTTGCCAAACAATGGTTGGAAAATAGTCTTTAATTATAGCAACCGTCAATGGGTGGCTCGAGGCATTGCTTCCAAAATATAAGTATGATTTTTTAGCCCTTATAGTCTTAATCAGGCGAACAATTTCAGCGGGAGTTGTGTAATCATTCAGCCAAATACTGTTGGTATCTACATTGTATTTTTTATAAAAATAACGCACCTTATGTTTATCCGTATAGAACAACGAAGCCAAATCAGGATGTTCTTTTTGAGCAATACTATAATCTACTACGATGCGCTTAATTGGTGAGTTATAAAACAATTCATAATGTTTTCGCTCAAATATTGTGGTTAGACTTGTGCATAACAGAATCAACGCTACGAGAATGAGATTTGTCTTTACGCTAAGGTTTTTAATGTGTCCAAATACTAAAAACAAGAGATAGGGAAAACTGAATAAAAGGATGGAAAACTGAAGAACTGCGCTTACATACTTAGAGTAAAAGAATCCGATGAGAAGTGGTGCTAAAAACAAAAAGGCGAACAACAGCGTATCTTTTACTGAAATTGGACGCCTGTTCTTCTTGAACAATCCAAACAGAATAATCCCTAGCACCAGAGCCACGACAACATACGAATAATTGCAAGCGTAAAAGAGGTAATCTATAAAAAATGAGTTATTTGGTTTCGAAAGCCAGCCTTCAATTCCTCCGTGTCCCAATTGCGTGAAAAATATGGAAAGATGAGGAATGTAAAGAACAAAAATTAGAACACCACTGACTAAGTAGAAAACCAATTTCTTACGTTCGATAAAGAATATTCCGCTAATTCCAATGAGCGCGGCAAACAATAAACTGAAATGGTGATTGTAGGCAGAAAGTACTCCTGTAAGAACAAAAAACAGACTGTTCCTCAAATAATTCTTCTCAGGGAATTTGATCATTTTGGTCAGGAAGTACACCATTAACAATGTCAAAAACAATCCGCTGACATAGGGTCTAGCCATTTGACCATGAATAATTGTGTATTGAATTCCCGTTACAAATGCAGCTGCGATCAATCCTACCGTTTCATTATACCAGTACTTACCAATAGAGAAAATCAAAGGTATCGTCGCTATTCCCATGATTAAAAACGGAAGTTTAATCACCCACTGTTCGGTTCCGAATAACTGAATCCAATAATAAATAAACACCTGAACACCAGCTGGATGTGTATCTGTTTTTACACCGTACGCGATCAAATCTGAAAAATTATCAAAGTTTGTTCGAACGAGTGCGCTTAGCTCATCATGAGTAAGTGGAATTTCAAACAAATTACTGAAGCGCAGTGCAATCGCAACTGCAATAATTAGAAGAAGTAGAAGCCTGTTACTTAATTTCATAAATCTACGGAAGAGGATATAACACAAGTATAGAGATAAAAGTTAACTTATGGAAATTGCACTTCTGGCTATAAAAAAAACCGTCCACTTCAAAGTAGACGGTTTCAATGAGTGTTTGTTATTTCTAATCCAATGAACCGATCATTTTTTTAGGGTCTACCCAATTGTCATATTCTTCCGCGGGGACATAGCCCAAACGAATCGCTTCTTCACGCAATGTTGTGCCATTTTCGTGCGCAGTGTTTGCTATCTCGGCAGCTTTGTAATAACCAATTTTTGTATTCAATGCTGTAACAAGCATGAGTGAATTGTTGAGTAATTCATCTATTCTTCGTTGGTTTGGTTCAATTCCCTTTGCACAGTTTTCATCAAACGAAACACAGGCATCACCTATCAGCTGCGCACTTTGTAATAAATTCGCAGCCATCATTGGTTTGAACACATTTAATTCGTAGTGACCTTGTGTACCTCCAACGGTAATTGCAACATCGTTCCCCATTACTTGAGCACAAACCATTGTAATTGCCTCTGCTTGTGTCGGATTCACCTTTCCTGGCATAATGGAAGATCCAGGCTCGTTTGCTGGAATGGTAATCTCACCGATACCAGAGCGCGGTCCAGATGCCATCATACGAATGTCATTGGCAATTTTGTTGAGCGAAACAGCCATTTGTTTAAGAGCCCCATGTGTTTCCACGATGGCGTCGTGCGCGGCCAGTGCTTCAAATTTATTTTCTGCTGTTATAAACGGAAGTCCCGTAAACTCAGCGATTTTAGCAGCTACCAATACATCGTAACCCTTTGGAGTATTCATTCCTGTACCAACTGCTGTTCCACCCAATGCCAATTCAGATAAATGTGGCAATGTATTTCTCAGCGCTTTTAATCCATGGTTCAATTGAGAAACATATCCTGAAAATTCTTGTCCCAATGTCAATGGAGTTGCATCCATTAGGTGCGTACGTCCGATTTTAACAACATCTTTGAATGCTTTCGCTTTTGCATCCAACGTATCTCGCAATTGTTCAACACCTGGAATTGTGGTTTCAACCACCATCTTGTAACATGCGATGTGCATTCCTGTTGGGAAGGTGTCATTGCTGGATTGTGATTTGTTTACGTCATCGTTGGCAAGAAGCGTTTTTTCTCCCTCGCCAATTTTGTGACCTGCATTCACGTGCGCTCGGTTAGCAATCACCTCATTTACGTTCATATTACTTTGCGTACCAGAACCAGTTTGCCATATCACCAGTGGAAATTGATCATCCAATTTTCCAGCGATGATTTCATCTGCCGCTTTCGAAATGTGATCTCTTTTTTCTTGTGACAGAACACCCAATTCGCAGTTTGCATGAGCGGCAGCCTTCTTAAGGTAAGCAAAGGCATGAACGATTTCAATGGGCATGGACGCCGAAGGGCCAATCTTAAAATTGTTTCTAGAACGCTCAGTTTGAGGTCCCCAGTACTTATCGGCGGGTACTTTTACTTCACCAATGGTATCTTTTTCTATACGATATTCCATTTTTTGTGTTTTTATAATTGAATAATTATTAGTTTTACATCTGTAATTAATCTACAAAAATAACAAGAGATGAGTATTTTCGGTATAGTTTTATTCCTTTTAATTGGTGGAATGGCATTTTGGTTATTGGTTTTTATGCTAGGATTTATCTTACCATACTGGATTACCTTAGGAGCAATGGAAAAATTACGTCCAAAAAGAATTCTTGACGAAGAAAATTAAACTTCTTTTTGTCTATAGCACATTTGAACACGCTCCTCGCTGATCGGTGCCTTTCAAATGTGAATTTTATATGCAGAAAATCACATAAAACCTAGCGCATATAACTCACCCAGCTCATTATCAATGAAAAAGTAGAGGTAATTGCCAAGTTTTCGAATATTTAGAAGCAGTTGTTTCCTGATGAAACTTAATGTAGTTGACTAAAATTCTCGAAGCACATAGAAATGTTTCTTCAAAACTTAGAACTGTATTGAGGGACAGATAGTTTGCCCAGTAGTTTATTGAGAGCTCAAGAGAAGCGTTGAATTTTTACTTATATTTGTTTGCTAAATCCGCATTGGTAGTATTATTAAAATGAAAAGGAATCAGATTGATATTTCGTTAAAACTCGTCTTAGTCGCACTATTGATCTACACTGTTGCCCATTTTTGGGCAGGCACTCCTTCTCAGGTAATTGGGTGGGACGCATTTGGATATTATTTGTACCTTCCCTTTGGACTGATTTACAACGATCTAACCTTTTCTGATCTGTCAGTGATAAACGCAGTTGTAGAACAATACGATAATACACCTACATTGTACCAATTGGTTGCTGCTGAGAATGGAAACCAGGTAATAAAATACCCAATTGGACTTGCCATCATGATGCTCCCATTCTTTTTGATAGGACATTTAGCTTCTATGCTCTTTGGTTTTCCAATGGATGGCTTTTCATTACCATATGAAGTTATGGTTTTTGTTGGTCATTGTTTTTACGTCCTACTGGGAATCTGGTATTTACGTAAAGTGCTACTTGTCTATTTTAGTCCACTTATAACCGGTTTGGTGATTTTGTGTATTGTTGTTGGGACGAATTTTCTAGGATTGGGCACAGCATCAATGGGAAGTTCTCATATTCCGCTTTTCGCATTACACGCTATAGGGTTGTATTGGGTTTATAGATGGCATGAGAATCCAACGTTGAAACTCAGCATTGGACTGGGAGCGTTGATAGGACTCATGATAATTACGCGACCAACGGAAATTTTGTTTTTACTTATTCCACTATTTTGGGGTGTGAAATCGATAAAAGGTTTTTTTCAGAAGTACAAGAACCTTTTTCAGAAGGAATATTTAAATTTTGCTTTTCTTGTACTAGCATTAATTGCTGTCGGATTTATACAATTGATTTATTGGAAAACGATTACTGGTTATTGGTTCTATTATAGTTACGATAATGCAGGAGAAGGGTTTGAGTTCTTAAATTCATACACATGGGAATTTCTTTTCAGCTTTAGGAAAGGGTGGCTTCTGTACACACCGTTGATGATTTTTGCGTTAATTGGCTTGTTTTTCGGAATAAGGAAGTTTTCTTTTGGTTTCGGATTGTTGATTTTTGCTGTTCTTAATATTTGGGTATTGTCGAGTTGGTCATGTTGGTGGTATGCTGAAAGTTTCGGACAGCGTAGCATCGTACAATCCTATCCAGAAATGGCTCTTGCATTGGGGGCTTTCTTTACAGTTATACAAACTTCAAGGATCTTAAAAAATAGTATTGCTTTTCTCATAAGTATACTCGTGTTTTTCAATATTTTTCAAACTTGGCAGGTGCACAATGGAATTATTCACGGCTCAAGAATGACAGCAGCTTATTATTTTGCTGTTTTCGGTCGTACACAAGTTCCGGATGGCGCCGAAAAATTATTATTGGTAGACCGCTCTGCGATTGGAAATACAACCCCTAGTGATGTAGATCGCTATTCAATGAATAAAACACTTTTGTTCAAGGAAATAGTTTCATTTACAGAAGAACAGGAATTTGTTGCATTTAAAACTATTCCTTTCTCAACCCTCACAAATAAAGATCATGCATGGATTAAAATAACAGGGAAAAGTCGAATAGAAACAATGGGAGCAGAAGAGCAATATTTGTTTGTCGTTGCTTTCACACATGAGGGAAATAAGTACAGCTATAGGGCAGTATCGCCAAATGGAATGTCGCACAATGCTATAGATTCGTCCATCGTTGATATCGAATTATGGTATCTTACACCAGAGGTTAGAAGCATAGCGGATGAATTTGTATTTGAAATTTGGAATCGTGCGAAAAGTGCTGTTACAATTACTGATTTAAGAGTTGAAAGTTACGAGCGAAAAGAGAATACACATTAAATCCGATGACTTAACTCATGATTAATTTTGCTGAATGGTGTTTTTTGTTAATAGTCGTGATGGTACCGTTCCCTTTTCACTCAACTATTTTTCGCGTGATATTTGCTGGAAGGCGCGTCAGTAATTCGTAATTGACCAATGCGCTAAAATCGCTAAACGAAGAGACGGTAATTTCTAAATCTCCCTGATTTCCTATAAGTACGACTTCATCTCCTTTTTCAATCCCAACATTTTCGGTAATATCTACTGCCATCATGTTCATATTTACAATGCCAATCACATCAAAACGTTCTCCGCGAATAAGTACTTTCCCATGATTGCTTAAAGATCGACTAAAACCATCCGAATATCCAACGGGAATCAATGCTATTTTGGTCATTTTACTCGAGAAAAAGGAAGTTCCATAACCAATGAATTCCCCAGGCTTCACTTCTTTTGTCGCCATCACTTTCGTTTTCCATGAGATAACGCGTTTCAATGGATTATCAACGGTTTTGTTTTTCGTTAAGTATTGCACGAGCACCTCGTTGTTCGGGAAAAAGCCATATTGTAAAATCCCAACCCTAGCAAGATCTAATTGTGTTTTTGGGTATTGAATACTTGCGGCTGAACATGCTAGATGATAATTCAACTCTTTCCAACCGAGTGAATGAATGAGTTTTTGTGCACGTTGAAATTTTGCTTGCTGATCTTTGATGCGCTTGAAATTAGAAATACTCTCCGCGCCTGCAAGGTGAGAGCAAACACCTTTTATCTCAATATTTCCCTGATTTTTCCCCAGTAGATGGAGGACATCTTTTATTTTTTTGATGTCAAACCCAGTACGATTCATTCCTGTTTCAATTTCGATGTGAATACGGGCTGGCTTTTGAAGTTTCTTGGCAACTTCGATGGTTGCATTTAGTCGGTCTTCTTCAAACACGAAAAACTCCACGTTATTCTCTATCGCCCATTCAATCTGTTGATTTTCAATTTGCCCCATGATCATCAGCGTGATGTCATTTGGGAGACACGATAGAACTTCGTAGGCTTCATCTGCGCCAAAAACACTGAAATGTCGCACACCGTTTTCGTAGACCAATGGACAAAAGGAATGCACCCCATGACCGTAAGCATTTCCTTTGACAACGGATGAAAAGGTGGTGTTCCCTAATATTTTTTGAATGAAATCAATGTTTGTTTTTAAAGCGGATTTGGAAAGTTCGATGTACGATGTATGTTTCATTAACTATGATTAATTTCTTGAATGATTTGAAAAAATTGCTGAATTCCTGTTGCCGTGATATCATCAGGGAAGTCATAATCTGGATTGTGCAGTGCAGGCGTATTTTCTCCTGCTCCCAATCCAAACATTGCTCCTTTGAAGCGCTGCGTGAACAAGCCAAAATCTTCTCCCCATTTAAACGGATGTTGCATTTCATGCACGGCAAATTCATTTGTTAAAGCAGCTTTTCGAATCACCGCCACTGCTTCATTGTCATTTTGGTTGGCATAGAATTCCTGTGTCCAAGAAATAGTATGCTGTAACCCATAGTTTTCACATGTAGTGATGATAAATGATTCTAGTAATTGACACCTTTCATTAAAAAGATTCAAATTCCAGCTTCGAATGGTGAGGTGAACTTCTCCATGTCCCGCCGAAATTCCATAGGCAATTTCACCCATGGTCATGTGCACAGGAGTTACTAAAAAGAAATCATCTCGTTCTGGGCGGTTGTTCGTGATTTTTTCTGAGAACTGGAGAATGTCTCCAATGGCCAAAGCAGGATTGACGCCCAATTCAGGCTCGGCAGCATGCGCGGTTTTACCGTTGAGGTGAATAATCATGCTCTTAACATTTGCATTGAATGTGTTTTCCTTGAGAACGATCATATTCTTTTTAAACCCTGGAAGATTGTGTAACGCAAACACAAAATCGATGTGAAGGTCATGAAAGTAGTCACTTTTCAGGACAGCTTCGGCGCCCATGCCGTTTTCTTCAGCAGGTTGAAAAAGGAGTAAAACCGTGCCTTGAGTTGGAGGTTGGGATGATAATAACTCAGCAACCCCAAGCATGATGGTGGTGTGTCCATCATGTCCGCATTTGTGACTAACTCCTGGAACAATTGATTTATAAGAAAATTCATTGACTTCAACAATCGGTAAGGCATCGGTGTCAGCACGAAGAAGGACAGTTGGTCCCGGTTTTTTACTTTCAAAACTGACCAATACGCCCGTGTTAGCTACTGAATGAACTTCTCCGTTGCAGTGCGTGTTCAAGTAGTGGATAATACGTTTTGCTGTTTCATACTCTCGCTCAGCGACTTCAGGGTGTTGGTGTATTTCCTTTCGTATTATTTCCAATCTGGACATGGAACTTTCTATTGTTTTGTGCATCAACCAATTTGATTTTTAGAATGAACAATTCTTATTTGCCTTGAATAAAGCGATGCACACAAAATAATTAAATATTATGGATTAGGCTAGTATATCGTAAAGGAAAGTACAATTTCAATGGCTGGAATGAATTTCAAATGATCAGTTTTACTGGTAGTTTGATATTTATGAGCACAAAAAAGGACGCTGTTAACGTCCTTTCACACTAAAATCACATTCTTTTTAAAGTTTGAATGCGAATGGAATCTTCATCTCAGCGGCAACTTTTTTACCTTCCTTGACACCTGGTTTCCAATTTGGCATTTCTTTTACTAGTCGCATTGCTTCTTTATCAAACGCATCGTGTGTAGAGCTTACTTCAACTTTTACGTTTTCAATACCACCTGTGCTCGCAACCGTGAAGGAGACAATGACTTTTCCTTCCGTTTTACTTTTTTTAAGTGCTTCAGGGTAGTTGATGTTTTCTTGGATGTACGTTGACAATGCAGGCATTCCTCCGGGAAATTCTGGTTGTTGATCCAGTGTACCATTCACCTCTTTTTTCGGTGGAAGAGGATTGTAATCGCTGATTGTTAAACTCGATGTTAACAAGGTTGTTCCTACAATAGCAGGAATTAAAATGAAATGTTTCATAGCTATTTTATTTTTTGTTTTTAATTGAATAATTCGTTTGCGAAGTAGAGAAGGTTGATTAAATCCATTACCTAAGTCAGGAAGTGAGACACCGATGTGAGCAGAAAGCAATGCTAGACTGTACTCTTTTACATCGCCATCTGATGATATACTGGCGCGATCGGCTAAATATTCATGATTCTCCTTTATTTTACGCTTCCATAGGTAAACCACAGGATTAAACCAGACAATGATTTGTAGCAATGAAATCCACAGAATATCATACGAGTGCTTTTGTTTACAATGAGCAGCTTCATGCTTAAGCACAAACTCAGCCTCGTGCAATTGGGATTCACTGATGTATACGTGATTCAAAAAGGAGTAGGAATCCATTTTATTCTCAATAAGGTAGACATTTATTTTCCCATGTCGACTCAAATGCTTGATGACAGGTTGACGAAGGACACGCACCAATTGATAAAGAAACCACAGGGAAGAAATGATCACACCAGACATATAAATGAACCATAACCAGTCAAAACCCGAACTAAATGTTGACGTTGAACCTGACTCAGCAATAAATGCAGGTAATTCGAATTGAAATAGTTCTTTTGTCTCATTCGTATAAAGTACATCGATTTGTGAAAACACAAGTAGGAGCAGGGGAGCACCGATTAGGTAAAAACGATTGATGGTAAGATGCTTCGTTTTATTGCTCAATAAAAGATACGCGATGTGGCAGAATAGAAATTGAAACTGCAACGTGAAAAAGTCTGTCCAACTCATGATTTTGAAATTTCGTTAATAATTGCTTCTAACTCTTGCACTGTTAAGTTCTTTTCCTTGACGAAATAAGAAACTAAGTTTTCTATTGAACCACTAAAATATTTTTGCACCAAACTATCCGTTGTGCGGTTTAGAAATTCTTCTTTGGAGATAAGTGGAAAGTATTGATGTGTGCGACCAAATGATTTGTAATCCACCACTTTTTTCTTTTCTAATATTCGAACAATAGTTGACACTGTATTGTACGCAGGCTTTGGATCAGGAAACTTTTCAACGATTTCTTTCACGAACGCTTTTTCCATATCCCATAGAATCTGCATCACTTGTTCTTCGGCTTTCGTTAGTTCGTACATCACATATTTTGTTTTTACAAATCTATAACTAATTATTTAGTTATACAACTATTTTATTAGTTAAGTTGGTATTTTTTAAAATATCTTCCGTTTTGTTGCTCGATTTGATTATTTGTATAAATTTGCAATCCCGCATTTCCAATGCCCGAGTGGCGGAACTGGTAGACGCGCTGGATTCAAAATCCTGTGCCTTCGGGCGTGCCGGTTCGATTCCGGCCTCGGGTACAAAAACAGAGTGAGTGAGAGAGCGAAAGCAGTATCATCACTCTGTTTTTTTTTCACTTCTACATTACTCTTCCGTATTGTTTTATTAAATATTTCAAAAGTCATGAATAGTTAGTCAATCATTTTGTCTAAAATTGTAGTGTTATGGGAAAAGTGTTGATAAAGAATATCAAGGGATTGGTGCAATGCGGAGAAGATTTACCAAAGATTAGAAAAGGTAAGGAAATGAGTGTTTTACCTGTTCTTGAGAATGCGTACTTGGCACTTGAAGATGGAGTAATTGTCGCTTATGGAGCAATGAGCGAGTGGGGAGGAATCACCGATTGGAGAGATTTGGAAGTGATTGATGCCGAAGGCAAATTTGTGCTCCCAGCTTTTTGTGATTCTCACACGCATACCGTTTTTGCACAATCGCGCGAAGAGGAATTTGTGGATCGAATTAACGGATTGTCGTACGAAGAAATAGCTTTGCGCGGAGGTGGGATTTTAAACTCAGCACGTCGTTTACAAGAAATGTCGGAGGATGAATTGGTCGCAAAAGCAAAAGAGCGAATTGAGCGTTTGATCTCGTACGGGACAGGAGCGCTGGAAATAAAATCAGGATACGGATTAACCGTCGATGCAGAACTTAAGATGCTGCGGGTCATAAAACGATTAAAAGATGAGTGTACAATTGAAATCAAAGCAACATTTTTAGGAGCGCACGCTTTTCCAACCGAATACAAAGAGAATCATCGTGGTTACATTGATAGCATCATCAACGAAATGATTCCAGCAATTGAAAAAGATAGTCTCGCCGATTACATCGATGTGTTTTGCGAGCGCAATTACTTCAGCGTAGAAGAAATGAGCGAAATATTGGAGGCTGGAATTAAGATCGGATTGAAACCAAAAGTCCACGTCAATCAGTTTTCAGCAATGGGTGGAATACGAAGAGCAGTGGAATTAGGAGCGCTTTCGGTAGATCATTTGGAGGAATTGGCGGATGATGACATCGAAGCGTTGAAAAACAGTCCAACAATGCCCACAATTTTGCCGAGTTGTTCTCATTTCTTATCCATTCCTTTCGGAGATGCGCGAAGAATGATAGAAAATGATTTACCTGTCTGTTTGGCAAGTGATTTTAATCCAGGATCAACACCGAGTGGAAATCTTGGTTTTGTCTGGTCACTGGCATGCGTTAAAATGAAAATGACACCCGAAGAAGCACTGAACGCATTGACCATTAACGCGGCCTATGCAATGGATCTTAGCGAAACACACGGTACTATTTCCTTGGGGAAGAAAACACCTATCATCATCACCAAAGAGATTCCCAATTTTGCATACATACCTTATGCGTTTGGTGATCAACATTTTGAACGAGTTATTGTCTAATTCAGTAAATTTGTGTAATTTAATTGTCGTATGCTGAAATATATTTTTCCTCTGTTTATATCTGCTACCTGTGTTGCACAAAGCATCAATGAGGATCATCAACTTCTATGGGAGATTTCTGGGAATGGGTTGAAAGAAAACTCGTATTTATTTGGCAGTCTTCACTCGAATGACAAAGAGCTTTTTCATCTATCTGATTCAACGTATTATGCACTGGATCAATCAACAATGATTGTTTTGGAGGCGGATATATTTTCTCTTTTTAATGAATTGGATACGCGGAATACAAGTGTAAACATGAATTACGACAATGAAGGGAATCCCTATGGAAATTCTATGGAAGCGACCGAAACTATGTACGGTAGTGAAGATGGAATGCCACAGTTTTTGGACGCTTATTTTCAGCAATATTGCTACAACGCTGGAAAACAATTTGAGCAACTAGAAACGGTAGAATTTCAGGTAGATGTCATGTATGAACTTGGGACCTTGAACCATGGTTATTACCGATATACGTCAAACAGTGAATTGATTGATTTATACCTGAAGGGTGATATTTATACGCTGGATGAATATTTACGATCCAATTTATCGGTATACACAAAGGGCTATAACAGACTCATTGTAGAACGCAATTTTGGAATGGCAAACAAGATAGATACACTACTCCAAAACCCGTCGAACCGTTTGTTTTGCGCAGTCGGCGCAGGGCATTTGGCAGGTGGAAGTGGTTTAATCAATTTGCTTAGAAGTAAAGGGTATAATGTCAGGAAAGTTTTAGCTTCCTACAGCGAAAATGGAACTCCCGCGGAGAAAAAGGTGAGGGCCTTTAGAAATTATATATTTGAGGATGATGAAAACCCAATTCGCGCTCAATTTCCGGGCAAACCAGTTGTCGTAAAGGGCGAGTTTGAAGAGTACGTGCTAAAGTTAATTTATAGTGATTTAGGACAAGGAAACACCTACATTGTCGAGTTGTACAAGCCCATGGAGGAAATTGATTTAGAGCAAATCGCAAAAACGTATATCGGTGGACCTGCTGAAAGTCCGGTGAAGCGTATAGAACTCGATCATGGCGGAGTGGCTTATCAAGGAATAGCTGACAATTATACAGATGGATTGTACTGGGTGCGCATCGTGACAAGCGAAGATCATTTCGCAATCATCAAAGCATTTGGGGGAAATAAATTCATGAACTCGAAACGAGCCCACAAGTTTTTTGACGGTATTTGGTTAGATTAATCGAATTTTTCAATTGATTTTTACGGAAAAAGGTTAAATTGGCTGTATCAAATAGAACAGCATGATTCCTCGTATCCAACAAGCAGATTTTACTCAAAAAGTCACAGAGAACAAACTCATCTTTATTCAAGGTCCAAGAAGAGTGGGTAAGCGCACGCTCATCGAAGAGGGATTTAAAACATTGGGAATTGATTACCAGTTTCTGAATTGTTCCGAAAAGAAAACGCGTGAAAAAATTGAAGAGTTCGGGTTGGACGCTCAACAAAACTATATCGTGTTGTACGAGGCACAGTACATTTCAACATTGAATGCATTGCTCGAAAGTGTTTTGATGGGAGAGGTAAACGCAACAGTGGTCGTTTCGTGTTCTTACATTCCAAAAGTCCAACCAGAATTGTTGGAGGCAATGCGTCTAGCGGGACTTGAAATCAACGTTTTTGCGCCTTCGTTTTATGAGTCTGCACAACATTTTGGATTGCCGGAAGAAGAGCGCTTACTCGAAGAGCGACTGGTGTACGGAAATTATCCGGAAGTCCTGGCCGATTTGAGCATGGCAGAAGTCACGCTTCGTGAAATCATGCAAGAGGCGATTTTCACCAAACTCAGCAGTGCAGAGCGAATCAACAAGGGTGATAAGCTCATTCGCATGCTGCAAGTGTTGGCGTTCTCGGTTGGTGACGCTGTTTCGTACAATGAAGTCGCTGAGCGCTGTGGATTGGACAATGAAACTGTCGAGCGCTACGTGCAGTTGCTCGAAGACGCATTTCTCTTGTACCGCTTGCCATCGTATTACAGCGGGCATCGCTACGAACTGAAAAAATCCAACGTTATTTATTTTGCGGATAACGGAATTCGAAATGTGCTCATCAATAATTTCAATCCTACATTCATGCGCAACGATATGAATGAATTATGGCGAAATTATGTCATCTCGGAACGAATGAAATGGATCCGCATGCAACAATTATCGCACGAGACATTTTTCTGGAAAACACATACACAGCAGCAAATGGATTTTCTCGAAATTACACCAAACGGAATCCGTGCGTACAAAACTGACTGGGAGAAACGCAAGAAAGTCAAACTCCCCAAAAGCTTTTCGGATCTATACCCTGCAATAAAATGCTCAGTGCTCAATCGATCGACGTATTGGAACTTCATTACTCAAAAAAAATAGGATGAAGTTTACGGATAAAATAGCCAAGTATATTCTTGAGAATGATTTACCACTGAATCATTTAACGATCGTTCTGCCTTCGGAGCGTGCAAAAAAGTACTTGGCGACTTCGTTGTTTAATACATACAATCGCCCTGTATTCGCTCCAAAAATGATCACGATTGATCAATGGGTGAAATCGCACAGCGATAAAGCGGTGATTGATAAAACACGCGTATTGATTGAGTTGTTCAACATTCAACTCGCCCAAGCGAAGACAGTTGAAGACCGTTCCTTTGATGAGTTCATTACGTGGGGAAATATACTTATCGCAGATTTCAACGAGATCGATCGGTATCTGCTAGATGCCAATCACGTGTTTAGAAACCTAGCCGACATCAAAGAAATTGAGCAATGGAGTTTTAATTCAGAAGAAAATAATCAGCCATTATCGGAAGGACAGAAACGCTTCATGGAATTTTGGGACCGATTACCGGGATACTATCACGCGCTGAACAAAGCATTGGAGAAAAAGAAGTGCTGTTACGCTGGAGGAGCATTCAATTATTTGGCCAACAACATCGACGTATTGTTTCAACAGGACAAAGAGAGCGTATTCCTGTTTGCAGGATTCAACGCGCTTTCCAAAGCTGAATTGACAATCATCCGACAATTGGAAAAACTCGGAAGAGCACATGTTTTGGTCGATGCAGATGCATATTATCTTGACAACAAACAGCACGAAGCAGGAAAGTTTTTGCGTGAATTATCTATCTCATTGGACGGGAAAAAATGGGAAGGGATTGAGAACAATCTCGCGACAAAAGAGCTGAAAATCGAAATGATTGAATGCGCGCAAAACACAGGTCAAGTCAAAGCCGCCGCTACAATTTTGGAAGCTTCATCGAAGGAGGAAATCAATCAGACATTATTGCTCTTGGCAGACGAATCTTTGATTGGTTCCGTGATCAAAAATCTACCCCGAAAAATTGAAAAGGCGAACATCACACTCGGTTTACCCATCAGGAATACGGCACTTCGTACATGGATCGATTTGCTCTTTTCCATTCAAGAAAACAAAACACGGTTCAACACCAGTTCAATTTATTTTAGTGACCTCCAAGCATTTTGGAGTCACCCGTTTTTACTGGCGACCTTAAGCGAAGAAGAGAAGCGAAAGCTGATTTCCATCGAATCCGATATCATTCGACACAACCGCATTTTTTTAAATCCAGCCAAGCTTGATTTGGGAGAAGATGTCTCAAAATTACTGGAGAAAATAACACAACCGTGGAACAATCAATGGTCAGATGTACTTATGACGATTCGAAGTTTGAACATTCATTTCTACGAGCGATTTTCGGAGATGCATGCATTCGAAAAGGCAGTCATCGAGTGTTTTGACAAGTCTCTAGTCGATTTTCAGAATTTGCTTGATGAAGGTATTCCTGAGATGAGTTTAAAATCGTTTAAATTGTTATTCAATCAACACTGGGGAACAAAGAGCATTGCGTATCACGGAAATCCTTTGGATGGATTACAAATCATGGGATTATTGGAAACGCGCGCCTTGGACTTTAAACGCATTATTTGCATTGGCATGAACGAAGGAAAACTTCCTCCCACCAATCCAATTCAAACCATGATTCCGATGGATTTGAGACGTTATTTGGGATTGCCAACACCGCGTGAAAAGCAAGGATTGTTCGCGCATCACTTCTACCGATTACTGCATCAGTGCGAGGAATTGTTCGTGACCTATTCAACGGCTACCGAGGCAATCGGAAGCAATGAACCGAGCCGTTATTTGATGCAGTTGGAAATGGAATTAAGTCGCGTAAATCCAAACGTAAAAATCAAGAAAAGCATTTATTCTCTAGATGCACAGCGAGAAGTCCAGCACAAAGAGATTCCAAAAACGGAAGAGATCAAATTGCGATTGGACGAGTTATTTTCACAATCTGCTTCGGCTTCCATGTTTAAAAAATTCATTGAATGTCCGCTGGATTTTTACTTCCGCTACATCATGGAATTTGGTGAGCAAGATGAAGTAGAAGAGGAAATTGAACACACGACTTTTGGAACGTTCATTCACGCAACATTGGAAGAACTCTACACACCGTTCGCCCGTTTCGACAAAGACGGGGTGAAGGTCACGCCAGCACCGAGCAACATCACCTCTTGGGATGTCGAAGCCATGCTCAAGCAGTACAAATTGGTGTTGCACAGAAAATTCAAAGAGCATTTCAACGGCGATGAAGATGCGTTTATGAAAGGCAAAAATTTGCTTTCCTACAAAATGGCAAACACGTTGACGAAACAGTTTTTAAAGTCCGAAATCGAATTTTTGGCGCAACAAACGGAACTTGTTTTTATCGAGGCATTAGAGCGAAAGTATGAAACCGATATCGAGGTGGAAGTGTTTGGTGAAATGAAGAAGGTGCACCTTGTCGGTCACATTGATCGCATTGACAGTATTGGAGATCGCGTGCGAATCATCGATTACAAATCTGGGAAGGTTGCTGATACTGATGTTCAACTGCGCAAGTTAGATAAGACGATAGAAGATACAGTCACTTCGTTAAAAAACAGAAAACACACCCTGCAATTGATGTACTACGCATTTTTGTACCAACAAGCACATGGAGCTATAGCTGAGTCGAGCATCATTTCATTCATTTCAAACAAAAACCAACCATTTACGCTTGAGCCTACACGGGTTGAACTAAAAGAGTTACTCGATGAATTCCCAGTGTACTTGGGTCAATTAATGGAAGAAATTTATGACGCCGAAGTTCCATTTCGTCATGATGGTGGAAAGATGTTTTCGTATTGTCAGTACTGTGACTGATGAGAAATCCCAAGACAAAAAAAAACCGTTCACTACTAGCGAACGGTTTCTAATTCAATATGAATTCGTTTCTTAAGCCTCAGCGTTCTCAAATGGAACTACCGATACAAATGAACGATTGTTTTTCTTTTTACGGAATTCAACTAATCCATCAGTCAACGCATATAATGTGTGGTCTTTTCCAATTCCAACATTCGTTCCTGGGTGGTGTTGAGTTCCTCTTTGACGAATAATGATGTTTCCTGCAATTGCAGCTTGTCCACCAAAAATCTTAACGCCTAAACGCTTGCTTTCTGATTCACGACCATTTTTCGAACTACCGACTCCTTTCTTATGTGCCATTTTATTAAATTTTATCTCCAAAAAAAATTGGAGGAAGTTCTTACGCTTTAATATCTGTAATCGTAATTGCTGTAAAGCACTGACGATGTCCATTTTTCTTTTTGTAACCTTTTCTTCGTTTCTTTCTAAAAACGATTACTTTGTCTCCTTTTACGTGCTCTTCTACTTTTGCAGAAACTGTTGCACCTTTTATAGCCGGGGCGCCAAGTGTTACTTTCCCATCGTTTTCAACTAAAAGCACTTTATCGAAATTTACTTTCTTTCCTGCTTCTGCGTCTAAACGGTGAACAAAGATTTTTTGGTCTTTTTGCACTTTAAACTGCTGCCCTGCTATCTCTACTATTGCGTACATATAGCTAATTTATTAATTAATTTTACTTAAAAATTGGAGGACAAAGATATGCATTTTTCCAAATAATACAACGTTAATCGTATTTTATTGCCTCATTTCTTCTTTTTTTCAATTTCGGAAGCACATTCGCAGTAAAAATCCCCAATAAAACAATCAACATCGAGCCGATTTGGTACATGTTGATTTTCTCATTAAAAGAGAATCCGATAATCACCGCAACGATGGGAATGAGGTAGGTCACGCTGCTCGCATACAACACCGACGACAAGGTGATTAAACGATTAAAGATAATCACGGCAAAAGCAGTCCCAACAATACTCAATGCCCCGAGGTAGATCAGTCCTTCTGAAGCATGTGGATTTTCACGCATGGTTGTCACGCTTCCATTCAGTAAACTGACAACGATACTGGGCAAGAAAATAATCGAAAAGGACAAGGAACTAATTTGAAAACTTTTCAGTGATTGCAACTTGTGTCGAATGATGTTTAGACTAATCGCATAAAAAATTGTCGCTAAAACAATGGCGAGGATATGAATCATTCCACCGTTAATCGACAAATCTCTTCCTGAAAGCATGAGTGCAACAACGCCAATCGTCCCGATGGCAACTCCGACCAATTGAATTTTTGTCAAGCGGTCTTTAAAAAAGAAAAAACCAATCAACAATGCGAAAATGGGCGTGAAACTGTTCAACATTCCTGCGTAACCAGAAGAAATTCCTGTTTCTGCATAGGTGAACAAAAATGCGGGGAAGAAGTTTCCAAACAATCCCACAACAGCGAGCAGCAAAAACACTTTAAAATCCTTCAACTTAGCCAACGCACGAATGGCGAATGGCAATAAAACGAATGAAGCAATGGCTATGCGCAACGATCCGACTTGAGAATCACTGAAGATTTCTTCGCCATTATCGGTGAACATCGCCTTTTTCATCAAAATGAAAGAACTCCCCCAAATACAAGCCAGGGAAATCAGCAGGATCCAACACTTCATCTCTTTAGACATGTGCAAATGTAGCTAAATTTTAAATCGGACAAATGCATCGCAACACTGTGGATAAAGCAGGAGTTTTCAACATCAATAGAATTTTATACCACTTTCTACCACTTTTGATAAAATTGCTGTATTCTACTATTTATAGGGAATTTTATCAATCATCAATGCAACCTTTTCGCGAATTAACCGTTTAGACTTATGAACAATATGGAAGTTAGTGGTAAAAAGTGGTAAAATCTGAGTATTTTTACCCATTATAAATACCGTTATGGCAGGACTAGTAGGAGAATTTGAAGTGAAATTGGACGCCAAAGGGCGTTTCATGTTTCCTTCCGGTTTACGGAAGCAACTTCCGCCTGCTTGTCAAAGAGATTTCATGTTGAATAAAGGTTTTGAAGACTGTCTCACGCTTTTTCCGCTCACCGAATGGGAAAAAATAAGCGAGAAGCTTTCGAAGATGAACCTGTTCAAACCCAAGAATCGTATGTTTTATCGTTTGTTTCATCAAGGTGCTAAGTTGATTAGTCTTGATGCGGCTGGGCGTGTACTCGTACCTGTTGCTCACATGGACCGTGTGGGATTGAAGCAGGAAGTGATGCTCATCGCTTACAACGATCGAATTGAAATCTGGGACAAGTCTAAGTACTTCGAAATGATCGAAGGCTCCATGGCGGATTTTGCTGATTTGGCAGATGAAGTAATGGGTGACTTGGACAATGGAGAATAAGCAAGCATATCATATCCCCGTAATGTTGCAAGAGTGCATTGATGCGCTCCAAATCAATCCCGACGGAACGTACGTTGATGTTACCTTCGGTGGTGGAGGTCATGCGCGTGCCATTTTCGAGCAACTTTCCCCAAAGGGTAAACTCATTGTTTTTGATCAAGATAAAGATGCCAAACGAAACGCTTGGGAAGCACCCAATTTCTTTTTCGTGGATGCCAATTTTTCCTTTTTAAGTAATCACTTGCGCTTATTGGGCATTCCTTCGGTCGATGGTATTTTGGCCGATTTAGGTGTTTCGTCGCATCAGTTTGATGAAACAGCAAGAGGATTTTCCATTCGTGGAAACGCGGCGCTAGACATGCGCATGAATCAAAAAGGAGACTTATCTGCTGAGGTTTTGGTCAATACGTATTCCGAAGCGGAGCTCTTGCGTGTGTTCAGAAATTATGGGGAGATTCCAAATGCACGAAAATTAGTGAACGCAATCGTGTCGGCACGTTCATCACAGCCACTCAAAACAACAGAAGATTTGGTCATTGTGGCGGAAAAATGCGCGCCTCGACACAAAGAGAATAAATACATGGCACAAGTCTTTCAAGCCATTCGCATTGAAGTGAACAATGAAATGAGCGCTTTGGAAGATTTCCTTCATCAAACGGAGAAGGTGATGAATCCAGGAGGACGCTTGGTGGTGATGTCGTACCATTCACTCGAAGATCGATTGGTGAAAAACTACATGAAACGTGGCTCACTGACAGGGGAAATCACAAAAGATTTTTACGGGAATGTACTCAAACCATTTACGGAAATTGTCAGACATCCCATCACTGCAAACGAAGAGGAATTAGAAAGAAACAACCGCGCAAGAAGTGCGAAACTTAGAATAGCTGAACGCAATGGAAAATGAATTTTTAGACCAAGCGCAGCTCGATAAACTAAAGGCTGCGGCTGAAGAAGTTGAAAGAAAGAAGCAGGAGAAAACTGCAAAAAAGGAAGCAAAAAAAGCAAAGAGGAAAAAACCAGAAACAAAAAGCAAACCCTCAAAACCAAATGCATTTGTTCAAATATTGAACGGGGATTTTCTGACAAAGGAGTTCATTCTGAACAATTTGAACTTCATCTTCTTTTTGATTTTTCTTTTGATTCTACTTGTAGCAAAAGGGTATTACGGCAAGCAGTTGTCGTCGGATGTGGTAAAAACACAGCGAGAACTGGATGAAATCACCTCAGATTATTTTGAGGCCAAAGCGAAGCTAGAAGAGAAAACACGTCGCATGGAATTGGTAGAAAAATTAGAAAGAACAGGATTAAGAGAAACGGTAAATCCGACAAAAGTAATACGGATCAAAGAAACGAAGTGAGCGAGAAAAAAGACATATTCTGGAGGGCTTATCTGATTTATTTCGGATTCGTTGTTGTCATGCTTGTCGTGCTGGTAAAAACAGTGTCGATTCAGTTTGAGGATGGTCGCCCTGTGTTTTTGACCTCTACAGACGGAGAAGACAAAATGCCCACGCGCGTTGTGAAACGGATTCCTCGCAGAGGACAAATCCTGGATGTGAATTATACACCGCTGGTTACCTCTGTTTCATTTTTTGATATCCACATGGATCCAACGGTAGTGAAGACAAAGATTTTTGACGAAGAAATCTCAGACCTGTGCCGAGAACTAGCAAAAATGTATCCAGCGAAGACGGCGGGTGAATATGAACGATTTATTCGTGACGGTAGAACTCGAGGAGCACGTTACCTACTGATCCGAAAAAAAGCCACGAACGAGGAACGGAAAAAATTGCGCGAACTGCCGATTTTCAGATTAGGTCGCCTAAAGGGTGGTTTGATCGACAATGAAGAAACAATCATTCGGAAACGTCCGCATGGAGAGTTGTTGAAAAGAACCCTTGGATATGTTCGTGAAGACGGTACCAGCGATTTGAAAGTTGGAATTGAAGGCGCTTACGATGAATACCTGAGAGGAGCTGAAGGTGAGGAGGTCGAACAGAAAATTTCAACAGGCTGGAAGAAAATTGGTCCTGTGACGAAAGAAGCGGTTCCGGGAGCGAATGTGATAACAACGATCGACAAAGAAATCCAAGAGGTGGCACATTCTGAATTATTGCGCCAATTGCAAAATCAAGAGGCAAAAAATGGTTGTGTGATTGTGATGGATGTCAAAACGGGCTACGTCAAAGCGATTGTAAACTTACGCCGTGACATCAACGGAAATTACAACGAAGCTTACAATCAGGCAATTGGAACGAAGGAAGTTCCTGGTTCAACGTTTAAACTGGCTTCATTGATGGCGCTTTTGGAAGATGAAAAAGTGAAACTCACCGACAAGGTCAATGCTTCTGGGACATACAAGTTTTATGATCGAACTCAATACGATTCTAACCATGGGTATGGATATGGAGTGATCACCGTTCAAGAAGCTTTTGAAAAATCGTCGAATGTATTTTCCAAGATTATTAATGATGCCTACAAAAATGAACCAGATCGATTCATTGAGCGACTGAAGGGATTCGGCTTGGCAGATTCACTTGGAATTGACTTGGCGGGGGAACCCAAACCAACAATGCACGCTCCGGGTTCTAAATATTGGTACGGTACTTCATTGCCTTGGATGGCGATTGGGTATGAGTTTTTACAAACCCCACTGCAAACCTTAGCGCTCTACAACGCTGTTGCTAACAACGGAACGTTGGTGCGCCCACAATTTGTGAAAGAAATCAGGCAAGGAAATGAAGTGATAAAAACATATCCACCATTCATCATTAGGGATAAAATTTGTTCTGAGAGCACATTGAAAGATGTCAGAGCTTGTCTGAAAGGTGTGGTGACAAGAGGAACGGGATCTGCGTTGCAGTCGGCATTTTTTGATATCGCTGGAAAAACAGGAACGGCTGTCGTGTTGAACGAAGATGCCAAGTACGGAGCAAAAGGTGAGAAGAAATACCAAGCATCCTTCGCAGGCTATTTTCCAGCGGATAATCCCATTTACTCCTGCATTGTTGTCATCTCTGCACCTACCAAAGATATCTACGGTGCAACGGTGTCGGGAACTGTCTTCACGGCCATTGCGAATAAAGTGTACGCTTCGAGCTTGGAATACCATAAACCTGTGAATAAGGGAAACAAAAAAACGACTCCTCTGCCAATTTCAAAGGATGGGAACCGCTACGATTTGTTTAAAACGTACAAATTGCTCGGAATTCCTTTCGCAACGAGTACATCAGCTCCTTGGGTGAATACAAACAGTACAGGCAAAAAGGTAGAATCAAGCAAAAGATATATTGGAAAGAAAACAGTACCGAACGTGATAGGAATGACAGCGAAAGATGCCGTGTTCTTAATCGAAGAAACGGGAATGCGGGCAACAATAAAGGGATATGGAAAGGTAGTAAGCCAGTCGATATTCCCTGGAAAGGAAGTGCATAAAGGAGTACTCATAGAATTGACATTAAAGAAATGAAGACATTAAAGGACATATTGTATGGAGTGAATATTATTGCTGTATCTGGCAATACAGGTGTAGAGGTGGGTGCCTTGACATTTGATTCGCGCAAGGCAATTCCTTCCGCAGTGTTCTTTGCGATAAAAGGAGTTGCCAACGATGGACATGATTACTTAGATCAGGCATCAAATCAAGGGTGTCAGGTATTTATTGTTTCACAAGCCATTACAGCTCCAGCTGGAAGTACTGTTGTGCAGGTAGAAAATACGCACAAGGCACTTGGAATCATGGCGAGTAATTTTTACGATGAACCCTCCGCTGAATTGCAGCTTGTGGGTGTCACAGGGACAAATGGAAAAACAACCATCGCGACATTGCTCTACGGACTGTACACTGAATTGGGACATAAAACCGGACTCATTTCCACTGTCGTAAATAAAATAGCAGACAAGGATATTCCATCGACGCACACAACACCTGATCCAATTCAATTGAATGCATTGTTGCGACAAATGGTAGATGAAGGTTGTTCTCATTGCTTCATGGAAGTTAGTTCGCACGCGTTGCATCAACAGCGCGTAGCAGGATTGACGTTTGCTGGAGGTGTTTTCACCAATATCACGCACGATCATTTGGATTACCACAAGACGTTCAGAGAATACATTGATGTCAAAAAATCCTTTTTCGATCAACTTCCAAAAGGAGCGTTTGCGCTGACGAATGTGGACGATAAGAACGGCGAGGTGATGCTGCAAAACACACAAGCGAAGAAACGAAGCTACGCACTCAAGTCCATGGCGGATTACAAAGCGAAAGTACTGGAAAACCAATTCTCAGGCTTAGTCCTGAACATGAACGGAACGGAACTTTGGGCGCGTTTAATTGGAGATTTCAATGCGTATAATTTATTGGCAGTTTATGCTGTGAGTCAAGAATTGGGAGATGATGAATTGGAAGTATTAACCGTACTCAGCAAACTCAATTCCGTTGATGGAAGATTTCAGTATTTCAGAAGTCCCTCAGGAATTACAGCAATTATTGATTATGCACATACGCCAGATGCATTGGAAAATGTGTTGAAGACCATTGAAAATATTCGCACCAAGAACGAAACGGTGTACACAGTTGTTGGGTGCGGTGGAGATAGGGATGTAACGAAACGACCAGAAATGGCGGCAATTGCCTGCAAACTTTCAGATAAAGTGATTCTCACCTCAGATAATCCAAGATCTGAAGATCCAGATGCAATCATCGAAGATATGATGAAGGGTGTCGATGCAGTTAGCTTCAAAAAGACGCTTTCAATTACCGATCGAGCACAGGCAATTAAAACGGCAATTTCCATGGCAGACGAAAACGACATCATTCTGATTGCTGGGAAGGGGCATGAAAAATACCAAGAAATTAAAGGGGTGCGCCACGACTTTGATGATTTAGCAACGACAATCGAATTATTCAATAAACTCAATAAATAATGCTGTATTACTTATTCAATTACTTAGACTCAATCAACTTCCCAGGGGCAGGGTTGTTTGATTATATCTCGTTTCGAGCAGGAATGGCTTTGATTACTTCACTCATCGTATCCATTGTTTTTGGTAAACGGTTAATTGGACTGCTCCAAAAGCAACAGATTGGTGAAACAGTGCGCGATTTGGGATTGGACGGTCAACTAGCGAAGGCGGGAACCCCAACAATGGGTGGATTGATCATCCTTGCAGCCATTTTAATTCCAACATTACTTTTTGCAAAACTGGACAATATCTATGTCATTACGATGCTCATTTCGACAGTTTGGTTGGGAGCAATCGGCTTTTTAGACGATTACATTAAAGTATTCAAAAAGAACAAAGAGGGATTAGCAGGGCGTTTTAAAATCATCGGACAAATTGGGGTTGGAATTATCGTTGGCTCCATACTATACTTCAGCGAAGACGTGCAAGTGCATAAAAAGGTCAAAGCGGATTACGTGCTTTCAGCCGATGAAACCTTGGTGACAGGTCAACATGCTTCTCTGGAAGATGGAGACAATTCAAAGTGGATTAAAACACATGACATGACCACCACCATTCCTTTCATCAAAGGAAATGAATTCAACTACAACTGGTTATTGGGTGATTCAGCTAAAATGTGGGGCTGGTTGTTGTTCATTCCCGTGGTAATCTTCATCGTGATTGCCGTTTCCAATGGTGCGAACATGACCGATGGTTTGGATGGTTTAGCCACTGGATCTTCAGCAATTATCGGGATCGCTTTGGCGGTTCTGGCCTATGTCAGTTCCAACGTCAAATTCGCCGATTACCTCGATGTGATGTACATCCCAATGGCAGAAGAACTGGTAATTTTTATCGCAGCATTTGTTGGAGCTTGTATCGGTTTCTTGTGGTACAATTCATTCCCAGCACAAGTGTTCATGGGAGATACTGGAAGTTTAGCTCTCGGTGGGATTATCGCCGTATTTGCCATTTCTATCCGCAAAGAATTATTGATTCCAATTTTATGTGGGGTCTTTTTGATTGAGAATCTATCTGTGATTATGCAGGTGGGATGGTTCAAGTTCACCAAGCGACGATATGGAGAGGGCAGAAGGATTTTCCTCATGGCGCCATTGCATCATCATTATCAGAAGAAAGGATTGCACGAGGCAAAAATTGTCGCGCGTTTTTGGATTGTCGCAGTATTACTCGCGGTAATCACCATTGTAACATTGAAAGTAAGATAATTGGGTCTAACAGGTAGACATATCGCCATTTTGGGTGCTGGAGAAAGCGGCATTGGAACTGCTATGCTTGCGAAGAAGCATGGTTGGACAGTTTTTGTGTCTGACTATGGTAAAATTCACGACAAGTTCAAACCCGCATTGGAAGAGTTGGACGTGGAATGGGAAGAAGGAACCCACAGCATGGAGCGGATACTTTCAGTTGATTTGGTGGTGAAGTCACCTGGGATTCCACCAACTGCTCCGAGCATTGTAGCATTGAAGGAAAAAGGAATTAAAGTGATTTCTGAAATCGAATTTGCGGCTAACTATTCAGACGCAAAGAAGATTTGTATCACTGGAAGCAACGGAAAAACGACAACAACATTGATGATTCACCATGTGCTAAAAAAGGCAGGGTTTAATGTTGGATTGGCAGGAAACATTGGAGAAAGCTACGCAAAACAGGTCGCGCGAGAATCGTATGATTGGTATGTGTTGGAGTTGAGCTCTTTTCAATTGGACGATATGTTTGACTTCAAAGCGGACATTGCAGTGCTGTTGAATATCACACCCGATCACCTCGATCGCTACGATTACAGCATGGAGAATTACGCGGATTCAAAATTTCGCATCGTTCAAAATCAAACCAAAAACGACTGGTTCATCTACAATTTCGATGACCCAATTATACAGGCAGGAATAAAAAAAAGAAACATCAAAGCACAGCATGCACCTTTTTCTTTAACGGAGAAGTTGAAGCTTGGCGGGTATGTCAACAGCAAGGAACAAATAACAATAAACATAAAAGATCAATTCACTATGTCAATTCATGATTTAGCCTTAAAAGGCAAGCACAATTTGCAGAATTCCTTAGCTTCAGGAATCGCGTCTCGCATTTTAGAGATTAGAAAGGAAGCAGTAAGAGAAAGTCTGAGTGACTTTGTCAATGTTGAACACCGATTAGAGTTCGTGGCAAAAGTTCACGGCATCGAGTTCATTAACGACTCCAAAGCGACCAACGTAAACTCAACATGGTTTGCACTTGAGAGCATGGAACATCCAACAGTTTGGATTGTTGGTGGTGTTGATAAGGGCAATGATTACTCAGAGCTAGTTGCATTGGTAAGAGACAAGGTGAAAGCCATCATCTGCCTAGGAAAAAACAACGAGAAAATCATCGAAGCGTTTCAAAACGAGGTGGAAACGATTGTGGAAGCATCGAACGCACTTGAAGCAGTAGCTTATGGTTACAGATTGGCGTCAAAAGATGAAACAGTCTTGTTGTCACCAGCATGTGCAAGTTTCGACTTGTTCGAAAACTACGAGCACAGAGGGAACGAGTTTAAAAAAGCGGTAAGATCACTGTAATATGATTTCGAAAAAGACAACTGTTGTTTCGAGTGAAGAACAATTGCTCGATGCACGAAAAACAGGACTGAATGAGGCACAGCAAGTCAATGCGATGCAGGTACACGGAAAAGTGCTTGGCATGGACGCGTTTTCTTGGGTAAACCCTCAGATGGATATGCTAGCGACATTCTTGAACTCTCTTCCATTCTCCATGGTCTGGGCAGCTAACCACGATCAAATTAAATGGTGTTTGGAACAATTCCCTGGACTCGTATCCAAATTGGAAACGGTGATCGTATGTGACAATGCCACGCTGAACGTTGATGCATCGGTGCTAGACAAAATCACAACCGTGGTTTGTATTGAAGGAACCGAAGACGCAATGGAATTTGTGAAAGCTACGAAACGCGCAAAAGCAGCATTCTTGTTCACAACCAATGGAGCAAACGCGCACGACGAAATCGCAATTTTTAACGAATTCATACGACTGTATAAATAGATGCAAAACATACTTAAATACTTAAAAGGTGACAAGGTAATTTGGGTGATTACCCTTCTTATGCTTGCGTTTTCGCTTGTAAGTGTTTATAGTTTTGTGCCTATCCTAGTCAAAATGGAAGGCGGCACCCCATTCAAATATTTGTTCAAACACTTTATATACGTGTTGATCGGTATTGGAGTCATGTACTGGGTGCATAAAAAGGATCCCAAGTATGTTTCGCAACTGTCGAAATTTGCATTTTATTTAGCCGTTGCGTTGCTGATTTTCACCTTCTTCTTTGGAACAAGAGTGAACGATGCTGGCAGATGGGTGAGAATTCCCTTTGTGGGACTTACGTTTCAGTCTTCGGATTTCGCCAAACTGGCAATCATCGTGTATCTGTCGCGCTTGCTGGTCAAGAAAAAAGATGTGTTAAACACGTGGAAAGGTGGCTTCTGGCCTGTAGTTATCCCTGTACTTGTTATTTGTGGATTGATTGTAAAGGATAACTTTTCTACAGCAGCACTTTTGTTCGCGATTTGTTTAACGTTGATGTTTCTAGGCAGAGTCCCAATCCTGAAAATCTTAAGCATCATTGGAGGTGGAATTGCATTGCTCTCGTTTGTAGTACTCATACACAAAGCGGCACCAGAACTTAATTTATTGCCGCGTCTTGATACGTGGGAAAATAGAATTATGAATCGGATGGACGATGACAAGGACGTCATTGCCAATGCCCAATCGCTCAATGCCCAGCTTGCCATTTACAGCGGTTCGATTTTAGGAAAGGGCGTGGGAGACGGTGAACTGAAAGAATACCTCCCTGAGGCCTATGCCGATTTTTACTATTCGAGTTTTGTCGAGGAATTTGGGTTGATATCTTCCATTTTCTTAATCCTGCTCTACTTGATTTTACTCTATCGAATTATGCGTATCGGAATGCGCTCAAAGAATTTATTTGAAACCTACGTCTGTATCGGAATTGGGGTGTTAATGCTGACACAGGCTTCTGTCAATATGCTCGTCTGTACAGGTATTTTTCCCGTAACAGGACAAAACATGCCGTTACTAGCAATGGGTGGTTCAGCATTGATCATGACAGCATTGGGATTGGGAATTGTGCAATCAATTGCTGCCAATCAAAATAAGGAAATTGAAAAAGAAGAAGAGAATTAATGAGTACCATGAAATTAGAACGTGTAATCATATCAGGAGGAGGAACCGGGGGACATATTTTTCCCGCCATTGCTATTGCCGATGAAATTAAGCGTAGAAACCCAGAAGTGAATATTTTGTTTGTCGGTGCAATTGGTAAGATGGAAATGGAAAAAGTTCCTGAAGCTGGATATGCCATTGAAGGATTGGAGATTGTAGGTTTCCAGCGAAAATTCACCTTGTCTAATTTTTTACTTCCTTTCAAAATCGTTAAAAGTTTACTGAAGGCGCGACGAATTTTGAAATCGTTCAAACCACAAGTCGTGATTGGAGTCGGAGGCTATGCCAGTGGACCGACATTAAAAGCAGCAACCTTATTGAAATTCCCAACCTTGGTGCAAGAGCAAAACTCTTTCCCTGGAAAAACAAATAAAATTCTCGCGAAAAGCGTGACAAAAATGTGCGTTGCTTACGATGGATTAGAACGATTCTTCCCGCAAGAGAAAATTGTCTTCACTGGAAATCCAACCAGAAAGGAAATGGTGCGCATCGCTGGAAAGAAAGAGGAAGGATACGCATTCTACGACTTTGACAGCAGCAAAAAAACATTGCTCATTATCGGTGGAAGTTTAGGAGCGCGCACGCTGAATGAAAGTGTATTGAACAAATTGGACGAGTTGAAATCAAGCGACGTTCAAGTGTTGTGGCAATGTGGAAAATTATACCATGAGCAATTAATGGCGCAACTTAGTTCATCGGAACTGGGGTCAATAAAAATGGTGCAGTTCATTCAACGAATGGATTTAGCTTATGCGATAGCGGATGTCGTGATTTCCCGTGCTGGAGCAATTTCTGTATCGGAACTGTGTCTCGTGAAGAAACCAACCATACTTGTACCTTCTCCAAACGTAGCAGAGGATCATCAAACCAAAAATGCCATGGCATTGGTCGATAAAAATGCAGCGGTGCTGGTAAAGGATGTAGACGCGAAAGAAACATTGATTCCAGCAGTACTTGAGTTATTGGGTAATGCATCCAAGCAAGCAGAATTGAGCAAGCAAATAGAAACCTTAGGTCGACCGAATGCAACGAGCGATATTGTAGATGTCATTGAACAAATAGCGAATTAGTGGAAGTACAACGCAAACATATTTCAACATTCAATCAAGCTTATTTTATAGGCGTGGGTGGAATTGGCATGTCTTCCTTGGCGCGTTATTTCATCCAAAAAGGCTGGAAAGTCGGTGGTTACGATAAAACGCGAACCAAACTGACAGACAAACTTCAGGAAGAAGGAATTGAAATACATTTTGAAGATTTAGGTCCCGAGTTACCCATTCAATTCAAAGACCGAGAAACGACAATGGTTATCTACACGCCAGCCGTTCAGCAGAACATGGGTGAGCTCCATTTTTTAATGCACAACGATTTCACTGTGATGAAAAGGGCAGAGGTGCTTGGGATGATTACGCGTGATTCGAAATCGCTAGCTGTGGCTGGAACGCACGGAAAAACGACAACAAGTTCTATGTTGGCGCATATATTGAATGAATCTTCCATGAAGTGCAGTGCATTTTTAGGGGGCATTTCAACGAATTTCAACTCCAATTTTATTGGCAGCAAGGACAGCAATTTAACGGTAGTGGAGGCGGACGAGTTCGATCGCTCCTTCCTGCAATTAAAGCCATTTGCATCTATTGTTACCACCACTGATGCCGATCACCTCGATATTTACCAGGACGACAGTAAATTTCAAGAAGGATTTCAGGCGTACGCCGCGTTGATCGATCAAAAGGGGTTTTTGGTGCAACACGTCAACGTTCAATTGCAACACCCAAACACTATTTCGTATGGTATGTTTACGAATGCCGATTTCTCAGGAGAAAACGGTCTTTTTGAGCAGGGAGAATTTAGCATCGATGTCAACACTCCTCAGGGAAAATGGGAACGGGTCGTTTTGGGATTGCCGGGAACGCACAATGCCGAGAACGCACTGGCATGCATCGCTTTGTTGGTCAATTTGGGACTTACCGAAGCAGAAATTCGACACGGATTGAAAACATTTTTGGGGGTTAAGCGACGCTTTGAATTTCATGTTCGCAACGAGGATTGCGTGTACATCGATGATTACGCGCATCATCCTACAGAAATTAAAGCATTGATCGATTCCGTTGAATTGCTCTACCCTCACGCTAAAATTACCGCTGTTTTTCAACCGCATTTGTTCAGTCGAACTCGTGACTTTTTCGACGGATTCGCTGAGCAATTAAGTCGCGTTGACGAGATCATTTTATTGCCCATTTACCCAGCGCGAGAAGAGCCAATCGAAGGAATTACAAGTGATGCGTTGTGTGCAAAAATAAGTGCAGAAAAGAAATCTGTGTTATCACCATCAGATGCTATTTCTTATGTCGCAAACACGAAGAACAAAGTCGTTTTGACCATTGGTGCGGGTGACATTGATTGTATTGTTGAACCGTTGAAAAACGCATTGGAGAAGAGATGAAAAAGTGGCTTAAAATAACGCTCTGGTCCCTATTTCTTATTGGAATGGTGGTCGTTGCAATTTTCATTAAGAAAGCCATGGATGAGCAATTGTTACCAGCACCCGAAATTAGTGTTCATGCCGAGGCGGAAGCTGCTTTTTTAACCAGTGCTGAAATTTTAGAGCGACTTCAAGATGCGCGATTGATCTTTGAAGGACAGAAACGCGATGAATTGAACATCGAGGAGGTCGAAAAATTCATTAAAGGCATTTCACAAGTAAAAGAAGTCGAAGTTTTTCAATCAATTGACGGTGCTTGGAGAGTAGATATTACCATGCGAAAACCGATTGCGAGAATTTTCAACAATTTTGAGGAGACTTTCTACCTCGATTCGGAAGGAAATGTGGTGCAAATTTCACCCAATCATACGGCGCGTGTGCTAGTGGTAACGGGCGATGTGAAAGATCGACTAAACTCTGTTTCTGTACTAGAAATTATTAACAATGATTCCTTAATAAGTATTCGAAAGTTAGATGATATCTATCGAATTTCCGCTTATGTTTGTAACGATCCATTATTCCATTCGTTGATTGGACAAATTCACCTAAATAGGAATGGTGATTTCGTTTTAATACCGTTGGTTGGGGATCAGGAAATAATCTTTGGTTCTGCGTTTTCAGAGCAAGAAGTTAAAGACAAGTTTAAAAAATTAGAGATTTTTTACAAAGAGGCGATGCCCTTTGAAGGTTGGCAAACCTACGAAGCGATAAACCTCAAGTTTGATGGTCAGGTAGTTTGCAAGAAAAAAAATACCAATGAGTAAGATAATTGTAGGATTAGATATTGGAACAACGAAAATAGCTTGTTTCGTAGGACGTAAAAACGAGCACGGCAAGATTGAAATTTTATCCATGGGTAAAACGGAATCTCTTGGCGTGATGCGCGGTATGGTGTCGAATATCGATAAAACGATTGAATCCATCAAAGGTGCTGTCGAAGAAGCAGAAGAGCGTATTGAGGGAGATTTGAAAATCAACTCAGTGAACGTTGGTATTGCAGGACAGCACATCAAAAGTATTCAACATAGAGGAATTTATACACGTACGAATTTAGAATCAGAAATTGCACAAATTGACATCGATAAATTGGTGGACGATATGTACAAGTTGGCAATGCCTCCTGGCGAACAAATCATTACCGTGCTTCCACAAGAGTACATTATTGACAATGAGCAAGGAATCAAAGACCCAATCGGTATGTCAGGAGTGCGTTTGGAAGCGAATTTCCACATCATTACTGGAAACGTTGGCGCATCGATGAACATTCACAAATGTGTGGAGCGTTCAGGCTTAAACGTGAAGAACATTATTCTCGAACCAATTGCATCCGCAGATGCTGTTTTGACGGAAGAAGAGAAAGAAGCAGGTGTCGTTTTAGTCGACATAGGTGGTGGAACAACTGATATTGCCATCTTTCACGAAGGAATAATTCGCCATACGGCTGTAATACCTTTCGGTGGAAACGTTATAACAGAAGATATCAAGGAAGGATGTACTATCATGAGGCGAAAAGCGGAAATGGTGAAACAACAATTTGGATCTGCTGTGGCGAGCGAGACACAAGAGAATGTCGTGGTTTCGATTCCAGGATTAAAAGGTCGACCAGCACGTGAAATTACTTTGCGCAACTTGGCGAGCATTATTCAAGCGAGAATGGAAGAAATCATCGAATTGGTGCATTTTGAGATTAAAAATTCTGGATACGAAAAGAAATTAATTGCTGGAATTGTCGTGACAGGTGGTGGAGCACAACTCGATCACATCACACAATTGTTTGAATACGTAACGGGAATGGATACACGAATTGGATATCCAACGGAACATTTGGCAAATACCAACAACGAATCTATCAAAAGCCCGATGTATGCAACGGGAATAGGACTAGTATTGAAAGGATTTGAAGATTACGAAAAGCAAAACATTGCAGTTCCAGAAGCGGCGAGCACTGGAAATGTAAAAACGCATTCTGAAAAAACACGTGGATCATTTTTTGACACCATCATTCAGAAAAGCAAAAACTGGTTCGCTGAAGAAGATTAAACAAGAAAGTAAAACGACAACAACTAATAAAATAAATAAGTATGGAATTTGATTTGCCAAAAGATAGTACGTCATCAATCATTAAGGTGATTGGCGTAGGAGGTGGCGGTGGAAACGCGGTTAACCACATGTACAACGAAGGTATCAAAGGAGTGGATTTTGTAGTATGTAATACAGACTTACAAGCATTAGAAATTTCTCCTGTTCCTCATAAAATTCAATTGGGACCATCACTTACTGAAGGTCGTGGTGCTGGATCTTTACCAGAAATTGGAAAGAATGCAGCCGTTGAAAATATAGATGAAATTCGCGAGTACCTAAGCAAAGACACTAAAATGGTGTTCGTTACTGCTGGTATGGGTGGTGGAACTGGAACGGGTGCAGCACCTGTCATTGCTCAAGTAGCAAAGGAAATGGGAATTTTAACTGTGGGAATTGTCACAGTACCATTCAATTTTGAAGGCCGAAAACGTAGAGTGCAAGCCGAAGAAGGTTTGGCTGCGATGCGTGCGAATGTGGACACCTTGTTGGTGATCAACAACGAGCGTTTACGTGAAATTACGGGAAATTTGTCCGTAGGTCAAGCATTTGCACAGGCAGATAACGTATTGGCGGTTGCTGCCAAAGGAATTGCGGAAGTTATTGCAGTTACAGGAGCAATCAATGTCGATTTTAACGATGTCAGCACCGTAATGCGCAACAGTGGAGTCGCAATTATGGGTAGCGCAACGGCAGAAGGAGATAACAGAGCATTGAAAGCAGTTGAGAAGGCATTGGAATCACCATTGTTGAATGATAACGATATCAGCGGTGCAGAATATGTATTATTGAACATTGCGTACGGCGACAAAGAAGTATTGATGGATGAGATCACGGAAATCACAGACTTCATTCAAGATGCAGCAGGTTCGACAGCAGACGTTATTTTTGGACATGCACAAGACCTTTCATTGGGTGAGAAATTGAGCGTAACAGTCATTGCAACAGGATTTGATTCTACTCCTTTAACAGGATTCGAAAAAGCACCTGAAAAACAAGTTTCTTCGTTGAATGAAGAGCACAAAAATGAAATTAAAGCACCGTTGTCTTCTCCAACGCAACAAAATCCTTGGTCAAAAGCAAAGGAAGTAGAGGATACACAGGAAGCACCATTTTTGAAGCAAACAGATGAGGTGGCTCAACCTTCTTGGGCAGCGAAAACTGAAGCTGAAGAGCAAAAAGAAATGACTTTTGACTGGGATGCAAACAATGATAACTCGGAAGAGGAGATCATCACACGCGTTGAATTGAAAGACGAAGGGCAAGTTGAAATGGATTTAGAAAAATCCGCTGCGAAGGAAGTTTTATCACCAGAGCAACAACAAAAGCGCAACCAAGAGCGATTGTCGAGAATTCAAGAGTATACCATGAAACTGAAAAAGGCAGATGGTATTCAAGAATTTGAAAACGAGCCAGCTTATGTGCGTAGAAACATCCAACTGGATGATTCAACACCAAGTTCTGAAGAGAAAACAGGAAGGTTTAGTGTTTCAAAAGACGAAGACGGAACAACACTGAACAGCAATAATTCATTTTTACACGACAACGTAGACTAATGAGCTTTATAGATATAATCAATGCGGACATTAAGTCGGCAATGCTAGCGAAGGAGAAGGAGAAATTAGCCGCATTGCGGGACATCAAATCCAAACTTTTGCTAGAAGCAACTTCTGGAAGCGGTGAAGTCACCGAAGAAGCAGCAATGAAAATTGTGATGAAGTTGCACAAGCAGCGCATTGAAACCTACGATTTATACATGAAGGAGGGGAGAGAAGATCTTGCCAAGGATGAGAAAGACCAAGCAGAGGTGATTGCAGTTTACTTACCTAAAATGATGTCAGAAGCGGAAATCAAAGCGGAGGTGGAAGCGACCATTGCAGCAGTCGGTGCATCAGGTCCACAAGACATGGGAAAAGTGATGGGCGCGCTATCAGGAAAACTAGCTGGTAAAGCCGACGGAAAAGTCATTGCAAATACGGTGAAAGCCTTGTTGAATAATTGAATCCCTCAAAACAATTGAGCTTGCGCCAATGACCTAGGTCGTTGGCGTTTTTTTGTGGATGGAAGGGAAAGAACTCACGTTTCATTCGATAAACCCTTCAATGCGAGAATGAAAATGTCCTTTTTCGGATGGATAATTTTGTTATATTTAAGAAAAATAGTAACCCCTAAAATGAGACCTATACACCCAAAATCGGAATGCTTTGTCTCATTTTATGGGACATATAAATAAGTTATGCGTAATTCACCACAACAAAGAAACATTATGAAACGAAAAATAATAGCTTTATCTATACCTCTTATTTTTTCGGCTTGTGGAGTTCCACAAGATGATTACGATAAATTAAAACTAGAGAAAGAAGCACTAGAAGAAAAATTGCAAGATTCCGAATTCGAAATCTCCAATCTAAAACAACAAAATGACGATTTACTTGAGGAAAAACGACAAATAGAAATTGAGAAAAACAGAACACCATTTGTTACGGAAAATCAAGCTTTGGGCTATATTAAGGATTACTATGATTTCTATGATAGTGATGTTGATTACAGAAATGTTCGCCTTAGAAGGCTCGAAGACAATGTATTTACTGTTTCACTAGAGGAATGCTCAAAAAAAGGAAGCTTTAGTAACAATGATTTCTTCTGGACAGCACGAATTAAGCAGTTGACGGTGAATAATGATGGAACCTACAAATTACAACTAAGTAGATAAAATAATAACAAGCTATATGAAAATCTTCCTATTCGCAATACTCTTGGCTTCATCAGGATTACTTTATGGTCAATATACAATAAAAGAATATGATAAAAATGATAATGAGATAGGGTCGCCAACAATTAACGAAAAAGATACTCTTGAATTTACCATTGCTTATGATGAATTATTTGATAAGTATTACTTCGGTATTGGTAGAAGTGACCCAAAGGAATTAGATCCGATTTATGAAAACAATTTCCTTGATACTCCCGAAATAACATTTGGAAATGACGAAGCCCTTTATTTCAGAATAGCCTACCCTACTGGTAACACATATAGAGTTTCTATTTTTGACAATCCTTTTGATGAAGAAGGTTTTAAAGTGTACTTAACAGACTTAGAAAATGAAAATTATTTGGTTTACAGAGGCCAACTTAAATTGAACTTCACATACTACAATAGATAATTTTTAAATACAAAAATAACAACCATATGCTTCGAATAATTGCTGTAGCAGTCTTACTTTTCTTTATTGCTTCATGTAACTCTCCTCAAATAGAAGATAGTAAATCAAAGCCTACTATTTCACAGCGAAAAAAAACCGAAAATGAATTACTGAAAAAAGAATCGTCCGAATACGATGTAGATAACCGTTTTAATCAGTGTGTACAAGAAAATTCCTGTTCAGTTTGTTTTGAAGAATGCTCTGTTCGCGCAATAAAAGAATGGAGAGATGAAATGAATAAATACTATTCCCTATTGCTTGATAGCCTAGATAAACCCTCAAAACAAAAATTGATTTTAGCCCAAAAAAAATGGTTAGAATTCTCAGAATTAGAACTTCAATTTAGCAATGAATTTTACGGTAATATGGATGGGACAATATGGAACGGAGTAGGTCTTGGACAGTCAAAGGAAAAAATAAAAAGCAGAGCGTTAAATTTAAAAGCTCATTATGAAGCCATAACAGGCGATGCAATAAGGTAAATGTTAACCCAATAAATAAATGACTAACATGAAAACAATTTTGACATTTGCAGTTTTGACATTTGCAATAGCGTCTCTTGCACAAACAAATGCCCATCTTCCTTTAAAATCATTCAGTTTTGATTTTGTTTCGGTAAACATAAAAGATAGTGTAGATTCTCCATACCAAGAAACAGGGCAATTCAATGGGGTTGGGGAAATTCAAATCTACAGTGATTCGATTACCATTACATGGTCTAATAATTGGGAATGTGGTACTTATAGACTTTTTGTTGATACTGCAACATATCAAAAGTACGAATATGGTGATCGTCTAGAATGGTTGTCTTTTTATTCAGTACGGTCAAAAGGTTATCATCAAGTTGATGGCTTAATAACATTGGTTGATGGTAATGATTTGAATGAAGGAAGTTATATTGACATAATTTTCGATACAAAATTTACTGAAGCAGGCTGGGCGCGACAACGGAGAATGTATGTTGATATAAAACCAATTAGATAATACGCATAACAACAAACAAGCGCAAGCGGCAAACGTACTGTGTTTGTTAGCCGCCTAGCGCCTGTTTGTGGGCCGTTAGCCTTTATTTAAAAAATGACCGAAACAGAAGCGACATATTTGAAGGACGAGTTGACTAAGAATGGTTTTTGCCATATTCCAAACATTAGTGAAACTGAATTGACTGAAATTCTTTCACAACTTGGGAATGTGATAAACGAGACTGACGTAATTGCAAACTCCGAGAGTAAAAGCCTTGTGACGTCTGACAAGTATCTTGACTTTCATACGGACAATCATTTAGCAAAGTACATTTTGTGGCATTGTAAAAAACAAGCAGAAAAAGGCGGACAGTCAATGCTTTGTGATGCTGAAAAAGTCTATGCTCAATTGACCGAAGAAGAAAAATTGGCTTTATCTAAAATTCACGTTTACGAACACAAAATGTTTCCCGAAAATCGAAATTCAAATCCGATAGTTAGAGAGATTGAAGGACAACGAAGATTTTACTACTCATTTTGGTTAGCAAGAGAAAAGTACCGTGAACTTCCTGTATTTAAAAAATGGCGAGACTTAATTCAAACCGCTTCACACAAAAAACTAAGACTTGAAGAAAAAGACATTTTGGTCATTGACAATCACAGAATTTTTCACGGTAGAACCGAAATTATTGGCGAACGAAACCTAAAACGATATTGGCTTAATCCTGATTTTGAGCCAACTAAAACTTTGTATTCTCAAACTTAAAATTCAATAAATATGAAAGCACCAGTGATTCACACAGCGACAGATTTAATCTATCCAGACCCAATTAGCCCTGAAAGAATTTCCTTTTTAATCAATGCAAAAGGTATTGCACCTGAAGTGGCTGAATTGGACTTTGAACTAATGAAGCAGAAGTTACAAGACCCTGAAGAAGGCATGGGTTGGACTCCTGAACAAGTTGACAGTGCAGAGATTGAATACAAAAGATATTTAAACCTCTGTATGGAATATGGCAAGGGAATAGTTCCAAATAAAATAATGGACCAAACTTGGCATTACCACATTTTAGACACAAGGTCTTATCACAAGGACTGTGACAAACTATTTGGCGGTTATATGCACCACTACCCTTATTTCGGTATGCGTGGCGACCAGGACGCACAAGACCTTAAAAACTCATTTGAGAACACTAAGGACTTGTATCTTGAACTATTTGGAGAAGAGATGGCAAGAGACGAACACAATAAATGTTGGCACGACTGTGAAAACAGATGTTGGAATGCTTGTCCCTCAAATAAAATGGAATAAAAAAACAAAGGCTAACAACGCATATAGCTTATGGCGGGTGAATGGCTACCAGCAAGGTTTTCGCTCCGTAGCCAACCTTGGTTTCGGTGGAAAGAAAAGTGCTTCGAAACCGCCACATCGCAAAGCCGTAAACCGTTAGCAGAAACCACCCATAACCTGTAACCAAACTTTGTAAATTGAATTATTTGT
>CALEIK010000025.1 GCA_937876195.1 uncultured Flavobacteriales bacterium
AAAATAAAACCAATGAGAAGAATTTTAATTCTAGCAGCTTTAATTGTTGCAACTGCCTTTAAGTCAGGAGCAGAAGAGGGAATGTTAATCCCATCATTAATCAAAGCTTTTGAGAGTGATATGCAAGCGATGGGGATGAAATTGTCCGCGCAAGATATTTATGATGTCAATAATTCAAGTTTAAAGGATGCCATTTTACATTTTGGAGGTGGTTGTACCGCTGAACTGGTTTCTAACCAGGGGCTTCTTTTGACCAATCATCATTGTGGGTATTCACAAGTTCAATCGCACTCGTCGTTGGAGAATGATTATTTAAAGTATGGTTTTTGGGCGAAGAACAAAGCAGAAGAACTTCCAAACCCGGGATTAACAGCAACACGTATTGTTCGTATAGAGGACGTTACAGCTTCAATTTTGTTCGGGACAGAGGGATTAAGCGAAGAAGAGAAAGCCCAAAAAATGGAAGCGAACTACGCACAGTTGATTCAAGATGCAATGGCGAATAATCACTATACGGCAGATATTAAACCATTCAATTGCGGGAATGAGTTTTATATGATTGTAAAAGAAACGTTTAACGATGTTCGTTTGGTTGGAACTCCACCTAATTCCATTGGGAAATTTGGGGGAGATACAGACAACTGGGTTTGGCCACGTCACACAGGAGATTTTTCCGTATTCAGAGTGTATTCAGATGCGAACAATATGCCGAATGACTATCACGAATCAAATGTGCCTTACACACCTTTACATTTTCTTCCTGTTTCTATGAAAGATAGAGTTCCGGGTGAATTTACAATGGTTTATGGATTTCCAGGAACAACGGAGCAACATCTTACTTCAGGCAACTTAAAATACATCATGGATATGGAGCGCCCAGCGCGAATCAAGATGCGTGATAAATCAATTGGAGTGATTGATGCAAGCATGCGCTCTTCGGATTTACTTCGGATTAAATATGCCTCAAAGCAAGCTAGAATTGCGAACGGTTGGAAAAAATGGATTGGGCAACTCGGAGGACTCAAAACAGTGGATGCGATTCAGATAAAACTGGATAGAGAAAAGAAATACAATGAAATGGCCGCGACGAATCCAGAGTGGAACAAAAAATATGGTTCTGTCATTCAAGAAATGAATGCACTGGTGGATAAATACCACATGTCGGATTTTGGCTATTCTATGTTCATTGAATACATGTATGTTGGGCCTGAATTGTTCGGTAGAGCGAGAGATATCAATAAATTTCTAAGCAGTTATGAGGAATTATCCAAAAACAATGAATTGGATAAAGAAATAAAAGCGCAGCTTGAAGGAGCGAAAGGTTTCTTTAAAAATTACGATGAAGAAACGGACAAACAAATTTTCCAATTATTGACAGAAGAGTACGTCAACCAACTGGGTAAAGATAATATCCCAGCCATTTTGAGAGATAAATCATCAGAGGAATTGGCAGAGATTATCTATTCTAAATCCATTTTAACCAATCAGGCACGATTTGAGAAGTTCATGTCTAAGGTGAATGGTAAATCCCTTGCTAAGCTCTTGAAGAAGGACTTGGGCTTTATGTTGTGGAAAGAAACGGAAGCTTATTTTGTAGAAAACACATTACCTGGAGTTAGAGTTTTTAAAACTGAAATGGATGCATTACTTAAAACTTATGTGGCTGGAAAGTTGGAAATGTTCCCAGATGAAAAGCACTGGCCAGATGCGAACTCTACGATGCGAATTACATACGGAAAGCTAGAAGGTTCTGCTCCGCACGATGGAATGAAGTATACAGAGCACACGACATTGGACGGCATCATTGCAAAGAACAATTCAGGCAATCCTGATTATGAATTATTACCTAGAATGCACGAATTAGCTGCAGCAAAGGAATATGGTGATTATGCGCAGGACGGTGAATTGTGGGTATGTTTTACAGGTTCTAACCACACAACTGGAGGAAACTCAGGCTCGCCCGTCATTGATGCAGAAGGGAACCTTATGGGGCTTAATTTTGACCGTACATGGGAAAGTACAATGAGCGACTATATGTTCGATGCATCGCGTTGCCGAAATATCACGGTGGACATGCGCTACGTACTTTGGGTAATTGATGTGTACGCCGGCGCAAAGCATCTGGTGGAAGAAATGAAAATTGTTAAAGACTAGGGAATAAAGTCCACATAAGAAAAGTGGTATTGACTAGTTCAATACCACTTTTTTTATTTTATGTAAATTCCTTTGAATTCTAAACATGCAAGGCGCGATCATCAGTCGCAGCCAAGGCAGCCTCTTTGAGACCTTCAGAATATGTTGGGTGCGGGTGACAGATACGCGCAATATCTTCAGCAGATGCTCGGTATTCCATAGCCGTAACAGCTTCCATAATTAAATCTGCCGCTCGTGCACAAATCATGTGAACACCTAGAACTTCATCTGTTTCCTTGTCTGCAATCACTTTAATAGTTCCTGCAATGTCCATGCTTGCTCTAGCGCGACCTAATGCTTTAATTGGAAACGAGCCAATTTTGATGTCTTTACCTTCCGCGATTAATTCTTGTTCCGTTTTCCCAACGGAAGCTACCTCAGGCCATGTATAAACGACTCCAGGGATTAAATTGTAATCCAGATGAGGTTTTTGACCTGCAATTGTTTCAGCAACGAATACGCCTTCTTCCTCCGCTTTGTGTGCGAGCATTGGACCACGAACAACGTCGCCAATTGCATAAATGTTAGGAACACTTGTTTGTAGATGATCATTCACTTCAATTTGACCACGCTCGTTTGCAGATAGTCCTGCATTTTCTAATCCTAGACCTTCGGTATACGGTTTTCTACCTACTGCTACTAAGCAGTAATCTGCTTCAAGAGTAATTTCTTCATTCTTCTTATTGAGGGCAACTAATTTTACGCCTTTTCCGGTGTTCGTCACTTTTTGAACCTTGTGGCTCAAATGAAATTTGAATCCTTCTTTTTTCAATACTCTTGTCAACTCTTTTGACATAGTTACATCCATCGTTGGAATGATTGAATCTGCGAATTCGACAACTTCAACCTCAGTACCAAGTCGTGCATAAACGGAACCTAATTCTAATCCTATTACTCCTCCGCCAATAACGAGCATTCGTTTTGGTATTTCAGTAAGATTCAGCGCTTCTGTAGACGTAATTATTCGTTTTTTATCGGGTTCCATTCCTGGAAAGTAATTCGGTTTAGATCCTGTGGCAATAAGTATATTTTTTCCAGATAGAAGTGTTTCTTTTTTCTTGTCGTCTATGACTTTCACCGTGTTTTTATCGACGAATGACCCCACCCCGTGAAAGACTTCAATTTTGTTTTTATCCATTAAGAACTTAATTCCAGCACAGGTTTGTTCAACAACGCTGTTTTTGCGCTGAATCATTTGTTTGATATTTGCTTTAAGATCTTTAAGATCAATTCCATGCTCCTTAAAATTGTGCGTGGCATTGTGAAAATGCTCAGAAGAATCCAACAAAGCTTTTGATGGAATACAGCCCACATTTAGACAGGTTCCTCCAAGTGTGTTGTATTTTTCTACAATAGCTGTTTTCATCCCTAGTTGGGCACAACGAATTGCTGCTACATATCCTCCAGGTCCTGAACCAATAATTACAATATCAAAGTTACTCATGGTATAAAAATTTACTACAAATTTATTATTAATGTTTGATTGCCGAGTTCAACTGGTCACTTTTGCGTAAAAAAAAAGACCAATTTCACAATTGGTCTTTTAAAAGCGATGTTTTATATTTTACAATACAACTACTTTTCTTGTTGTCTTGTAGTCACCAGATTCAACTTCTAAGAAGTAGTATGCTGCGGGTAAATTTTCAGTACCACTAAGTACGTGATTAACCTCAGTATTTGTTTCGGTCAATCTCTCAGTAGCAATAATTTTACCTTGTGTATCTCTTAATGTAAATGTTACAGGATTATCCTGTGCAAGGTAAGATACGTTAATTGCATTTCCATTAATCGTTGGATTTGGATAAACATTTAAATCTAATTCCGCAATTTCTTCTGAAACTAGGCTTAATGTTCCTGTAATCATGATATCATCAATGTACAAATTACTTGCTACATCTGACGCTTCAAATCTAAATTTAAAACGAGTGTGATTATCGAAGGAAGTTGAAGTATAGTTAAATGTTGCAGTAACATACTCATTATTTGAAGATGGCGCGTAATCAGAATAACCAGCATAACCACCGGTTACCAAGGTTGCACCCTGAATGGTAGTTCTTGGCGTCCAAGTTTCACCGCAATTTCTTGAAGCATAAACTGTCAAAATTTCATCAATGTCAGCTATCTGAGTAGCATTTGAAGCGTACGCATATTTAAACGATACGGTGATACTTGTTGTATTTCGCAAATCAAAAGATGGAGTAATTAGTTCATCTACACTCAATCCTAATCGGTCGTAATAGAAGTAATCATCTGTCGCAAAGTCAGCAAACTGAACATTTGGTTTATAGTTCCCTAATTTGTAGCAACGTGAATTGTCATATCCTGTTCCATTGGATAATTCAAATTTACCATAATTGTCTTCAGGGTTATTGATAAGAAACCAACTCGCTGTTGAACCATTTAAATCAATTGATGCTGGTCCTGTAAAATCTGCCCATTCTGGGGAAATATAAACATAACCATTTCTAGTTTCTGTATCGGACCCAGCAGCATTGGTAACAGTAAGTGTTATCGTTTTATATCCAGGCGTGTCAAAAGTAACCGTAGGATTCATTGCTGTTGATGTAGCTGGACTTCCACCAGGGAATGTCCATTCCCATGTATCAATCGTAGCATTCCATGACGCGTCGTTAAATGTAATAGGTTCATTGACACAAATATATTTATCAGATGCACTGAAATCGCTAACAGGTGCACACAATGGAACACTCAATTGGTTTGAAGGGTCCTGAGGCATTTCTAAATCAGCTACACCAGTTTCCATTAACGTTGTATCATTCCAAAGACGATTACGCTGTCCAGCAATACCTTCTAATGCGTTGTGCATGAAAGATACTTGATCAGGCGTGAAGTGTACATCACAATATGAATAATCCATATAATTTTGAACATCCTCTAGAAGTTTAACTGTACCATTAACCATCACTGTATCCACAATAAAGTTGCCAACAGCATTCTCAGAATTCCATGCATACAGACGAAATGTCACAGGAGTGGACGCTGAAATTTCAGTCGCCAACAAATCAATAGCAAAGTCATCTTGAAAAACAGTCGTAGCTCCATCCGTAGTAAAGAAAAACACGTCGTTTATTTCGTCAACTGTAATTTCAGGATTTGTCGAAGCTGATGCTGCCAAGTCTATGTTATTAGCAAAACCATCAACATCCCATCTTACGGCAAAAGTTCTCGGTCCAGCAGTATCTCTAGCAACATCAAACACAAGACTTTCCAATTCAAGACGACCTCGTTGTTCAGGTGCTACTGTGAACTCATAATATTTAGAGAGGTTAATAGACCCTGTCAGATTCGCATATACCGTTTCTCCATCCAATGCTCCAGTATCCCAATTATCATAACCAAAAGATTCTGTTGTTGTCGGATTAGAACCTACTCCTACTGCTGAAAAACCGGAGTATATAACTGAAACAGTCTGGTCTGTTGGTCCAAAAATTTGTGGTGTTGGCACAGGAGTTGGGTCCATGGTTCCAGAGGTAGGTACAATACTGTCGAACGTGAACGCACCCTGACTTACTGGAATAACATCAACATTACAATCAATCCAGCCATTTGGGTATTGCGCCATATAAACACCGCATCCAGCAGCTGGAGGATAACCAGCAGTCACAGGAGTATCATCAGCACCATCGTTCCCACAAGCAACACCCGGATCATTTGTATCACCCCATGTATGCGATAAACTTAAGTAATGACCAATTTCATGAGTTAAAACAGATTCATTTCCTGGGTTTGATGTGCCAATGGACCCAACATAGGAGTGACCAGAAACAATTCCATCTAAGTAGTACCCTAAGCCGTCAGTTCCTGCAGGTTTAATTGCGTAAGCTGCTGCACCTGGTGCACCAACTACACGAACTACCCAAATGTTTAAGTACTTTGCACGATTCCATTGGTGAACTTTTGAAAATCCATCACCAATATTTGTTTCATGTGTATAGATATGCTCAATACCGTTCGTACAATTTCCTATTGGGTCTTTGGCTGCCAACTTAAACTGTATCTTCCCATTGCCTATAAGTGACTCATATTCAGGGACTATATTAACTGAATCAGGATCTGCAGAATTAAACTCACGGTTAATCACTTCCATTGCATCATAGATTTGAGCATCACTAATGTTCTCTGAACCATATTCATGCAATACATGGAATACTACTGGAATTACATAAGATGAAGCTCCACCTTTTTCATTAAATTGTTTGCTATTTTGTAATAGCTGGTAAGCTTCGTAGCTGTCCCTTAATTCAGGGTGTAGACGAAAAGCCTCCTCTTGTGCCCATTGATGTCCACATTTTTTTGTTACTTCTTGCTGCGCATAGGATAAACCTGTAAAGAGCGTTAAAATTGAAAGTGCAACTATGTTTTTCATAAGTACTAGTTATATATAATTTTACTTTTTTTATATCGTTAAAGCGGCGCAAAATAGTAATAATAATTTAATTTTAAGCCTACAGTATAACAGAATTATCTGTAAATATACAATACTTTTAGTTCTTAGGAAAGAATTGCACTTCCATAAATGGACGAAAATATACAGGTCTAAAAATTAAAACAAATGTTTTTCGGCACGATAAGATGATCGAACTAATGGTCCACTTTCAACATATTTAAAGCCCATTTGAATTCCTTTTTCTTTGTATTCAGCGAATTTTTCAGGTGTTACAAATTCATGAATCGGTAGGTGTCTTGCCGTTGGTTGTAGGTACTGTCCCAATGTTAAGATATCGACGTTCACGCTTCTCAAATCCTCCATTGTTTCGAGTACTTCGGCATCGGTTTCTCCAAGTCCCAACATGATGCCAGATTTGGTTTTCATTCCGCCTTTTTTCAGTCGAAATAGAACTTCTAGACTTCTGTCGTATTTTGCTTGGATTCTCACCTCTTTGGTTAACCTGCGCACTGTTTCTAAATTGTGACTTACAATTTCTGGTGCAACATCAATAATGTACTGCAAATTTCCCCAGTTCCCAGCAAAATCAGGAATGAGCGTTTCCATCGTTGTGCCAGGGGATTGATGCCGAATTGCTTTCACAGTTTGCATCCAGATTCCTGCTCCTCCATCTTTTAAATCGTCTCGGTCAACGGAAGTAATTACTGCGTGTTTCACGCCCATGGTTTTTACGCTATGTGCTACTTTGCCAGGCTCAAATTCATCAACAGCATCTGGCCGCCCGGTTTTTACCGCGCAAAACCCACAAGAGCGGGTGCAAATATTCCCTAAAATCATGAACGTAGCTGTGCCTTCTCCCCAACATTCACCCATGTTTGGACAGTTTCCACTTTCGCAAATTGTATGAAGCTTGTGTTCATCCACCAATGAGCGCACTTTCTTGTAGTTCTCACCTGTGGGTAGCTTTACCCTCAACCATTTTGGTTTCTTTATTTTTACACGTGTATCTTCCGACATTGATTCGCTCATTTCGTGATTTTTAAATCATCTTCCTTCTTTGGCAAAATAAAAAGCTACTTTTGCTGTATAAATTGCCCCAATAGATCTACAAACTGTTACAAAGGTATGAAAACATCTATGAATTATGTCAATATCTAAAGTCGAATATTTAGGTGGTCTGCGCACCAAATGTGTGCATTTAAAATCGGGCGTTGAAATTATCACGGACGCTCCAACAGACAATAATGGAAAGGGAGAAGCTTTTTCCCCAACAGATTTGGTGGCAACGGCATACGCTTCTTGCATGTTGACGATTATTGGGATATACTGCGAAAATCACTCAATTCATTTTGATTACGCAGTAGCAACAGTCAATAAAATCATGGAGAGTAACCCGAGGAGAATTGGGAAAATTGAAATTTCAATCGATTTTTCACGTAATAATTGGGATGATGAAATTCAGAAGCGCATAATCAGAGCAGGAGAGACGTGTCCCGTAGCGAAGACACTTGGAGACAACGTAGAAGTTGAGTTTAATTATCAGTTTTAAGAGATATGGAAAGCAAATACCAAAGAAGAGAAGAGAATTCCCGTGGGGACTACAAAAGAGAATCAAAGTACAATGACGATGAATTTATTTTTGGTGTCAGAGCGGTAATTGAAGCTGTAAAAGCGAATCGAGTACTCAACAAGATTTTCATCCAGAAGGGAATGAAGAAGGAATTGTTTCTTGAATTGAAAGAGGCACTTGCTGGTGAACAACATCAATTGCAATTTGTTCCAGTTGAAAAACTCGATGGAATTACCGACCAAAATCACCAAGGTGTGATTGCGTTGGTTTCACCAATTGAATATTTTAAGGTGGAAGAAGTTGTTGAAAAATTGCTCGAAGAAGAGAAAAAACCCTTTATTTTAGTGTTGGATCGAATTACAGATGTCCGCAATTTTGGTGCGATTGCAAGAACTGCAGAATGTGAAGGTGTGGACGCTATTTTAATTCCATCAAAGGGTTCAGCTCAAGTGACTTCAGATGCGATTAAAACTTCTGCGGGCGCTTTGAACAGAATCAAAGTCTGTAAAACAGATAGTCTAAAGGATTCACTTTTTTACATTCAACAATGTGGTATGCGAATAGTGGCGTGTACAGAGAAATCAAAGATTCCATTGTACGAAACAAACTTGCGAGGAGCAGTAGCAGTAATCTTAGGATCTGAGGAGGATGGAATCACATCAGATTTGATTAACTTAGCTGATATCAGTTGCAGGATACCAATGCGAGGAGAAATTGCTTCGTTGAATGTTAGTGTAGCAGCAGGAATGGTGCTTTATGAAAAACTGCGACAAGAAATGCATTAGTATATTATAGGAGAGAAGAATGAAACAATTTTTAGTTATTGCCCTTATTTTTGTCACTTCTTCGATGGCCATTTCTCAAATGCCCAACAGGACGAAGAAGCTGATTGGAAAATGGCAGTACAAATCTGGTGATGGATTTGAGGTCTGGCGCATGAACAACGATCACTTAACAGGCGCAGCCTATCGCATTACCAAAAATGGTGATACCACTCAAGTAGAAAGTTTGACCATCAAGCGGGTGAATAAAACACTCGTTTATATCTTAGAAACCAACAGTCAACAAGGTGATTCCATCGTAGTTCAAAAGAATCGTTTTATTTCGAGCGGGAATAAGTTGAAATTCAACAATATTGAAACGAACATTCCATCGATGATTTCGTATTCATTTTGTTTCTTCACAAGAAATAGGCTCAAGATCAAGATTCAATTTGGTGTGGAAGAAGAGCCTATAGTTTTAGAACTAAAACGATACAAAGCGTCAAAGAACTAAAGGGTTGATTTTACAATCCAAGGGATTAATCCTGGTATTTCATCCAGTTGCTTTATTTTCCAATTATGTCTATTGTCGCCATGTTTTTGGTAAGGATCAAAAAGAATGCTCTGCATCCCAAATCGTTCAGCTCCGATAATATCAGCGTGGTAATCATCCCCAATCATCAGCGACTCTTTTTTATCCGCACCTGCCATAGTTAGTGCACTTTGAAAAACTTCTGGAGCGGGTTTTGTCTTTCCAACTTCTTCTGAGCAAAGGATGACATCAAAAAAGTCAATAATCCCACTGTTTTTCAACTTGATAAATTGTACTTCCTTGAAACCATTTGTAATGATGTGTAGCTCATGTCCGTCTTTTTTAAGGGATTCAAGTGTTTTCTCAGTGTTCGGAAATAAATTGGTTTGATAAGGAGAAATAGCCACATATTCATCCCCTAATTGCTGGGCCAGGTTCTGATTATCAATATTTAAATGGTGAAATGTTCGCTCAAAGCGCTCGTAACGTAACTTATCTTTTGTAACGGCTCCCTGGGAATATTGAAACCATAATTCTGCGTTTATCTTTTTATAGGTAGTATGAAATGTTTGAAATGAACGAATTTGCCCGCCCAGTTTTAACTTTTCAAACAAAATGCGTAATGCAGCTTCTGAGTTTGTTTCAAAATCCCACAATGTACGGTCTAAATCAAAAAATAAATGCTTCATCCGTATATGCTATAACTGAGTACCGTTGTAACGAGACCATTTAAACAAATTCCGACCACGATTAATGGAAATGTTTTTCTGTGCTTCCCGTAGAATTTAGCTGTAACGATGCTTCCCACAGGAATGGATAGGAAAAAAGGTGCCCAAAAGCAGGTGCCAATGATGCCTAGCTTCCTCTTTATGCGCACAATAAATTTATTCATGCGCGTGAAGGTTTTCTTTATTTTCAATTTCTCTCCTGTGCGCAAGGATTTTTCGATCAGTGCTGCCCGCTTTTTTCGCGCTCGATTTAAAAAGTATTCCGCAGAATAATAAAAAATGATCGCACTAAAAGTTGCGCCACTGATACAAGCGACATATGTTTCCAGAAAGGATAATTTTAAGCCAGGTCCGCCAAATGGAGCGAACATAAATTTAAATGTTGAGAGCGAGAAGATTGAAAATAAAAGTCCCCACTTCATACACTAGCATTTTTCGCCATATGCTAAATCTCCGGCGTCTCCCAGTCCTGGTACAATATAAGATTGAGCAGTAAGCTCCTTATCAATTGCTCCAATAAAATATTCTGTAGATTTTGGAAGTTGTTTTTGTAAAAACTCCAAAGCTTCTGGAGCTGCAATGGCGGATACAATGATTAACTTTCTAGGATCACCCTGTTTCAATAGCGCCTTATAAACCAAAGCCATAGAGCTTCCGGTAGCCAACATAGGATCACTAATGATAAGTACTTTGTCATCGATTTTCGGTGCGGCCATATACTCCACAAAAACTTCAAAATCTTCCGCTGTGGAGTGTTTTCGGTAGGCCGATACAAAGGCACTTTCAGCTCTGTCAAAATAGTTGAGTAAACCAAGGTGCATTCCTAATCCAGCTCTAAGAATAGTAGCCAATACAGGTTGTTCTTTTAACAATTGGGTAGGAGCAATTCCTAAAGGAGTCTCAATATCTACATTGTTGTAATGAAGCTTTTTGGAAAGTTCATATCCTAAAATTTCAGAAACTCTTTCAAGGTTTCGTCGAAAGCGCATCGGGTCTTTTTGAATTTCAACATCTCTTAGTTCTCCGATGAAAGTATTGAAAATAGAGTTGGTCTCGGATAAATTGTGAATCATTTTTTCGACTTTAGGATAAAGTTAATGGAAATTAAATCAACAGGAAAGAAGATGAACCGTTTTGTTTGAAAAAAGTATCACATTTCTCATAATCTTTGTTAAGTCACCAAACTATTCTAAGTCACAACTCAAAAAAAGAGGGAAGCCTCAACGCGTTTCTTGAATCTTTCAATTACTTTTGTTTCAATGGCTGTCAAATCCAAATTAAACATCACGGTTTTCAAGCGACTTCTTTCTTACTGGAAGACGTATAAAATGCTCTTTTTTATTGCCGTAGTTTGCACGCTGTTGCTTGCGATACTGGGACCAGTACGACCTATGTTTGTTGGGCACATGGTGGATGAATACATCATCAAAGATCAGGATGGGAGAATGTTATTTATTTGGACAGCATTCATCATTGGACTTCTGCTCTTTGAAAGCGTTTTTCAATTCTTGTCGTCCTATTTTTCCAATCTTTTTGCGCAGTCCATTATTAGAGATTTAAGAAAGCAATTGATGCGCCGCATCTTGACGTTTAGAATGCGTTATTTCGATCGAACACCTATCGGTGCTTTGGTAACTCGCGTTGTTTCTGACTTAGAGGCAATCACGGAGGTATTCTCCTCTGGAATGATGAATATTGCAGGCGATCTCATTTCATTGGTGATTGTCATTGCGTTAATGTTTGCAACAAATTGGGAACTTACCTTGCTCACGTTGATACCAATTCCTTTGTTGTTAATGGCAACTCGCATTTTCGCACGTGTGATACGAAAATCGCTCCAATTGGAAAGAGATCAAGTCACTAAGCTCAACACTTTCGTGCAAGAGCGATTGACTGGTATGTCCTTGGTTCAATTGTTCAATCGTGAAAAAATTGAAGCTGCGCGATTTGAAGTAATCAATAAAGGACATCGACAAGCGCATGTAAAAGCGGTTTGGGCGAATTCAATTTTCTTCCCAGTCGTCGAATTACTCAGTTCACTCTCAATTGCCTGTTTATTGGTGTGGGGAGCTTTAAAGGTTCAGGGAAAAACGGCAGATGATATTCGCTTGATGTTCGGTGAAATATTGGCGTTTATTCTTTGGATTCATATGCTGTATCGACCGATCAGGCAGCTGGCCGATAAATTTAACATTTTACAGCGAGGAACAGTAAGGGCGGAACGGGTATTTGACATCATTGACCTTGAGGAGCATATCCAAGATGAGGGTGCGGTAAAATCATGTGATTTTAATCAAACAGTCAAGTTCGAAAACCTCTACTTTGCATATAGCGACGAGGACTGGGTGTTGAAAAACATCAATTTGGAAATTAAACCTGGTGAAACCGTTGCTTTTGTCGGAGCGACAGGTGCAGGGAAGAGCTCGATGGTAAATCTAATAGGACGTTTTTACGAGTACCAGAAAGGTGATATTTTACTAGGTGACATTAAGTTAACAGATATTGAACTTGATTATTTGCGCAAGAATATTGCGATTGTTTTACAAGACGTATTTCTATTTTCAGACACCATTTTCAACAATATTACGTTGGGAGATAAATCGATTTCTCGGGAACAGGTCATTGAAGCGGCAAAGGAAGTTGGTGTGCATAAATTTATAGAACGTCTTCCTGGAGGATACGATTATCAAGTAGGAGAGAGAGGAGGAGTTTTGTCCGTTGGTCAACGCCAACTGATTTCGTTTATTCGTGCTTACGTTTATAATCCACACATTTTAATTTTGGACGAAGCTACTTCCAGCGTTGATAATGAATCCGAAGAAATGATTCAAAACGCGACGATTAAATTGACCAAGGGAAGAACATCAATTGTTATTGCTCATCGTTTATCGACGATTCAAACAGCAGATAAAATTATTGTGTTGGATAAAGGTGAGATTAAGGAAATGGGTACGCACAAAGAATTATTACGTCAGAACGGGTTTTACAAGAACTTGTACGACATGCAATTTTCAGAAATCAAAGAATGATAGGATTAAAAATAGGCGGAGTTCCTGAACACTTTAACTTGCCCTGGCGAATGGCTATTGAAGAGGGATTATTCAGAAACCAGGGAATTCAGTTGCACTGGAGTGATATGAGTGGAGGAACTGGCCAGATGATTCGAGGATTGGAGAACAAATCATTGGACGTAGCAGTATTGTTAACAGAGGGAATTACGAGAGCGATATTACAAGGATTGGATGCTAAAATAATTCAAGTATATGTCACTACACCATTGAGTTGGGGAGTTCACGTGCCATACAATAGTTCAATTGAAAGAATGGATCAGTTGGAAAATCAAACCTTTGCGATTTCCAGAGAAGGATCTGGTTCTCATTTGATGAGTTATGTCGCTGCAAACAGAGAAAACTGGGATTCTGACCAATTAAAATTCAAAGTGGTCGGTGATGTTTACGGAGGTTTGTGGGCGTTGGAAAACAACGAAGCACAGGCATTTTTGTGGGAAAAATACACCACATTCCCTTTTACCGAACAGAAAAAGTGTCGCTACATAGATGAGGTCGTTACCCCGTGGCCATGTTTTGTTATTGCCGTGAGAAATGACGTTTACGAAGAGCACAAGGAGGCTCTGAAAAAAATGTGCACCATCGTTGGTAAACGTGCAAAAGAACTGAAAGCGAATGAAAATGCTGTAGATTTAATCAGTTGGAGATACAATTTGCGTCAAGATCAGGTGGAAAAATGGTTGGGTGAGACTGAATGGAATTACACGGGCGTAGAATATCCATTGGCATTTGAAAAGACAGTATCATCGCTTGTGAAATTGAATTTATTAGAGAAGGAAGAAGCGGAGAATTGGAGGGAGAAATTATTTTAAGGTAAGATTTTAAGACGTTAAGATACAAGACCAAAGACTTAATTGTAGAATAAATTAAGTCCGTTCAAAGAGAATAAATATTTCAACTAAGAATGTGTCTTAAGATCTTAAAGTCTTGAATCTTAAAGTCTAAATAAATATGAAAAAAACAGGAGTATTATTAATTCAACTGGGTACACCAGACAGTCCTAAGACAAATGATGTCAGACGGTATTTGAGTGAGTTTTTAAATGATCCACGCGTAATTGATTTACCTTGGTTGGGAAGAAAATTATTGGTCAATGGTATTATCGTTCCCTTTCGTGCTCCAAAATCGGCAAAGATTTATAAAGAACTGTGGGAATTCGGAAATGGTGTTTCACCGCTGATTACGCACACTGTAAATGTTCAGAATAAACTACAGGTTCGTTTGGAACAGAAGAACGTAAAAGTCCATGTTGCTATGCGTTATCAGAATCCTTCAATGTATGATGTGTTGGAGGAAATGCGCACAGAAAACTACGATCATATCATTGTATTGCCACTATTTCCCCAGTACGCAAGTGCGTCAACAGGGTCTGCAATCGATTTAGCGATGAAGATTATGCGCAAATGGTGGGTGATTCCCGAAGTGAGTATGGTCAACCAATTTTGGGATTCAGAAGGATACATTGATTCAATCATAGACCGCGCAAAGGAATTTGATTTGAAGGAGTACGACCACATTCTTTTCTCTTATCATGGATTGCCTGAACGACACGTCGATAAAGTCTATGAAGGAGACGACTTATGCACGGATCAACCCTGTGAAACAGAAATCAATGATAAGAATAAGTTTTGCTATAAAGCTACGTGCTATGCAACCACGCGGTCGATCGCTTCTAAACTGGGAATCAAAGAAGAAGACTACACCGTGTGTTTTCAATCGCGACTGAACAAAAAATGGTTGATGCCGTTTTCGGATAAGGTGGTGGAAGAGCAGGGAAGAAAAGGTGCAAAGAAATTATTGGCTTTCAGTCCTGCATTTGTAGCAGATTGTTTAGAGACTGTTATTGAAATAGGAGAAGAGTATCAAGAGATTTTCACTTCGGTTGGAGGAGAAAAGGTACAATTGGTGCCTTCATCGAATGATCATGATCGTTTTGTTGATTGCTTAGAAGAGTTGATTGTGCAACGAATGTAGTGCATGATTAGAGTGCTCCTCTGCATTGAAATCGTCGAATCTTTGACGCAATCCTTTCAATTCCAAAAGGAACTTCGTAATTTTGCACTTGTTAATTAAGAAAATACAGAAAAACAAATATGAGTACAACAGAAAAATTAGCTTATAAAGTAAAGGACATTAGTCTTGCTGAATGGGGTAGAAAAGAAATTGGATTGGCAGAGGCTGAAATGCCAGGATTAATGTCATTACGTGAAGAATTTGGAGCATCTAAACCATTAGCTGGTGCTCGTATTGCAGGATGTTTACACATGACTATTCAAACAGCAGTGTTGATTGAAACATTGGTGGAGTTAGGAGCGGATGTTACATGGTCTTCATGTAATATTTTCTCAACACAAGATCACGCAGCGGCAGCAATAGCAGCAGCAGGTGTTCCAGTTTTTGCATGGAAAGGGTTGAATGATCAAGAATTCGATTGGTGCATTGAACAAACATTGTTTGCATTTAAAGATGGTCAGCCTTTGAACATGATTTTGGATGATGGTGGTGATTTAACCAATATGGTATTTGACCGTTACCCTGAATTGACAAAAGACATCAAAGGTCTTTCTGAAGAAACTACGACAGGTGTTCACCGTTTGTACGAAAGAAAGAAAAACGGAACATTGGTTATGCCAGCGATCAACGTAAATGATTCGGTGACTAAATCAAAATTTGACAATAAATACGGTTGTAAAGAGTCATTGGTAGATGCGATTCGTCGTGCTACTGATACCATGATGGCTGGAAAAGTTGCAGTTGTTTGTGGTTACGGTGACGTTGGAAAAGGTTCAGCAGCTTCGTTACAAGGTGCAGGAGCACGTGTAATTGTGACTGAAATTGATCCTATCTGTGCCTTGCAAGCAGCAATGGACGGATTTGAAGTGCGTAAACTGGAATCGGTAGTTGGAAAGGTTGATATCGTTGTAACGACTACTGGAAACAAAGACATCGTTCAAGGACATCACTTTGAAGCAATGCGTGATAAAACAATTGTTTGTAACATCGGGCACTTCGACAATGAGATTGATATGGCATGGTTGAACAAGAATTATGGTTCAACGAAGATTGAAATCAAACCTCAAGTTGACATGTACAACGTAAAAGGAAACGACATCATACTTCTTGCTGAAGGTCGATTGGTGAACCTTGGTTGTGCAACAGGTCACCCATCTTTTGTAATGTCAAATTCATTTACCAACCAAACGTTGGCACAAATTGAGTTGTGGACAAATGCTGGGGCATATGAAAATGATGTTTACATGTTGCCAAAGCACTTGGATGAGAAAGTTGCGAAGTTACACCTTGCGAAAGTTGGAGCTGAGTTAACTGAACTTAGAAAAGATCAAGCTGAATACATTGGTGTGTCAGTTGAAGGACCGTACAAGCCAGAACATTACAGATATTAATCGATAGATAATATAAATAGTGAAAAGAGGGTTAGCTTTTGCTGCCCTCTTTTTTTATGTCATTGCCTTTGATTATATAGCCTATATTTGTCAACACGGTGTGATTCAGTGATAACACGTAGGGACATGAGAGAAAAATTATTTATCATTATATTTGGAACAGGCACAAAGGCGGGAAGGCTCTTCGATGTTATCCTGTTGATTTTAATCGTATTGTCTGTATTTTCTGTGTTGATTGAAAGTGTTCCTGAATGGAGGGCAGTTGCTGGTTATGAACTGCATATACTCGAGTGGATTTTTACCATTCTGTTTTCGATAGAGTATGTGGCAAGAATTGCAGTGCACCCACAACCATTGAAATATATCACAAGCAGGTGGGGAATTATTGATTTAGTCTCGTTGCTTCCTACGTTTTTAATGTTGACCCCAGTGTTCTCGTCGTACGCATCGCTTAGAATCATTCGAGCGTTACGCCTATTGCGTATTTTTAGAATTCTGAAATTAAGTCGTTTTTCTTCGGAATCTCAGGCATTAGCACATTCATTGAAGGCGAGCTATTACAAAATCATGGTGTTCCTGTTTTTTGTGATCATGATGATTGTGATTGCAGGGACTTTAATGTATGTAATTGAAGGAGGAGAGCATGGATTTGATTCAATACCAGCAAGTATATATTGGGCGATTGTGACAGTTACAACAGTTGGATTCGGTGACATCACACCTTACACGGATTTCGGAAAGTTCTTGGCATCCATCATGATGATTTTGGGTTATGCGATTATCGCAATTCCAACTGGGTTAATCTCAGTGGAAATGTCGAAATACAAGCCAGATGGAGAGAATGACAATCTTTGTTCCAAATGCCAACATGATAACCCTTTCGGTTCTATATACTGCAATCAGTGTGGTAATGAAATGAAGAATGGGTAGAAATGAAAAACTCTCCACTGTAAAGTGGAGAGTTTTATATAGTGTCGTTTCCATCTATCCGAATTGCTTCGGGAAGAAAGAACCGAGAAAAAAGGCCTTCGCACGAAGCGAAAACCTTTTATGTTCTTTGCCCATGTAATATGAGCTTCTGTCATCGAGCATCGATCACTGAGCCTGTCGAATGGTAGCTGAGCTTCGGACACTGAGCGAAGTCGAAGTGTCGAAGCTACATCATTCCTGGCATTCCACCTCCATGACTGTGCATTCCGCCCATTGCTGCAGATTCATCTACAGGCTCTTCGGCAATGACACATTCCGTGGTAAGAAGCATTGAAGCAATCGACGCCGCATTTTCAATTGCGATACGCGTTACTTTGGTTGGATCTATGACACCTGCTTTGTATAAGTTTTCATAGACTTCAGTACGGGCGTTGTATCCAAAATCATTTTTCCCTTCTTTCACTTTTTGAACGACTACTGAACCTTCACCACCGCAATTGGCGATAATTTGACGCAACGGTTCTTCAACTGCTCTTCGCACAATGGCAATACCCGTTGTTTCATCATCGTTTTCTCCAATTAGGTTCTCTAACGCATCCAATGAGCGAATGAAAGCAATTCCACCACCAGGTACTATTCCTTCTTGTACAGCCGCGCGTGTCGCAGCTAAGGCATCGTCCACACGGTCTTTCTTTTCTTTCATTTCGATTTCCGATGCAGCTCCTACGTAAAGAACAGCAACACCACCAGCTAATTTAGCCAAGCGTTCTTGCATTTTCTCTTTATCGTAATCAGATGTAGAAGATTCAATTTGAGCTTTTATTTGTGCAATTCGAGCTTTGATATCTCCTTTTTTCCCTGCACCGTTTACAATCGTTGTGTTGTCTTTGTCAATTTCGATTTTCTCAGCTGTTCCTAACATATCCAACGTAGCGTTTTCCAATGTCAATCCACGTTCTTCAGAAATCACTTGACCTCCAGTTAGAATCGCAATGTCTTCCAACATTGATTTTCTTCTGTCACCAAATCCTGGTGCTTTTACTGCAGCAATTTTCAGTGATCCACGAATACGATTTACAACCAAAGTCGCTAACGCCTCACCATCAACATCCTCCGCAATAATTAACAAAGGTTTTCCTGATTGAGCAACAGGCTCCAAGATAGGAAGTAACTCCTTCATGTTTGAAATCTTCTTATCGTAGATGAGAATCATAGGATTCTCCATGTCAGTAATCATTTTCTCAGTATTCGTAACGAAGTACGGAGATAAGTATCCTCGATCAAACTGCATTCCTTCAACTGTTCGAACCTCAGTTTCTGTTCCTTTTGCTTCTTCAACAGTAATTACACCATCGTTTCCAACAACTTTCATCGCTTGCGCAATCAATGCGCCAATCGTTTCATCGTTATTCGCTGAAATGCTCGCAATTTGCTTGATCTTGTCATTATCAGAACCAACTTCTTTCGAGATTTTCTTCAAATGTTTAACCACTTCAATAACTGCTTTGTCAATTCCTCGTTTCAAATCCATTGGGTTCGCTCCAGCAGCTACGTTTTTCAATCCAGCACCAATAATTGCTTGTGCAAGAACTGTTGCCGTTGTGGTTCCATCTCCAGCAATGTCCGCAGTTTTTGAAGCCACTTCTTTGACCATTTGCGCACCCATGTCTTCAACTGGATCTTTCAATTCGATTTCTTTCGCCACAGTAACACCATCTTTGGTGATTTGAGGTGAACCAAATTTTCGTCCAATAACCACATTTCTACCCTTAGGTCCTAGTGTTACTTTTACTGCGTTTGCTAATGCGTCAACGCCTCTTTTTAGCTTGTCTCTTGCTTCAACGTCAAAGTATATATCTTTTGCCATTTTTTTATTTTTTTAAATAGTTCAAAAAGTTTAAAGTTTAAAAAAGTTCAAAGAAGATTGAACTAAAATATTCCGTAAATATCAGATTCACGCATGATCAAAAACGTTTTACCGTCCAATTTGATTTCTGTTCCAGAATACTGACCATACAATACATCATCACCAACTTTTACGGTAATTGGCTCGTCGGTTTTTCCACTACCTATTGCAATTACTTTTCCCTTCAAAGGTTTTTCCTTTGCCGAGTCTGGTATGATAATTCCACTTGCAGTTTTTTGTTCTGCTGGAGCTGGTTCAATAAGAACCCTATCCGCTAAAGGCTTAAATTTAGTTGACATGTTTACAAAAATTTAATTTAAAGATTAATACTAGTCGCCCCAGCACCAATTGTGTGCCACAAGATGATTTAGGACAAATTTACATTTTATGGCATAAAAAATGTCAGCACGCGTGACATACTGACATTTAGAATATGTTGAGAAGGATTAGTTACCCTTTCCTGCTGGTGCAGTTTTACCTCCTTGTGCTGGTTGTCCCCCTTGAGTTTGACCTTGCTCAGTTTGAGTTGGTTCCTCTGGAGCTACTGGCTCAGGAGATTTCATTTTCAAGGTAAGAATAATACTTAGTACAGCTACAACTCCAGCCAATGACCAAGTTGCTTTGTCGATGAAATCGTTTGTTTTTTGGACACCTCCCAATTGATGAGCAGATCCAAAGTCAGAACTTAGTCCCCCACCTTTTGGATTTTGAATAAAAACTACAAATACCAATAAGATACTTGAAATCATAATGATGATTGAGAATAACGTTTCCATAGGGTTTTATATATTTAATTTTTTCTTTAATTCTTTGATTTGGTCTGCAAAGAAAATCTTTTTTTCTGGATTATTCAAACTTAATTGCTCATAAGCGTAAATTGCTTTCGGAAAATTGCCTTGTAGCGCATAAATTTTCGCCAAAGTTTCACTCACAGGAATAGAAGATTCATCTAAACTTTCTTTCGCTTTTTTCACGGGAGAAAAGAACTCTTTTTTGGGTTTTTCGCTTTCTCCAAAAAACTCGTTGACCTCAAAAACAAGGCCTGATTGTCCCACAATGGCTTCAATTGTCTCTTTGTCGCGTGTGTCTTCAGGTAGCTTGTTTTTATTGGCGTTTAACCATGAGGTGAATGACTGTTGCGTGTCAATTTCCATGTTCACCTCCACGGGAGAATCTTGTTCTTCTTCCTCTAGTTTGGTCTCACTTCTTTTTTCTAATTCCGCTAATTCTTCTTCTGAAAGTTCGGGCAACTGATAATTGGTAGCTAACGAATGGTGCAAGATAGATTCATCCAGTGCATCTGCAATGGGTGCGGTTTTTTCGTCGACAATTTCTTGACTTTCTGCCTCAATTCCTTCTGATTCCTTCGCGTCATCTGAGATGATTTCTTCCAATGGAATTTCATCAGCAATAGAACTCAATTCAACACTAGGAGTTTCTTTTTCGACTTCCTCAACAATCGAATTTTCCACTTCAACTTCGGGAGTCGTTTTAATCTCAACAACGGTTGCTGATTCGGACTCGCTCTTGTTTGATTCTGCTGAAAAATCGTGAATGAGTTTGTAGAGCTGCTCTCGGTCACTGATTCGGTACGAGTGATTTTTTAATTCTTCTTCAAAATGAATGTCTTTCAAATCAGCGAGACCCTTCAAATATAATATCGAATAGATTTGGGTAAACGGATGCTTCTTAGAAAGTTCTTCCAATGCCGAAAGGTCTTCCTTTTTAATCAATGCAGGATTTTGAATCCTTGCCGCTATTTCCGTTGCTCCCAACATTACCAATTCGAAAGTAGTTTATTTATTACGTCTTGAACAATTTGAGTGTTGATTTCGTCCAATAATTGTGCTTCAACGGTTGCCAAATCTGCATTTGCACTGTAATCTGCAAAGCGTGTACTTGTAACGGTCATTTCGCTTTGTTCAGGCTCTTTGATGTAAATATCAAATCGAACAGAAATAGTTAATCTATTCTGTGACGCGTTATCTCCTTCTTGCAATGCAATCGGCATTACGCTATAACTATTTATTACACCTTCTATATCTACTTGCGAATCTTCCATTGAATTGGCGATAAGTAGGCGCGTATTGTTTTGGATACCATCCTTTACTGCCTCTGACAAGTTGGGGGGATAGCTAATCGGCGCATTAGGTGCATTGTTATCCAATGTACTCAAATAGAATTTTTTCCATTCGTCGGGCATTGACCCTTTATCCATGAATGAGACACTGGATGGCCAACAACTCGTCAACACTACACTAAGCGCTATGAAGGATATGAATTTCATTTATTGACTAAGTTATACTCTTTAATTTTTCTGTACAAGGTACGTTCACTAATTCCGAGTTCAGAAGCAGCGTATTTTCTCTTTCCTTTATGCTTTTCCAATGCCTTTTGAATCAGTTCTTTTTCACGATCTTCCAGTGATAATGATTCTTCAACCTCCTCGTGTTCTTCAAATAGTTGATCATTGGGTTTAGATTCGATGTCTTCCGTCGTACGATCTGTTTCAGGTTTTGGAGCAGGAAGTATTTTTGGACCGCTTGTAGGTGATTGCACGTCGGTATAAAAACGGTTGATCATACTTGTGTGGTCGTTGTCCAAATCAATCTCGCCATTTTGAGCGACCATCTCAAGCACAATCTTTTTCAAATCCGTCAAGTCTTTTTTCATGTCGAAAAGAAACTTGTACATCAATTCACGCTCATTAATCGAAGTACTGCTGTCTGTAATAATAGCAGGAGTGTTCGATTTCTCATCGGGCAAATAGTGCTTTAACAACAAAGCGTCAATATCTCTCGAAGTTTCAATCACCGAAATTTGCTCCACTAAATTCTTTAATTGACGAATATTTCCAGGCCACGAATAGTTATTCAAAAGTTCGATGGCATCTTCGGAAAGTTTGATGGTCGGCATTCGGTACTTGTCAGCAAAATCACTTGCAAATTTTCGAAACAATAAATGAACATCGTCTTTTCTATCTCGAAGCGAAGGAAGCGAAATTGGAACAGTATTTAGTCGATAAAACAAATCCTCTCTAAACTTACCACTGGAAATAGCTTGGTGCATATTCTCATTGGTAGCAGCCACAACACGCACATTTGTTTTAATTGATTTGGAAGATCCAACGCGAATAAACTCACCAGTTTCTAGAACTCTGAGCAAGCGCACTTGGGTCTGCATCGGAAGTTCAGCGACTTCATCCAAGAATATAGTCCCGCCGTCAGCGACTTCAAAATAACCCTTTCGGCTGCCACTTGCTCCAGTAAACGAACCTTTTTCGTGACCGAATAATTCTGAATCGATGGTTCCTTCTGGAATCGCACCGCAGTTCACAGCAATGTATTCACCATGTTTTCTGGCACTCAATTGATGAATCACTTGCGGAATAATTTCTTTCCCTGTTCCACTTTCACCCGTTACTAACACAGAAATATCTGTCGGAGCAACTTGAATTGCAACTTCAAGCGCACGGTTCAATAGTGGAGCATTTCCAATAATTCCAAATCGTTGTTTTACCTGTTGTATATCCATGTCTTACTTGTTCGTTGGAGGTAAAATTTCGACAATTTCACCCATCAGTGTTGCCGAAGTGCACTCGTTAATTTTAACCATCACGTAATCTCCTTTCTTAGCGTTTCCTTTCGGAAAAACAGTTTTTGTATTGTGTTCGTTGCGCCCACTGAAAAAATCTTCGGATCGCTTTGAGGGACCTTCAACGAGTACTTTGCGAATTTCACCTATTTGACGCTGATTCGCTGCTAGGGCATGAGACAGCTGAAGATCAATCACTTCTGTCAATCGTGCGCCTTTAATTTCTTCTGGAACATTGTCCTCAAATCGTCTTTCAGCTAATGTTTTTGGTCGTTCAGAATACTTGTACATATAAGCAAAGTCGAATTGAACTTCGCGCATCAGTGACAATGTATCTTGATGTTCTTCGTCTGTTTCATCGCAAAAACCTGTGATGATATCTGTTGAAATCGCGCAATCGGGCATAATTCTTCGAATGGCAGCAATGCGATTCAAGTACCATTCACGCGAATACCCTCGATTCATACGTTGAAGCATTTCTGTATTTCCTGATTGAACAGGCAGATGAATGTATGGGCAGATGTTTTCATGTTTCGCCATGACTTCAATCACTTCATCTGTCATATCTTTCGGGTGAGAAGTGGAAAAACGCACGCGTAAATCAGGCGATACGGCTGCAACTAGTTCCATCAACTGGGCAAAATTAGTTGTACTCTGCGCTTCATCCTTCACTTCACCTTTTGAGGTCATGTTCCAGCGATACGAATCTACATTTTGTCCTAACAAAGTTACTTCGCGATAGCCAGCATCAAACAGTTCGTGGCATTCTCTCACAATAGTTTCGGGACTTCTAGAACGTTCTCGACCACGTGTAAATGGAACAACACAAAATGAACACATATTATCGCACCCACGAGTAATGGAAACGAATCCAGAAATACCATTTTTATCTAAGCGGACGGGAGAAATGTCGGCGTACGTTTCATCGCGCGACAATAATACATTTACTGCTTTCTGACCACCACCAACTTCATTAACAAGGTTGGGTAGATCACGATAGGAGTCAGGTCCCGCGACAATATCTACTAATTTTTCTTCTTCCAGTAAGTTTTGTTTCAATCGCTCTGCCATACAACCGAGCACACCTACAATTAAACCTGGTTGTCTTTTTTTTCGATTCTTAAAATCACTCAGACGTTTACGTATTCTATCTTCAGCATTTTCACGGATAGAACATGTATTTATTAGAACGATATCTGCCTCGTGAACATCTGAAGTGGTTGCATATCCTTCGCTATTCATTATAGAAGCAATAACTTCGCTGTCTGCAAAGTTCATGGCACAACCATAACTTTCTAGGTACAATTTTTTACCATTCAATGGCTTGTCAGACTTGACTAATGTAGTACTCCCTTTTTGACTTTCGTCTATTTCCTTATTGATCTCCACAAATTACCTCTTAATGCTAACTATTTACTAATAAAGTGCAAATTTAAGTAAAAACTAGAGGGTGTCAAAATGGCAGTCTTAAAAAAACTTAATATTCTGCTATTTCCTTTAACCATAGGTTAAAGCATATATCGAACGAGCTGTTGAAATTAATTTTGTTTTGTGTTTTCATTGCGTTTTGAATTTAAATCACCTTAATTTGCAGCGTATTTCGTAAGATGAACCCAAGATTATGGCTAAAAATTTAGTAATTGTAGAGTCCCCCGCCAAAGCAAAAACGATAGAAGGATATTTAGGAAAAGATTTCGTAGTAAAGTCGAGTTTTGGTCACGTACGTGACTTGGCAAAGAAGGGAGAAGCCATTGATGTAGCCAACAATTTTGCACCAAAATATGAAGTCTCGGCTGACAAGAAACAAGTCGTGGCAGATTTAAAGAAATCTGTAAAAGAAGCTGAAACGGTTTGGCTCGCGACGGATGAGGACCGTGAAGGAGAGGCAATTTCTTGGCACTTATACGAAACGCTGAATTTGGAAAAGAAAATCACTAAGCGTATTACTTTCAACGAGATTACAAAAACGGCAATTCTTAAAGCAATTGAATCACCCCGCGAAATAAATAAGCAATTGGTTGATGCGCAGCAGGCGCGAAGAGTGCTGGATCGATTGGTTGGATTTGAGCTTTCTCCCGTTTTATGGAGAAAAGTTAGACCAAGCTTATCCGCTGGACGTGTTCAGTCCGTTGCTGTTAAGTTAATTGTTGAAAAAGAAAAGGAAATTGAAGCGTTCAGCAGCGAGACGTTTTATAAAGTAAATGGATTATTTTCTGCTGCGAAAGGAAAAATCAAAGCGGAAGTATCGCATCAATTAAAGTCAGAATCTGAAGTAGAGAAATTGTTAGGAGCATGCAACGGTGCTAATTTTAGCGTGAGTGATGTCACAATGAAGCCTGCAACGAAAAAACCAGTTGCACCCTTTACGACATCTACACTTCAACAAGAAGCCAGTCTTAAATTGGGATTCTCAGTTTCAAGAACAATGAATGTTGCCCAGCGTTTGTATGAAGCTGGACACATCACCTACATGAGAACGGATTCGGTCAACCTTTCTGACACAGCTCTTGATGGAGCACAAAAAGAAATTGAACATGCGTACGGAAAGGAATTTTCGAACCGCACAAAATATAGTACAAAGGACGCTGGAGCCCAAGAAGCTCACGAGGCAATTCGTCCAACAGATTTTTCTGTGCACTCGATCCAAGGAGAAAGTGAGCAGGAGCGTTTGTACGATTTGATCTGGAAGCGCGCTATTTCATCGCAGATGTCAGATGCACAACTAGAGCGCACGACAATTAAGTTGAATGCGAAGGGAGTTGATGAAACGTTCCAAGCAAAGGGTGAAGTTATCAAGTTTGAAGGGTTTTTGAAAGTCTACCTGGAAAGCAATATTGAGGATGAGGAGGATGAAGATTTTGAAGATGGATTGTTGCCAGCAGTGGAAAAAGGAGATGCTGTAGAAACCGATGAGATAAAAATCACTCAACGTTTTTCCCGTCCGCCTTCACGCTACGTGGAAGCATCTTTAGTAAAGAAATTGGAAAGCTTAGGAATTGGACGTCCATCTACCTATGCTCCTACGATTACAACCATCCAAAAAAGAGGATACGTTGAAAAGCCAGATAGAGAAGGAGTAGAGAGAAACTACGATCAATGGGTGTTGCGCAATGGATCGATCGACCGTAAAACATTGACCGAAATCACTGGGAAGGAGAAGAATAAATTATTTCCAACCGATATTGGAGTTGTTGTTACTGAGTTTTTATCGGAGCATTTTGTGAATATCATGGATTATAATTTCACGGCGAAGATTGAAAAGGAATTCGATGAGATTGCGAAAGGACTTTTGGACTGGACAAACATGTTAAAAAACTTTTACACGCCTTTCCATGACAATGTAGAAGATACGCTTGAGAACTCTGAGAGAGCAACAGGAGAGCGAGAGCTAGGCGTTGACCCTAAATCAGGAAAGAGAATAATTGCACGAATTGGGAAATTTGGACCAATGATTCAAATTGGTGATGAGCAAGCCGATGGAGAAAAACCTCAGTTTGCATCGTTAAGAGCAAATCAATCAATTAACTCAATTACGTTGGATGAAGCATTAGAATTGTTTCAATTTCCTAAGAACTTGGGGGATTATAAGAATTCAGAAGTTATTGTGGCTCAAGGAAGATTTGGCCCTTACGTTAAATATAACGATATGTTTGTGTCCATTCCAAAAGGGGAGGACATCAGCGAGGTTGATATAGATAGAGCAATTACTTTGATAAAAGAAAAGGAAGAAGCTGATGCGCCGATTGCTGAATACCAGGGACTACCTGTACAAAAGGGAACGGGTAGATTCGGACCGTTTATAAAGTGGAACGATGTTTTTATTAATGTCAATAAAAAATATGATTTTGACAATTTATCTCAGGAAGATATTATCGAGCTCATTGAGGCTAAAAAGCAAAAAGACATAGATAAAATTGTTCACAATTGGGAAGCTGAAGGCGTTACCGTTGAGAAAGCACGTTGGGGTAGATTTAATATTGTTAAAGGAAAATTGAAGATAGAATTACCAAAAACATTTAACGTCGACGATCTAACCCTAGAAAAGGCACTTGAGATGATTGAGGCCAAAAAACCTAAAAAGAAAAAAGCTCCAGCCAAAAAGGCCGCAAAAAAATAGCTCACCGAGTTATTAACGGTTGAATATGTAAAGGTTTTTGGGTGACACCTAAATTTTGAGTTGAAAAGGAATATTTTTACTCAAAATTGTACAATGAAAGACCTTTCGATTTATTTTCAACCGGTTCAGCTAGAAAGTCAAATCAGCGAAAACACCATTGGTGAAACGATTGAATTGCACACAAGCAAAGGTTTTCCAACAATTGAACAAAATTCAATCGCTATTTTTGATGTTTCAGAATACAGAAACGTAGAGGGCGCAAACGCCGATTTCGGGAAAAAACCAAACAACAAATTTCGAGAAGCCTTCTATGAAATGTATAGAGGCGACAATTGGATCCGCCCGATTTATGATTTAGGAACGGTAATGCCAGGAGGGAAAATTGAGGACACCTATTTTGCAGTTGCTCAAATTGTGACCGAGCTCGTAAAGGCAGAAGTCATTCCAGTGATGATTGGAGGAGGGCAAGATTTGACGCTTTCCTGTTACAAAGGGTTCGAGTCGCTGGAGCGCATGATTAATATTTGTGCTATTGACAGCCAATTTGATTTGGGCGATCCGAATGAGAAAATCACTTCAAAAGGATATGTAGGCCATTTACTTATGCAGCGACCTTGTTACCTGTTCAATTATTCGACCATTGGAGTGCAGCGCCCGTTTGTCGAGAAAAAGAGCCTTGAGCTGTTCGAAAAGCTCTACTTTGATATTTGTCGATTAGGTGAATTCAATGCAGACCCAAAAGTTGCTGAGCCCTTTCTGAGAAACTCAGATGTCCTTTCGATCGATTTCGCATCTATAAAATCTTCTGAGACGGACCCTAATTGTTATCATAATCCCAATGGTTTTTACGCAGAACAAATCTGTCAAGTAGCAAAGTATGCTGGTATCAGCGATAAAATGTCCTGCGTTGGAATTTTTGACACGCACCCAGAGCACAATGCAATCGCTTCAAGTCTACTCTCTCAGATCATATGGTACTTTATTGATGGTGTTTCTCAGCGTATGGGGGACTTTCCCATTGGGAGCAAAAAGGCCTATACCAAGTTCCATGTTCAAATGGATGATTTCAACGATGAACTCGTATTTTATAAAAGCGACAAGTCTGGAAGATGGTGGCTGGAGGTTAAATATTTGAATGAGGAAAATCTTAAATATGAAAGACATTGTATGGTTCCCTGTAATAGAGTGGATTATGAAAATGCGGTAAAAAGCATCATTCCAGATTTATGGTGGAAAACACTTCAGAAATTAAGTTAGATTGACTTACCCTGTAAAACACACATTCTTTTTACATTTCCATGTTTTTTTTAACAATGGCAAATAAAAATTTCAATTATTAATAAAAATAGCTATTTTAGTCGCCTAATAGAATAACTTTGTTTTGTGAATTTTTAGCAAAGCGAACTAATTGAATGACTATTATATGAGAAAAATTTTACTTCTATTGCCACTATTTACTGTGGTATTGGCGAATTTAGCAACTGCACAGCAAGACAAATTGTTGACTCATTTCATGTATGATAAGATGAGTTTGAATCCTGGTGAAACAGGAATCGATGAAGGGATTTGTGCTACGACCATGTACAGAAATCAATGGGATAAGGTGAATGGAGCTCCAAATTCAGCGGTTCTGAATCTTGAAGCTAATTTACAACGATACATTCCTGTTAACGTTGGTATTTCTTTTTTCCACGATGCAATTGGATTTAATCGTCAGAACAATTTATTGTTGAATGTTTCTTATCCTCTTGAGTTAGGTGCTGCTGGTACACTTGGTATTGGAGCGGGAGTAGGTATTGTGAATTTTGGGATGAATCCTGATTGGGTTCCGCCGACAACAAGTGTTGATCCAACATTACCTGTAGGCTATTCTGCAACAAACTTAGATTTGAATTTCGGATTGTACTTTAAAGGTACGTCTGATTACTACGTAGGGATTTCATCCACTCACTTGTCGGAATCAGTAGTAGGGGCGGCAACCATGCCTGGAGCGTATAATACAGCAAGACACTATTATGTAATGGGTGGTAAAACATTTAAGGATATAGGTCCTGGAGATATTGAAACAAACGCGTTGATAAGAACGGATTTTGTTAAAATGTCAGCAGACATTAATGCACGCTATATATGGAATCAAAAAGCGTATGGCGGTTTAACATATCGTGTGTCTGATGCCGTGGCGGTTATGCTGGGGTACAGACCAATAAACAATTTAACAATTGGTTATTCATATGATATATCTTTGAATAGACTTTCTTCTATTTCAAGAGGATCGCATGAGATTATGGTTAAGTATTGTTACTTCCTTCCACCGGTGCCAATACAAAAATCAAAACACCCTAGATGGTTGTAAAATTTAAATTAATTTAGAATATTTGTAACCATTTCGGCTATAATACCGTTATATCGAAGAATTAAGATCCTGTAAGTTGTTAATTTGGTATCCGGTTGATTAAAATGAGGTAGAATGAAAAAACTTTTGTTATTTGCTATTGTCAGCGTAGTTCTGGCAGCGTGTAGTTCGAGAACTGGACACCTAACAGGTTCGTTAGGAAGACCGGTGTACCACCCAGAGATTCCTATGGGCATGGTTTATATTCCCGCTGGCTCATACCAGATGGGAGAGAATGATGGCGACATGCCGTTTTTGCATCAAACACGTGCAAAGACTGTATCAGTTCAGGCATTCTATATGGATCAAACCGAGATTTCAAACAACGAGTATCGTCAGTTTGTGGAATGGGTAAAGGATTCTATCGCTCGTGATAAAATCTATATTGGATTAGAAGAAGATGATGACGCAAGTCGATTTATCAATTATACTGACATGTATTTTGATGAAGGCGGATTGAGTTATGAAGAATTTGATCCTTCTGATCGAGAGTTGAACAGAACAATCTTCAGTTTGAACTGGGACAGACGTTTTGATTACAACGATCCTGAATTAGTTCCAATTTTGGCAGACATGTACTATCCACAACCTCAACGTTTTTACAAACGAAGAGAGTTTGATGTGCGTAAGCTAATGTTTAGATACTATTGGATTGATCTTGTTGAAGCAGCAAGAAGAGGTAGAATCAACATTACGCCAAATGGTTATGACAATCAAGGGAACAAATTGGTAGATGAGCACAGAGAGCTGGAAACACCACCACATCCTTTTACAGAAGAACCACAAGGTCAAGATTTGGACTTGAGTAATGGTATTAACAAGAAGGGTGGTAGTAATGCGATCAGAGGGCATGCAAACCGTCAACGTTTTATCATTGATGAGATAATTAATGTTTATCCAGATACATTGTGCTGGGTACGTGACTTTACGTATTCGTTCCATGATCCAATGACGAACATGTATTTCTGGCACCCAGCTTATGATAACTACCCTGTAGTTGGAGTAACGTGGACACAAGCGAAAGCATTTTCAGTGTGGAGAACACAACTATTGAACAACTGGTTGGTATCTATGGGAGATTTATTCGTGAACGATTTCCGTTTGCCGACAGAGGCAGAGTGGGAAAGAGCTTCTCGTGGAGATTTACAATTGTCACAATACCCATGGGGTGGTCCTTACATCAGAAATGAGTCAGGATGTTTCTTAGGAAACTTTAAACCAATGCGTGGTAGATATTTTGAAGATGGAGGTTTCCATACTGTAAAAGTATTCTCTTACAATCCAAACGGATGGGGATTATACTGTATGGCAGGAAACGTTTCAGAGTGGTGTGAAACTGCATACGATGAATCGATGTATGAATTCTCACATGACTTGAATACAGATTACCGTTATGAAGCAATGGATTGGGATCCACCATCAATGAAACGTAAAGTATTGCGTGGAGGTTCGTGGAAGGATATTGGATACTATTTGAGAAATTCAACGCGTACTTTCGAGTACCAAGATACTGCTAAGTCGTACATTGGATACAGAAATGTTATGACACACCTAGGTCGTGGAGGTAGAGATTTCACGAAAGAGGGAGGCGAAGAAATTCGAAGCGACATTCAACTACGCTAAGAATAAACAAACAACAAACAAATAATTTTTAAACCAAAAACAAGGAAAACTATGAAACCAGGAAGTAAAGGATGGAAAAAATTTATGGCGAAATTATACGGTTGGGGAGCAGCTGTAGTAATTGTAGGAGCCTTATTTAAAATTCAACACTGGCCAGGTGCTGGACCGATGCTTATTGCAGGTCTTGGTACAGAGGCATTTATCTTCTTTATGTCGGCATTTGAGCCAATACACGAAGATCCAAATTGGGAGTTAGTATACCCAGAATTGGCATTAGGTCACTCGGATGATTTAGATCACGATGCACTTGTTGCTAAAAAGGATAAAGAATCTATTTCTGATCATTTAGACAGAATGTTAGAGGAAGCGAAAATCGATGGTGAATTACTCGGTCGCCTTGGAGATGGAATGAGAGCTTTGGGTAACAATGCAAATGACATGAAAGATATCAGTTCTGCGGTTGTTGCAACAGATTCTTATGTAAGTAGCTTACAAGCTGCGTCTGATAAAGTTTCGACTTTGTCTGAAGCATACGAAAGAGCTTCTGTATCTATTTCTGGAATGACGTCTGCACAAGCGGAAGGTGAATCATTTGGAGAGCAAATGCAAAAAGTTTCTAAAAACCTTTCTGCACTGAACAATGTATATGAATTACAATTAAAAGGTTCTTCTGCTCACTTAGAAGCTACTGAGAAATTCCAAGGCCAGGTAACTGATTTGATGAAAAACTTGTCGGATTCTGTAGAGGATACACGTTTATACAAAGAGAATATGGCTATGCTGTCTAAGAACTTAACTGATCTTAACGCAGTTTATGGAAATATGTTGAAAGCTATGACAATAACTAGAGCTTAATAGTTGAAAAACTGTTACTATTTAGTTTTTTCATATTAAATAGATTGTAAACCAATTAAATTTAATTAATCATGGCAGGAGGAAAAGAAACACCAAGGCAAAAGATGATCGGTATGATGTACCTCGTACTCACCGCGCTTTTGGCCTTAAATGTATCTAAATCTATCCTTGACGCTTTCGTAGCGATTGAGGAGAATATACAAAAAGCAAACATTGTTCAGGTTGATCGTGGGGATGGCTTTATCGGCGACGTTAAAGAGGAAATCCAAGCGGCAAAGGGACCAGACAATGTGCTAAAGAAGAAAAAGTTGGAGTATGTACTTGCTCAAATGGACAAAATTGACAAGGAAACAGCTGAGATGATTGGATTCATCGATAAGTTGAAGGTTGAGATTTTGGACATGGCGGGTGAAAATACTGCAGCATACAAAGACAAAGATCATACAAATATTCTTTGGAAGAAAACTGATAAAGTGAGACCGGCACGTATGTGGTTGGCCGCAGTACAAGGAATGGATAAGTACGATGAGCCAATGAATGTGATGGGTATTGCTGAGGATATTAAAAATCCAACAGGTAACGGTGCTGAACTTTGGAAAAAGTACAATGACTATCGTTCAAAGATTGTAGAAATCGCTGGAACATATCAAATGCCAGGTTCTCAATCGAAATTCAACATCAAACCTTCAAAGATAAACGAGTATGAGAACAATGCGAAATTGACTCAGAAAGTGGCTAAAATGGTGGATGACTCGAAAGCAAACCTTAAAGAGGATCGTCAGGTATTGATTGATCTTTATATGGGCTTGACTAAGCTTGAGCGCAACGAAGTACACGACATGAAAGGAGTGCACTGGATTGGAATGACGTTTGACCACTCTCCTCTTGTAGCAGGGATTGCAGCGTTGTCCTCTTTGGAGCAAGATGTTTTAGCGGCACGTGCACTTGCATTAGCGCACTACAAGTCGAAAGTATCTACAGGTGAATATAGCTTTAACAAAATTACGTCATTGGCGTATGGTCCTAACGTTGCAAACGGTGGTGATGATATCGAATTGAAAGTAATGATGGCGGCATTTGATTCTGATAACCAACCAAAAGTGACTATAGATGGTTACGAAGGTGAAGGAGTAGTTACTTATCCAGGTAACGGTACAGGTGTTGTTAAAGTGAAAGCTGGTGGTACTACAATGGAATTGTCAGGTACAGTGTCTATCAAAAACAAATCAGGTGTTCCGAAAACTGAAAAGTGGAACCACACGGTAATTATTATGAAACCACAAGGTTCAATTGAGTTACCTGAGTTGAACGTATTGTACAGAGGTTACCCGAATAAGGCTGAAGCAACTGCTTCTGGATACGATAAGTCAATTTTGGGTGGAACTGGTGTGAGTATTAGTGGTTCAGGACCGTACATTGTGAAACCTACAGGAAATGGACGTACAGCTTACCTTACTGTTTCTGGAAAGAATACAGCAACTGGTCAAACTGTTCAGTTGAAACGAGTAGAATACAGAGTAAGTAATCTACCAGATCCTGAAATATATTGGGGTGCTGCTAAAAATGGACAAAAAGGATCAAAAGCGGAAACAAAATTGTTCGCGAAGTATGGTCCAGAAATTCCATTGAAAGCTGACTTCACGATTAAGAGTTGGGAATGTAGTGTTCCTGGTGCTTCACGTCCTGTAATGGGAACTGGTAGCTTAATTACTTCGGCTTCGCCGTTGTTAAGAGCAGCTCCAATGGGAAGCATGGTTAGTTTTATCTGTAAAGTTGTTGGTCCGGACGGGATTACCCGTACAAGAGCTGGTGCATTTAAAATTTAAAATTAAAATTGAGGGTTATGAAAAGTCTATTAATTAGTGCTGTTGGAATATTCTTTATTGGATCGACAGCAGTCTGTCAAATCGAAGAAATAAACGGAGGGCCGGTAAACGTTCCTACGGAAGGAATTATTGATGGGGTTTTCATCCAAGAACATATTCCTACAAAGCGTATGATTCCTTACGAATACGTTCGTGAAGCGGACGCGATTTGGAGCAAACGTGTGTTTGAATATATTGACCTTCGAGAAAAGATTAATCACAGTCTGTACTATCCATTAGATAGAATCACACCGTATGGTGCGTGGGAAAAAAATGCAAGAAGATGGAGTCTTTGGACGATCATTAGACAGCATGTATTGGAAGGCGATCTACGCGTTTTCTCTCCTTACAATCCGATTAGTTTTGGTTTAGGTGAAAAAGATGGTTACGAATTAAAGTATCCTATTGATCCACAACCAGGATTGAATTTTTATACGGATTCTATCTTCCGCGATGAAATGCTGTACTACATTGGAGACTTAGGACCGCAAAGTGATATTCCGCTTACGGATGACTTTGGTGATCCTATTGTTATGGAAATGCCAGATGGTACATTGGAATACAAATATCCTCCAAGAGATACAGTTTGGTATACTTCAAAGGACATTGTACAGTACCGTCTGAAAGAAGATTGGTTCTTTGATAAAGAGCGATCTGTTTTGGATGTACGTATTATTGCCATTGCTCCAGTGGTGTACCAGGTTGAAACAAACGCAAACGGTCAGACCAGTATTAGTGGAATGGAAGAATGTTTTTGGCTGTATTTTCCGCACTGTCGTTTTATATTGAACAACTATTTTGTTTACAACGAAGCGAATGATGCGCAATGGATGAGTTTTGATGACTTGTTCTGGAAACGAAGATTCAACGGTGTGATTTACAGCGAAAGTAATGTATACGATCGTAAGATTGAAACGTACAGAACTGGAGTGGATGCTTTACATGAATCTGAACAAATTAAGAATGAGATTAGAAATATTGAACACGATGTTTGGTCGTTCTAATTGAAATAATAAGTTTTAAAGCCCTGTTCGACATAGTCGGACAGGGCTTTTTTTGTAAAATGAAGTTAATCTTTTAATCTTTAAATTTTTGCCCTGCGAAGCAAGCGCCTAAGGCAATCGTTGAATCTCTATGTAAACTACACTATATTTCAGATTTGTACTCTATCTTTGCAGCATGATTAATTTGGAAAAGATTGGTGTCCATCTACCTCAAGGCTATTTATTCAACGATATTAGTCTGCAAATAAATAAAGGGGATAAGATTGGACTGGTAGGGAAGAATGGTGCAGGAAAATCCACGCTTTTAAAGTTATTGGCTGGAGTTGATAAGGCTTCAGAAGGTAAGATTCACAAACCAAGCGATTGTGCGATTGGTTATTTGACGCAGGACATTGTCATAGACACTGCTCAATCGGTTTTTGAGTACCTCAAGACATCGAATCCACTATTGACGCGTTTGAATGAACGGATAGATCAGATCAATCATGACCTTGTAGAGAGAAATGATTATGAATCTGAGGGTTACTTAGGTCTCCTCGATGAATTGAACGATTTAAACCTTGAATTCTCTATCAACGATGGTTTTCAATGGGAGGAGAAAATAACGAATACGCTCAAAGGTCTGGGGTTCCAAGACGCTGAGTTAGAGCAGTCGCTCAATACGTTTTCTGGAGGTTGGAAGATGCGTGCTGAGTTGGCGAAAATATTGGTCAACAATCCTGATGTCATCTTGCTAGATGAGCCCACAAACCACCTCGATATTATTTCGATCAGTTGGTTGGAGAATTACTTGAAGATGTTTGAGGGAGCCGTGATAACTATTTCTCATGATCGATTGTTTTTAGACAATGTAACGAAACGTACCCTAGAAATCTCAAAGGGAAAAATATTGGATTTCGCGCACTCTTATACTAAGTACAAGGAATTGAGAGCTGAGGAACTAGAACGTTTAGCAGGAGCCAAAAAACAGCAGGATAAGGACATTAAACACGCCGAAGAACTGATCAATAAGTTCCGTGCAAAAAAGAATAAAGCGGCATTTGCGCAATCACTGATCAAGAAGCTGGATAAAACCGAACGCATCGAGGTTGACAACGATGAAGTTGTAGGGATGAAAATTAGCTTCCCGTTGAGTGTACATCCTGGAAAGTGGGTGTTGCAAATGGACAACATGGGGAAATCGTACGGTGACAAATTGCTCTTTCAACATGTGAACCTAACTGTCGGACGGGGTGAGAAAATCGCCTTACTTGGTGCCAATGGTATGGGGAAATCGACGTTGTTGAAGCGCATCATGAATAAAATTGAGGGCGATGGTGAGGTCACCTACGGTCACAATGTGAACATCACCTACTTCGCGCAGGACCAAGCGGAAGCATTAAAGAAGGATTTAACAGTTTATGAAACGGTTGATGCCATCGCCAAGGACGATGTTAGGAAGAGTCTGCGTTCTGTACTGGGGGCGTTTTTGTTTCGAGGAGAGGACGTCGATAAGAAGGTATCAGTATTATCGGGTGGAGAACGTACGCGTTTGGCACTGTGTCAATTATTGTTAAGCCCATCTAATTTTTTAATTCTTGATGAGCCGACAAATCACTTGGACATTCAAAGCAAGGAAGTGTTGAAAAGTGCGCTTCAAAATTACGAAGGAACATTTATTGTCGTTTCGCACGATAGGGAGTTTTTGGACGGATTGACGAATCGTATTTGGGACATCGAAAACCAAGCGTTGAAGATTCACCATTTCGGAGTGAAAGATTTCTTGAAGCGAAAAATGGAGCTGCTGCAACTGACTTCCAATAAAGCGAACATGTTGGTGAACAAGACAACCAATAATGATAAGCCAAAATCGGATGAGCCTAAAGAAAGTCAGCTGTCCTACGATGAAAAGAAGGAATTAAAGCGACTGAAGAACAAGTATCAAAATCAAGTCTCACGTTCCGAACAACGAATTACTGAATTGGAAGAAAAGATCAAAGAAATGGATCAAGTGATGCTAGAAATTGATTATTCCAATGAAGCAAAAGCTTCCAAAGTTCTTAATGAGTATGAGGCACTAAAGAACGAACTCGAAGAGCAAATGGAATTGTGGGAAGAGGGAACGGAACAACTAATGCAATTGAGTTAAGAATTTAGAGTTAGGAGTTTAGAATGATTCCTAACTCTAAATTCTTAACTCATAACTTTTATTTCTTCTTCTGTCTAGCAATCTTCTTCTGACGCTTTAAGTTTTTCTTAACGGATTTCTTGGTTTCTTTGGATTGCATATCCCAATAGCGTTTATGGGACTCTTTTTTTGCTTTTTTTGCGGCCTTGGCATCTTTTTTATGCTTTTTCGCGAGTGCCGCTTCTGCTTCTTCGACCGTAGCCGGTGTTTTATCAACCTTTGAACTGGCACAGTTGCTCAGATTAAAGGCAATCAGCAATAAAAAGACACTAAAAATCGTTTTAATCTTCATAACTTTGATACTTATTGAACAAACGTAATGAAAGTACTATTTATTTTTCTTTTACTGGTTGGGGTACTGATTTCTTCGTGCAACAAGAACAAGAATCATCCAGTTCCAAATATTCCGTTCGATAAGACAATTAACATTACGCTTCCTAGTTATTCTGACCTTATGGGAGTAGGAGGATGGTGCTATGTCACGGGTGGCTCGAAAGGTATTATTGTTTATAGGAGAGGTGTAGATGATTTTGTTGCGTTTGATCGTCACTCACCAGCAGATGAGAATGGAGATTGTGGTACACCGCTTACACCTGACAATGACAATTATCTTGTTTTAAAGGATGTGTGTAACGATGCTTCATTTTCCTTGTACGATGGTTCGCCCATTTCCAATTCAGAGTTCGGATTGAGACAATATCAAACACAGTGGAATGGAAACGAAACGCTCAGAATATTCAATTGATTGCTTATTTTTGCAGGAATTAATTTAGCATGGAAGATATAAAAGTTACCATCATCGATCGTGAAGGTGTTGCCCACGAATTACAAGGTCCTACGGATATGAACATGAATATCATGGAACTTTGTAAGGCCTATGAATTGCCTGTTTTGGGCGAATGTGGTGGAATGGCAATGTGTGCTACCTGTCAATGTTACCTGGAATCTGACACTGAATTGCCAGAACAAAGCGACAATGAGTTAGACATGTTGGATCAAGCGTTTTTTGTCAAAGAAAATAGCCGATTGGGATGCCAAATTCAACTTGCCGACGAAATTGACGGAATTGTACTTAGGTTGGCACCTGAATAGTTCAAAGTTAGAAAGTTAGAAAGTTCAAAGATTTTTAACGATAGAGTATAGGACGTTCCAAAGTTAATAGGTCTGACTCTTTAAACTTTGAACTTCTTGAACTTTGAACTTCTTGAACTTTGAACTCTCAAAGTCTTTGCAAATCAATGTAGAATTATGATAAGTACTCCTTCGGTATTTTACAAATAGGAATCGGCTGCATTTTGTGTTGAGTGGATCGATTAAGCTTTCGATAAATGGCCAAAACTTCCTTTTCTCGATCAGACAGGTTCGCTTCATCTCCTTTAAATTCCATTGCCCATTCTAATTCGGGATAAGATGCTCCAATATGTTCTTCATCACCACGTCCATCTTCCCACAATCCATCCGTAGGTACCGCATCGATAATTTCCTGAATTACGCCAATTTCTCGCGCAATATTCCAAACATCGGTTTTGGTTAAATCAGCGATAGGGCTTAAATCAACACCGCCATCGCCATATTTCGTAAAGAATCCAACACCAAAATCTTCCACTTTGTTTCCAGTTCCCGCAACGAGGCAATTATTTGCTTGACCAATTGCATAGAGCGTTGTCATGCGCAGGCGAGCACGTGAATTAGCCATAGCGAGGTGATTTTCCTGAATTGGAAAAGGCATTTTTTGCTCAAAAGAAGTAAACGTATCCGTTAAATCGATGTCATACGATGAAACATTGTCGAAACGCGATTTAAGGTTTTTAATGTGATTGAGCGCTCTTGAATATTCTGCTTCTGTTTGTCGAATGGGCATACTCAGTAGAATGACTTTTTTCCCCGTAAGCGCACATAAGGTCGATGTTACTGCAGAATCAACTCCTCCTGATATGCCTACAACGAATCCACTTTGACCCGCTTGATTGCAGTAATCACGCAGCCATTCAGTAATAAATTCAGCAACTTCTTTACGCTTCAAAATGGATTAAAAAAGGACGGATATTTTTAGCATTAGCTGACTCTGACGTGCACTGTTATCAATGTTTTCACCGCTAAAAGTTCGCATGTAACGCTTATCAAAATCTTTGCTGTAGTACAACGGAACAAAACCATAATAGTAGCCCAGCTCAGCTACCAAGCACGTAGAACCTACAAAATTCCACTCTGCTCCACCCGCTAAACCAACAGCAGACTTCAAAAAGAACATTTCACTTTTCGCTGTCATGTTTTCATTTTCAGTAAGTTCAAATGGAGTAGCACTCGTAATATGATATCCTTCGTCTGTAATTTTGTTTCCAAGCAAAACACTTGTTCTCAATCCAAACTTTCCAAAGTAACGGAAGTATCCAATAAACTTAGTGCGAAACAACAACATCGTCGGGACGGTTAAATAAATTGGCTTTTGCTTTCTTTCGAGCATTTGAAATATGTCTTGGGAAGTATTGTAATCGTTGTAAGGAATAATATCTGTATCGTTATACGCATAATAAAGTTGCTCCGATCCCATTTTATACTTCAACGTTTCAAAGTCAAACTCAACCCCAAAATTTAACCCAAGGTTATCGTTAAAGGCGTAATTCATGTTTGCACCAATGGTGAAATCACTTCCAACGCCGTTCGAAGCGATGTATTTGGTTCCCATTTTCTGAAAATTCATGCCAGCACCAAAAACGAGTCCTGCTTGAACTTTTTTTCCTTCTGCCTCCTGCGCCTGAGTTGTTATTAACGCACTCATAAATACAATTACTAGTCCTATTCTTTTCATTTTTCCTCGTTTAAAATACTCTGATTAATTTCAGAACTTTTCTTTTGTTTTAAGTACTTTTGACTACGAAATTAAAGAATATAAATGATTCTAAGAAAATTATCTTTTTCATTCTTACTTATTACACTCTTTGCAGGTTGTGTAAGCAATCCGTTGGATATTGATGCGACCGCCATAAAAGTCGAACTGAACTTTGTAAATGTTGATTCTACGCTGTTTTATGCAGACTCTTCCACACTTATTCAAAGTCACCGTACCTTCAAAAAGGAAATCGAAGATATTTACGCGTATGAAATAGGATACTGCTTAAGAATCGGTGACGTGGTCGATTCAGCTTTTTACAACAGTATCATGCAGTTTCGTGCAGATACCATGATTCAGAAGTTGGAGGCAGGTATTCAATCGAAGTTCATCGATAAAACTAAAATGAATGCGAAAATTACTGAAGGATTTAAACACCTTAAGTATCATTTCCCCGATGGAAAACAGCCGAAGCATATTGCTTACATGAATATGTTGTTCAATTCGGGCGTTTTTTGCACCGAGAATGAAATCGGCGTTGGATTGGATCGTTTTTTAGGTGCATCCAATGAAGTGGTGAAGCAATTGAACCCAGCGTATTATTTTGATTGGATGAAGAAGGCGATGGATGAGCGTTATTTAGAACGTGATGTACTGACAGGATGGATTGAAACGCATTATTTGGAAGAAGTGAATGGCAACCTCGCTGAACACATGGTGCGCGCTGGTAAAGTGTTGTATTTGACGGAAGCGGCTTTTCCTGAAGAAGATCCTGCGCTAATTTTGCGCTATTCTGAGGAGGACTATGAGTGGGCTTTGAAGAATGAATACGCTTTCTGGAAGTACTTGGCGGATGAAAAATTATTGTTCAAGATTGATGAAAAAACAACCGCAAATATGATCAGTGAGGGACCTTTTACACCAGGTTTGCCTGATCAAGATGGACCCGATCGTTTGGGACAATTTATTGGCTGGAGAATGATTCACTCGTACATGGAACAGAACGATATTTCGCTCAAGGAACTGATTGAATTGCCGTACAACGAAATATTACAAGCTTACGAAATTGATTGACATGGAAGATAAAATTGTAAAGACATCAGAAATCTCTGTAAAAGTGGGATTGAACGCGAATAATTTACCAGTGCGCATGAATTGGACAGCTCCAGATGGTTCGGTCACAAATGAAGAGGCGAGAGCACTGCTGATGTCCATTTGGGATCCAAAGGAGAAAAACACGTTGAAGATAGATCTATGGACGAAGGACATGTCCGTGGAAGAAATGAAACAGTTTTTTCATCAAACACTATTGACGTTGGCCGATACTTTTGAAAGAGCCACAGGTGAAGCGAATGTGAGTGAAGATTTACGCGATTATTGCTATCACTTCGCAGAGAAAATGAATATTTTACCCGAGGAGTAGCGTATGGTGAGTGGTAATTTATCCAAGATGTCAGCGCTATTGGAAGACAAGGTGCATTATTTTTTGCAGCTTTCGGACAAGGTGGATATGAATGCTTTGATTGGCACCAAGATTTCATTGGTATGGAATGGTGAAATTCACTGTTGTTCATGTGGCAAGAAAACGAAGAATTCATTTGGACAAGGTTTTTGCTATAACTGCTTCATGAACGCTCCTGAATCATCCGAATGTATTTTGCGCCCTGAACTTTGTCGCGCGCATTTAGGCGAGGGCAGAGACCCCGAATGGGAAGAAAAGCATCACAACCAGCCACACGTGGTTTATTTAGCGGCGTCCAGTGCTGTCAAAGTCGGAATTACGCGCAGCCAGCAAGTTCCAACACGTTGGATTGATCAAGGAGCTACAGCAGCCATTCGATTGGCTGAAACGGCAAATCGCTATGAGGCTGGCAGAATTGAAGTGGCACTCAAGGAATTCTTCACCGATAAAACGAATTGGCAAAAAATGCTGAAGAATGATGTGGATGACTCCATTGATTTAATAGAAGAAAAGTGGGCGTTGGAAGAGCATTTGCCCAATGACATATTGGAGCAGTTTTCAGAAAACGATGAAATTATTGAGTTGAATTATCCAGTGCTCCAGTATCCAGAAAAGATAATTAGTCGCTCTTTTGATAAGACGGCGGTAATTGAAGGTGTTTTACAAGGAATTAAAGGCCAGTACTTGATCTTTGAAGGTGGAGAAGTAGTGAATATTCGGAAACATACGAGCTACAACATTGAATTGAGTTTTTAGCATGGGAAAGGACAAACTTAGAAGATTTGCAGTCGTAAAATCGTTTGACAATTTTTTTGAACCAGTTATCGGTGATCCTTTTTATATGAAAGGCAATTGGAAGAAAGAGCATTTCAAGAACGATCATCCAATTGTATTAGAATTGGGATGTGGGAAGGGCGAATATTCGGTTGGACTCGGAAAATTTTACCCCAATAAAAACTTCATTGGAGTTGACATCAAAGGAGCAAGGATGTTCATTGGTGCAGAACAGGCACTGAATTCAAAGATGAACAATGTGGCGTTTCTGCGCACGCGCATCGATTTTATTGCGGACTGTTTTGAAGAAGGGGAGGTTGATGAAATTTGGTTGACTTTTTCGGATCCTCAACCTAAAAAGGAGAATAAGCGCTTGTCGTCTCCACCATTTATCGAGCGGTATCGAAAAATTTTAAAGCCTGGAGGTATCATTCACATGAAAACGGACAGCGATTTACTCTTTGAATACACCGAAGAACAGATCAAGGTGAATAACTATGAGTGTTTAGAGCTAACGTGGGATTTGTATGGTGAACTACCTGAAAAGATTGACCCTGTTACGCGTGAAATCTTTCATATTAAAACACACTACGAGCAACTGTTTACCGCGAAGGGCTCAGTTATTAAATATTGTAAATTCAGAATTTAGTTCCGACGGGTGTCATCGTCACAAGGCGTTTGCTTATATCTGAATCCACCATATTTTCTGTTTATCAGCATATCGTACCAGGGGAGATCTTCGGTTTTCAGATCGCTTCTTTCAAGCGCTGAGATGAACAGGTCAAAGTTTACCCAGAACATTTCTGGACGACCTGAATAATCGAATGCGGTAAACCCGAATTGTTCAATTTTCATTCCCGTTTCTCCGAATATTTCATACCGATAATCATCTTCAGTAATTGTTTTTTCTTCAATACGAATTTCAGGAATTGAGACAAAACCAAAATAAGTGGTGTCACTAATTGGTGGTTCAGAGTATTCGATGTTTTCATAAAACGCATCCCGCGCCCATTGCTTGCTCCCATAAAGATCGAGAAAACCATAGATATGAACATCCCAATTCATTTCGACATCAAAAAAAACATGCTTCGTACTGTCGGCGATTAAAGCTGATTTATAGTCTGTAAACAATTCAACACAGCAGGATGCTATAAAATCATTTTCTGCGCTGACGTCAAGTAGGCGTTTCCGATTCAAGTAGTAAACGGTTTGGAATAAGTCCATTCCAGTTTCTGTACTAAAAAAGGGCCGATGGATCGAGTCATTTTTAAAGGCAATGTGTTGTGATGAATAGCAACTTGTATCTGCCTTATAATGATATTGGGAAAATGAAGATAACGGAATCAACAACAAGAAAATAAATAAACCTCTCATCATCATAAAGTTATTGAGTTTAAGCGACCCTCAATTTAGCAATTTTGGAACCTGAGAACTGTTCGCGTGCATAGTCGATAGTCACACGGAATGATTTTTCGTTTTGTGAAGGAAGTTCGAACATTGCTGTGTTCAATATTGCTTCACAAATGGAACGTAGTCCACGTGCTCCAAGTTTAAATTCCAGGGCTTTTTCAACGATAAAGTCGAGTACTTCTTTGTCCATCTTTAAATCGATCCCGTCAATTTCAAACAAACGCACATACTGCTTCACCAATGCATTTTTAGGTTCTGTCAAAATCAATCTTAATGCATCAGCATCAAGCGGTTCTAGATAAGTCAAAACTGGAAAACGCCCGATTAGCTCAGGGATAAGTCCAAAAGTTTTAATGTCTGTTGGATTGATATATTTCAACAGCGATTCCTTATCTACGCGATCTTCATCAGAAGATGAAAAGCCGATGGTTTGTCTATTGACACGGTTGGCGATGATACGCTCCACTCCGTCAAATGCTCCTCCGCAAATGAACAGGATGTTTTTTGTGTCAATCTGAATCATTTTTTGTTCTGGGTGCTTTCTTCCTCCTTGCGGTGGAACACTTACGTTCGCTCCTTCTAATAATTTTAAAAGGGCCTGTTGCACACCTTCACCAGAAACATCACGTGTAATCGATGGATTGTCGCTTTTTCGTGCAATTTTATCTATTTCATCCACAAATACAATTCCTCTTTCTGCAGCATTTACATTAAAATCAGCGGCTTGCAATAAGCGAGAAAGGATACTTTCAACATCTTCCCCCACGTATCCTGCTTCAGTCAATACCGTTGCATCTGCAATACAGAAGGGAACATTTAACATTTTAGCGATGGTCTTCGCAAGAAGGGTTTTACCCGTTCCTGTTCTTCCCACTAAAATAACATTGGATTTTTCGATTTCCACATCGTCCTTTGATGCGGGCTGATTCAATCTTTTGTAATGGTTGTAAACCGCAACAGAAAGTACTTTCTTCGCATCATTTTGACCAATCACGTACTCGTCCAGCTTTGCTTTAATCTCTGCTGGTTTTAGTACGTTGATCACAAGATCATTCTTTTCAACTTGTATGTCTTCTTCTTTGACAATGGAATGCGCTTGTGTTACGCAATTTTCACATATATGTCCCGAAACACCTGCAATTAGCATTCCTACCTCGTCACGTGATCTACCACAAAATGAACAACCTGTTTCTTTTTTCGCCATTGTTATTGATGTTGACAAAAAAGCCCTTCACCAATGGTTTAGGGCTTCTTTGTGTTACAAAAGTAAACTATTTAGGGTTACGAAGCAAAACTTCGTCTACCATTCCGTAATCTTTAGCTTCTCCTGAAGTCATCCAGTAATCTCTGTCAGAATCTGCCCAAACTTTTTCGTAATCTTGTTTTGTGTGATTTGCAATAATATCGTACAATTCTTTTTTCAATTTTTGAATTTCACGCGCAGTAATTTCGATGTCGGATGCTTGTCCTTGCGCCCCACCTAATGGTTGGTGAATCATCACACGTGAATGTTTTAGTGCAGAACGTTTTCCGTCTGCTCCAGCGCACAACAACACAGCTCCCATGGAAGCAGCCATTCCTGTACAAATCGTTGCAACATCTGGATTAATGTATTGCATCGTATCGTAGATCCCTAGTCCTGCATAAACAGAACCTCCAGGTGAATTCAAATAAATTTGAATGTCCTTTTTGTTATCCACTGATTCCAAAAACAATAATTGCGCATTGATGATGTTCGCTACATAATCGTTGATACCTGTTCCTAGAAAGATAATTCGGTCCATCATCAAACGCGAAAAAACGTCCATTTGCGTCATGTTCATTTGACGCTCTTCAATAATATAAGGTGTTATCGAAGATTCAATATAGCTATCCACATGCATGCTGTTAAGCCCCATATGCTTTGTGGCGTATTTTTTAAATTCGTTGTTATCAAACATACTAAAGTTGTGTTTCGTTGTTATGAACGTTAAAGATAAAAGCAAAGTTGGGATTGACAATCAAAAAAAAACTAAAATTGGTTAAATAGCTATGCAAATAGTTGTTTGTATATTTACCTCACGCATGATTCCAACAAATATAAAAGAGCAACGGGTTTTAATTTCAGTACTCAACTGGGGTATGGGTCATGTATCGCGCTCAATTGGTTTGATTCATCAGTTAATTGTGCAGAACAACACCATTATTATCGCATGTGATGTAAGTCAACAAGAAATTTTCCAACAGTATTTCAACGATATCGAATACATTGAGCATAAAGGCTACCCGTTTAAGTTTAGTGGAGGGGGAAATTTTGGATGGGATTTAATGAGACGATTTTCACCACTGTACAGGCATGTGACCGCTGAATCTGCCTCTGTGGATAGTTACGTTGGGAAATATAACATTGACTTAGTTTTATCCGATCATCGCTATGGTTTTCGATCAACAAAGGTTCCTTCTGTTTTCATGACGCATCAAGTGAATCTTCCCTTAAAATGGTATACTTTCTTGGCGGGATCAATGCACAACAAGTGGTTAAAACAGTTTGACTTTATTTGGGTGTTTGATGTTGAAGATAACCGATTGGCTGGCAAGTTGAGTGCCATTGGTAGGTTGAAAAATGCGCATTACATTGGATGGTACTCGCGCTTTTCAACGTATTCAGGTGACCATGAAAAAATCCACACTTACACTTTGGTGGTCAGTGGACCAGTGGTTTATGGACAACAATTGGTGGATGAAGTCACGAAAGATTGGGACATGAACAAGGAATTGGTTGTTTTGTGTGATGGTTCAATCAACGTTCCTGCGGCATTTAGAAAAATCTCAGGTGATTGGAAACAACAGGATCAAATTCTACTGCAGACACAGCATGTAATTTCCCGTTCGGGTTATTCTACACTTATGGATCTAGGTCAATTAAAATGTGATGCAACATTGATTCCCACGTCAGGACAGGCGGAGCAGGAATATTTGGCAGCAATTAATAAATAACAATCCTTTGAACGATTCCTGATTGAAGCTCGCGAATCAGAAAAACACCTTTCTGAGCAAATGGAATTTGCGTTTTTTCTATCGAACTTAACACCAATTGACCTTGTAAATTATACACTTCAACGTCAAACGCAGAGCTCAGTACGATATGCATTGTTGAGGAATTGTAATACGCGTAATTCAGCTCTACCTCTAGTGCAATCGTGGCGTGATTACGAATGGTTCCGTCAATATCAACAGCTTTTAAGTTGTAGTAATTGATGCCTGGTGCTGGAGTTGGGTGAATCATTCTATAGTCTTGTTTGAACTGAGAGTTACCTGCGGCATTTACTTTTCCGATTTTATTGAAATCTAATTTATTCGTAGCATGGTAGATAACGAAATGTGAGAAATTGTACTCACTAAGTGTCGACCAATACAGGTAAGATTGGTTGTGCTGTATTTCTCCGGTGAAAGAATATAAATCAACGGGCAGTACAACAGGAGTCAAATTACAATCATCATCTCCATAAATCAGCGGACTACCGCCATTGGAGTCATAGGAAACATATACCCCGTCAGAATTTGCATAATTGTTCGAATCGAAATTGTAATCAATATCAAAAACATCGCTGGAAGTGGTTGTTATTGTAGTGTTTAAGTACCTCATTCCGCTACTGCTATTTACAAAATTTCCACTGGTATTCCAATTTGGATCATCTTGAAAGATGACGTATATCGGACCTGAACCACATAAGCCTGTCCAGTCTAATGCTTCTTCGCAGATATCAGTATAGGCCATCATCCAACTCGCGTTTGCTGGAATTGTAGATCCAACAGCATCTATAAAGAGACCAGGACATCCTGCTGCGGTATTCAAATTATTTATTGCTGTAGTGTTATTCACTAGTACATCCGTGTAATTTGTATTGCCACTCGGTGGTGCGTTACTGCCGTATTCAAAGTTGAAGTCCGCGGCATTCACATCGAAAGAGTAATCTCCCGAATTACCAAAAACGATTTCATTAAAACCTTCTGAACATGTTGGGTTACATGAGTTTATGATGACAGACGTCATGTGTGGTGGTGTGCAACTTCCAGTGAGTGTAATAGTAATATCACTGCCATTGTCTGCAGAAGTTACAGCTGGGTCACTAGAAGTAACACGTATTCTATATCCGCTTCCTGAAGGCGTTCCAGGCGGAATGGTAAAGTTAATGGTCTCACTATTATTGGTAGATGCTATAGAACCAATCACAATTGGTGCTGCAAAGCTTCCTGAGGCATCAGATAACTGAACTGTATAGACATTTCCAGGCTGAAATACATCTGTACTTGTAATGTCTGCACTGCCAGCGTCTCCGGTAGTGCAATCGATTGAATAATTAAGGCTAGACACATTGTCTATTGTAATTGTATTTGTCACTGGCGTTCCGCAGACACCGCAATTACTCGTGTGACTACCTAGCGTTGCGCCAGAAGTACCTACAGAGGTCCAGTTTCCAGGGGTAAAAGTAGTGAAACTTGCAGCGCCACTGCCTGAAGGGTCTGTTGTCACTCCAGTACAATAATCAACATTTCTGGTAAACCCATCATCTGCTGTTCCACCTCCAACACCAGTCCATTCTGTACCAGGGTCGTCTCCAATGTTTCCAAACAAGTCTAGAAGGGTGGTGCCGTTGTAAAGTCCAACGGCGTCATCACCATTGAATGAAAGCCCACCGTTAGTTTGATCTGCTGATCCAGCTTGTGTTGCGGCTGAGTTACAAACTACAAAAGTACCGCACGAAGGAATTGAGCCAGAAAGATTAATGGTACCGCCTACAGCGGAGTTACCATTGAAATACAGCTTAATATTATATCCTGTGAGGTCGATGGCACCCCCGGTAGTGTTATATATTTCTATACACTTATCATTACCACTTCCTTCCAAATATTCAGAAATGATCAGCTGTGCTGATGAGTAATTGCAGATAAAAAATAATGCACTAAACAGAATAGATTTTATTGACGTAACCATTATCTTATTTGAAATGTTCTACTCAAATGTATCACAGAAACAAACAGCATACAAATCTGAAAGACGTTAGTTTTGCACACGAAAATAGCGCTATACCAATGTTTCCGAAATATTAATTAAAAATCCAAGAGGTAAATCCGTTTAGTACTAAGAAGTTGTTTTTTGGAGTTATGAACAATTCCATTTTTGGTAATGAAATAATAACATAAAAAAAGTCCGTACACCTAGTGCACGGACTTTTTAAGAAATAGAAATATTTATATCTTATTTCACTAAAGCAGTGAAAGAAGCATTCTCAAAGTATTTTACAAACTCACGATCTCTAGCTGCTTTTGCTTTTAAAGAAGCATCTTTAGAGAAAGCTGTTGTTAAGTTACCTACAATTCCTTGTAAGTCATCTTGACGTGCAGCTGCTACAGCTTTTAGGTAAGCACCTTCAGCAGAATCAGCATCATCAGAACCATCAACAATCGCGTTAACAGAAGCAGGAGCTCCGTTCAACATTTCAGCTAATGCTTTGTTAAATGAAGCATCTGAACCTAAGTTAGAAACTGCATCGCTGTAGTCACCATCTAAAATGTTCAAGATTCCTTTGTTGTAACTAACTTCAGATCCAGCACCACTTGCTTGACCTAACAATTCCATTGACTTAGTTCTGTCACCTTCAACACCAGCGATAGCACCTAAGTTGTTTTTAGAAACTGGGTTGTCTTGAATTCCATTTGCTTTTTCAAATTGAGACTTAGCTTCAGACATTTTGTTTTGCATGTACAATACTGCACCAACATTGTTTGAAGTTCTGTAATCTTCTGGGAATCTAGTCTCAGCGATTTTGTAAATTCTCAATTGTTCATTCAAATCTGTAGATAAAGCTGCAGTAAACAACAATTCTTCAAGATTCAACGTGTCTGGGTTAGAAACGGATAATGCTTTTAACTCTTCATCTGAGTATCCTGTTTTATCATAAACGATAACTAGTTCAGCACGACGTAAAGCTGGGAAGATGTTTTTATCTAGGTAAGTAAAAGTTTTACCCATGTCTCTCATTGCTTGCTCACGCTCTGCAGAACCTGCAATTGTTTCAAGAACACGAAGAACCAGGTTCTTGTCATCTTCATTCATTTCTGTATCTGCAGTCAACATTGCTTTGAAACCAGTGTAATCTTCACCACTTCCAGTTTGGTTATAAACCTCTCCAGATGCAGCTTCATTTTTAGCCGATTTAGCAACTTTCATTCCTGCTTCAGTTCCAGTTTTTGCTCTGTCAGTAGATAACGTGTTGTTTTTATCTTCCTCACCCTCTGGAGAAGCAAATCCAGTTACGTTAATCGATTTAATTGCAATTTTAGGGTTGCTTTGAGCGCCTTCCAAAAATGCTTGGTATGCTTTGATGTCTTCATCTCTCATTTCAGAAGACTTCACTTCAGAGCGACCTTTATCATAGTTAATTTGTGCACCAAATGTTTCTTCAGTAACTCTTCTGAATTCATCTTTTGCAATAATTACTTTGAAATCTTTGTGCACCAAGTAAGGAGTAATGATCGTTGCATCAGCAATTTTCGTTTTCTCTAATTGGTCTTTTTCTTTCGTACCTTTTAAAACTCTTCCTTCTACAAATAGACCAGAAGCTTCCATTGAAGGGTTATAAGCCACAACATCAGTGTATGTTACACTTCCTCCAGGCTTGTATTGAATAACATTTCCGTTACCAGTTGCTTTTTCGCCTTGAACAGTTATGGATTTAAGTGCAACGTCTCCGACAGAAGGATTAATCTCAACGATAGCTTTCTTGTTTAATGATTTCTCAGGAAAAGTAATGTCTACTTTTACTCGAACAGAGTCTCCGTGCATCTCTAATGGATCTGGAGTTACTGCATAGTCAACGTCTTTCAAGAGTTGACATCCTGTAGCCAATGTTCCTGTTATGGCTATAAGTGCTAAAACTTTCATGTTATTCTTTTTCATAGGATGTTTTAAATAAATTCTATTTCAGGTTTGTGATGCAATAATACTAAAAAAATGTATAATAAATGAAATTACAATGATTTAATCTAAGTAACTAGATCAAAAGTGAGGTCACTGATATTTTGGAAGCGTCCTTACATACTTTAATTTTTTCCTCTAGACATTCACTTGTTATTGGGGCAATGTACTCGCAGACAACGTCTTTTAAAGGTAGTAAAACAAATTTTCGCTGCGAATAGTGCGGATGAGGTACTTCTAGATCTGGAAGTTGGATGATTTCATCGTTAAAAAAAATAATGTCAATATCAATCTCTCGGGAAGTATAGCCATGGCGGGTTTTAGAGGTACGACCTAGTTTCCTTTCTATGGCTTGTGTTTCACGAAGAATATCTAGGGCGGAATGGTGGGTTTTTAGCAATAGACAAAGATTCAAAAAATCAACTTCTGCTTGAAAACCGACGGATTCTGATTCGTAGATGGGTGAGATTTTTTGTACTTCACCAAGGTTTTCTGAAATTTCATTCACCGCCCTTTTTAAATAATCAAGACGATTTTCAATATTGCTGCCCAAGCTTAATACAACCTCATTTAATTTTTCCATTCAAACGTTTCAATTAAATGCTCTAAATCCACTTTCAAATAATCAAGTGAAGGTCGGATAGAGTCATAATTGGGCTTTGAGTTGAAATAGACTACACCACTGACGAATTTGGACACTGAATCCGTTAAATAAAATTGAAACGGTGAAGCAACATCTCCCTTTAATTCGAACAATGTGCAATAGACTTTCTTTTCAGGAAGAATGAATTGCTTGTCTTCGATTGCAGTAGCTTTGATTTTGTGTTCATCTACCTTGTCATTTGCGTAGTTGACGTATACCGAGAGCGGTTCTTCCATATCAATATAGGACATGTGAATCACGCCATTTAACTTTCCTAAGTTGATGTCTTTGTGGCAGGTTGGACCATGTTCATCAGAAATTTGCTTTACACTATAGCTGTCAGCCACTTGGAGTTGATAAGGGCAGTTATCATCATAGGCCGTATAGCTGTGGTCAGGAAGCTCTAATCGCAAGTAGGAAGGCGGTTTAGGAATGTTTAACTCTTCTTTACATCCTACAAACACCACTACAATACCAATAATCCCCAACCAAAACCTCATTCTATTCATTTATTTGAATGGCTTTCACCATTTTAATTCGCTTTTTATCACTGGACTCAACAACAAGTTTAATTTTCCCTACAAGAATGAACTCATTGTTTTTTAGGATTCGACCTGCTCGTTCGACAATAAAGCCACCCAAGGTTTCCGTCATCCTGCTGTCGAGTTCCATTTCTTTTTCATCAATTTCTAGCACTTTACAAAAGTCAATGATGGTGGTTTTTCCTTCAAACAAATAGGTGTTTTCATCGATTTTCGTGTAAACAATTTCGTCTTCATCAAACTCGTCGGTGATGTCTCCAACAATTTCCTCAAGGACGTCCTCCAAGGTGACAATCCCACTTGTCCCACCGTACTCATCAACGACCAATGCGATGTGAACTTTCTTTTCTTGAAATTCCTTCAATAAATCGTCGATCTTTTTATTCTCTGGAACGAAAAATGGCTTTCGTATAAACTCCTTCCAATCACGTTTGTCGGAATTGTTTAAGGCAGGAAGTAAATCCTTAATAAACAGTACACCTTGAATTTTATCAAAATTATCTTCATAGACGGGAATTCTAGAGTGACCGCTGTCCAGGATGATTGCCATGACTTCTTCAAATGAAGAGCTAAACTCTATGGCATAAACATCAACGCGTGGCTTCATGATTTGTCGCACTTCCGTGTTTCCAAATTTAACGATGCCTTCTAATATTTTGTGATCCTCTTCGGAAGTATTCGACTCTTTTGTTAACGCCAACGCCTGTTCTAATTCATCCGAAGAAATATTGAATTTGCCTCTTCTAGCGGTTTTTTGGATAAGATTGGTGCCGCGTACTAAACCTAATCTCACCCAGGATAGTGGCGGTGTTTTATTCAAATAGTGCAGGGGTATTGCCATCACTAACGAGAATCCCATGGCATTTTTGGATGCGTAAATTTTGGGAATTATCTCCCCCAAAAGTAAGAGTACTAACGTGATGAGCACTACTTCGATTAAAAAATTGGCGTCCGCTGGCGCATATAATTTAGCAAGTAATTCACTTGAAATGAGGATGATGCCAACATTGACAAAGTTATTGGTAATCAATATTGTGGCGAGTAGACTTTTTGGTCGATCAAGTAATCCCAACACAAATGTTGCTCTTTTCTGGTCTTGATTTTTCAGTTCCTCTTTGTCGCTTGGACTCAAAGAAAAAAACGCTGCTTCAGAACCTGAAATGAGTGCTGAACACATTAATAAGATAAACAAAACGATTAGAAAAACTATTTCGGTAGTGCCAAATCCTGCATAAGATGCCCCTTCAAAGGGCAAGAGACTCGGAGGTTCTGTTAAATTCATGGGATGCATTTAAAACGGTAAGTCGTTTTTATCATTATTAATTATATCATCTACTTTAGACGGTTGCTCAGGAGTCCCTTCTTTTTCATAAGGGGCATTCGGAGCGTCATTTTTTTCGGGTCGTGACAGAATTGTTAATTCATCGGCAACAACTTCTGTGGTATATCTAGTGTTGCCCTCTTTGTCCTGCCAAGAACGCTTTTTCAACTTTCCTTCTACGTAAACTTTTTGTCCTTTCCGCACATATTTATCGACAACATCTGCTAAGCCTCTCCAAACTACAATATCGTGCCAGTCTGTGTTTTCGACTTTTTGTCCAGTAGTTTTATCCGTATAGCTCTCCGAAGTTGCAATCGGAAAATTGGCAACTGTCGTCCCATTTTCCAAATGTCGAACTTCTGGGTCTTTGCCTAGATTACCGATTAAAATCACCTTATTAACACTTCCTGCCATAATTTCGTTTAAGTTTCCTAACTATAAATGTACAAATTTCTTTTCTAAAGTTGATGCTTTTCAAGATATCTATCTATTAATCTCGGCAACGGATAATCTTGGATGTCCTTTGAACGAATTTTCAACCAATTTTCGGTGTTTGTTTCAGGCAGGAAATTGAAGTGATGAAACTTGGCAATAATCCTTTGATGAGATAAAATATGCACGATTTCTATCGATTCACTTTCTTGAAGTTTGATGTGATCACCCAAATCGGTATCCGGCAGTTCTACTTCGATGAGTGGAAATTGATACATGTTCTCCCAAATATCTTTTGTGGTTCTTTTTTCGATGATTACCTCTGATTGATTGTTGTATATTAGAAAATGAAAGTAACGATTGCGCACTTTAGTTTTTTTCTTTTTAACAGGTCTGAGGGAAATGGTGTTATTCTGCACAGCCAGGCATTTGTGTGCAACTGGACAATGGACACAATCAGGATTTGTTGGCGTGCACACGATGGCACCGAGTTCCATGATGGCTTGATTGTGCATCGCGGGATTTTTCGGATCGATGAGTTCATCTGCTAAAGCTTGAAAATACTTGACTCCCTCCGTTGAGTCCATCGGTATGTCAATGTCATAAACCCTGCTCAATAAACGATACACATTTCCATCGACGACGGCATGTACTTGATTGAATGCAAAGGATGAAATTGCTGCTGCGGTGTAATTCCCAACGCCCTTAAGTTGTTTTATTTCATCGTATCGTTGTGGAAAAACACCCTTGTAGTCATCCCGGATGATTTTTGCAGAATGATGTAAATTTCTTGCTCTACTATAATATCCTAGTCCTTGCCAATCGTTTAAAATATCCATCTCATTTGCATTGGCTAAATCATTCACATTAGGGTAGTTTTTTTTAAACTTTTTGAAGTAATTTATTCCCTGATCTACACGCGTTTGTTGAAGAATAATTTCAGAGATCCAGATCAAATAGGGGTCAGTTGTTGTTCTCCAAGGAAGCTCTCTTTTATTTAGTCGATACCATTCAGTAATTAATCGGGAAAAATCACTCATTTGGGGAAATTCTTATTTTTTTGTCCCAAAAGTAAGCTTTAAATAAAAAGAGAAATCTATTTTTGTGCTCAAATATTATTATATATCAAAAAATCAAGGAGATATGACTAAGGCAGATATCGTTTCAAACATTGTAGAAGAAACTGGACTAGAAAGAGTTGAGGCATTAAAGGCAGTTGAAGCATTTATGACATCAATTAAATCATCATTATCAAGTGGACAAAATGTTTATTTGAGAGGGTTTGGAAGCTTCATAGTGAAGGAAAGAGCAGAGAAAACTGGGCGAAACATTTCAAAGAACACTGCCATTATTATCCCGGCACATAATATTCCATCGTTTAAACCTGCAAAAACTTTTGTTGAAGAGGTAAAAACGAATGTAAAAGTGGATTAAAGAAAGATGAAATTAGGTATTCGTATTTAATTTGATTTTACTATCTTTGCACTCTCGTAAATTTTACGGGAGTGTTTTTTTTGACGAAAAACAACTGATCCAAGCAAGTAAAAAGTTTAACATAAATAAAAAGAATTATGCCAAGCGGTAAAAAAAGAAAAAGACATAAAATGTCTACCCACAAACGTAAGAAGAGACTTAGAAAAAATCGTCACAAGAAGAAAAAATAGACTTCTTCCTTACAACAACATAGAACTTAGTGAATCAATCACTAAGTTTTTGTGTATTTATTAATTAAATTAGGCTTTCATGAGTTTAGAATTAGTAGTCGACGCTAGGAAAACTGGCGTTTGGCTTGCTTTGCTCAAAGACGGAAAGCTTATTGAGTTGCATGAAGAACAAGGGAATAACGAATTTTCTGTGGGTGACATTTACCTCGGAAAGGTTCGTAAAGTAGTTCCTAGTTTGAACGCATCATTTGTGGATGTAGGATATGAAAAGGATGCATTTTTGCATTATTTAGATTTAGGGCCACAGTATAATTCACTTAATAAGTTTTCACGTGATACTTTGCGTGGCAAGCAGAATGTTTCTGATCTTCAATATTTCAAGACAGAACAGGATATTCCGAAAGAAGGAAAAATATCAGATATTATTTCTTCCTCGGCACCTATTTTGGTTCAGGTGGCAAAAGAACCTATTTCGTCCAAGGGACCTCGACTAAGTGCAGAAATTACACTAGCGGGAAGATTCTTGGTATTAGTACCATTTTCGAATAAAGTTTCTATTTCACAAAAAATAAAGGATCAAGAAGAAAAAGATCGTTTGAAAGAAGTGATGAAGAGCATAAAGCCAAAGAACTTTGGTGTAATCATTCGAACGGTAGCAGAAGGGAAGCCTTTGGAGCAACTCGACCAGGATTTAAAGAACTTGGTAGAGAAATGGAAGAAGATGCATGCCAATTTGATTGGTGCTAAACCTCCGATGAGAATTTTGGGTGAAATCGATAAAACATCATCGATTTTGAGAGATTTGCTCAACGCAGATTTTACCAATATTCACGTCAACGACGAAGATCTTTACTACTCAGTAAAGGATTACGTTGCTGATATTGCTCCGGGTCGAGAAAAAATCATAAAACATTACGACGGAAAGCTTGATATTTTTGAGCGTTTCGGAGTAAGCAAGCAAATCAAGGCGCTTTTCGGAAAGAAAGTTCCATTGTCGAATGGTGGTTATTTGATCATTGAACATACAGAAGCAATGCACGTTGTGGATGTAAACAGTGGAAATAGAAAAGGATCTGATGGTCAGGAAAGCAATGCGCTAGCTACAAACCTTGAGGCTGCCGAAGAAATTGCCCGCGTCCTTCAATTGAGAGATATGGGTGGGATTATTTGCATTGACTTTATTGATATGCACGATAAGGCCAATAATAAGGATCTCTTCAATACATTGAAAAATGCGATGGCACGGGATCGTGCAAAGCACAATATTATTCCGCCGTCAAAATTTGGAGTCGTGGAAATTACACGTCAACGTGTACGACCACAAACGGATATCATTACATCTGAAACTTGCCCAACCTGTAAAGGAACAGGAGAAGTACAGGCATCTATTTTGTTTGCAGAAGAAATTGAGAACAATCTCAATTACTTATTAAAGAACAAGACCGAGAACGGATTTTCATTGCTCGTGCATCCTTATTTGGAAGCCTATTTTAAAAAGGGAATTGTCTCGCGTCAAGTGAAATGGTTCTTGAAATACAAAAAATGGGTTCCCGTGCGCGGAATGTCTTCCCAGAATTTATTGCAGTATTCATTTGTGAATAAAAACAACGAGGAAATTACACTCTGACATGAAGTCGGAGTGTAAATACTCTTTTCTTGAAGCGAAAACCAAGCTGGAAGCTTTATGTGCTTATCAAGAACGGTGTTCGTTTGAACTTGAACAAAAATTAATTTCCTGGGGAATCCACCAAGAAGACAGAAATCGCCTACTCGCGGAACTTATTACAACGAATTTCCTGAATGAAGAACGCTTTGCTTCTGCTTTTACTTCTGGCAAGGTGAGCATAAAAAAATGGGGACGTATCAAAATCAGATCGGAACTCAAACAAAAACATATTTCTGAATATTCCATTAAAAAGGCATTTATGGAGATTGATGAAGATCTCTACCTGAATAATCTTAAACATTTGGCTGAGCGAAAACTCGAGATGCTTCCACAAGAAAAGAATGAATACAACAGAAAAATGAAGGTCTACCGTTTTCTGTTCTCTAAAGGATATGAAACGGATTTGATCAAGGAGGTTGTTGGTGAGATCGAAAATGAGTGAATCAATCGTTTAACAATCGCTCAATGTCTGTTTTTAATTTTCCAGGTTTGGTTGTTGGACTATAACGTTTGTGCGGAACGCCATTCGTATCGATGAGAAATTTTGTAAAATTCCATTTAATCATTGGAATCAAGAATCCGTTTAATTTCCGCTTCAAAAACCGAAATACTGGGTGCGTATTTTTACCGTTGACATTGATTTTTTCTGTTAGCTGAAAACTAACTCCAAAATTGGAAAGACAGTGTTCTTCCATTGTTGCATTGGTTTCTGGCTCCTGTTTGGCGAACTGATTACACGGAAAACCAATAATTACAAGCCCGTGATCTTTGTATGCGCGATGGAGCTCCTCAAGTTCTTTGAATTGAGGTGAAAGTCCACATTGAGTCGCTGTGTTGACAATTAGTACCACCTTTCCTTTAAACGCACTCATTTTTAAAGTGCTTCCATCAGGCGTATTGACAGCAAGGTCATAAAATTCCATTTGAATAAATTTGGTGTGGTGACTTAGTAAACACTGATCTTTATCTTCTCTTTTACAGGTTTCCCAAGGTAGTCATCGTATTTTACTTCTACAAAGTACAATCCTTGTGAAGCAGGTCCTTTCAATTTGGCATAACTCGCATTATAGATGGAATGTTGTTCAATAATCCTTCCGTTTAAATCCACCAAGTCAATTTCAAAATTTGAAACTTCAGGAACGGAAATATGAACAATAAATTCTGCATTTCTCAACACGGGGTTTGGGTAAACACTGACGGTTCCTGTCGACGTGTTAGAAAACACAGCAGCTTCGAAATTGAAAAGAAATAAACCATTTTGGCGATCCGATACGATAATGTTTCCTGAAGAATAACCTGCAAAAACGCCCCACGCTCCATTCATATTGAAAAAGTGGTCGGTAGGATACGTATCGTAATGGGCAATTTCAAGTGGAACTTGAGGACGGAGATCAAAAATTCGCAATCCTTCATTGTAATAGGCGACATAGGCAAAATGATCATCAATCCAAACGTTGTGCGGGACTGAATTATCATCACTATTTGTTCCAAAATACGATTTCACGGTTATTTCGTGACCAGCACCGACCGTGCATTTTTTTAATCGCTTTCCACCAGTTTCATCCGCAAAAACATACGTACTTCCGTTATGTGAAAGCCAGCCTTGGTGGTTATATCCTTGGTCTTGATAAACGGTCAGATTTTGAATGAAAACAGGACTACTTGGGTTTGTGAAGTCGTAAACCCTCAAGCCATCAAATCCGCAATTTAGGTAGGCAATGTTGTTTCGTACAAATGCATCATGCACTTCTGGAATGTCATTCGGTCCTTCATAAACCAGTACAGGTAGTTCAGGATTTGCCAATGAATATACTTCCATTGATTTTTGTCCTACAAGCACTCCGCCTACTTTTGGCGTTACTGAACATACATACATAAGCGCATTCTGGTCATCGATAAATAGGTTATGCACACGCGCGAAATTTGTATCATTGTCAGCAACGACATGAACAGAATCGGGGAGATAGCTCAGATCTATAATTTGCAAACTGCTTTCTCCTTCATCGCAAACCGCATAGGCGTAGTTCCGATATACTTTAATGTCACGGTGGATCACCATTGTTGAACTGAACCTGCCTTGAACAAAATCAAGTTCCTGGAGTTTATCGTCTTCAGAAATCCTAAAAAAATGTGTTCCTTCTGTCGATCCGATAATTGCATATTCGCTTCCATCTTTGGTGAATCCCCAGCAGTCATTGTAACGGACCAGAGAGGTGTTGTTAATCAGTGAATTATCCTGCCAGTTATCCAATAAATCGATGTTCTTTTTCAGTTGACCAACTGCAAGGATTGGAAAAAGGGCTAAAATCACACAACTGAACAATCGACGCATTTAACTAAATAATGTTAACGTAAAGGTAAAACATTGTTAGGAATTCACTTCCGTTATTATGTGATTAGTTATTATTACCTATTTTAGCGAGACCATTAAGCAAGGAAGTGTCAGATACAGTAATTATCATACCGACATACAATGAACTCGAAAATGTCGAGAATATGACACGCGCCGTAATGTCACTAGAAAAAGAGTACCACATTCTTTTTGTTGATGATTCGTCGCCAGATGGCACAGCGGATCAAATCCGAAAATTGCAACAAGAATTTCAAGGAAAAGTTCATCTAGAAGAACGCACGGGGAAATTAGGTCTTGGCACCGCGTACATTCACGGATTCAAATGGGCAATTTCAAAAAAGTACGATTACATCATTGAAATGGATTGCGATTTTTCGCACAACCCAGATGATTTAATTCGACTGTATACGGAATGTACTTCAGGTGCAGATTTAAGCATTGGTTCGCGCTACTGCAAAGGAGGAAAAGTAAGAAACTGGCCGTTGAAAAGAATTTTGATGTCCTATTTCGCTAGTGTATACGTCCGATTGATCTTATGGATAAATATCAAGGATACCACTGCTGGATTCAAATGTTATAAACGAAAAGTATTAGAGACAATTAATTTGGATGGCGTTACGTTTAAGGGGTACGCATTTCAAGTGTGCATGAAATACGCAGCAAAAAAGCACGGATTTAAGATAGTCGAAGTGCCGATCACATTTATTGATCGCGAATTGGGAATTTCAAAAATGAGTACTGGAATATTTAAAGAAGCATTTTTCGGAGTTTGGAAAATGCGCAAAATGGATTTATGAGCGATTCAATTGTATTAAAATCAGGAACGATTGTAAATGAAGGACAACAATTTGTTGCCGATATTTTAATAAAAAATGGACGCATTGAGAAAATCGCATCCACGATCAATCCCGTCGAAAATTGCGAAGTAATTGATGTGTCAGGTCAACTAATTCTTCCCGGTTGCATTGATGATCAAGTACATTTTCGCGAACCAGGATTAACACATAAAGCGACAATATTTTCTGAGTCTAGAGCAGCCGTGGCAGGTGGTATTACTTCGTTCATGGAAATGCCCAATACAACGCCCAATACATTGACACAAGCGTTGCTCGAAGATAAATACAACATTGCCAAAAATCAATCCATTGCCAATTATTCGTTTTACATGGGTGCTTCAAACGAAAACGTAGCAGAAGTGCTTAAGACGAATCAGCGAAACGTGTGTGGCATTAAAATTTTCATGGGTTCATCCACTGGAAACATGCTCGTTGACAATGAGGAAACCTTGGATAATTTATTTTCCCGTGTCCCCATGTTGATCGCGACGCATTGTGAGGACGAAGCAACCATTCGAGAGAACAGTGCAAAGGCAAGAGCGCTTTACGGAGAGAATGTTCCAATTGAGCAACATCCACTCATTCGCAGTGAAGAAGCTTGTTATTTATCCTCTTCGATGGCGGTTCGCTTAGCAAAAAAGCATGGAACGCGCCTTCACGTACTGCATATTTCAACAGCAAAGGAACTTGAGCTTTTCGATAATTCAATTCTACTGACCCAAAAGAAAATTACAGCCGAAGCATGCATTCACCACTTGTGGTTTTCTGATGAGCAGTACGCAGAAAAAGGCACATTTATAAAATGGAATCCAGCAGTAAAGACAGCAGCTGATCGTGAAGCCATCATGAAAGCTGTGCTGAGCGACAAAATTGATGTCATCGCCACGGATCACGCACCCCATACATTGGAAGAAAAGAACAATTCATATTTCAACGCACCATCGGGTGGACCTTTGGTTCAACATGCGCTTTTGGCAATGCTTGAAAAGGTGAAAGAGGGAAAAATTACCATTGAAAAGGTGGTAGAAAAAATGGCGCACGCTCCAGCTACGCTCTTTCAAGTAGAAGATCGTGGTTATTTGAGAGAAGGTTATTTTGCGGATATCGTCGTTGTTGATCCAAGAAGCACGACAAATGTCACAAAGGAATCACTGATTTATAAGTGTGGTTGGTCACCGTTTGAAGGAGTAACTTTCGCAAATACGATTGCCAAGACATTTGTAAACGGAAAACTTGTTTATTCGGACGGTGAAATTCACGAGGTTAGCAATGGTTCACGTTTATTGTTCCAAAGGTGAAAAAATTAATTCCCATAGCACTTTTATTTGTCTTGGCATCTTGCTTTGGTCGAATAGAACATGCAAAAAAACCAGACAACCTTATTCCAAGGGATAAAATGGTGCAGGTTATTACTGAATTGGTGAAACTTGAATCGTATATCCAGTCGAGTTACCCGTCTGTAGCAGAATACAACAAAGTAATGATCAACTCGAGTGATAAATTGTTTCAGCGTATGAATATCACAGACGAACAATTTGAATCCTCAATGAATTATTACGGTTCGCATCAAAAAATGATGAAGGAAATTTACAACGATGCCTTGGATGAATTGAACTCCGAGCTAGGAGAGTTGGAGGCATCAAAAGAGAAGAAGAAATCAGTAGAGTGACTTATAATTATTGATCCAATCCTGATCGGTAACATCGTTTAGAATCATCCAAAAATTCGTATCCAAAAAATAGTCGGCCTCAATGCGTCGAATTCCGTAGCGATTGAACAAATACTTTTCCTGTTTTGGTGATGGTCTGTGGTACTTGTTGCCCCATCCTGGTTCCGAATTATTTTGAAATGGGTACGTTCCGAAGTGAATTTTCCACAATGAATCAAAAGGTGCACAGCCTAACGAAGTTTTTCTGGTGATTGGGTCAACTAGAATACTGCAATCGATGTTGTGTTCTTCAAAATAATCTTGACGTTTGGGATTGTAGATACTCGGCCAATGTCCCGATACGATTTTAACAAACGATTCTTTGTCCACCATTTTTTTCTGGCTTAACGTCCTACCGTCATACAGATAGCAAACATAGGAAGTTACTTCTGAATTCGCGCCAATAGAAACTTTTACACCAAAAACTGCTCTTGGAGAGATTGGCTCTTTTACAGACACCGAAATGAACCAACACATCAGAAGTAGTAGCACTAATTTCATACTGTAATGTAACGAAAATTGCGGTAAAAAGTTTCTCATTCATCTAGAATCAGTCAATGCGCGTTGTAAAACCAACTACTACAAGATTTTTCTAGTTATCGCTTGAAGGTAAAATAGATGATAAGAGAGGAAACTAATAGAAAGGATATTGGAATTGCCCAGTGGTCGGATAGAAAGATAGAAACTAGAAAACCAGGGATTAATAGAATCGATAAGAGATGGAATTTTCCTTGGTGCTTACTCAAAACGATGAATTTTAGTCGGCGTGATGCAATAGTGCAGTGGAATATCCGCGGATGTAATTTCGGGGATGGATTTTTCCATTTCATCGAAATGGCTGATTCCTATAAACTTACATCTTGGAGAACACTTGCTCAAAAAACGATCGTAAAACCCTTTGCCGTAGCCAAGTCGATTTCCACGTTCATCAATGGCTAACAAAGGGACAACCACATAGTCAAAATGTTCAGCAGAGACGACTGTCCCATGTTTAGGTTCTGGAATGCCATACGAAGAAACTTCCAATTGATCCACCGAGTTAAAGAAGATGTGTTTTAATTGATTGGTTTTATAATCGACTTTCGGAATCGCAACTTTCGCATCAAACGATAAGGCTTTCTCCCAAATCTTATAGGTATTGATCTCCTTGGCACGTTCGATGGGCAAAAACAAACTGATTTTCTTGTTTTCCAGTTGAAAATTAAAGAAGAGAAGGTGACAAATACTTTCTGAAATCAATTCTAATTTTTCAGGTGAAAGGGCTTGGCGCTTTTCAATGTACTTCTTGCGAAGTTGAGATTTGGTAAGCATAGAAATAGTTCTTTTTGTGGCTGTAAAAGTAATAATATACCTCAATTTTGGGACGTATTTATTGGTCTTAATCTAGGAATGAAAATTTACTACCATGGTAATTAATTTTTTTTTGTATTTTCGAATGGTATTACAAAATTCCTAGATATTTTGTAGTCTCATCTGAAAATTGATTAACGTAACGAACTTAAATGTTGAAAATGAAAACTATTTTAACCTTAATTATTCTAATTCCGTGTATCTCATTTGGGCAAGAAGAAGATGTTGTTGACGATGGAGTTGTCGCTCCAGATGAAGTGGAATATGTTGATGATGTGTTTAGTTCTACGCGTGTAATTAATGGTCATTCGACCGAAATGCTCGATAAAAACGTAATGGAATTTCGTGTGGAACATCGTTTTGGTGATATCGCTGGAACAAACGGGGGAGTTCAACAGATGTTCGGATTGGATAATTCTTCCGATATCCGTTTGGCATTTGAATATGGAATTACGGACAATATCAACATTGGCATAGGGCGAAGTAAGGGAAACGGAACGCCGTACCGCTCATTGATTGACGGGTATGCTAAGTATAGATTTTTGCGACAAAAGAAGGGAAGCATGCCAATTTCTATGGCGGTGTTAGGAACAGCTTCGTTTACATACATGAAAGCTTCAAGTGATATTTCATTGGTCAGTGCTTTCCCAAATTGGGAACATCGGATGGCGTATTGTGGACAACTGAACATTTCAAAAAAGTTTGGTTCTTGGTTCAGTTTGAATTTAGCACCGACGATTGTGCATCGAAACTACGTTGCTTCTGATGATCAAAACACACTATTTGCGCTAGGTGGTGCTACTCGTTTTGCGATTACAAAAACGGTAGGTATCGTGATTGAATATTTCCACACGTTTGACGAACCCAATTTAAGACCAACCAATACGAACAGTCTAGGAGTGGCCGTTGAATTTGAAACGTTTGGGCATAATTTCACTATTAACTTCACCAATTCAACTGGATTTGGAGAAACACAGTTTATTCCTCATACTTATTCTGATTGGCTTCAAGGTCAGTTTAGGCTAGGATTTACGATAGGAAGAAAATTTGATTTTAATTAGACGTGTCATTTTTTTAGTGGATTTAACCAATCCAATGACAATTTCTTACGTTACTAAATATATGATGGCTTAATTATTGAATAACAAAAAAAAATAAGACGATGAAAAAATTAGTTTATCCATTTTTAGCAGCACTGATTTTACTAACATCTGCAACGATGGCAGTATCTGTGCAAGATTATAAAGTAGGGGATGGTTTCTCCATTGCTTTTGATAGTAAAGACCCTTCTGGAATATTTCAACAATTGACAGGGGACGTCAAATTTGATCAGAATGATCTCGAAAATTCAAAATTCAATTTCTCTATTGACGTGTCGTCAATTAGTACAGGAAATGGAATGAAGAACAAAAAGGCGATGACCGCAGAATGGTTTGACCAAGCGAATCACCCAAAAATCTCGTTCCATTCCAGCAAAGTTGAAAAAACAGACAAGGGATATTACATCCACGGGAAATTGAAAATGAAAGGTGTAGAGCGCTTCAGAAAAATTCCAGCAGAAGTGAGTGAAACAAAATCAGGACTTAAGGTATCAGGAGTGTTTTGGGTAGAAAGAACACATTATAAAATCGGAAAACCAGGTGGAGCTGTTCCTGAGAAATTAAAAATTACCTATTCAATTCCACTGTCAAAAAAATAGAACTATGTTTAAGAAAACACTTTTTTTAGGAGTAACGGCGGGACTATTATCTGGGTTAGCATGTACTGTTTATGCGGAAGTTTTTTCCTGGGCAAATGCTGGAATGCTTGATTTTTCCTCCGTGGTGACTGTACCAATGTATTTTGGAGCATGCATATTCGTATGTGTCTTGGCGGGAATCGGTTATTGGCTGGCGGATAAAATGTTCAAGTCAAAAGGTCAAATTGTGTTCAACTTTTTGTTTACCATTATTTCATTTGGGACAATCATAATGCCTTTTGCCGCAACACTTCCGTTGGATCTTGAGTTTCCAGAGATGTTTCCAGGACTTGTTGTGCCAATGCACTTTTTCCCAGCAATTGTTTGGTTCACAATTCAACCCTTATTCATAAAAGCAAAATGAGACACTTAATTATCGGCGTAGTTATTCTTGGTAGTCTAATACTTTCTTGTAGAAAGGACAAAGCACTTGAAATAAATTGTTTTGAGGAGATTTCGTATGATGAGGAAATTCGACCTCTATTTGAAACCAATTGTACAGTGAGCGGATGCCATGACGCAACAGCGGAAGGTGGGTTTGAGTTTAATAGCCATGAAGTAATCAGTGAAAACGCTGATCTAATTCTGTCGGCGATTAGTCACGAATCTGGCGTAGCTCCAATGCCATTGGATGCTCCTAAACTGGACGATGAACTAATCGCTAAATTTATTTGCTGGAAAAACAGCGGCAAACTAGACAATTGAGCAAATGAAGTTTTTAACAGTGTGCATACTGATTTTGGGATTATTTTTGATCGCAGCCCTACAATCCACAAGTGGAAAACTAGCGGAGTACAGCGCAACGTATCAGAAGTATTCAACAGGAGCACCAGCGGGTAAAACGGGTGCGCCCGGTGAAGGTGCATTGAGTTGTACAGAATGTCACGCAGGTTCCGTAAACGATGGATCCAGTCAGAATATTTTAACACTGTATGATGCATCATTACAAGTTACGACAGCCTATATACCAGATGAAGTATACACTGTTTCCCTTGTGCTCGTTGATGAGGATGTGAAGGAGGGGTTCCAAGCAACTGTATTGGATAATAATTACAACAATATGGCGGGAGCATTTCTCACTTCTGGCTCCGTTGGGACGCAAATTGTTCCTTATTTAGGACGAGATTATGCAACACATAAATCGGCGAGTTCCAATGCAGGAAATGTCTCGTGGGATTGGGAATGGCAAGCACCCGCTGTTGAATCAGGACCAGTCACGTTCTATGTAGCGTCTAATATTGCCAATGGAAATGGAACCGCTTCTGGTGATGATATTTATTTATCGCAGCATGTGATTTATAGTATCCTTGATGTCAACAATGAACTACCAGAGGATCTTGGATTTAATGCGGGATATAATTCTGAAGTGAATACACTCCATATCCAATTTAAGTCCCTATCGGTTGAAAATATGTTCGTAAAAGTCGTTGATCTATCAGGTAAATATGTGCATAGCTCTACTATTGGAAATTCAAAAATAGGAATGAACAAGGAAAAAGTTCAACTTCCAGAAACAATTAAATCGGGAATGTACGTTGTTCAATTTTTCTTAGGGAACAAAGTAATGTCATCGAAGATTTACATTGATTGAGATTAGGTAATTCCTAATCGTTGTTCTACAACTTCACTGACCTTTGCAAACAATTGATGAGGTAAGAACGTTCGCCAATCCAACATATCCATCTCACCACCCAATACAAAGTAGTGATCAATTCCAACATTTTGCATTTCTAAAGAAACGTGCTCGTGAAAGTTTAAAAGTGCCACCCATCCATCTTCGATGTCATCAATCCACTCTTCATAGTAACAATCATCGGATGAATGAAAATTCAGTACATTCTCTCCAATCAACACAAATTTTGTGATCCCCATCTTCACTAATTCATCTATGACATCTCTTTTTAGCGTCATAATATCGTTTTCAATGGCATCGTTCCACTCTCCCATCATCTCAATAATAGCGTAGCCCGACTCATAATCCACGTAGATGATTTTAATGAATAGTGTAGAAGACCCGATGTTATCCCATTGCGGATGGATGTAAAAATTGTACACGCGATTTTCAAATTCAAACTCGCTATACTCCCTTCCAAAAAATGGCGAAGCATCATCGTCCGAAGCGATGTACAAATTTCTCCAATGATAATATGGTTCAACCAAATGCATGGTGCAAATGTATCAATTCATTAAAAAAGATTTGGCATAATAAATGCAATGATTTTATCGTTAATTTTGAGCAATAGTAAAAACCATTCTTTAATCCAATGAAAAACATCAACTCCATTTTTAAAGTAGTGCTAGTAGGTCTATTTTTAATCGTACTTAGTGCTTGCGGAAAATCAAATTCTGGAACGTCGAAAGATGCGGCTTCAGCATTTTTAAGTCAGAACGAAAACATTATCGTTTTTGGGAACACAGATTTGAAAGCAATTTTAACGAAAAGTGATTATACCAATATTCCAAAACTGGGGAAGTTACTCAGTACTGAGTTCTCAGCATTGGATAAGGTGATTGACTTTTCCGTGCCGCTTTATTACGCAGTGGAGGGTCCAATTGACAATGCTGGAAATCCTGCTGCAACCTACGCTTTTATTACCTTGAAAGATCAAGACAAGTTTATTGCGGAAATGACAGGAAGAGGCTTTGATTTCTATAACACCGGTGATTTGAATTACAGCGAAGACGGTGACTTTGCAATAGGCATTAAAAATAAAATTGCGATTGTGGTTGTTCAAAACGCGGACTACGAAGTGGAATCGCTCATGGTGGATGTATTTAAAAAGGCCGAGAGTGATTTGAGTGGTGGAGCCACAGATGAAATTTTAGGAGAAAGTGGTGATTTGGTATTTGGAATGAACATAGCTTCACTTTATAGTACATCGAATACGGATTTGTCAGATTTGAGCGAAGAGAAGAAAAAGAGCTTGAAAGCATTGGTGAAAGATTCATACATTCAAACTGTTGTTAAGTTCGAGGATGGTGCGGCCATTATTGAGACGAAGAATTTCTTTTCGGACGAACTTAAAGAGAAAATGTTCTTCAACTCAGACAGTGGAGCTCCAGTGATTGCCAAACTAGGAAAAGGAAACGCCCGTGCTGGTTTTTCAATGAATGTTGATATGGTGAAACTACAAGCTTTGGTGGATGAATATTCACCTGAAGCCATTAGTGAATTAGCACGATCCATGGGAGGCACGGCACAATTTGCATTGGCAACGACGGGTTCTGATATGTCAAAAATATTTTCTGGTAAGTTGGGAGTTGTGATGCTCGGAGATTTAGGAGGAAATGGAACGATGGTACCTGATTTCAATGTTTTCCTAGGTCTACAACCAAAGGGCAGAGATATTGGCGAAATGGCAAAAGAGATGATGTCATACAGCGTAGAAGATGTGCAACTTGACAAAGATGGTCTTACACTATCTAGTAGTTCTGACAATGTATCCAAAAATGGAGGATTGATTTTTCCAAAAGGCTGTGAAGATTTTGCAAAGTCTGGAGTCAATGCATTCATTAATTTGGAAGGTGTTGATTTTGACAGCATGGATTTAGAAGGCGAGGCAAATGTATTGCGCGTCATTCAGTACATCACATTCGAATATGACAACGACGGAGGAAGAATCTACATTAAGGCGAAAAAAGGCAAGGAAAACATATTGAAACAATCAATGGATGTGCTTGTCAAGGAATTGGAGGCTGAAATTAATAACATGGCGATATAAATGAGTCAGTCGAAACGGAATCCGTTAACAACCGAAGAAGAACGCGTAATTGTTCACAAAGGAACTGAAGCACCTTTTGTTGGGGAGTATACTGATCATTTTGTAAAAGGAACGTATATCTGTCGTCAATGCGAAGCTCCGTTGTATTCATCTGAATCAAAGTTTCATTCACGCTGTGGTTGGCCGTCGTTTGATGATGAAATTGAGGGTGCGGTAAAGCGTGTTGTAGATGCTGATGGTAGAAGAACAGAAATTGTTTGCGCCAATTGTGACGGTCACTTGGGACATGTTTTTACCGGTGAGCGTTTTACAGAGAAGAATACGCGACATTGCGTAAACTCTATTTCAATGAAATTTATTGCTGAATAAGCTCTTAGTTAGAGTTTGCACAATCTAAAATGTAATCACACTCAACATGTACCTTTTCATGTAAAATGAGCTGAGAAGCAAGTGCCAATTGCGAGTAATTCTGTGAATTGTTTCCAAAACTTGCAGCTGTTGTCTGCCACATCGACTGAATCAATTCTTTGCTACCTTCAGTAGGCGCTATTTTGTCGACAACTGCCGCCACATTTCCTGCACCAGCATGGTAGACATGTAAAACAAAAAGTCGAAACCAAATATCTTCTTCCTTATATGATAATCCATGTGTGTCTAGAATTCGCTTAGCTTCAGGTATGCAAACGCGAGATATCAATCGAGATGCGCCATAAGCGCTTCGCTGGAAATCTTCCCGTTCATCACTGTATTTGTTGACAGTTAATCCTTGTGCTCTCGCGACAGCAGGCATTAGTTGAAATGGACCATAAGCTCCAGCGCGTGATTTTTTTAATTGTCCAGGACTCTCAATCAATAAAATCGCTTGTGCATACCACGGATCAACACCGTAAGCTTCGAATGCTTCAACTCCATCAGATAAGCTTGAGTAGACAACATCGAATTTGTAGAAATCATTTTTTCCTGAGGTCACAAAAATACGGGCATCTTCACTCAGTGCATACGATTGGCGAATACTATCACGGTAACTATTTTTTTGATCATCGGATTGACTATTCCAATCAGCGAGACTCATTTTAGCCACAATAACGCGAGACTCAGCAATATTGATTAAACATGAATCGGGAGAAAGTTCCATGATCTGCTTCCAAAAAACTGGTTGCGCAAGTTCATCCCAACCCTCTGCAATAATGGTATATGCGCTAAGGATAGTCGATAAATCACTGCCTTTTTTGACCTCAATTTTTTCCTCGTCCCACGAGTCAGATGGTTGACCAAAAGCTGTAAAACCAACGAAGCTTAAAATGATAAAAATGTACCGCATACCTTATTTCGATTAAAGAGAGTTCCCTAAAATAACGAATTTATATCACAACTTGTTACAGTTTTAAGAATAGCGTGCACATTCAATCGTTGAAAAAGCCTAATTTTGCTTGAAATGAAGTTGTTGCGAAGTATTCTAATTTTTCCGTTTATCGTCTTAGTCAAGGTGTATCAATGGATTATTAGTCCAATCTTCCCACAAACCTGTCGTTTTACACCAACGTGTTCAACCTATATGGTGGAGGCATTGAAGAAAAGAGGACCAATTGTTGGGCTTTACTTAGGAATTAAACGCATAATTCGCTGCAATCCTTGGGGTGGACATGGGCACGATCCTGTGCCTTAATTAGGTTGTACTTGATTCCGTAATTTCTTTTTGAGCCAAATCTCATAAATGAAGTAGCCAATCACTAGGAGGTATTCCATATTCACGACAAAACGCATCCAGAATGCATTACTGTCATTGTATGCATAGAAAATGTACGAGAAGAACACGGCAAAAGACCACACCAATGCAAAACGATATTCGGTAAAGAGCGAAAGTGCAAGTAGCGGAAGAATGTACCAAGGATGCAAGGTGCTGCTCAAAAGGAGATAAACGAAAAACGCCAAGGTCATCCGCTTGAATAATTTTTGCCAGTCGTTGATTTGTCCATAAAGCGCAAGGGTAAAAATAATTCCGACAGCGATTCTAGAAAGTTGCGGGCCGTAGTAACGCGTCATGTTCCATCCGGTTTCAACCATTCCTAATTGTAGGTGATGATACAGAACAAATGAATTGAATTCGAACACTTGAAAGTACAAGCGTAGGCTTTCCAAGAAGTTTTCTATGTTGTGCGAGTTCAGTTGAATAAATCCGCTTCCTAGTGTGATGACTATCGTCAAGGAATAGAAGAACAATGCTTTTTTAATCGCTAAAAAACGGTAGAAAAAGGGGAGGAGCATTAGTGGAATCAACTTAATTTGAATAGCGATGCCATAAAACAGACTTGCGAGGGTTAATTTTGACTGAAAGATGTGATAAAACGCGATGAATAGAAAGGATAGCATCACCCCTTCAAAATGAGCATTGCCTGTACATTCAATAATGCACAATGGATTTAAAAATAACAGCCACATTCGATTGATATCGATTGAAAACAATTTCAGCAAGCGCATCAGATAAATCGCACCAATGATTTCTGTCCCAACGATGAGCAATTTGAGAATGATGGTATTAAATATGATCGAATCAGAAAAAACGGTCGCTACAATAAAGTAAAGTTGACTCAGCGGTGGATAGCATGAATAGTTTTGCTGCGACATTTCACCAATGCCAACATAGAGTTCTTGCATGTATTGACTCGATTGCACCATGTTGTGACCGAGCAACTCAGAAGGTCTGAAATCAAATGGATTGATACCACGTGTCGTTAGTTCTCCATCCCACAAAAAGCGATAGAAATCGTTGGAGAGATGTGGCAAGAAAATCATTGATGTCACATGGGCAGCAATAGCGAGAAAAATAAACGATTGAAAGGAAATGTCTTTACGGAGAGCGATCAGTCCGAGGTACGCCGAAAATGCAATTGTATAAAAACTAGCAATAAATAGAAATTCAGTGCGATCCGTTTGCCAGTTGACTGCGAAAATGGAAACGAGGAAGATGACGCTTAACGAAGCTATTTCCCATGATTTCCAAAGCATCCTTATGCGTTGGAAGATTTTAATTCCTTAATAGAATAGAAGAACACGAGTCCATATCCAAAAGCAAGCATCAAATGGAATGGAACCATCCCTAAATCGCCATAGATAGCTCTATTTACGGCTGTGTAGGTAAATAGCAACATCAACAAACCTTCACCAATGTTCAAAATGGAGAGACTTTTCTTGTCGTATTTATTGCCTTTGAATTCGCTCTTCACGTTCACATTAAATTTTGGTGTCCGCACAAATGAACTTTTGATTCCCATATAGCCTTCCAATACTGCAACGGTATTGTTCAATGCCAATCCCATGGAGACCATTAAGAATAAAAAGAAGCGCCCTGTAAATTTGAAGAAGGAAAGAAGCAGATTGTCTGTTTTGTCACGGTAGGAGTTCCAGTAGTAGTACATCAAGAAGACGGTACTAATCAAAAAGATCACCCCGTATTGAATGACATAATTTAAATCTGAAAAACTATCCTTGATATGCAAAATAGGTAAACTCAACAAGGAAATCATCAGAATAAAAACGAATACGGAAGAATTGAAAAGGTGTGATAATCCATGAATTCGATCGGCAAGTTTCACCCCTTTCGAGCGAATCATGCGCTTACGCATTTTGATGAAACACTCAGCTCCTCCTTTCATCCAACGATGTTGTTGACTTTTTAATGCCGACATGGTAATCGGTAATTCCGCTGGAGCAATGACATCTTCCAAATATTGAAAGCGCCATCCTTTCAGTTGTGCACGGTAGCTTAAATCCAAATCTTCAGTGAGTGTATCGTGCTCCCAGCCTCCTGCATCCTCAATGCATTTTTTGCGCCAGATTCCACCAGTTCCATTGAAATTAATGAAGTGTCCAGATGCATTTCTACCACCTTGCTCAATCGCAAAGTGACCGTTCAATCCAAATGCTTGCAATTCAGTAAGAATTGAGTAATCTTTATTGATATGACCCCATCTTGTTTGAACAACACCCACCTTATCATCCTGGAAATACGGCATTGTGCGTATTAGGAAATCACTGTCTGGAACAAAATCAGCATCAAAAATAGCGATAAAATCTCCTTCGACCTGATCCATTGCTGCATCCAGTGCTCCCGCCTTATAACCTGTTCTATCCGTACGGTGAACGTGCTGAATGTTGATTCCACGGGCTGCAACTTCAGCGACTTTTTTCGCAATGACATCTTTGGTTTCATCCGTAGAGTCATCCAATACTTGAATTTGTAGTTTATCGAGTGGGTATTCAAATTTTGCCGCTTGTTCAATAATTCTGTCAGCAACATATAGCTCGTTGTACATCGGCAATTGCACCGTTACTTTGGGTGTTGTTGCAGGATCGTATACGGGCTTTTCAGGTTCAATTCCCTGTCCGCCGATCAGGCGGGCCTTTTTATTCCGTTTGTGTTTCACGTAGGCAATAGCAAGCGTTAACTGAAGAATACTATAAAACAAGACTAAAATGAGGCATAGGAAATAAATCCACAGAATAATCTTACTCATAAAATGCGACCAATAATGTTCTTTGCCATAGGCATCACCCCAATTCATCATCCAAGAAACTTTAAGGTTGACCGCGAAATTCAAGTCTGGAATGTGGGTTTCCGTCACCTCAAAGTTGAAGGCATCTTTGTTATAATCTTTATCGATAACTGTCAACTGGTACTTTCCAACGGGAACGTCTTTGAAAGTAAAAACACCTTCATCATTAGTTTCAGCTGTATATTCTTTTTTGTTGTTTAAATGTTGAATGGCCAACTCCAACTCTTCAACTGGTCGTTCTGTTTTCTGATCAATGATAGTTCCACCAAAGGTCTGCACACCTTGTGCACTACTGATAAACGCGGCGAAAACAACGGTGAAAACAAAAAGTAACCTCACGATGGCCATAGTTGGAAATTTAATAGTCAAATTGATAGCGTGCATTTTAAATTTTAAAAACGGTACTTAAAGACGGCAAATATAATCTTTATTCCTGCAAGTACACTACCTTTTACCGTTCCACTTACTTTAGATTTTCCAATTCTTCGTTTGTAGTTGACAGGGACTTCGCAGTGCTTCATTCTGCTCTTCACAGCTTTTATCTGCATTTCAATCGTCCAACCGTACGTTTTATCATCCATTTTTAGTTGTTGGAGTGATTCAAATTTCATTGCTCGAAAAGGACCTAAATCAGTGAATTTAGCTCTATAAAAAACTCGAATAAGGAGAGTTGCCAGCCAATTTCCAAATACCTGTTGTGGCGTCAAAGAACCTTTTTCACGTTGTCCCAACACCCGCGATCCAATGACTAAATCCATGTCCTTTTCTAGAATCGGAGCAATCACTTGGGGAATTTCTTGGGGGTAATCGGAGTAATCACCGTCTAAAAAAACAATAATCTCGGTATCCAGCTCTTTGCATTTCTCCATGCCTTTCAAACACGCCCAACCGTACCCTTTTCTCGCTTCGTTAAGTACGATTGCTCCAGCTTTTCGCGCGACATTCACCGTGTTATCGGTTGAATTGTTATTCACAACAATAATGTGGTGAACAATATCCTTGGGAATATCAGCGACGACTTTCCCGATGGATTGCTCTTCGTTAAAGGCGGGAATTACAACTGATACAATGGGTTTTTGCATGTGCGAAATTAAAGAAAATGATGGAACTAAAGTGTGGTATTTTGGAAAGATGATGTTGTGTAGCTTTAGGGACTGATCGTTGTTATGCAATATCGAAATATTGCGACATGTAAATGTATAAATCATTCATTTACAACTATATACTGTTTATTGATAGTTAGCAATATCGCAATATTTCGATATATCAATGCTAAAAAAACTACCAATTCTCCAACGTCAAACTCCAATCATACGGTGTGTATTTAATCGTCGGGGAAGCATCTTTGGGTAGTATCTCATACCGAATCATTAATTCAAAAATCCCCTTTTTACCTCCAAAATCATCTTCAAACCATTTAAAAATTTCACTGATTTCAAGCGTATTGGTTTCTGGTGTATAGACAGAACTACTTTGAACAAAAGAAGCTTCAGCCAGTGACAATTGTGCGTCTAATTCTTTGTCTGAATAAAAGGCAATCGGAGGACAAGACGTCGCGCCGCAGTTAAGAGCGAAATGGATGCGAGGTTCGATTTTTCCCAAACGAAATTGAGCGATAAAATCTTCGTTCTTTTCTGTTTTTTTACCACGTAAAATTCCGTTTTCAAGATCGTCCAAGCTGATGAATTGACCACCGATTTCTAGATTACGTTCTTTGAAAAAGATCGAAGCATCGCGATATGTCGCAGTGTCTTCTTTGATTTTTTGTTGCACCAATGCATTGTACGTGTTGATCCAAAATGCGAGTTGCTTCTCTACAGTATTAAGTTCCTCTGAGAGTTTTGCTACGTCAATAGCTGCCAAGGTATCGCTGTATTTTTCGTGCGGCTTGTCTGTTTTCAAAGCCATGAGGTAATCTTGGGAAAACTGGATGGGATCGTTCGGAGAAAGTTGATCGACAGGATTTTCACAACTTGCAAAAAGCCCAGCAGCAAGAAATGAAACCAAAAACAGTGCAATTTTCATGGTCGTTTGTTTATCAGAGATTAGTTGGTTGGACGATCAATCATCGAATCGCTTACAAATAAAAAATCCGTCCATGTGATATAGACGGATTTTTCAAATTCAATTTTATTTACTTCCAAACACCTCTTTTTGAGAATGCTTCGATGCGATTGTTTATTCGTTTCGTTGGATCAATAACTTTTAACTCAGCGATGTATTTGCTAAGCGCTTTTTTGACCAATTTAAATGCTTCTTCGTGATTTCTGTGCGCACCAGTTGATGGTTCTTTAATCACGTCATCAACCAAACCAAGTTTTTTCATATCGGTAGAAGTCAACTTTAATGCATCCGCAGCTTGCTCTTTGTATTCCCATGAACGCCAAAGGATCGATGAACACGATTCAGGAGAAATCACCGAATACCATGTGTTTTCCATCATCACTACTTTATCTCCAACACCAATTCCCAATGCACCACCAGATGCTCCTTCACCAACAATCACACAAATCACAGGGACTTTCAAGCGCATCATTTCGTAAATATTACGTGCAATCGCTTCTCCTTGTCCTCTTTCTTCCGCTTCTAATCCAGGAAATGCACCAGGTGTGTCGATAAACGTTACAATTGGTTTGTTGAATTTCTCCGCCAACTTCATCAAGCGCAATGCTTTTCTATATCCTTCAGGATTCGGCATTCCAAAATTTCTGAACTGACGCATTTTCGTATTAACGCCTTTTTGTTGTCCGATAAACATTACGGTTTCACCATCCATCAAACCAAATCCACCTACCATGGCTTTGTCATCTTTTACACTGCGATCGCCGTGTAATTCCTGAAATTGCCCATCTGTCATCGCATTGATGTACGCTAATGTATACGGACGGTCTGGATGTCGCGATAATTGAACACGCTGCCAAGGAGTCAAATTTGAAAAAATTTCTTTGGTCTTAGATTTCAACTTTTTCTCCAGCTCGTTGATCTTATCCTGCATATCAACCTCGGTATTCTCTCCAATTTCTTGCGTTTGAATAATTTGGTCTTCCAATTCTTTGATCGGTTCTTCAAAATCTAAATATGTTGCCATTTTCATTCTAATTTGAGAGGCGAAAGTTACAAAAATTGTTTACTTCTTCTAACTTTGTTGCATGATACTTTTTCCACCGGCAAAGATAAACTTAGGTTTAAATGTTCTTCGCAAAAGGACGGACGGTTACCACGAAATTGAAACCGTGATGCTACCCATTCCTTTGACGGATGTATTGGAAATCTTGCCAGCGAAGGAGTTTAGCTTTCATCAGAGTGGATTGAAAATTGAGGGAGCGATTTCTGACAATCTTGTCGTTCAGGCGTATGAAGTATTGAAAGAGACATACAATCTCCCCCCAGTTTACATTCATTTACTCAAAAATATTCCCATGGGAGCTGGATTGGGAGGAGGATCTGCTGATGCGACGTATACATTGATTGGATTGAATCAACTATTTGATCTCGGTTTAAACAAAGATGAATTAAGAAACTACGCTGCGACATTGGGAAGTGATTGTCCCTTTTTTGTCGACAATGAACCTCAATTGGCGAGAGGGCGTGGTGAGATCTTATCACCGATTCAAGTCGATTTGAAAGGATACTACATGAAACTCATTCACCCAGGATTACACATTGGAACCAAAGAAGCGTATGCGAATGTCACGATGGATGAAAATCAATCCCCCATTGAAGAAATAATTCGTCGACCTATTGCGAATTGGAAAAATGAATTGAGCAACGCATTTGAAACTTCCGCGTTTCAATTGTATCCAGAAATCAAACAGATAAAGGAAAATTTGTACTCTGAAGGCGCAATTTACGCCAGTATGACAGGAAGCGGTTCTGCCGTGTACGGAATTTTCAAAGAAGAGCCGAATCCTTCAAATGACAGTTATTTTGAGCGAATACTACGTATTTAATGAACTATTTCAATCATCGAGTTTCAATCATCGAGTTTCGGTCATCGAGCTTGTCGAGATGCCGAGATGCCGAGATGCCAGGTGGCATAAACCTTAATTCAACTCATGATCCACACCCCACACAATCAAAATGACTGTCCATCGGTTTTACTCCTTTCAATTTCATTTCGAGGTTGTGAATTTGATCTTTGATGTCCATATCACTAAACATATCTCCAGTCAACTGGCCGTTTAGTTGATCAATTTCTTCTTGAATGGTTGCTTCTGTTTGCATCGTCTGTCCTTTTTGGTTTAGTTTCCTAAAATTGCGACATTTCACCGTCTTTTCATATCGAAATACTGTTTTTCTGTCAAAAAGTTATTCACCACTGGACGGTTAAAAACGTATTTTTTTACGTTCTTTATGGCTCAAAGGAAGGAACATGCATCAGATATTGGAAGATTTAACTTGGCGGTATGCAACTAAGAAATTTGATTCGGAAAAAATAGTTTCTGAAGAAGATTTTGAGGTGCTCAAAGAATCATTGCGATTGACGCCGAGTTCTTACGGTCTGCAACCGTTGCAATTTATTGTCGTGGAGAATAAATCCATTCGAAATCAATTAGTTGCTGCTTCCTTCGGACAAACCCAAGTGCAAGATGCTTCACACTTAATTGTCATTTGTATCGAAGAACAGATTGATGATGCACTGATCGATTCTTATGTTTCGGCAGTCATAGACACGCGCAATGTCGACCCGGAAAAAATTATCAACTACGCCAATTACATGAAGAAAATCATTGGTGAGATGTCACACGATGAAAGAATTACGTGGGCGAGTAAACAGGCGTACATCGCGCTTGGACAAATCCTTCATACCTGTGCGACGATGCGCATTGATGCTACCCCTATGGAAGGGTTTGATGCTGCCCGCTACGGAGAAATTCTAGATTTGAGTTCAAAAAAAATGCGTCCTGTGCTCGTTTGTCCGATTGGTTACCGTCACGAAAGCGACAGCATGCAGCACGAGAAAAAGGTGCGTCGTGATTCAGACAAACTGTTCATAAAAATTTAGGGGATTCACCAAATTGATGCACCCCAGTAATCTTTCTCGCATCTGTTGTGGTAAAATTAAACGCAAAGGCGCAATTCAAAGAGTTAAAGGGTTAAAAGGAAATTATTATGGACACACGATACAAATCAATGTGAAACTGGCAAAATAAGTGCGCAAGGTCTGAAAAGTCGTCTTTAGACGACTTCTTGGCGTTCTTTTTTCGCCAATTCAATTTCCCCATTACCCTTGCGTCTTAGCGATTAAAGTCAACCACAAACTGTAGATGCAGAACCGCCAAGTACGCAAAGAACTTTTTATGTAAAACTGGCAAAGTAAGTGCGCAAGGTCTGAAAAGTCGTCTTTAGACGACTTCTTGGCGTTCCTTTTTCGCCAATTCAATTTCTCCTTTACCCTTGCGTCTTAGCGGTAAAAATCAACCACAAGTACATTACTGTTAATTTTACATTTTCAATTTCATCAATTTATTTGCGATATTTATACTTTACTTCACCAACGAATCAATGCGACATTCGTCTTTAACTAGTAAACAACCAAGCGTGAAATATTGTAAGTACCTTTTCCTGTTTTTTAGTGGATTGATTTCCATTCACAGTTTTGCGCAGTTCAGTTTTGAATACAATCCTGAGGTTTCTGTCTTTGTGGGAGCCGATTCAATGGATACGCCATGGGCAGGAGGATTGAACTATGCACAAATAGCCGATTTTGACTTTGATTTCGATGGGGATCTAGACTTGTTCGTTTTTGACCGCAGCTCGAACAATATTCGTGTATACACGCAAGAAGGAACTGGAATCAACAGACATTACAAACTTTTCTACAACGCCGCGCAGTATTTTCCAGAAGATATACGCTACAGAGCAACCTTGGTCGATTATGACAATGATGGCAGAAAGGATTTATTCACCTACGGCATTGGTGGACTTTCGGTCTACCGAAATACAGGGAATATCACTGATGGACTTCAATGGGAACTCGTTACCGATTTACTCTATTCGCAATATCCCAACAATTACTCCAATCTGTACGTGAGTTCTGCTGACGTTCCAGCAATTATTGATGTTGATTTTGACGGAGATATTGACATTCTCACCTTTAGCATTGGTGGACAGCACGTTGAATACCATCAAAACCAATCCATGGAATTGTACGGGATTCCCGATTCATTGGAGTTTGTGCTTCAGAATCAATGCTGGGGGAAGTTTACCGAAGAATTTACCACCAATTCCATTGTTTTGAATGATCCAAATCCACCATGTGTTGGAGGAGATATTGTCGACCCACGAAGTGATGGAGCAATTCGTCCGAAACATTCTGGATCCACGATTTTGGCGTTGGATTACGATAATTCAGGGGTGTTGGACTTGATATTGGGAGATGTTGCCTATACGAATTTAGCACTTCTCATCAATGGAGGAACTGCGCCGAATACCGATTCACCCATGATCAGTGTCGACAATGCGTTTCCTTCAAATACCACCCCTGCCAATATGCAATTATTTCCTGCGGCATATTTTGTGGATGTCGATTTTGACGGAATTAAAGATCTATTGGTGTGTCCAAATGCACGAAACGTATCACAAAACAGAAAAAGTATCCTCTTCTATAAAAATACAGGAACGAATGCGCTTCCCAACTTTGTCTACAGTATGGATGACTTTCTTCAACGCGAAATGATTGAGCACGGAACAGGCTCCATTCCAGTTTTTTCTGACATCAACGAAGATGGATTGGAAGATTTGATTGTGGCGAATTTCTTTAAATACAAAGAACCGCTCGACAAAGAAAGTACGCTGGCGTATTACCGAAATACAGGAACTGCCAACAATCCTGTTTTCACTTTAATTGATGAAAATTACTTGGATTTGACTTTGGAAAATTACGGCTATCGTTCTGTTCCCACCTTTGGCGATATCGATGGGGATGGTGATAAAGATTTATTGCTAGGCATGGAAGATGGAACGCTCGTTTATTACGAAAATGAATCCATCGGAAGCGGCTCAATCTACAACAATGGAATCATTGATTTTAAAGACAACAACAATGTGACGATCACTGCGGGCGGTTACTGTTTCCCTCAACTATTCGACTTAAACAACGATGGTTTGCTCGATTTAATCCTCGGACGAAAATCAGGGGAAATCATGTATTACCAAAACATTGGAACAGCAAACAGTCCTTCCTTTCAGCTTCAAAACTCTGCACTGGGCAACATTGATGTCTCAACGGACAACCCAGATGGATATGCTTCTCCGCATTTTTTCCGTCACGAAGGCGAAACGTATTTGTTTGCAGGTGACTTAGACGGACGTTGCAACTTCTACTCCGACATTGATGGCAATCTCGCTCCAGGAAATGGCTTCACCCTGATTTCAAACAATTACGCAGGGATCGAAACGCAAGCCTACAGCTCTTTTTGGGTGAACGATCTCAATACAAATCTCAAGTTGGAATTGTACGTCGGTCAAGATTTGGGTGGAATTTACCGCTTTGAGCACGATCCAAACAGCAGTATTTCAGTGGAAGAAATTGATCTTGGGGAAACGCTTATCGTGTATCCAAATCCATCCCACGGCAAAGTCACGATTCAATCAGATCGATTGCGCATGAAGAAAATCGAGCTCTACACCATCAATGGAAAAATCATGCACTCCGCTGTTGCCGATGGTTTTACTTCCACGTTGGACATGCAAGATCTACCTTCAGGAATTTATTTTTTACATATTCATTTGGAGAATGGCGTGGTGGAGGTGAAGAAGATTTCTCTCGCACATCGTTGATTAAGGTCCCGTTGCCTTCGACTCCGCTCAGTCAGCGGGAGTCACAATCGTTGTTGGTGACTGAGCGGAGTCGAAGGCACAACAAGTGAGAAGTCGAAGGCAAAGGAGACAAGAGTCGAAGGCAACGCATCAAAATATTCACTATATTTCCACATGCTCAACACGCTACCACTTGCTCTTGATCGCGTTACCAACATTCCACAGTATGTTGTTGCGCTATTTTTCTTTGGTCCAATTGTGGTTGGAATTATTTGGGTATTGTACAATCGACGCTTTGACCGACTTTGGAAGGCAGGGATTTTTCCCGAGAAATATAAATTTACACGTGATCATTTACTGGAAGCCTATTTAGCGCTCGCCGCGTTAATTATTCAACTGCAACGCACCGAAGCAGGAAAGAAAATTGTCTTTGTCAATACGTATTTCAACCGTTATTTTCCAGGAAGCAATTACAATTTTACCGATTCACTGCTGTATTCATTCAAGCATCCAATAAAACTAGAGACTGTCACGCATTGGATAAAAATGCATCTCACCGACGAGATTGAACGCACGCACATCGTTTATTTTTTGGTGGGAATTGCCATGGTCGAGGGCAAAATTTCTGAACGTGAATTGAAACTCCTCGCCATTATCAATGCGGATCTTGGATTATCTTCCCACACCTTCGAGCGAATTATCGCGATGTACCAAGAATACCAGAAGGAAAAGGAACGAGATGAAAACAAAGAAAGCGCAACAAAGAAAGGAAGTTACGACCAGAAAAAGCGTTTTGCCTTAATTTTAGGAATAAACGAAAATGCAAATTTGGCTGAGATCAAAGCGGCATATCGGGCAATGGTGAAGCTTCACCACCCAGATCGTTTTCAAAATTCAGGTTCTGAACAGATTAAAATTGCAGAAGAAAAATTCATTCAGATTCAACGGGCGTATGAGTATTTGAAGGGGGAGTAGGAGGAGTAATGAGGTGTTTTAGTTGAATTAACCACAATAACCAACCATGGCTTAATCTTTGTTGAGCATGAAGATATATGAAAAATTTAGCTCTATTCTTAGTGATTTCAAGCTCCATTTGCTGCCTAGGTCAGGAAAAGTTACCCCCTCCAGATACAACCTTTAGAGAGGTTGATAGTATTGTTGTGGAAAATGAGATCATTATCGGACAGTGCGATCCTGAAGCGCAGTTTCCTGGTGGAGTGCAGGCATTAAGGAAGTATATACATGAAGATTTTGATTGGGATTGTGTTTTCGCCAATGATTCAGTCATAGAGTTTTCCAAAGTTTACCTTTCTTTCATGGTTGAGGTAGATGGAACTATATCGGATGTTTCTGTTGACAGAGATATAAATGAAGATTATGATCAATGTTGGGCTGACTTTATTAAAAATATGCCCAAATGGAATCCTGCGATAGATGAACATGGAAAACCTATTGCGCAAAGAGTTAGACTACCGATTAATATAAATTTGGATTAGGAAATTTGGGTATTTCGTGCACTATTTACTTAGAAATAATTCTAGTGCTTCTGTTGTTTTGCCCTCCAATTCTAATTGCATACTTCGTGAACATTTTTCGCAAAATTTGAAAGTATCACTATCAAAGAGGTTATCAATGTATTTACCTTTTGAGTTCTTAGTCATTTGAGGTGGTTCGGAAAAATAAATAATATATGTTGTATCTGCATACGTCATACTTTTATAGGGGTAGTCACTATCAGGTTCTCCTTCGGGATACATTTGTGAGTATTTTTCCCATTCTGCGAAATGTTGATGGTAAACAAATTTTACGGCATTGCCATTCTTGAAATACACATTGTTACTACTATAACCAATTTCAGCAGCATCAGTCGAAGCTATAAAAAGTAATTCCGTATCCAGATAGTATCCTTTAAGCGAACCACCACAATAAGATTTAGCTTGGTATTCAACTAAAGACAGTTTGTTATCCTGCAATAGAGAGTCTACCTTTAATACGTATAAGTCTATTGATTTGATAGAATCCGACTGTCCATAACTGCAAATAACAGTAGCGGAAAAGAGGATTAGTATGAGAAGTGTTCTTGTCATTGCATTAAAAATAAGCAAAAATGGTTTAGTTGGTATTTTAGTAGATCGTGCGGTAAATTTGAGCTAGTTTTGGTCACGGTGTTTATTTCTATATAAACATACAAAATGATTAACAAAATCTAATAATAGAATTGATCGAAGTGCGTTTGTTTGATTTCCATAATCCGTAGAATGTCCATGTAAGACACGATGTCTGTTAAAAGTGATTAGCTGCCTCTTTTTATTTTTAAATATTTTATCTTCTGAATTTATGGTAATTTCATTTTCTGAAAAACCTAGTTGGCTGACGAATGAATTTGAAGAACCATAATCATATTGACTTAGATTTGTATGTAATTTTAACGCATAATCTTTAGATCGATCTTTGTCAAAAAAACCAAAATTCCAAACTTCATTACAAATACCATCAGCTTGGGAATAACATACGTTAATTACCGACGAATATAACCCAATTTCATATGCCTTCGAAACCTCGTCAAGAACTTGAGATCTATTAGGAAACTCTTTACCTACGGATCTAAGAATTTTATTCACTTTGTTTGTTTGAGCAAAATTGGCTAGTATTTGATCATCAATTCTTGAAGATTCTTTGGAATACACTAAATGCAGAAATTTGTCATATTCAATATCCCTTATTATATCGGGGCTTACGAACCAACCCATTTTGGAAAGTTCATGCAGCTTATTTATAACAGCGACATGTCCTTTTTTAAACTCTATAAAAGCTTCATTAAATTCTTTCACTAGAGATAATAAAGGTTTAATCGATTTGATATGTTCGGAAGTAGATTCAGAAATATCATTTTCTATGGCGAGAATTCTTATGACTTCATCTTTTGGATAACCGTGATTCTTTGGATTTGTTCGAATTTCTTTTAGTGCTTTAATTAGATAACCCATTGAATTGGGATGTCCTTTGGGTAATGGTTCAAATTTAAAGATTTTATAATTGTTTGGCATTTTATAATTTTAGAACTAACAATTGGAGTAAATAACCTCTATGTATGTTTTCATATTCAAAATAGTAGATTCAATCACTGCGTAAACGCATACATCAATATATTCGCCCCCATCTTCAACGCTAGTTGTCGTTTACTTTCTGAGTTTCCGTGGACTTCTGCGTTTTCCCACCCATCGCCGAGGTCAGTTTCGTAAGTGTAGAGAAGTACCAGTCTGCCGTCGATGATAATGCCAAAGGCTTGTGGTCGTTTTTCATCGTGTTCGTGGATTTTTGGCAAGCCGTTGAAATCGTATTTCTGATGAAAAACAGGGTGATTGAAAGGTAATTCTACCATCTCGTTGTTGGGGAAGAGTTTTTTCAATTCCACACGAATGAATTCATCCATGCCGTAATTGTCATCGATGTGTAAAAATCCACCGCCCAACAAATAGGTGCGCAGGTTGTCCGCTTCCGCTGCAGAAAAAACAACGTTTCCGTGTCCCGTCATGTGAATGAAAGGGTAGAGAAAGAGGTCGGGACTTCCCACTTCAACGTAAGGCACATCTTTGGAAATGCTCGTTCCCAAGTTTGTATTGCAAAAATTGACAAGGTTTGGGACAGCCGTGGGATTCGCGTAATAATCGCCCCCGCCATTGTATTTGAGCACCGCCAATTGATAAGTTCCCTGACTCCAGCCAGTAAGCGTGAGGCAAACAAATGCCAGAAGTGTACTAAATTTTATCATGGGATCAATAGTTTTGCTTGCATACATGCGTACAAGGCTGCAGTTTCTGTTCTTAAACGGTTTGGACCCAGCGAAATTGCTTTGTAACCGTGTTGCACCGCTTTTTCGACTTCTTGGGTGGAAAAATCACCTTCGGGACCAATCAAAATAGGACAATTCACCGAAGTAAAGACTTTGTTGAAATCGTTTTTTTCTTCTTCGTAACAATGTGCAATCAGTCCGTTCGGGTGCTTGGCGATAAAATCCGTGAGTTTTTGCAATTCATTGATTTTCGGTAAAAATCTTCCGTGTGATTGCTTCATGGCAGAAACCGCTTTTTTCAATAGTCGGTCCATGTTGACCTTGGCGCGCTCGCCGTTGTCACAATCAATTAGGGAGATTTCTGTAATGCCAATTTCCGTCGCTTTTTCGATGAACCATTCAATGCGTTCCATTTGCTTAGTGGGACCAACCGCAATGTGAATTTCATGTCCAAGTGGTTCGGCTTGTTCGTTCGAGATTACGTTCAATGCACATTTTTTTGGATGCGCTTCAGAAATTTCACAGGTGAAAAATCCACCTTTTCCGTTCAATAATCCAAGTTGATCACCTTTTTCCATGCGCAATACACGCACAATGTGTTTCGATTCCTCTTCGGATAAAACATGCGTTTTTGCACCAGCTGCGATATGTTCGTCGTAAAATAAGCGCATCAGTGCATCAAACGGTAAATAAGTTCTTTCATCAATTGCCCTTCCGTAAACGAAGAGTTGCCAATGCCTTTCGATTTCAAATCGTATTCATGCAAGATGGCGATGTTTGCTGCGACCTTCTTGGCGTTGTAAATTTTTGCGGTGTTAATCAACTGACCAGCAACGAAAGGATGAACTCCAATCGCTTTAGCAAGGTTTTCACGTGATTGATTTCCCAAAAAGTGAATTTTCATCACCCGCGCAAAGAGGTTGAATAAATTCGATACCACAGGAACGAGCGAGGTCGCTTTCGGATTGTGATCGAAATAATCGACAATCACGTTTGCTTTGAGTACATCACGCGTTCCGATGGCGTTTGCCAATTCAAAAATATTGTAGTCCTTCGAAATCCCAATATTTTCTTCAATGTGAATCTCGTTGATGTTCGTTCCTTTTTCGAGAAGAATTTCCAACTTCTCTAGTTCATTGGCAATGCGCGACAAATCATTTCCTAAAAATTCAGCCAGGAGCATGGTCGCTTTTGGCGTGATGGAATAGCCTTTCGTTTTCACAAAACCGTTGATCCAATCCACCAGTTTATATTCGGGAACTTTCTCAGAATTGAACAGCAATCCATTTTTTTGCGCCGCTTTGATCGATTTTTTGCGGGAATCGAACTTTTTGTACTTGTAATTCACCACAAACACCGTCTGTTCCGAGGGCGCTTCAAAGTAAGGCGTCAAATCCTCCATCCCTTTGAAATCTTGCGCTTCCTTGATGACAATTAACTTGCGTTGTGCCATCATTGGATATTCCTTTGCTTGCGACATAATCGACAACGCATCGGCGTCCTTTCCGTAGGTAATGAACTGATTGAAATCGCGCTCGTGTTCTTCCAGTGCATGTTCGATGATAGCATCCGTGATCGCATCAATGTAATACGCTTCCTCTCCGTGAAGAAAATATATCTTCTCGAATTTCTTGGCCTCGATATCTTTGATGATGCTTAAATGATTCATCTAGCAGTGTTTTGTCCAGATTTGAACGAGTTCCGTCAACGTTGCAACGCCTTTTTCCATGTCCTGCACACTTACGTACTCATGACGTGAGTGAATCGCCATTTCTCCCGTAAAAATATTCGGGCAAGGCAATCCCATAAACGACAAACGCGATCCGTCCGTTCCTCCACGAATAATCGTCGGAAGCGGTTTCACGTTGGCTTGTTCCATCGCTTGAATGGCGTAATCTGTCACAAAAGGAACATCTTTGATGATCTCCTTCATATTGCGGTATTGTTCAGTGACTTCAAACAAGTAGGTCAATTTTGGATAGTTGGAAAGCGTTTGCTTCAACAAATCTTCCAGTCGCGTTTCGTATTCTTTCAATTTTGCGGTAATGTGATCACGAATGATAAAATTCACCGTCGTTTGTTCCATTCCACCATTGATGGCAACGGGATGTACGAATCCTTCACGGTCTTTCGTCGTTTCAGGCGACCAACTGTCTTTCGGCAAAGAAGCCACAAATTCAGCAGCGACTTTCAATGAATTGACCATTTTTCCTTTCGCGTAACCTGGGTGGGCGCTGATTCCGTTGATGGTGATTTTCACGGCGTCTGCAGAAAAACTTTCATCTTCCAAGGAACCAAGAACACCACCGTCCAAAGTATATCCGTAATCGGCATTTAATTTTTTCATGTCCAAATGATCCACTCCGCGACCAACTTCTTCATCGGGTGTAAACAAAATTCGAATTGTTGGATGAGGAATCTCAGGATTATTGATGAGGTGATGTGCAAAATCCATAATGATTGCAATTCCAGCTTTATCATCGGCACCGAGCAAAGTCAATCCGCTTGCTGTAATTAAATCGTCCCCAATTTTTTCTTTCAAATACGGATGCTTTTCAGTCGTAATGACCTGCGTTGGATCGTCTGGAAGCGTGATTGGATTTCCATCGTACTTGCGGTGAACAATCGGTTTCACATTCGTTCCACTGCAATCGGGTGCTGTATCCATGTGTGAGCAAAAACAAATCGTCGGTAGTTGCTCATTGTCGGTATTGTTCGGAATGGTCGCGAATACATATCCCCATTCATCCATTTCCGCATCGTTGATTCCCATCGAAAGTAGTTCCTTCACCAATTCTCGTCCTAAGTCTTTCTGAATTTCTGAGGAAGGAAAAGACGTGGAATTTGGATCTGCCGTGGTATCAATTTTGGCATATTTTATAAAGCGTTCTTCTACCGTTGAAGTGTAATTGTTCATGTGATTTTTGTTTGAATTCAAATGTAATCATTTCTAGCAAAAAAAATGCTCCACCCGAATGTTCGAATGGAGCGTTTAAGATATAAAATGAGTAACGTAAAGTTAACCGCCAAGTGCGCAAAGGAATTTTAAAAGTTCTACTGGCAAAAAGAGGCGCTAAGAATAAGGCAATGGTCATTGCCTTTGTCATACGAAGAAATTTTAATGAACCATCCAACATCAACGCAGTTGATATCTTTCCTGCCAGTCGCAGACAGGGTGTGCTTTCTTCGCCAATGGCTTCACTTTTACTTTGCGCGCTTTGTGGTTAAACTAACCGCTATGTGCGCAAAGGAATTTTAAAAGTTCTACTGGCAAAAAGGAGGCGCAAGGAATAAGGCAATAGTCATTGCCTTTGTCACACGAAGAAATTTTAATGAACCATCCAACATCAACGCAGTTGATCTCTTAGTGTTCTTTCTTCGCCAATGGCTTCACTTTTACTTTGCGCGCTTTGTGGTTAAACTAACCGCAAACCATCTGTGTTAAATTCCTAGTTAAAATATCTCTGAAGCAGAAAAGTGAAATTCACCTTCAATTTGTGCGTTTTCGTCTGAATCAGAACCGTGAACAGCGTTTTTCGCTTTTGATTCTGCATAGTTCTTACGAATTGTACCTTCTGCAGCTTCTGCTGGATCAGTTGCACCAATCAATGCTCTAAAGTCAGCAACCGCGTTGTCTTTCTCTAAAATAGCAGCTACGATAGGACCTGAAGTCATGTACTCAACCAATTCCATGTAAAATGGACGTTCTGCGTGTACTTCGTAAAATTTCTTTGCTTGATCTTCTGATAAACGCGTGTATTTCATCGCTTTGATTGTAAAACCAGCGTCGATAATCATTTGGATAATATTCCCCATGTGCCCGTTTTCAATTGCATCAGGCTTAAGCATTGTGAATGTTCTGTTCGTTGCCATTTTCTTGTGTTTGTTTTCTAAAATTTGGCGCAAAGTTAACCATTTAAGTTGGATTGATTTCAAGGATTTTGGTTTTCTTCTGGATATTATTGAGGGGTAATTATCACCTAATACAGTCCTCCCCCTGCGCCCCCTCCGAAGGGGGAATCTTAATTCTGCTTCGTAAAACTGGATTTTCAGTTTATTTAACGGGTTAAGCTAATAAGCTCCCTGTCTGACGACAGGCAGGAAAGAAAAGTGGGCACGGCTCGTTTCCCCCTTCGGAGGGGGTGCAGGGGGAGGACCGGAAGGACTGGGAGGACCTTGAAGCGAATTCTCCGACTATGGTTAAAATTTAAGCCGCGTTTATTTATTCTTTTCCAAAAATTGTTAGATTTGTCTAACTTATTTCAAAATGGACGTATTATGATGCATTCAATACTTGAATTTTTCGAATCAATTGACCCAGTTTTAGCGGCATTTTACGCGACAACGTTTACCTGGTTCTTAACTGCTGCGGGAGCTGCACTGGTATTTTTATTCAAGACCTTGCACCGAGGATTGTTAGACGGCATGCTTGGTTTTACGGGTGGTGTCATGGTTGCAGCGAGTTTTTGGTCGTTGTTGAATCCTGCGATTGAAATGTCAGAAACGATGTACCCAACAATGTCGTGGATGCCAGCCGCAGTCGGATTTTTCCTAGGCGCTATTTTCTTGTTCGGATTGGATAAAGTGATGCCTCACTTGCACATTAACTTTAAGGAAGAAGAAAAAGAAGGGGTGAAGACCCAGTTGCACAGAAGTACGCTGCTTGTATTGGCAATCACCTTGCACAACATTCCAGAAGGATTGGCCGTCGGAGTTTTATTTGGAGCAGCAAGTTTAGGAATGGACGGTGCCACCATCGCTGGAGCAGTAGCCTTGGCAATTGGTATCGGAATTCAAAATTTTCCAGAAGGATTTGCTGTCGCGATGCCATTAAGAAGACACGGAATTAGTCGACGAAAAAGTTTCTTTTACGGACAACTTTCGGCGGTTGTTGAGCCAATTTTCGGAGTTCTTGGAGCAATTGCAGTCATCTATATGCAACCAATTTTACCTTTCGCACTAGCATTCGCGGCGGGAGCCATGATTTACGTCGTTGTCGAAGAGGTAATTCCCGAAACCCAGCGCGACAAATACACAGACGTCGCCGTACTTGGATTTATCGGAGGATTTTTAATCATGATGATTTTGGATGTTTCGTTGAGTGATATTGTTATATAGTTCAAAGTTAGAAAGTTCAAAGTTCAAAGTTCCAACAGTTCAAAGTTTAAAAGAGTTCAAAGTTCAATGGAATTCTTGAAACGATTAGCAATCCCTCAAAGAATCATATCTTTGAACTTTTTGAACTTTCTAACCTTGAACTAAGTAAAAAACTTTAACATTTTTTTTACATTTAATCTTGCACGGGAATAATAAATACTATTAAATTTGTACTCATAAGGACAGTGGAGTAGTTTACCATTGTTTCTAGTTTTATAGTTTTAGCATGGTTTAGCAGAAAGAGGAACAAGTTTTTAGATTTGTTCCTCTTTTTGATTTTAAATAAATCCTTTTATCTTTAGTACCGTTAAATAAAACGCTACTTTATGAAAACTACAATCCCCTTTTTGATTTTTGGTTGTTTACTTTTTCAAGTGAACTTATTTGCTCAAACGCAAGGCGTAGCCTATCCTGCTGTTGGAAAGGGAGTTGCAACGACGTTTGTTACGGATTACCATAGCAACGGCATCAACAGTTCGATGCTCGGTTGGGGTACAGGTTATGAAGGAAAGCGCTTCACAATGGGTACTACCGAATTCAGTTTAGGGATCTATTCGGATCAATTAGATTCAGAAAAATTAGGAAAACTTTTCACGGGTATCAGAAATGATATGATGGGGAAGGAGCAAGGTGGAGCAAATTGGCAAGAACAAAAAGAGTATGCCTCAGAATATTCAAGAGCTGGTATTTCCATTGATTTCTCCTACAACTGGCTCGGTTTTTCATTTCAAAGCGAAAAGTTTGGTGGGATCGCATTCAATGTGCAGGAAAGCATGCATTGGTATTCAAAAACGAGCGACCAAACGACAGATTTAATCTTTAACGGAAGAGCGTCTCAATATTTCGATCAATTGACTGTAGTTTACGGTGATGATACAACGGTTATTAATAATGATGGGAATGTTTCTCAAGATACATTGGATCACGTTGCTTATGGAACAGCTTCTGTACCGTTACAGTTAAGTGCCTTGACGAGTGGTTCTGAAATTCAATACGCGTGGAACCGTTATTACAATTTTGGCTACGGAAAAAAACTGTTCGGCGATTCGACCTTTGCTTTATCGGCAGGAATTGGAGGACGTTTTATTCAGTCAACGGCACTTTTCAGTATGACTTCTGATGCTAGTGGTATTCGCATGTACTCATCCATTTCGCCAAATTCGGGAATTGATTACGGCGCAATTGCAGAATCGAATAGTTCGACATATACCCAAAAAGGAAGTATTCCTAAGACCGTTGGGAATGGATATGGAGTTGATGTATCATTGAGCGCGCGTTTGTTCAGTAAGTTGACTGTTGGATTGGCGGTAAATAACCTCGGTTCTGTTACGTATAAGCGAAATGTCTACCGCGTTCGCGACACGTTGATTGCGAACATGAGCATGGAAGGATTAACAAACTACAACATCACAGGATCTTTGAATCAATTTTTAGAAGATGGTGGATTGTTGGTGCTGGAAGGTGAGGAAAAAGTGACAATCAACAATGCAGCAAACATCCGACTTGGTGCTAAATTGGCCATCGGAAAAATTGCAAACGTTGGAGTCGATTTCGTCGCACCGTTTAATACGGAGAACCCAGGTGGAATTCAAAATCCAGTTTATTCTATAGGTGGAGACATTCGTCCCGTCAAATGGTTAGTGTTGAGCGCGGGTTACTTTGGTGGTGGAATTTATGAGCACAACATTCCGCTGGGAATTAACTTTGTATTGAAAGGAGGAACCTACGAATTTGGAATTTCATCAAGAGATGCCTTGTCTTTCTTTACAAAAGGTTCAAACAGCATTTCATCCGCATTTGGAGTGGGAAGATTTAGATTTTAATCCAGTTTGAGTAAAATTTCCTTGAGTTCGGACAACATCATCGCTGTTGCTCCCCATACTTTATAATCTTCAATAGAAAAGTAAGGAACGTCTTTGCGTCGTAACGTCTCCCCAATGCGTACATCGCCCATTTGAAGAATACTTTCTTCTTTGAGAATGGATACATCGAAGTGAATGATTTCAGCAACCTCTCGTTCTTCTCGCATTAATTCAGGTAGTTCTTCTACGAAAAACAGATAGGGTTGCACGAGAAAATTACTCACGGGAATAAATACTTGGCTTAGTGCTCCTATCAATTGTTTTTCGTTCAACGGTAAATTTATTTCCTCTGCACATTCGCGACAAGCGGTGAAAACTAGATTTGGGTCAGTGGATTCCATTTTCCCTCCAGGAAAACTCACTTGTGAGCTATGGACTCCTTCGTAACTGCTTCGTTGAATCAAGACACTCGAAAAGAAATCTTCGGTTGGCGTAAGCACAATCGCAACTGCAGACTTTCGGTAATCATCTATATTTTGAAGTGATTCACTCGTAAACGGGCGATTGATTGGCATAAGCGATGCATGCGCTTTTTCTCCGGGCAACGATGTAATTTGTTCTTTAAGCTGATCAATAAATTGTTGATGGTTCATTATTTTTGTACAGAAGAAAGGAGATCGATAAAGTCATCGTACAAATACCCCATATTTTTGTGTGTACCAATCATTTGAAAAACAAAGTATTCTCCTTCAATTTCTAGGGTCGCTAGAAAGTAAGAAGATGGATTTTCATTTGAATAAGGCGAACCACTCACCACTTGAATGTAACCTGGATATTTGACCGACTTGGGCGTTGATTTTTTAATAGAAGTTGAAGGTTCATACAAGGATTTCTGACGCCGAATAATGTAATTGTCATGCACGGCATCCAACGGAGAAATATCTTGATCAAAGGCATACTGAATTGTTTCTACATCTCTAGGGTCAAAAGTTTCAACACTGAAATTTAAATCCATCGAGTAGATTATTTTGGTCTCAGCATTGTCCATGAGGGTGTAATTGTCAGAATAATCATTGACAAAAAAGTCGCAAATCATAAAGTGAATTCCATTGTAGTACATCTTCCTCAATTCAGGAAAATCCATCCCATTCTTTTGGATCGCTTTTAGTTGATCATTGTTGTACACCGATCCTGGACAAGCAGTGGTAAACGCGGCTACGACAATTAGCGATATGATGGTTCTCAACTTCACGTTTACGAATATAAGCTTTGTTCTTGAATAATAGTATCAAAATACATTATCTTTAAGCCAAATTCTAAAACAGAAAAGCGTGATTTTTGCAATAAATTGGTCAATTGACTCGGAATTAATTGAAGGCTATAAAACACCTAATTTATATGGGTTGCTTTTTGTGTCAGGTCTTATCATAGGCTACTTCGTGATAAAACGCATGTTCAAAAAGGAAGGGATAAAAGAGGAGCTTTTGGACAAACTGGTACTTTACATGGTGTTGGCAACGATTATTGGTGCGCGTTTGGGACATGTCCTTTTTTATGGACCTTATTTCGATCAATTTACGCCAGAGGGAATTTTAATGGAACGCGGTTATTTCTCCCATCCGTTGGATATCTTGAAAATTTGGGAAGGAGGCTTGGCAAGTCACGGTGGAGCATTTGCAATCATCATAGCGCTTTACTTTTATTCAAAACGCGTGATTAAAATGCCCGTCATGTATATTCTCGACAGAATTGCTGCCCCCATTGCCATCGCAGGAACCTTTATACGCTTCGGTAATTTAGCCAACCATGAGATGGTAGGGACGTTGACAAATATGCCGTGGGGATTCCGCTTTTTGCACCACGATTGCTACCCACCGTACGATTGTCCTTGGGACATGATACCAGTGCGTCATCCAGCTCAATTGTATGAGGCATTGTGCTACCTGTTAATTTTCGCTGTACTCATGTACATGTATTGGAAACGAGACGCATGGAAGAAGCAAGGGCTAATCTTCGGAACATTTCTAGTGTTATTATTTGGCGCGCGATTTATCGTAGAGTTTGTAAAGTTAGGTCAAACAGAACGCGATGAGGTATGGGCGATTAATACCGGACAAATGTTAAGTATTCCATTTATTCTAGCTGGAATTTACATCATTTGGAGGGCACTAAAAACGAAATCCTCAGACCCTCAGACCTGATTTCTTCTGTTTTAATTCCTTTAGCCAAGCTTCAGCCTCTTTCACATCCGAGGTGATTTTTATCGGGTAGGCTGGTTTATAAAAGTTGATAAAAAACTTTGCGAGCAGGCGGTTCGGCAAATTTGTCACCACAATTGCAGATGCAGCCAATAAATTAGATTGAACAAAGGGTGCGGTTCTTGCCAGATACTCTTGCGCTTCTTTTGAGAAGCTGTTAAATGATTGTGCGGTGTTCATTATGGAATAGACTTCTCTTCCATTTGATAGTCTTTCGTAGGCAGCATTGATTTGAATTGCATCGGCAAGTTCAATTTCGAACGTATCTTTATTCTCTAAAATAATAATGTCGTCTGCGATTTTTCGAATCGTAGCGCAATCAATCTCAATCATGAAATTGTCGAATTTATGGGTTAATTAGCGGTTTAAAGAAAACGATAAACTTGATTGAATCAAAGAAAAAAATAGAAAATTGAGACCATTTTTTCACAACTATCTACACGCCAAATAGTTCAGCTACTATATTTCTCAATTGCAATCATCTACTTTTGAGTTGATACTTGCTATCCCCTTTATCTTCGAATTTATATTTAGTGTTAACCAAAGATAAAGTCCCTATTAAAACATAAACCAATGAACCCGTTCAAATATTAACAGCCGCGCCTTATTAATTTTTTTACCGGCTTAAGTGTTGTAAATTAGCACCATAAAAATTATAGGTCAATATTAAAATGACACTAAACTACACATCTATGCGACTACCATTATCTATTGGACTTTTGCTTTTGGCAACTTTTTCATTTGGACAATCAACAACAAGACATCAAGCTGATTTAAATCGAGTAATCGTTCGACATTACAACCCAACACAGTGGGAACATATTTGGAATAATTCTCCAGAAATGTACACAGCAATCAATTATTATTTCAAAGAGTCTTTTGAAGTTGAAATGGCTAATTGCAGTGAATGTGAGGTAGATTACGAAGTGCTTTACAATCTTGACTTATTTGATGTTTATGCGCATGAGTCGAACCGTTTGGATGATGCTAATTTTACCTTTTCATACAAGCAGTATATGATCACCCTGCTTCCAAAGAATAATGTATACCCTCAATTGCAAGGGTTAGTGCCTACCGAACTAGTCAATTATATAGCACCACGCGATTTCCCAACCTTTGAATTGACAAACGATGACTATGCCGAGTACCTTGAATATAAGAAAAGTGTATATGCTTGGGCAAAAGATTTTCCAGAGCAATATAGAATACTAACCAATGATGAAAATTTATTGAAGATGTCAATCAAAGAATTTTCGGAACTAGCAGAGGAACGAAAGTCGTTGGTCTTGAACCACGTTGATGGATATTTAATTATTGACTAGTATATATTTTCAGAGAGATACGATGAAGTTTAATTCTAATGGCGATAACATGAGGTGTACGGGACTTTCTAATCTCAGAAGAGTTTCTTCCTACTTATTTGTTCTGTTTTTCCTTGTGATCTCTTTCAATGGTTTTGCCCAAACGCGAATTTTTACTCCCGAAGAAGAGCGATTGAATGATACCTACATATTGGCTGACATGGAAACGATTCGTGTTTTTGTCCGTGAAACGCTCGATAAGCCATTGCCTTCAGATTATAGAATTCCTTCCTACATTAGCGAATGTTCCGATGGGGAAATGGCAGGGAAGGTAGTTGGGACATATTATCCTGAATTTTATGGAAAGCAAGGCAAAAATCTACTTGAAGCTGTAAAAGCGCACCCTGCAGTGTATGTGCGCATGATAAATGAATACAAGGCAATACGAACATTATTTGAGCCTACTAACTAATTAAACTACAATAAAATGAAAACATTTAAACTATTATTAGTTGCCACAATCATCCTTTTGTCAACATCAACGATTTTATTGGCACAGCCGTTTTGCGACCAATCACAGCCTGGAGCAGGTTTCCCAAGTGATATTGCTTGTCAAAATGCTATCTGTGCATTAGACAGTTGGTGTTGCTCGAACCAATGGGATGGACTTTGTGCTTCCGCAGCGGCAACAAATGCTAGTTGTACAGGATGTCTTACAAGTGGTGGCGGTGGTGGTGCGCCGTGTGCCAGTATATTAAATATTGGTGGTTGTGGACAAAGCATCGGTGCAACAATGTCTGGTGCTGGAAGTTGGAACATTAACGCGTGTGGATGGACTACGAATGGTGTTGAGTCTGTTTTCTCCTTTACACCCACATCGTCTGGAGTGCACTCCATTGACGTTACAAGTGCGACAGGTGGATTTGTGGACTTCTTCTGGAAACCTGCATCTGGCGGTTGTAACAACACAGGATGGAATTGTATTGATGATATTTCTTTAACTGGAAATTATGGTGCAATGAACTGGACGGCTGGAGTCACATATTATATTTTATTGGACCCAGAAGGAACTGGAGCCTATGACTTTACATTTAATATTGAATGCCCAGCTGGAGGTCCTGTCGTTGCGGGTGATTGTGATAATGCGTACTCCATTTGTACTGATGTGGATTTTCAAATTGATCCTAGCGGATTTGGAGGGGTTGACGAATTATGTACAGGTTGTACTACCAACCCTAGTACAAATCCCGGAAGTGCAAATTCAGGGTGCTTAAATTCAGGTGAGCTGAATAGTACATGGTTTTTGGTAAATATATTGACTGCAGGTACCTTGGAATTCAGTTTTGGAACGAGTGGGGCAAATATCAATTGTTATGATTGGATTATGTGGCCATACAATGCTGGTACGTGTGCAGGAATTGCTGGTAATACAACATCCCCAATTCGTTGTAACTGGAATGTTCCTTGTGCTGGATTTACTGGTGTTGGGACACCTGTTCCTGCCGGAGGAGATGCTGGTAATTTTGAACCTGAAGTAAATGTAGCAGCGAACTCGCAGTATTTGATTTGTTTTTCTAACTATAGCAGCGCTCAAACAAATTTACCACTGAACTTTTTTGGTTCTGCAGGTATCAGCTGTACACCACTTCCGGTCGAACTTACGAGTTTCTATGGAAGTGATATGGGTGGATACAATGAGTTGAGCTGGGCAACGGGGGCTGAGTATAATTGTGCATATTTTGACATTGAACGTAGCGTCGATGCAGTCAATTATGCTAAAATTGGAACAGTTAATGGATCTGGAACAACATTGGAGGAATCTACGTACCGTTATAACGATTACGAGGTAGGTGAGGAATACACGTATTATAGATTAAAACAATACGATTATGATGGGCAATCCAAATCTTCAGAGGTTATTGTTATTGCACAAGAGCAAAACGATCAGTTCAAGATTGTAAATGCATACCCAAATCCAACGGACAATATCTTTAATGTTCACTTGTTGCTTCCAGAAAGTGACAATGTGAATGTAATTGTTACTGATATGAATGGAAGACAGATGGTTTCAATAGACACTAAATTTGAAAAAGGAGTCAATGAAATTGAAATCCCAGTTCTTGGGTTCGAAAGTGGACTGTATATGGTAAGAGTGATCAATGAAAGAACGAAGGAATCTGAAGTGATTAAACTGAACGTGCGTTAGATTATTAATAATATACTTTTATGAAAGACCGTCTCATTAGTGGCGGTCTTTTTTATTTCATCAAACCACCGAATGTCTTTCCATGCAGTGTGGAGTGCTGTACAACATGTTCTAACAAAATCTATTCCTGTGGAAGAAGCTTAAACGACTGAATGTAAAACACACCGTGTTTGAGCTCTCCAACAACTTCTGCCTTTCGGATAGCGTTACAAAAACCATCATCAGCATGTGAATCACCATGCTCGTCAATTCCACTTCCAACCGTGTAATAATATTTACCATCAATCTCAACGGCAAGATCGCATTCGTCGCCTGTCATATTGAAATTACAAATGCCACAAGAAGCATTTACAACTTGAGAGACTTGATTTGTTTCCTTTACCGTGCCGCAAGATGTAAAGAGCGCAATTCCTAATAGTAATGTAAGTAATTTCATCTTATTTATTTTTAATCGAATTCCACGTCGTGTATAAGGTCTCTTGCGACGGTCTGTTCGGTTCAACTTCTGTCAATGGTTCGCACTCAACCAGTGTGTCCTGGCATTCCTTCGGTAGTGCCTGATACAATGCAGTTCCCTTTGTTTTCCATTCAATCATCTCATCTGAAACTTGCTTAATCACTTTTGCTGGGTTTCCAACGATTAAACTTCTTTCTGAGAAATGCGACTTTGCTGCAATGAACGACAAAGCACCCACAATCGATTCTTTTTCAATGACTGCATCGTCCATGACAACACTATTCATACCAATCAGGCAATTTTCACCGATTGTACCGCCGTGAATGATCGCACCATGTCCGATGTGCGCTCCAGCCTTTAGCGTGACAGTCGTTCCCGGGAACATGTGTATCGTACAGTTTTCTTGCACATTGCACCCGTCTTCAATGATTATCATTCCCCAATCGCCCCGAATGGCAGCACCAGGACCTATGTAGACATCTTTCCCAATGATGACATTCCCGGTAACACTCGCTTTTGGGTGAATGAAACTAGAAGGATGAACAACTGGAACAAAACCATTAAACGCGTAAACTGACATTTTTTTTAATTTTTGTAGGATATAAAGGTAACAAAGATGGGGCAATTAGCGTCTAATAGTGAGTGAGAATTGTACTGTTTGAAATTGTGTTAAGTTGTTCAAACCAAAGAAAGAAAAGAAACGTTTGTATATAAGATGAGTTATTGTGAGTATTGTACGCGAGAAGATGCCAAAGCGGTGCATGTGAATTATCACGAAAATCACTATGGTTTTCCTATTGAGGATGATGACGCCCTCTTTGGTCGTTTAATTCTTGAAATCAATCAAGCGGGTCTTTCTTGGGAGACAATTTTAAAGAAGGAAGAACACTTTATCAAGGCGTATTCAAACTTTAATATTGAGAAGATAGCCAATTATGCTGAAGTGGACAGAGAGCGATTGCTCAATGATGCGGGCATAATTCGAAACAAATTAAAGGTGAATGCAGCAATACATAATGCACAACAAATTGTACAGATTAAAAAAGAATTTGGTACATTTAAACAATGGTTGGACAGTAATCATCCTTTATCGAAAGATGAATGGACTAAATTGTTTAAAAAGACGTTTAAATTTGTAGGCGGAGAAATTGTCAATGAATTTTTGATGAGTACAGGATACTTACCAGGAGCGCATGTTGAGAATTGTCCTGTTTTTAACAAAGTAAATAGTTTGAAACCTAAATGGATGGAAATATGAAGAATATAGTTTTAGTAGTTTTTCTTATCGTGACAAGTGGTTTATTTGCACAGGTAAGTATCAATGGTGGGGGAAGTATGTTGCTCGGATTTGGTGCAGGAAAGCCATGGGCAGGGATGCATATTGGTGTAGAGATTCCAAGAGATGACGCAGTTTCATTTTATGGAAGGTACACTTATCACTTTAAAAATACCGAGCGTGATTCCTCGTTGTATGATTTGGAAGTGCAGGATCCTGAATACGGGTATATATCTTTAGTGACCACTCAAGGAAAAACCAGTATGAACTATCACATTCTTGAAGGTGGAACACGCTACTATATTGGAAATGGGTTTGATTATGGTTGGGGCGCATACGGAGGTAGCTCTATCATGATAATTTTCAACACTATAAAAGTTGGTTTTGCTTCACCCTACGAATCAAATACCTTTAGAGACGGAACTGTGTTCAGTGTTGGACTTGGACTTGGTGGTGGTGTGAAGTATTCCATGGCAAGCGTTGGAACGATATACATAGATGCTAGTTTAAATTATAAAATTTTAAATCAAGCTAGTCAACCTTTCGTTTCAGATTACCTTTTCACCAACTTAATTTTCAATTTTAACCTCGGTATTCGAAGAGATATTATTTGGTAATAACAGCCGTAAATGAAACAGCCACTTTTAATTGCCGATAGCGGCGGTACGAAGACAGATTGGTGTTTCGTCGATGAACAGGGAGAAAAGCACTTCTTTACTTCAGAGAGTTATCATCCATGTAATTGGTCAACAGCATTTATTCAACGAACTTCTGAGTATTGGAACAAACGTTCTGAGTTGAAAAAAATACCGTTGCATTTTTTTAGCGCTGGGTGCTTGCATCCACAAAAGTCAAAGGAACTTGAGTCAATTTTTGACACGATTGGATTTGAAGAGGTTACCGTAAAATCGGATTTACATGCCGCTGGATTGGCTCTGTTTGGAAATAAACAGGGTACGTTCGCTATTATGGGAACGGGCTCGGTATTGGTGGATTGGAATGAGGGAGAAGTGACCGAAGTTTACGGAGGGAAGGGGCATATCGATGGCGATGAAGGGAGTGGTTTTTATTTCGGAAGGCTTGTTTGTGAGGCATATCTTAACGGAACATTGTCGCAAGAACAAGAAGACATTCTTAAAAAGGAAGTGAGTCTAACTCTACTTGGAGAAAAACACAAACAATCTGATACCAAGTATGTTCTAGCAGATGTTTCAACTGCCCTCAAAAATGAACAGTTTCTGTTTTTAGATTTTCACCGAGAAAATATACATGCATTTTACCATTCAGTTTTGGAAGCGCGAGTACCGATCGATCTTCAAATTATGGGTGGCTATTTTTATCATAATTCGACTGTTTTATTGCCGATATTGAGTGATTTGAATGTTCACGTGGTTGATTTTCAGGATAAACCAATACACTTGCTCGTTGATTATATGATAGCTCCTATTGAGTAAAGACACCTTTTTAACGATTAAACAGATTCTTGTAGTTCTTTTAAAACTGTTTATCTATAAAAAATCATCATTCGTAGAAAAGTTGAACGTTGTATCAAAAAATATTGGCAAATTGCGTTGACAAATTTTGAGAATACTATGGAAAAATTATCAATTGAGGCAACAGCTTTAACGCCATCTATTTCATTTGATTCGTTAACTGGAAAAATGGATGTTGTTGGAAGATCAATCCCTGACAATCCAGATGAATTTTGGATGCCTGTATTGAATTGGTTTGAATCATATGCGCTAGCTCCAAACCCAGTGACTGTTGTTTCGATTAGTTTGGAGTACTTTAATATTTCTTCGTCAAAGCGCATTTTGTTTTTGCTGTATAAACTCAATGAGTTGGTGGAGAAAGGTTTTGAAGTAAAAGTCGAATGGAATTACCGCAAGGAGGATGAAGATATGTTTGAAGTAGGTCAAGATTATGCCTACATGGTAAAAGTTCCGTTTGAATTTAGAGAATGCTCAGAGGTGGATTTGGCTGTGGCTTAATTCATTCATCATACAATTTTGAAAGCGTCTGCTCTAAGCAGACGCTTTTTTTGTTTATCAATGGGAGAATTCTGTTATTTTTGTAAAAAGATTACGTGAGATTAATTAAAGAAATTCCACATGAACGCTATAAAATTCAGTTGTTTCAATACAATGGGAAGTACATAGCAAAGATTGAACTCGGTCAGTTTGAACAAACATATAAGATTGGCGAAACTGATGTCTATGGTGTGGAAGATTTAGAAAAAATGATCACGCCCCAGTTGTTGGAAAACGCATTAAAGCGCTTTGTCGAAATGCGAACAGATTGGGGAAATGCATTTAATGAAAAGAACAATGATGAGAAGTAGTATTGTAATAGCAGTTTTAGCACTCCTAATGGGTGCATGTGGAAGTGGTAAGGAAGAATCAACGAAAGCTGAAAAGAAGAATGTAGAAGCACGCGCAATGGGTGATTTGAAAATTGCATTTTACAATCAAGACAGTTTGAAGTTGCATTTTGATTATTACCGCGAGCAGGATTCGATTGTTACTAAAAAGCAATTGTCCTTTCAAAACGAAGTTGAACGTCGAACGTCTGAGCTTCAAAATTACTTAATCAGCAACGATGAAAAGGCTAGAAATGGTCTTTTGAGTCAGAATGAAATTATGCAAGTTCAACAGGCTGCACAGCAAAAGGAAGCTACGCTCATGCAATTTCAACAAACAGAAGGTGCGAAGATAGAGGAGGAAGTGTATAATAAATTGGAAGCCATTGGTAACAAAATTGAACATTTCGCCAAGAAATATTGTGAAGAGAATCAGATTGACATTCTGCTCATTTACGCAAAAGGTGGACAATTTAACTACATCAATAGCTCAATGGACGTCACTGAGGATTTCACCACTTATTTGAACGAGCAACAAGCACAGTTAGAAGCTGAAATTTCAAAATAGATCGTTCATGCAAATTGCCCAACAAAAGTTGAATGAAAATATCGCTGAGTACATTTTATATATGTACCAGGTGGAGGATGTCATTCGCGCCTATAAATTTGACGTGGATGAAATCATGGAGCATTATGTGAAACCACAACTTCCGGATGAATCTTTTTCTAATCAGTACCGTTCGTGGTATAATGATTTAGTGCGACAAATGAAAATGCAGAAGATTGAAAAATCAGGGCATCTACTTTCGACGCAGGAAATCATGGTTGAATTATCGTATTTGCACAACACGCTGCTAAATATGACAAAGGATCATAAGTACGTAATAGTCTATGAAACGGCGAATAAATTCATTGAAGAATTCAAGCAAAAATCAAATCTGAAGGACCGAAATCAATTGGAGGTTGCCTTTCATGCCATGTATATGAAACTCTTGTTAAAACTTCAACAAAAGGAAATCAGTGCTGCGACAGAAGAGGCCTTCGACGCGATGCGCGTGATGCTTGCGTATTTGAGTCAAGCGTATCGACGCATGAAAGCTGGAGATATGGATTTCCTGAATAACTAGGGTTAGTTGAATAGAATTATCGTCTCCAGTAACGTCCATCAATTCTACCAAGGATTCTCGAAGGAACTTTTACTGAACTCTTTATTTGAATTGACAAAGACTGAATCCATTTTGTTTTTCAAACTCAGAACAGCTGATTTTCTGAACAACTTGGATAACAACGCAATCGGAAATAGAATTAAATAGAAGATAACCGATAATAGAATCTTAGGTACAATCAAACTCAATACCCAAGCCAGTTTATTCCATAAGAAATCAATCTGCTTGCTTAAGAAATTGGACAAAATTCCAATCAGACCAATAATTAACGCTACCAAAAGCATCCATTGGAGTTTCGTGATAACGAAAATCACGAGGAAACCAGTGCTGATTGTAAGCATTGTCTTTGTGGGGTTCGACTTCGGATTTTGCATGATTAAAACAATGTATAAATAAATGGAGCCACGGCACTTGAACCGGCATAGACGATTAAGAAACCTAAAATCAGCAGTACAATGATTACCGGTGCCAGCCAAATTTTTTTCCGCTCTCGAAGAAAGCGCCAAAGATCTTTAAGAAAACTCATTGCTCTATTTTTTTAAGTTCAATTGATTAATTAATTCCTCCACCAATATTTTATTTGTATTGGCATTGGGGTGAGGGTCACCACCTAATGTATGCTCGGGACCATAAGTGATAAATTTCTGTAGATCGATATACTTAATTTTTTTTGCTTTCAAAGCAGTTTTGAAGTACTCATAATCTTGCGTTGAAATATTCTGATACGTTGGATAGAGAATCACATAAAAATCGTCGTTGCCGAACTGGTTGCGATATTCATTTTTTGATGCAAGAATCATTTCCACTGATAAATCTATATGTTTATGTTTCAGTTTTAAAGGGAAATCTATATTAAAGTATTGTACAACACTGGTTTGGTAGAGTAGTTCATACATCTTAGAGGTATAATACCGACCGTTTTTAAACAGTTTGTTGCGTACCAGTTTATTACCATCCATGTAATAATATGGTCCACCTGATCCCCAGCTGACATATGTATTCATGGATCCAATACTTCTATTAATATGATCATCAAAGAAAATATAAAATGCTATTCCATCTTTTTCTGTGACTTGTTCCGTTAGATCCTGAAACTGCAGTCTTGCCAACATTTGATGAGTACCATATCCAGGATAGGAAAAATTATAAGCATTGTAGTTTCCAGACAACTCTTGGAAATAATACGGAAAGGTTTCGTTTTCATGTAAACCTGATCCGTAGGCAATGGAGCAGCCAAAAAATAGTGCATGCTTACTTTTGGTTGAATCATAATTAGGGGTGATTCTTTTCCAATATGCATCTATGGCGTATTTGACATCGTACACAGTATCATTTCCGTTAACCAAAACAGAATGATAAATACTATCCGAGTAAGGTACGGTTCCTATGTTATTAGACACATGCTCTTCGGGCAGAAAAGGAAGACCAAAGTCCTTTTTGTATTTTTCAGGTGAATCCAATAACACAAAACACACGGTTTCAACCATGAGTATTAAAACTCCGAACAAAAACAAATTGGCTAAAATGCTCCTTTTTCGTTTTGCTGAAAAAAGAAAGAACGACAGCCCGATGAGTAGTAATGAAACTAAATTCATATAAGTAAGCATGGGACTTATAACCCATTCAGTAGCGGCGTAATTATAATGATAAATCAACTGCACGAGTAATCCTGCGAAAAATAACGCCAGTATAACCTTATTGTCTTTGATAAATTGTTTCATACTACAATACGTTTAATCCATTTTAAATTTCACCATCCACTTGTCTTTATTTTCGTAATCAAGTTGATCCGTTTTGGCATACACAAAGTTACCAATTACCAAATAATCCATTTCCGTACTCATAAAACAACGAAATGCATCGTAAGGTGTACAAACGATTGGCTCACCTCTCACGTTAAAACTCGTGTTCACCACAAGGCCGTATCCCGTTTTTTGTTTAAACGCATTGATCAGTTCCCAGTACCGTGGATTTGTTTCTTTGTGCACTGATTGAATACGTGCAGAAAAATCCAAGTGCGTAATTGATTGTAAATCACTTCGTTGTTGATAGAGTCGTTCCCACAAGTCCAATTTAAAATAGTCTTTTGTCAACGGTTTTCGTCTACTCTCCTTTATTGGAGCTACCAACAACATATAAGGTGAACTTGTGTCTAAATCAAAATAGTCAGTTGTATCTTCCGCTAAAACGGATGGAGCAAAGGGTCTAAATCCTTCCCTATATTTGATTTTAAGGTTTAATTTTTTTTGCATTTCGGGATTTCTCGCATCACCTAAAATACTTCTATTTCCCAGTGCCCTTGGTCCAAATTCCATTCTTCCTTGAAACCATCCAACAACGGCACCTTCTGCTATTTTTTCAGCAATGTCTTCGGTCAATTCATTAAAGTTGCTGTGCAATTTATAATTGGCCTTCACATGTTTATTCATTGACTGAATTTCTTTCTCGGAATAATCAGGTCCCAAGTAAGAACCATGCATCATGTCAAATTTTTCTGGTACGATTCGCTCTTCATCAAAATACATGAAACTGGCAGCCAATGCAGCACCCAAAGCACCTCCGGCATCTCCCGCAGCGGGTTGAATGTATATGTTTTTGAAAATACCCTCTCTCAAAAGTTTTCCGTTAGCAACGCAATTCAATGCGACACCACCTGCCATGCAAAGATTTTCAGATCCAGTGATTGCCTTTGCTTCTCGGGCAAGTTTAATCACAATCTCTTCCGTTACCAGTTGAATCGCCAATGCTAAGTTACAGTGCTTTTGTTCGAGATCTGTTTCTGGTTCTCTTCTTGGAAAACCAAAAATTGAATTCCACTTATCATCTTTGGTCATTCTTAAGCCAGTGGCATAGGTGAAGTATTCTTGGTGCAACCAAATGGAGCCGTCTTCTTTTATATCAACCAGGTGTTTTTTAATTAAATCTACAAACGTTGATGTTTCTTCGCTTTCTGGGTTTCCATAGGGCGCCAATCCCATCAATTTGTATTCTCCAGAGTTTACAGTAAATCCCAAATAATAGGTAAATGCGCTATACAACAATCCCACAGAATGAGGAAAGTTTAATTCTTTCAGTATTCGAATATTTCTTCCTTCGCCAATACCAATGGACGCGGTACACCATTCGCCAACACCATCGATTGTGAGGATGGCTGATTGCTCAAAATTTGAAGGGAAATAGGCACTTGCGGCATGCGATAAGTGATGTTCTGGAAAAAGTATCGTGACCTTATTTTTGTCATAACTACCAACTTCCTTCAGTCCATCATAAATCAATTTTTTAAGGAATAATTTCTCACTTAACCATACAGGGATTGCCTTTAGAAAGGAAAGTAAACCTTTTGGCGCATACGCATAATACGTTTCGAGCAGTCGCTCAAATTTTAAAAGTGGTTTGTCGTAAAAAACAATTGCATCTAATTCATCGATATCCAACCCAGCTTCCTCAAGACAGTACTTTATTGCTTGTATGGGAAAATCTGGAGTATGCTTATCCCTTGTAAAACGTTCTTCTTGAGCAGCAGCGATAATAACCCCTCCAACTGTTATTGAAGCTGCAGAGTCATGGTAGAATGCTGATATGCCTAATATATTTGCCATTAAATTTTTATAAATTCAAACAGAGCGTAAACATAAGAATATTCTGTGTGAAAAATGAGTATTTGACATTTGATTTTGATGCGGATTTTAATGCAAAGTGTGTGAATTCAGTTAAATTACCTTTCCAGGATTCAAAATGCCGTTTGGATCAAAAACAGTTTTGATCGATTTCATCAAGGACAAACTTTTTTCATCAAAGGCAATATCCATGTACGATTTCTGAACCAAACCAATGCCGTGTTCTCCAGAAAGTGTTCCACCTAGTTTTACAACCTCAGTGAAAAGTTCGCGTATGGCAAGAGGCAAGTCACTATTCCACGATTCATCAGACAAATCGCCTTTAATGATATTGATGTGTAAATTCCCGTCGCCGGCATGTCCGTAGCAAATGGAGGTAAATCCATAGTTTGCGCCAATGCATTTTACGTGATGGAGGAGGTTAGGAAGTTCGTAACGCGGAACAACTGTATCTTCTTCTTTGTAAATAGAATTCGATTTTACTGCTTCACCAACGGATCGACGTAAGCGCCACAAAGCACTTTTCTGCGCTTCGTTCTCAGCAAAGAGGATTTCATCGGTTTCAAAATTGGTGAGCACTTCCATTATTTTTGTGCACTCTGTCATCAAAACGTCAGGATCAAATCCATCCACCTCAATTAAAAGATGTGCTGCATGGTTGGCACCGATTATGATGGAATCATCGTTGAGAAAATCTCGGGTCCATACCAACGCATCGCGCTCCATGAATTCCAATCCACTGGGTGTAATCCCTGCCTTAAAAATTTCTGCAACAGCCTCACAAGCACTTTCAGCATTAAAAAAGGGAACCAGCATCAGCAAATCATGCGTTGGGTGTGGAATCAACTTTAAAACTATTTTGGTGACAATTCCCAGTGTTCCTTCAGAACCCACCATCAACTGAGTTAGGTTGTAGCCGGTGGCATTTTTTAGGACGTTCGCTCCTGTCCAAATGATCTCTCCAGTGGCTAAAACAACCTCTAGATTTAAAACATAATCACTCGTGACGCCATATTTCACCGCTTTTGGTCCGCCTGAGTTTTCTGCTACATTTCCACCGATAAAACAGCTGCCCTTACTCGCTGGATCTGGGGGGTAAAATAATCCCTTTTCCTTTACAGCATCTTGTAAAACTTGAGTAATTACTCCTGGTTCAACGGTGACCTGATGGTTGTTTTCATCAATCGAAATGATCCTGTTGAACTTCTCAAGAGAGAGCGCAACACCGCCATGAACTGGTATAGCACCACCGCTTAGTCCCGTTCGAGCTCCGGAGGGCGTAACAGGAATTTTATGTTCATTACAATAAGCCAGAATCGAAGCAATTTCTTGAGGCGACTGTGGTTTCAGAACGATTTCTGGGAGACAAGAAATATCTTCTGTTTCATCGCGACTGTATTTGTCTTTGTTTTCATCATCGATAAAGGATCGGTCACCAAGTAGCTCGATGAAGAAATTGATATGTCCAGACGTTAATTGTGTAAACATTTTATGCTAAAGTGTATTCGCTATTCATTAAAGGAACTTCGCACGTCCAATTTAATTCATCTTGGATTTTAACTCGAAACGCATTCGATTGGTGCAATTCTCCGTGATTCAGAAATATTTTTTTGACAGGTGTTTTGAAATTTTTCAACCACTCAATCATTTCGCTTTGATCGGCATGGGCAGATAATGAACCAATGGAACGAACATCGCAAAGTACTTTATGGTATTCACCAAAAAATTTGATTTCGGAACTTCCTTTTAAAATTGCTCTTCCACGTGTGCCTTCTCCTTGATACCCGACAAACAAGAGTGTGTTCTTCTTGTTCCCCATGTGATTGTGTAAATAATGAATAATCCGTCCGCCTTCAATCATTCCACTTCCCGCCAGCACAATTTTCGGTTTTCCATCCAAGCAAATTGCTTTCGACATTTCAGCATCACTCACAAATTTCACATCATCGTACATGCGGTTAATTTCAAAATGAGAAATGTTTTGCAATTCATGGTAGCGATCATACACATTTGTTGCATTGATACCCATGGGTGAATCCAAGTACACTGGAATAGCAGGAAGCTTATCCTCTTGTCTCAATTGGTAGATGAGGTAAAGAATTTCCTGAGTACGCTCCACGGCAAAGGAAGGAATCATTAAAATACCTCGCTTCTCATAGGTTTCTTCGATGACCTTCAAGAGCGATGCCTTTACATCTTCTTCACCATGAATACGGTCACCATACGTGGATTCCATTACGATGTAGTCCGCCTCTTTTATCTTCTTTGGAGGGTAGAGGAGCATCGGTTCCAGTCGTCCAATATCTCCAGAAAAGACAATTTTCGACTCGTTTATTTCCATATTGACAAAACCCGAACCAAGGATGTGCCCATTATTCAAAAATTCAAACTTAATCGATGAATTAAGAATTACCCATTCGGAAAAATCATGCGCTACAAACAAACTCATAGCCTTTTTTACGTCCTTTCGAGTGTAGAGTGGTACGGCATTGGCGTGTTTAGTGTAGTTGTACCGATTTGCTCTTTCGGCATCTTCTTCTTGAATTTTGGCACTGTCCATTAAAATAATCTCAGCCAATTCTAGCGTAGCTGCTGTACAATGAATGGCGCCATCGAAACCATTTTTCACCAATAAAGGAATATAACCACAATGATCAAGATGTGCATGGGTAAGAATCATCGCATCAATTTTCGAAGCTTGAACAGTCAGGGGAAGTCGATTGAGTTCGCGCAAGTGCTTAAGTCCCTGAAACAATCCACAGTCGACCAATACGCGACAGTTTTTCGTTTCAATTAATGTTTTGGAACCTGTTACAGTTCCCGCTCCACCTAAAAATGTTAGTTTGAAGTTGGAGGATTCATTGTTTGTTACCATGTGTGCTTTGACGATATTGGTTAAGAAAAAAGCGTTACCTGCCTGATGCGGATAACGCTTTGAATTTTAGTTCCCTTTAATTTCGAATTCGGTGCGTCGATTTTCTTGTCGACCTGCTGCACTTCCGTTGGAGGCAATGGGGTTGGATGAACCGTATCCCTTTGCCGTCATTCTTCCGGCTGCAATTCCTTTTCCTGTTAAGTACGTGACTACAGCAGCCGCCCTGTCTTGAGAAAGTGAATTATTCAATGAGGCAGAACCAGTGTTGTCAGTATGTCCTGAAATTTCAATTTTCAATGATGGCACATCTTTCATCAATTTTACCAATCGCTCTAACTCAGAATTGGATTCAGGGCGCAAGGTCGATTTTCCAGTATCAAAGAAAATATTACGCAAGGCAATCTTACTTCCTACAGCAATATTTTTCAACTCAATGATTTTGTTGACAAGATTGTCGGCACTTCCCGTCGGAATGTCAAAATTCTCAGAATGGAATAAATAGCCTTCTGCTTTCACGGCGATACCATAATTTTTACCTGAAGCCAAGGTGATGATGAACTTACCAGTCGCGCTATTTGTTGTAAAGGTTTTAATCATTTTCCCCGTCGCATTATCGGTGATTTCAATTTCTGCTTCAACTGCATTTTTTGTCATCGCATCAATAGTTTTCCCCTTGAAGACAGTAAATGATTTTTTGTTCACATCTACTGTAGATTCAATAGAGTTATCTTTTACAGGATTAGCAATCGATGCCAACAGATAATCTTCCGTAGCAGAAACTGGCGTTTTTTCAGGACCGAAGAACGTCACCTTATAAACATCGTACCCACCTTTTCCCTCAGGTCTGTTCGAAGCGATGTACGCAAATTTACCGTTCGCAGTGGTTGCAAAAAAGAAATCGTCGTACGGTGTGTTGATTGGATAGCCAAGATTCTCAGGCTTCGACCAAGATCCTTGCGATTTGTATGAAACAAAAATATCATAACCACCTAAAGTTCCGCTTCCTTCTGAACAGATGTACATGGTTTCACCATCAATGGCGATATAAACTGGACCTTCATTGAATTTACTGTTCACAGTAGAAATCATTTGAGCAGCCATGTAGTTTTTTTGAATTTTACTTTGCATACTGCTATAAACGATATCAAAACCATTCGCTCTATTGGCGTTATCTCTTGCAAAATAAATACTCCATCCATCCGCACTATATGCTGCGTAGATATCATTTGATTTATTGGAAGAAATTTGGAACGGCATAGCGGTTGCTGCTGTCCAGTTTGCACCATTAAGTTTACTTTCAAAGATGTCGTATTGTCCATCAACCGATCTATGAAGTAACATTTTCGTACCGTCATAACTTAAGTTATTCGACACATCGTCTTCTGCAGTATTCACTCCACCTTTCAATTGCTTAGGTGCTGACCATTTTCGATCAGTCAACGTCGAAGAATAAATGTCTTTATCATAACTCCCTGCTTCGTTGGGAGTATGTCCGTTCGGGCGGTCCGATGTGAAAATAATCTCTCCTCCATCCGTTGTGATAGAAGGAGCGTAATCGTTGAACTCGGTATTTAATTCACTCACATTATCCACCCAAGCACGAACAGGATTTTGAACAGCACCTTGCGCTGTGCGGCACTCATTTTTATACTGTGTCACGAATTTGCTGAAATTATCAGCTTTCTTATATTCCGCTTCAAAAGCGTCGTACGCTTTCATTGCTTCGGTAAATTTATGATCTAACTGCAGCGCCTTTCCATAATAGAATTCCATGAAACTATTGCATTTAGGATCCAATTCGTATGCTTTGTAAATGTGGCTTACTCCTTTCGCCGAATAGGTTGAATTAATGTAGCAAACGCCAATTTTAAAATTCAATTCAGCATTGTTCGGGTTGAATTTTTGAGCCTTCAGATAGTTGTTCAACGCAAGTTCATAATTCAGTCCAGGGCTTTTGATGAGAAACATCGCCTCATTGGCGAGTTCAAAATGTTCATCTCCCTTTTTAATGGCATCAGTTGCCGCTTTTAAACCATCTTTATCTTCTTTAAAGTTGGCAGATTTAAATTCTACATTTTGTGCGCTTACGATAAAAACGAACGACAAAAATACGGTTGTTAATAGTGCTTTGATCATTGTTCTAATTTTTAATTTGCGCAATTTCCTGCGTAATAGTTACCACCAGTTTCATCTCCTAATTCTTTGGCTTTTTGCCAATCTTCGCATGCTCCATTCAAATCGCGCAGCATTTCTTTAGCCATACCACGGTTGACATAGGCTGCGGCGTTATTCTTATCGTGACTAACTGCTTTGTTCGCCATGTCCAACGCTTTTTGATATTCCTTTTGTTTGAAATAGACACCGCTAAGGTTAGATTCGGCAGCCGAATAATCGGATTTTAATGCAATTGCTTTCGTGAAGTCTTTCACGGCATCATCCAATCGTCCTTTGTCCATTTGAGCAACACCTCTATTATTATAGGTCAAGTGGAAATTGGCATCCACAGATACAGCTCTGTTGTATGCTTCCATCGCGCCGTTATAGTCCTTCATTTTGGTTTTTGTCGTTCCAATATTGTTCAGTACGAAAGCGAGGTTTGGGTTTTTTCTAATCGCTGCTTCGTAATCTGCAATGGCTTTTGGATAATCTCCTTTCATGCGATATGATGAGCCGCGGTCATTAAGTGCATTGACAAACTCTGGATCAAGTTGTACCGTTTTCGTGAAGTAAGAAATCGCACCATCGTAATCACTTTGTAAGAAGCGAAGTGTTCCGTAATTGTAATATGCTTTTGGATTGGTAGCATCAAGCGCGATTGATTTTTCGTAATCTTTCTCTGCTTTAAGATAATCGTTCAAACCTTGGTAGGATCTTCCTCGCTGGAAGAAAGCTTTTGAATAGGTAGGTTTGAGTTCAATCAGCTTGTCCAATGTTTTTACTGCATCGGCAAATTTCTCCACTTCATTTTCGGCAACACCTTTGTTGTAATAAGCCGCAGTGAAATTCGGATCAAATTCAACCGATTTTCTAAATTGCTCAATCGAAGCGGAATACTTTTTTTCGGCAAAAAGTGCAATGCCTTTATTATAGGCTTCTTGACTGTTTGCGATTGCTGCATTTTCAATATTTAGCGCTGTAATTGAGTCGCGATAAGCTTGTTCTTCTGGGGTCAATTCTTCCACCTGAGCAGAAATTGAAGTACTTACACCGAGTAGCAGTAGTACGTACACATGTTTGAGTTTAATCACAGTTTCGTATTTTTTGATTTAGGAACCCTAAAGTACAAACTTTATGCCTAAGTCGGGGTGATAAGTTATTAACAATGGTAAAATTATTAACTTAGCGATTTAAAGTATTTTTATGTCAAAAGAAGTGTTTATTGTTGATGGAATTCGAACGCCAATCGGAAATTTCGGTGGAACGCTGGCGCCAGTAAGAACAGATGATCTAGGAGCCACAGTGATCCAGGAGTTAATGAAGCGAAATGCACAACTTGATCCAATGCTCATTGAAGATGTGATTTTTGGTTGTGCCAACCAAGCTGGAGAAGACAACCGCAACGTGGCGCGTATGGCAGGATTGTTAGCGGGACTTCCGTACCAAGTAGGTGGAGAAACTGTCAATCGTTTGTGTGCTTCTGGCATGGCAGCAACAATTAATGCAGCCCGTGCAATAAAGGACGGTGCTGGCGAAATTTACATTTCTGGCGGCGTAGAACACATGACTAGAGGTCCCTGGGTGATTTCAAAGACATCTCAACCTTTTGGAAGGGATGCTCAAATGTTTGACTCATCGTTTGGATGGCGTTTTATCAATCCGAAAATGGAGGAGTTGTACGGAACTGATGGTATGGGGAGTACCGCAGAAAATTTGGTAGAACTCTATGGAATAGAACGCGAAGCGCAGGATCAATTTTCATTGTGGTCGCAACAAAAGGCAACAAAAGCAATTCAATCAGGTCGATTGGCGCAAGAAATTGTCGCTGTGACAATCCCGCAACGTAAAAAGGAACCCATCATTTTTGATACGGACGAATTTGTGCGTTCGAATACTACACTAGAGACATTGGGTGGGTTGAGACCTGCTTTCAAAAAGGACGGAACTGTAACGGCTGGAAATGCATCGGGATTAAACGATGGTGCTGCGGCATTGTTAGTGGCGTCTGAAAATGCGGTGAATAAGAATAATTTAAAACCATTGGCAAGAATTGTCGGTGCAGCTATTGCAGGCGTGGAGCCAAGAATAATGGGAATAGGTCCTGTATATGCCTCTCAAAAGGTACTAGAAAGAACTGGGTTGACATTGGATCAAATGGACATTCTTGAATTGAACGAAGCATTTGCAGCTCAAGTATTGGCTTGTACAAGAAAAATGGCTATCGCAGACAATGATCCTCGGATCAATCCAAACGGTGGAGCAATTGCTTTAGGTCACCCACTTGGCGTTACTGGAGCGCGCATTCTCCTTTCAGCGGCCATAGAATTACAACAGTCAAATAAGCGTTATGCCCTTGTAAGTATGTGCATTGGAGTTGGACAGGGTTATGCCACAATTTTAGAAAGAGCTTAACTGAGCCAACTGAAAGGGTAGTTTTTACGTTAAAGTAAGCGAAATGAGATATTTATTTGTGATAATCGGGATTGCAGCCATCGCAATCGGATGTAAAAAGGAAAAGACTTCGTGGGATACTGATTGGAGTGCCCCGCTTATTAGCGATACGATTACGCTTCGGAATTTAGTAAATGACTCTACGTTGACTGAAACGGGAGGTTTTTATGCGCTGAATTTAAATAGAGAAATTTTCAATTTGAATCTTGGAGAATTAATTAAAATTCCTGATACTACGATTATTGAAGAGTTTACATTCAGTACGAGTTTAAACATACCTGCTGGCTTAAGCTTCATCAACTCCATAGAAGAGCATGAACTTGACTTGAAAGAAATTCAATTGAAAGAGATTTTTTTAAGCAATGGTCTAATTGATATCAAGGTAACGAACCCACTGCCAACAACTGCAATTTTCAGGGTTCAACTGCTTGGTGTTTCAAAAGATGGAGTTGATTTCGACAATACGTACTATGCTCCACCTGGAACTCAAACGAATCCTGGAGTTGTCAATAAGACAATTAATTTATCTGGTTATCGCATGGATTTAACTGGTGTTTCTGGTGGGGAATTCAATAAAATTAAGTCCCAAGTTACTGTGAACTCGGATCCAGCAGGTCCTGATGTGCTTGTTACATCTGCGGATATTATGAATTTTGAAGCAACTTTTAGGGATGTCAACGTGAATTATGCACGAGGATATTTTGGAAATAGATTGATTCAGGATACTACGGATGTATTTATTGATGCTCTCGCGGGTGTTGCTGAAGGCACTATCGATATTCCGAATACTGCACTTGAGTTTAGAATTGAGAATGGAATCAAAGTAAGTGCGGCTGGAACAATTTTGGACTTTGTGAATGAAAATGGAGTGGGAACTACTGTAGATTTGGTAAGTCCATACGTTGGCACACCCTTTAATATTAGTCCAGCGACAGGTGCTTGGTCAAGCCTTACCCCTTCTATAAAAACCCTTTATTTTAATACTGGGAATAGTAATGTGGAGAGTTATATAGGTAATTTGGGAGCAAAGCACTTACTAGCGTACCAATTTCAAATCAATCCATGGGGGAATACCTCTGGAGGTTATGACGAGCTTTTCCCTCATAGTAGATTAAAAGTGAACTTAAGAGCAACGATGCCGCTTTCCATTGGTGTGAATGATTTACTTGTCCGAGATACATTTGATTTAGAACTGAACCAGGATCCAGAAAAAACCAGAATTATTTCAGGAGAACTCATACTTAGTGCTAGTAATAGTTTTCCAATTGGAGGAACCGTTAAATTACATTTGCTCAATGAGTCTGGAAATGTCTTACACACGATAACTGCTTCACAACCTTTAAAGGCTGCCCAGTTTGGTGCATATAGCACTGCGTACAGTTTCAATGTGGCCAACTCAGAACTTGTTTTCAACCTACATGACGGTGTATTGGTCAATGTCAACGATGTTAGGAAAATTGTTGTTGAAGCCGGATTTGCAACGGAGAATCCAGCCACAAATCTCAATGAACCGATGCAAATACCTGTCGACGCATTTTTGGCGATAAAGCTCAGAGCGAAGTTGAAATCTGAAATGAAATTTTAAAGGATGAATAGATGCGCTAAAAATCTATTTTTTGGGTGTGCGTTTTGGTCCTTTGTTGGACAAGCTCAATTGATGCCCATCAATTATGATACACTTGAAGTGAAACATGAAGTTATCATTGATGGTGGTGTCGATTATTACGGAACATCTGTGCAGAATGATATGCTTTCGAAGTTTGTAAGAGGAGGACATATCACTGAAGAAATTAAAGACAATTCTTTCAATCGTCATGGTGCGATTAACCGCATCGGTGGAGTGATGGGAGGAGAAGTGGAATATCGAAACTACACGAAGCGATTATTTAAGTCAAAAGATTGGGGGTTTAACATCAAGGCAGGATACAATACTTTTGGAGCTGCAATCTACTCGAAGGACTTATTCGGAGCGATATTCTATGGGAATCAGCGCTACGAAGGTGAAACAATGGATTTTTCAGGTTCTAGATTCACATTACTTACCTATCAGAAGGTGGGAATTGGTTTGATTAGCGCGAAGTCAAAATCTAGTGTTTCACTGAATTTTTACAATATCAGTAATCGCACAACGGGTGATTTGAGAAAGGCAGAAATATTCCAGCATGAAGACGGAGAGACTATTGATATCACAATGCAAGGTCAATTCGAGCAGACCAATTCAAAAAAATTCAATCAGGGAATTGGAATCGGAATAGATGCCGATTTTAAATTTCCAGTAAATTGGCTTGGGAATAGAACTGCATACATCCAGTTTAGTGCAAAGAACATTGGTGTCGCACATATGTACGAAAAGCAAAAAGTATATTCCTTTGATACAACTTTCACCTTCAGCGGGTTTCAAATGGAGGATTTCATTGGAGAGAGTTCAGTTTTTCAAGATACAACGTTTAGCTTTCTAGATACGCTTGGCATATCTTCGACAGAAAGGAACCGTACCGAAATGCTCCCTGGTTTTATACAAGTAGCAAAAATTGTTGACAATATGCAAGAAGCAAAATGGCAATCTTTTTTTGGTGTTCGTGTGTACACGACGGTGCTTTATAGCCCTTATGTATTCGGTGGAGTTGACTATAGAGCAGCGTCATGGTTGCACCTTGGTGCAAACATAGCGTACGGGGGATTTGGAAAACTGCGAGGCGGAATTTATGCTGGAGCACAATTTAAGAAATACTCAGTGGGACTAAGCTCAGAAAATATCACGGGCTGGTTTACAAGAAATTCAAGTGGACAATCATTTTATATTCGATTAGGATGCGCAATTTAATTACCATAGTCATATTATTCATCAGTTGCTCAACGAGTTTCGGACAGATTAAATTCTTTAATCTTTATACTAACAATGGTTCAGACCAAGGACAAGGAATTGTTCAGTTAGAGGACAGTAGTTATGTTATCACGGGTTCATCGAGCAGTTTTAGCGGTTCGGCACAGGCGTTTTTGATGAAAATAGATAGCCTTGGAAATTACATTTGGTCGAATCACTACGGTGGAGCGGAAGCTGAATCCGGAAGAAGAGTGCTTTATAAAAAGGATTTTGGATATTTCATTTGCGGATTTACCAATTCTTTTGGAGCTGGAGATTTTGACTACTACCTTGTGAAGGTGGATGAAAATGGAATTTTTGAATGGGAAAAATCGTATGGAGGTACGGGTTGGGAACGCGTTCACGATGCTGCCCTAACGAGAGATACAGGAACGATTATGGTTGGTGAAACAAGTTCAAATGAAACCGACAATCAAGATATATATATTGTGCGCACTGACATTCAAGGAGATACACTTTGGACAAAAACAATCGGTGGGTCAGGAGCAGATTTCGCCACATGTATAAGGGCTTTTACAGATTCTACGTATTTAATAGGTGGACAAACGTATGTGGAGGACTCGTTGTTGACAAAAGGGTACATGATACACTTACATGAAGATGGAACAATTCTTTGGGAGAGCACTTTTGGTGCGAATGGAGATTATTGGGTGGGTGATTTTGTATTTAACGGCCCAATTGCTGTTGGAATTGGAGGGACGGAAGGAGATCTTACAGATGATGTCGACTTGTTTATATTCTCACATTATATGGATGGAGTTTTCGGAGGTGGATATAGTGTTCTTTATGAGGGCGATGCCGATGGTAAGAGCATTGTCCAGTTCGGAGCGACGAATGATTATTATCTAGGCTTCCATACAATCAACCAGCTTACGTACCCCGGCGGCACTGATGTAAATATCTCAAAACATGTAGAGCCTGGATTTTTTTGGGAAGAAACTATCCCTATAGGCTTTGAAAATCCAGATGTGATTGGGGACATGATTCCCACCAGCGACAATGGAGCTATTATGGTTGGCTATACGACAGGTGTGATCTCTGGCGGAAATGAGATCTTTGTAGCTAAAATAGGTCCCAATGATGATTATCCGTATATTGATAATTCCTCCACACAAAATGTGGTTGCGTTGGATGAGATTACGGTGCTCCCTGATTGGTCCATCTATCCAAATCCAGCCGAAACTTTTGTGAATGTATCCACTGAAAACATAAATTACACGTATGTCAGATTGTACAATTCCTTGGGTGAATTAGTCGCTCAGTACGACTTTTCTAAGAAGCAAAAGCTAGATGTTTCAGCGCTGAACGCTGGCTTGTATTTGATTGAAATTGGGGGTGAAAATCTGACTCCAAGTAGAAGTCAGTTGATTGTGAAGTAACTACCAGTGAAATGCTTGGTCGGAAAACCATTTCCCCTGCACCCGCAACGTTTGCTCTATGAGATCTCTTACACAGTGTCTCCCTCCGTTATAAGGTGATTGATAGTGACAGATTTCTTTCACTTCAACAGTAGCATCTTGAGGACAAGTAGCTAATCCCACTTTTTTCATTACCTCGTAATCGGGGATATCATCTCCCATATATGCCACTTGCTGATCGTCGAAGCCATACTCTTCTTTCAATTTTTCGTATGCGAGTGATTTGTTTTCGGCCGACAGAATGACTTTTTCACAACCGAGATGCAGCAATCGCTTTTTAAGTGGATCCGAATAGCCACCTGTAATGATTAAGATTCGATAACCCATTTTTGCCGCATATTGAATAGCATAGCAGTCCCGAGTATTTAACGTCCTTACCACTTCATCTTGGTATAAAATGACCTCTCCATTGGTTAAAACACCGTCCATGTCAAAAATGAAAGTGGTGATTTGGTTCAACTTCTCTTTATAACTTGTCATCTTTGGAGTATGTTTTTTGAATGCTTTTCGTGATGAGCGCGTAAATTTCTTGTTCCATTCCAGTCAGTAATTCGAGGTGCTGGTTGATTGTTTTCACGTCGCCACGGCGAGCTGGTCCCGTTTGAGCATTGTAGGGCGATTCGTGCTCGATTTTTCGAATTGTTTCAGCAATGAGCGGTTTCAAATCGTCGAAATGCAAGGATTGACGATCTAAATACGTTTTGGAAAGATGAAATAGGTGATTGGTGAAATTGTTCACCAAGACAGCAGCAACATGTAACTTCATCCGTTCTTCGGAATTGGCGTATTTTACATTTTTACTGATGCGTGTTGCCAGATCAAATAGCTGTTGCTCAAATTCCTTGGTGGTTCCTTCAATAAACAGCGGGACTTCGGAAAAAAGAACGTCAACTCCTTTTGTAAATGACTGTAAAGGATAAAAAACACCAAGTTGTTCCCTTTTCGGTGCAGATGTCAGATTTGTAGCACCGGAAGTGTACGCAACAGGACAAGTTTGAGGAATGGCATTTAACACGCTGGCAATTTGATCATCTGGAACACAGACAATCACCAATTGATGCGGAGCAAGCTGTTCAAAATCAGTGATGAAGTTAAAATCCGTATGTGTGTTTGATTCACGCACAAGGATAGCGCTCACTTCAATTCCGTTCAATCGAAACACATTTGACAAATGCGAACCGACATTTCCATATCCAACGATCGAAACTTTTTGAATGGAATTTCTCACTGTTTTAATTACTTCCTACTTCCCGTGGCATTGCTTGTATTTCTTTCCGCTTCCGCAAGGACAAGGATCATTTCTACCTACTGTTTTTTCTGCAACGACTGGCTGTTGTTTCACTGGTTCTTGGTTTCCAGAACTTCTGATTGCCTCGCTATAACCTTCTCTTCCAGCAATTTCCTTACTAGGAGCAGAAGTTGCTTGTGCTTGTGCGTAATTGCTTTGAGGTGTAATCGCCTTGTTCGTGCTTTCTATCTCTTGCGAAACTTTTAAATTTAATTTCATCAAAAGTTCGATGGATTCAGCATTCAACCTTCCAAGCATGGATTTGAACAATTCGAACGATTCTAATTTGTAAACAAGAAGCGGATCTTTTTGCTCGTATTGTGCATTGTTTACTGCCGAACGTAAATCATCCATTTCACGTAAATGTTCCTTCCATTCATTGTCGATCATTCCAAGAATGACGTTTTTCTCAAAGGATTTTGAAATTTCTTTACCGTTGCTTTTCACCGCATCAGCCAGATTGATGACCAATTGCATTTCTTTCTTCCCATCGGTTAATGGCAGAACGATGTTTTGATATTTATCAGACATTGTTTCATGGACGTGCTTAATTTGTGGTAAAGCCATCTCACTGATTTTATCATTTTTTCGATCGTAACGTTCTCTCAATTCTCCATAAACCCTATCGACCAATGTACGATCATCGATTGAAGCATATTCACTTTCCTGTACCGGTGATTGAATTCCAACAACGCGAATCAATTCAAGTTCAAATGCCTCAAAATTACTTTTGTCGTGCGCGTAGACAATGGATTCACTCATGTCATAGAACATATTATCAATGTCCAAATCCAAACGATCTCCAAACAATGCATGTTTACGCTTTTTGTAAATCGCTTTACGTTGCGCGTTCATAACGTCATCATATTCCAATAATCGCTTACGAATTCCGAAGTTATTCTCCTCCACTTTCTTTTGAGCGCGCTCGATAGATTTAGAAACCATACTATGGGTAATTACCTCACCTTCTTTTAGTCCCATTCTATCCATTAATTTGGCAATTCGTTCAGAACCAAATTTACGCATCAAATCATCTTCCAATGAAACGAAAAATTGAGAAGAACCTGGATCTCCTTGACGTCCAGAACGACCTCTTAACTGTCTATCCACACGACGTGAATCATGTCTTTCAGTACCAATAATCGCCAAACCGCCTGCTTCTTTTACACCTTCACCAAGCTTAATATCCGTACCACGACCCGCCATATTCGTCGCAATTGTAACTGCTTTTGGTTTACCAGCTTCAGCGACAATCTCTGCCTCTTTTTGGTGGTACTTCGCATTCAATACTTGGTGATTAATCCCTTTCATTTTAAGCATTCGGCTCAAAAGTTCTGAAATCTCCACCGTTGTTGTACCAACCAATACTGGGCGATTGGCTTCGATCAACTCTTCAATTTTATCAATAACTGCATTGTACTTTTCACGTGCCGTTTTAAATACAAAATCATGCTGATCTTTACGTTGAATTGGTCTGTTGGTTGGAATAACAACTACATCCAATTTATAAATATCCCAAAATTCTTTTGCTTCCGTTTCAGCTGTACCCGTCATCCCCGAAAGTTTGTGGTACATTCTAAAATAGTTCTGAAGCGTAATCGATGCGTAGGTTTGCGTTGCTGCTTCTACCTGAACATCTTCCTTGGCTTCAATCGCTTGGTGCAATCCGTCTGAATAACGGCGACCTTCCATGATCCGTCCCGTTTGCTCATCGACAATTTTCACTTTTCCTTCTAGAATAACGTATTCCACTTCCTTTTCGAATAGGGTGTACGCCTTCAATAGTTGATTGATGGAGTGAATTCTCTCAGATTTAATGCTGTAGTCGCGAATCAAGGCATCTTTTTTCTCCGAGAATTGTTCAGCAGCCAATTTTTCTTTCTCCAATTGAGCTATTTCAGAACCAATGTCTGGCATCACGAAGAATTCTCTATCGTCATTTCCAGAAATTAAGTCAATTCCTTTATCAGTAAGTTCAATCGTGTTATTTTTTTCGTCAATGACAAAGAACAATTCTTTATCAATTTTCTTCATGTGCTTTCCTTGCTCCTGCATGTAGAAGTTTTCCGTCTTTTGCAAGTGTGCTTTGATTCCAGGCTCAGATAAATACTTGATGAGCGCCTTGTTTCGAGGAAGTCCTCTGAATGCACGAAGAAGTGCTATTCCACCATCTTCTAACATTTGTTTGGCGTCTTTACCGTTTTCAACGTCGCCATTGATTACCGTCAGTAATTTTTTTGCGTCTGCGAGGCATTGCGTTACAAATTTTCGCTGCTCAGCAACAATATTTTCTACACGTGGCTTTAATTGATGAAATTCGTGCTCATCTCCACGCGGTGTTGGTCCCGAAATAATTAATGGCGTACGTGCATCATCAATCAATACGGAATCGACCTCATCGATGATTGCGAAATGGTGTTTTTGTTGTACCAAATCATCAGGACTTGCTGCCATATTGTCACGGAGATAATCAAATCCAAATTCGTTGTTCGTCCCAAAAATAATATCTGATAAGTATGCTTTTCTACGTTCTGGAGAATTTGGTCTGTGCTTGTCAATACAATCCACTGTCAAACCATGAAACTGGTAAAGCGGTCCCATCCATTCAGAGTCACGTTTGGCTAAGTAATCATTGACAGTTACCATGTGAACTCCTTTTCCTGAAAGCGCATTGAGGTATACCGGTAAAGTCGCAACCAAGGTTTTTCCCTCCCCCGTTTGCATCTCAGCAATGTTTCCTCGGTGTAAAACTCCACCACCCATCAACTGAACATCGTAATGAACCATGTTCCACGTAGTTTCAGCACCAGCCGCAGTCCATGTATTGCTCCAAATGGCTTTATCACCTTCGATAATAATCCCATCTTTAGATGCCGCCAAATCTTTATCAAATTGTTGCGCAGTAACTACTAGCTTACCATTTTCAGACCAGCGTCTGGCAGTTTCTTTCACTACAGCGAAGGCCTCTGGACGAATTGTTTCAAGGACCTCTTCTATTTTTTCGTTAATTGATTTTTCTAATTTATCGATGGATTCAAACAATACTTCCTTGTCTTGAACAGCGGTTGAAACATCCGAAGCGGTTGCTTTCAGTTGACTCAACTCATCCTCTAAAGGTTGAATTTCCTTTTTTATAAGTGATTTGAATTCCTCCGTTTTGGCTCTTAATTCATCGTCCGAAACGCTCAAAAGCGTGGCGTGAAATTCATTCGCTTTATCGATGGATGGTTGATACTCTTTTCTGTCTTTCGCAGATTTATCACCTAGTAATTTTTTGAATATGTTGAATGCCATTATTTTTGATTAAAACGAGAGAGTAAAGTTAATGAAATATACGTTCTCGAAGAAGTTTATAGTCTAATTATTATGTGTGCGCCGTCACAAATTATTCCAAACTTGGGTTTTATGACAAATTGTCTAATCTATAAGAAAGGCAGGCGAAAACAATTAATTTATTTGCAGCCAAAAAGAACCCCCGTGCTTTTCAACGCCTGCCAAATTTGGATGATCCCAAATCGGAGAAATGATGTTGCTCAATTCCTCATCTTCACTAATGAAAAAATTAGGTAAAATGGTTTTGAATTTAGAATGATTTGCGAGAATGAACGCTGCAAGCAAGTATTGTTCATTGTAAAAACGATCGCACATAAATTGTGGATAATCGTACGGTAAATAGATGTCATGAATATGCACAATCACTCCTTTTTTGAGTGATGGCAATAATTCTAAAAAGCAAATCATTGCATCTGAGTTTGGAAAGACACGATGTGAATTGTCAATAAAAAGAATATCGTTTTCACCCAAACTGTCGATGATAAATTGATTGTCGGGAAGGTTTTCAAACGGGGAACGAATCACTTCATCCGCCAAATGATCAATGTTCGCTCTTGGAAATGGATCGATTGAAATAATCTGAGTACTCAAATTATTTTGAAGGATCGCTTTTCTTGCCACTTTGGTTGAGTTACCAGATCCAATTTCGATATAGGTTGAAGGCTTTGATTCAGCAATCATTCCGTAAATGCCTACAATGTCCAAACCAGGCAAAAATTGATTGTTCCACGTCGGGTTGTTTTCGTTGTACTCTTGCTTGGCATCTTTAATAGAATGAATGGCGTGACTGTGTTCTAAAAATGATTGAAGTCTGCTGGCGTATTCATCCCGATGTGCATTGATAAGCGCGTACAATTGTGAATGCGGTGGTTTCCCATGGCCATATCTCGGTGCTGGATTGACAGGATAATCTAAATGTATTGTCTGAAATTTAGTAGATAAAAATCTATAAATTGATTTTAATTTATTTGACATAGTTACAATTACTTAAAATGAATCAGTGCGTCATCATTTTTTCGTTTTAATCATCTTCATTATTTAAAAGTAGTAGGTCTTGCTCATTCAATTTTTAACCAAAATCAAAAACAGGCTGTAAATATATCTTAAATCTTTAAAGGAGTGAAAAATAAGAGGATTAAAAAAACACTTCTTTATTGACATTACATACATTGATTCGCATTATCTTTGCACCATGCATGAAAAAATATTGATACTTGACTTTGGATCACAGTACACACAATTAATAGCGCGTAGAGTACGTGAACTGAATATTTACTGTGAAATTCACCCTTGGAATAAATGTCCCGAAATCACGAAAAACGTAAAGGGAGTCATCCTTTCTGGAAGTCCTTTTTCGGTAAGAGATTCATCTTCTCCTCGACCTGATTTAGACAAAATAAAAGGAAAATTACCATTGTTGGGCGTGTGTTTTGGAGCACAATATTTAGCAAGTAACTATGGTGGCGAAGTACTTCCATCAACGATACGTGAATATGGACGTGCGAATTTATCATTTGTGCATCAAGAGCATGTGCTGACCAAAGGAATGAGCACTGGATCACAAGTGTGGATGTCGCATGGAGATACGATAAAGAACCTACCGAATGGATACACGATAATTGCCAGCACACCAGATGTAGAGGTAGCTGGTTTTGAAATCGAAAATGAAAGCACATTCGGGATTCAATTTCACCCGGAGGTGTATCACTCAACAGAAGGAACGACACTTTTAAGAAACTTTTTAGTCAATATTTGTGGCTGCTCGCAAGATTGGACACCCGATTCATTTGTGGACGAAACAGTAGCGCGACTGAAAGCCGATATTGGAAATGACAGCGTTATTTTGGGATTATCCGGGGGTGTTGATTCATCCGTTGCAGCCGTGTTATTGCATAAAGCCATCGGTAAAAATTTGCATTGCATCTTTGTCGACAATGGATTATTGCGAAAGAATGAATTTAGTTCTGTATTGGATTCCTACAAAGGTATGGGACTGAATGTCAAAGGCGTTGATGCTTCATCAAAATTTTATGCGGCATTAAAGGGGCTTACCGACCCAGAAGCGAAAAGAAAAGCGATAGGAAAAGTATTCATTGATGTTTTTGACGAGGAATCTAAACTTGTGAAGGATGCAAAATGGTTGGGACAAGGAACAATTTATCCAGATGTGATTGAATCTGTTTCTTCTTCTGGTGGACCAAGCGCGACAATTAAATCGCATCACAATGTTGGGGGATTGCCTGATTACATGAAGTTGAAAGTGATCGAGCCGTTGAAATTGCTATTCAAAGATGAAGTGCGTAGAATAGGTCGCTCCATGGACATTGATGAAAATATTTTGGGGAGACACCCATTTCCTGGTCCTGGATTAGGGATTAGAATCTTAGGAGATATTACTCCTGAAAAAGTAGCCATTTTACAAGATGTCGATCATATTTTTATATCCTCATTGAAAGAAGATGGATTGTACGATGGAGTTTGGCAGGCCGGAGCAATTTTTCTTCCTGTTCAGTCGGTAGGAGTGATGGGAGACGAGAGAACGTATGAAAATGCGGTTGCTTTGAGAGCAGTAAGTTCAACAGATGGAATGACTGCAGATTGGTGCCACTTGCCTTATGAATTCTTGGCGAAGGTTTCCAATCGAATTATTAATCAAGTGAAAGGAATTAATCGTGTCACTTATGATATCAGTTCAAAACCTCCTGCAACCATTGAGTGGGAATAACTGCTTCTTGGCATAAGGATTGTAAATTCAATTATATATATTTGAACTATGCGTTTATTACTTTTAATTCTTGTCCTTTTCTGTTCTTTACCCATTTTTGCGCAACCTGGCGTGGCGAAAGAAATCTCGAAAGATGGGAAAAAATACTACGAACATAAGATAGAAGAAGGAAATACACTTTGGGGACTGCAAACGATGTATGGCGTTTCTGTGGAAACAATTGTTGCCGAAAACCCCTCCCTGACAGAAGGATTGAAAGTTGATCAGCTCGTCTACATCCCAATCATCGAAACTGCATCATCGAAAGAGGAAGTGTTTTCTGACTATAAAGTGAAGAAAAGTGAAACGCTTTATGGACTTTCCAAGAAATTCAATACAACTGTTGATCGACTCATTGAGCTGAATCCAGAATTGTCAGAAGGACTTCAAAAGGGGCAAGTCATTAAGGTGCCCGGTGAATATATTGATACCGAAGCAGAAATCGAAGATACAGAGCCACTTGAAATCAAGGAGGTAGAGATTGATGAAGTACCGAATCCATTTATCGTAGAAACAAGTGATGAAGAGGGGGTCATTGAAGAAGTTCAAATTACCTTTAGTGATTCGACCATCCGCCACACGGTACTTGCGCATGAAACGATGTATTCCATTTCAAAAAGATTCATGGTTTCAATAGATGAAATCATGAAAGTGAATGGGTTAAAAAGTTCAACGGTGAAAGAGGGACAGATTTTAATCATACCTGTCACAAGTGAGCGCATAGAGAAGGTTGGAGTGAAAGATGTTCCTGGTCATTTGCAGAACAATGGAAAAGGTCAAGTTCCTTTTGTGCAACAAGATGAGTACACGATTGCGTTGTTTCTACCTCTGTATTTAGAATATGGAAAAGGGTATTCAGAATATGTTGCTGATTTATCGACACAATTCTACATGGGTGTGCAACTGGCAATTGATTCACTAGAAGCCCAAGGCATAAACGCAAAAATACATGTGTTCGACACGCGTAATGATTCCATTACAGTGCGTAACATCCTTCAAAAGGAATTGTTCGCGGAGGTTGATTTAATTATAGGCCCACTGATGGGGAAGGAGATAAAACAGGTCGCGCAGTTCTGCAAAGAAAGAAACATTCGAATGGTTTGTCCTGTAGCGAGTAATTCAGAGGAATTGGAAGGGAACCCTTATTTTTATTCATCGGTACCGTCGAACATTTCCCTGATTAATGGATTGGCGAAATATCTGGCAGCAAATCATGGGAATGACAACATTGTTCTAGTAAAACCAAACGACAAAGGTAGTCTCCCGCTGTACGAAGCATTCAGAAAAACATACAATGAAGCTACTGCAACGGGTGGTCGTTCTCATTTAGTGGAAACCACTGTTGATGGATTCAATGCATACATTAAAAGAGGCGTCAACACGCGATTTGTTATACCGAGCACGGACAAATCGACGGCAATGAAGTTCATGAATAACCTAAACCGTTCAGCATTTAGATCGAAAGCGGATGACTTATTTGTGTACGGAACGAAGGAATGGGTCAACTTTACGGATGTGAATAATATTTACAAGAACAAATACAATTTCCACTACCCAAGTCCAAATTACTTGCATTATTACCAAGAGGATGTTGTTGCGCTGAACAGGGTTTATCGCTCGAAGTACAAAACGGATTTGACTAAAATGGCGGTTCAAGGATACGATGTGATGTTGTATTTCTGCAACTACATTTTCCTTGAGAACGAAGATGTGAATCTGATCATGAATAATTTCAGCATGAAACAATTATCAGATACAGACGGATTTGAAAATGCAAACGGGTTTATTATTGAGCAAGAAGATTTTGACTTATTGAATGTTGGTCAATTCAATTGATTTTCTTTCTGCGCGCTCGTTCCTTCATAATCAATGAAAGTTCTCTCGACGTTTGTCCGGCCACAGAAGTATTCTCATCTGCTCTTCTCAAAAGGTAAGGAAGTACTTCTTTAATCGGTCCGTAAGGAACATATTTCGCTACTTGATAACCATGGTGTGCCAGATTAAACGAAATGTGATCGCTCATTCCTAGGAGTTGAGCAAAGTAAACACGAGGATCGTCTTTTGAAATATTGAATTCAGTCATTAGCTCGGTTAACAGCAAAGCGCTTTCTTCGTTGTGTGTACCAGCGCAGACAGACACAGTTGACAAGTTTTCCAAGGCAAATCGAAGTGCACGATTAAAATCTTCATCACACGCTGCTTTGTTCGGTTGAATTGGTGAGGGATATCCCATTCGCTCCGCACGTTCGCGTTCTTTTTCCATGTATGCACCACGAACAATCTTGACCCCCAGTTTATAATTTTCGGATGTGGCATGGATCAGTTCATTCTTGAAAAACGCCAGTCGATCATGACGGTACATTTGAAGTGTATTGTAGACAATGGCTTTTTCCTTGTTGTATTTTTGACTCATGTTGCGCGCTATGCGGTCAATTCCATCTTGAATCCAAGTTTCCTCAGCATCAATAAAAACAGGAACATCAGCCTCTTTGGCAGCGGTGCAAATGCGATCGATGCGTTCAATCAATTTAGTGTAGTGTTCTTGCTCCTCAGCAGAAATGGTTTCAATCGAATCATTGGTTCGAACAAGCAAATCGAAACGACAAATTCCAGTGACTTTAAAAACAGCGAAGGGAATGTTCTTATTCTTCGCTCCTGCGTGAATCGTTGCAATGATTTCATCCACGGTACTGTCAAAATCTTCTTCAGATGTCTTTCCTTCAATGCTATAATCGAGTATGGACTGTACATTGCACTTCGCCAATTCATTGGAAACTTTGATGGATTCGCTGATCGATTCTCCTCCGCAGAATTGTTTGAAAATCGTTCTTTTGATCAATCCCTTTATGGGCAATCTCAGCTTTAACGCAATGGGTGTGATCCATTTTCCAAACTTAACGATGCTCGGACTCGCAACGATTTTAAACAACCAATAGGCGCGTTTTAAATCTTTAGAAGATTTACCGCTGAACGCCACCTCTGTATTTTCAAATGAAATCATGTCGCAAAAATAATTCCTTTTCAGGATTTAGATATCGAACCCTACTTCTTTTTGTACTTTTACAATGAATTAATTGAAATCATACATGAAACGAATTGATGCACAGGGGTATAAATTAGAGGTAGGAAGTCTTATCGATTCATCATTGACCGAATTATTAGCGCAGAAATATGCATCGTCTAAAAAGATCATTTTAGTCGATGAGAATACCTATGAATTTTGTTTGGACGCACTGATTACGAATTTCGAAGCACTAAAGGATGCTGAAGTAATCGTAGTGCCAGAAGGAGAAGAAAATAAACAGCTTTCAATCGCCCAAAATGTGTGGGAAGCACTGACTGATTATCGTGTTGGACGTCAGGATTTGATTATCAATCTCGGTGGTGGAGTGATTACCGACATGGGCGGATTTATTGCTTCGTGCTACAAAAGAGGATGCGATTTCATTCACATTCCAACTTCGCTTTTGGGTATGGTGGATGCAGCCATTGGAGGAAAGACAGGAGTGAATCTCGATAATTTCAAGAATCAAATTGGCTTGTTTGCGCAACCCGAAGCATTGTACATTGATCCATCCTTTTTGGAAACTCTTCCAGATGAAGAATATTTGAGTGGCTACGCTGAAATGATAAAACACGGAATCATCAAGGACGAACAATTGTTTTTGGATGTGATTAGCTGCATGAATGGCAATTTTGAATTCAATGAAGCGTTGCTTGTTCGTTGTATCGAGGTGAAGAATACTATTGTACAGCAAGATCCGAAAGAAGAGAATATCCGTAAGATCCTCAATTTTGGACACACCATTGGACATGTCATCGAAGGATATTATATGGAAAGTGAGATTTCTCACGGACATGCCATCGCGATTGGAATGGTGATGGAAGCTTATCTATCCATGAAACTGAACGGATTGCCAGAAGAGACGTATGAGTTCATTGAATCGTCCATACTTTCGTTTTATGGCGTACCGAATTTTACAGATGAGGACATCCAAGCGATGATTGAAATGTTGAGCAATGACAAGAAAAATGAGGCCGGCGAAATTCGTTGTTGCCTATTGAAAAAGGTGGGTGAATGTACCTACGACCATGCCGTCGAAGAAGCGTTGTTTTTAGAGACGTTTATGCATTTTAAGAATCATCAGATTAATATGAATTAGCAAGTTCGAGAGTTCAAGAAGTTTAAAAGTTCAAAGAGTTCCAAAGATTATGGAGTTTCAATAGATCAAGTCTTGACTCTTGAAGTCTTGAATCTTGCAGTCACCTTTACCCCTATCACACAAACATCATCTACCTGATCGCAGGTGCCTTTCCACTGTTCAAATGTGTCGTCAATGATGCGCTTCTGTTCTTCCATGGGTTGATCGCTAATCGAAAGCAACAAATCCCTAAAGTTAGATCGCATGAATTTCTTGCCAGCGGTTCCAGAGCTAGTCGAAGGACCGCCAAATTGATCCACGAAGCCGTCTGAAAAGATGTAGATAAGATCGCCTTCCTGCATCTCAAAACTGTGGGTGGTGTACGGCTGAGGATCCTCAAACTTACCTATGGGCTGTTTATCGGCTTTTGTTTCGATGAGCTCCCCATTTCTGATAATCCACAGCGGGTTGTTGGCTCCGGCATATTTTAATTGCATTCCATTCAAACTGCAAAGCGCAATGTCCATTCCATCGTTCACATCATCTTCACTTTTTTCAAATTCATGTACGACAATCTCACGGGTGCGGTTGAGAATTTCCCCTGGATCAATTAAACCATCTTCCCGAACAGAACGATTTAACCCATTGTTGCAAACCACGGAAACCATTGCTCCAGGAACACCATGACCTGTACAATCAGCCGCCGCAAAAAGTATCGTTTCTCCGTCGGAAACCGTATCTTCGGCATAGGTTTCGACCCAATAAAAATCACCAGCGACAATATCTTTGGGTTTGTAAAGAATAAATGACTCTGGAAGATAGGTTTTCACTACCTTCTCGTGCGGTAAAATAGCCGTTTGAATTCGCTTCGCGTATTGGATGGATGCTAGAATTTCCTCGTTTTTTTGTTCAACGATCCTTTTCTGAATTTGCATTTCGACATTTTGTGCCTTTTTCTGCTTATTCCATTTGACAAGAAAATAAATGAGTAAGAACAATACAAACAGACTTCCAGCGCCAGTGACAATAATGACCCTTTGACTATTGATTTTCGCAGCGTTTTTTTCAAGCCTTAAGTCCTTGATTTTTCCGTTTTTGACCAATAGAAGATTGTCCGCTTCAAATTTATCCGTTTCATAAGCTGTCCGCAGGTCGTTTAGATTTTCCGTGGCCATCTGCTCATAAATGTCCTTCCACGTATCAAAGGTTTCCATATGGTATTCATACGCCTTTTTGTAGTTCCCTAATTTGGCATACATTACCGCCATTTGAGCCGATGCTTGGTTGTGGAATTCACTAAAATTTAAAGCAATGGCTATTTGCCGGGCAGAATCTGCATAAACAATGGACTTATGGTAATCCTTCTGCTCTCCGTACAACCACGAGAAATCCATGAGCATTTTTGTCGTGCCGTATTGATCGTTAAATTCTTTGCGAATGGCATAGGCTTCCCGCAACATTTTCTCCGCCTTGGCATATTGCTTCAACTGGATGTAACACGAAGCAATGTTTCCCATGGTGAGCGCCAAGCTCTCTCGATCCCCAGATTTTCTTTTTAAATCTAAGGCCTGATTCAAATAGACCAATGCCGAATCGTACTGTTCTATATTGATGTAATGTCCACCTAGATTCCCTAAAGGTTTAGATAACTGCGAAGGATAGTGCTTTTTGTATAACTCAATTGATCGGCGAAGCCACTTAATTGCTTGATCGCTGTCTTCCATGTTTTGGTAAGAGGCTCCTATTTTGCCTGAGAAACGAGCTTGCCAAATGTATAATTTGTTTTGTTCAGCTATTTTAAGCCCCTCAAGACATCGTTCAACGGCTTTTGGATAATTGCCACTTCGAGAATAATAGTAATTGGAATGGGATAAGGCGATTAAAAGAAGGTCATTGTTCTTGAACTTTCTAGCATGAAAAATTGCCCTGTCAGTCCATTCGATGGAAGTTTCAATATTTTTAGTTTCAAAGTAATCGCCTAATGATATACAACTAGTTGCTTTTAATGAGTCGTTGGAAGCATTTTCATAATTCTGTTTTAGGCGGTCCAATTCCGCGCTATGGCAGAGATGTCCGATCCAGAGGAAAGCAGTAAGTAGAAAAATTTTACGCATTTGGTTCTAAAAAAGAACAATTTATATATTTTTAGGTAAAATCAAGCATTATGGCAAGAGAATACAAAACAAAATTAGAATTTAGGAATTGTCCCGGCGACGAAGCAACCGAAAAGGTGTTTTCAACAATCGCAAAATCCATGTACGATGAACCAGTGCCTTACTCAGGGTCTTTTCAAATGGAATTTGAATTAAAGGGGGGGAGAGCAAGTCTGAAAAAGAAAAAGACGAGTGGATTGTCCGATAATCATACAAAAATGTTGACCGAACTCGAAGCGGTTGGACTGAAAGCGATATCAAAAGGAAAGGATGGAGCAAAAGTGAAGGCGGAAGCGGAAGTTGACAAGGTATAATAAACCATTGTCGGAATAGCTTACCGTTTCAAACGGAGTAATTTACGCTTCACTTCTTCCAGTCGGTGAATGAGTTCGTCTGTTGAATTTTCTTCAGGCGAGTGATCTTCTTCTAGGGTGGACTTCAACGCTTTTTTGGCGCCGTCTAAGGTGTATCCATTTACTTTTACTAGTTGGTAGATGGCGTCAATTTTGGCAATTTCTTTGGGAGTGAATAAACGATTTCCCTTTTTGTTCTTTTTAGGTTTGATGGAAGAGAATTCTTTTTCCCAAAACCGAATCAATGAAGTGTTGACACCAAACATCTCTGCTACCTCTCCAATGGAGTAGTATAATTTTGATAATTCGGCTTCCTTGACTTTAAACAAAATGCAATTGATTTGAAATCTAAGATAGGGATTATTTTACATTTCAGCAGTTGGGCTATCTTTTTTTGTTAATTTACCGCTATGCAGACCAGAAACGAATTAGAAAATCTCCAAATTCAGCGACGACGTGAGTGGACATTTTTGCTGTTGGCGGGTATTTTTCTGGGTTCCCTGACGATGTTGAATATCCTTGGCGTATCGCGCTTTATTGATCTCTCCAACTACATCGGAATTTCACCTGAAAGTGATATTCGCTTTGTCGTTGCAGTGGGCGTTTTGCCGTATCCAATTACTTTTTTATGCACAGATATTGTCTCTGAAATTTATGGCAGAAAACGTGCGAATATGCTTGTTTGGGTGGGATTGATCCTCAATCTTTGGGTCTTGCTTGTACTTTGGTTTGGCGGCAGGTTAGAAGCACCGTCGAATTTGGATCACTTAGGTCGTTTACCTCTGGAAGTGGTGAATGGTGAAGTCGCTGTGCCGCACGGTTACGCATTTTATGAAATTCGGACATTGACCTTCGGTGCGACATTCGCATCAATGATTGCCTACATTACCGCGCAATTTGTGGATGTGCATATTTTCCATTACCTCAAGGTGAAAACAAAAGGAAAATTTTTGTGGCTGAGAAACAATGTCTCGACACTTATAAGTCAGTTAATCGATTCCATTGCTGTGATTCTCATCACACATTTTTACGCGAACGCATTGCCAATTGATCCTGGGGTTTCAATTTCTTCGGCACTGATGATGTTTATTGTAAGTAGCTATTTGTTTAAGCTATTCTTCGCGCTTCTGGATACGATCCCCATCTACATTTCTGTAAAATTCCTTCGTTCCTATCTGAAAATCGAAGACGAACTAAGTTACTGATTGCCTGTATTTCAAATGCCAGAAAAGGTATACAATGGCAAGAACGGACATGGTAATCACGGGAATAAATGCATACGCAATCGATTCGAATGTATTGTTGTAGGTAAGTAAACTACTTGCTGCACCCGCCATAATTCCAAGTTCCAGTGCGATGAACAATGTTCCGGCGCCAATTCCCCTGCGTTCTGGATGCGATAAATCGGCCATCCATGCGAAGATGGTTGGACTTGTTACTCCCGTTGCTAATCCAAAGACAATTGCCGCAGCGGTGTAATAGAAAATGGAATTCGCCGTAGCGACCATGATCATGCTGACCACAATTAAAAACACACCGAACAGCAGCGTTTTTCTTCGACCGATTTTATCTGAAACACTGCTGGCAAACAAGCGGACAAAGATGGTCGAGAAGACGTAAAAAATGAAAAACCACCCCTTGTTTTCAATATGCAGATATCCCGATATGTCAGGAGTAATCATTAGCGCTAGACCAGAAGCGGCAGCAGATAAAAACATCACAATGGCAGCAGGAAGTACATGTGGGTCGAACACATCTTTCCACGTGATTTTTAAGAGCGACCATTTGAATTTTACAGGATGTGGCAACGTTTCTTTCAAGAACATAATCATGATAAGCGCAGCGACCGCAGTCACGGCGGAAGTGTAAAATAAGGTGGTCATTCCAAACTCATTTTCAACGATGGAACCTAAGCCTTGTCCGATGCCCATACCAACGGAAATAAACACGCCCCAAATCCCCATTCCTTGTCCACGTCTGTTTTCTGGTAAAATGTCGGTCACCAAAGCCGTTGCTCCTGTCGGCATGAAACCTGCGCTAAATCCATGCAAGAAGCGAAACATCAAGAATACAGCGACCACACTGAAAAGAGGGTACAATAGTGTTACGATAAAAGCCATAATGACTCCGAGAATAATGACCTTTTTTCGTCCAATGGTGTCGGCAAGTTTTCCTGAAAATGGTCGAGAAATGGCTGCTGAAATCGTAAAAAGTGTGATAATTAATCCTTTTTGATGAGCACCACCCATGGCAGTGATGAAATCATTTAATTCAGGCAGAATAAGGTTGAAACTGATCATGAAAAGCAGCAACGCGATACAAATGATCCAAAAATTTCGAGGGTATTTAAATTTCACTGTACAAAAATACTTCTTAATCCGTCTAATCGAATATAAATTGAATGAATTATGAAGTTATTTAGTGGATTTATTGGAGTTGTATTGTTAGTTGTCGCGTGTAGTGCCGATTATTCTACCGAGGAAGTTGTTGAAGTAGAGCGTACTTCGGAAAATTTTCAGGACGGTTCAAAGTACAAAAAGACCAACGCCGAATGGAAAAAAATATTGACAGCTCAGCAATATCACGTAACCAGAGAAGCCGGAACCGAGCGCGCATTTACTGGGGAATATTGGGATTACAAAAAAACAGGAACCTACCATTGTGTGTGTTGCGATAATCCCTTGTTTTCAAGCGCCACCAAATTCGATTCTGGAACAGGATGGCCTAGTTTTTATAAGCCACTGAACACGAAAAGCGTGAGCGATAAAATCGATCGATCGTTGGGCATCGCGCGAAGTGAAGTGTTGTGCGCACGCTGCGACGCTCATTTAGGACATGTGTTTAACGACGGACCAAAACCAACAGGTTTAAGGTACTGCATGAATTCAGCAGCGTTAAAATTTAAGAACAAGTGATCCAAACCAAAATTTCTTAGTTAATTTGACCTATGAAGAAGGAAGCGACATTTGGCGCAGGATGCTTTTGGTGCATCGAGGCGTGTTTTAAAGACATTGAAGGCGTAATCGAGGTATTGCCAGGTTATTCCGGAGGAAGTGAGGCAACAGCCAATTACAAGCAAGTGTGCTCAGGTTCCACCGGACATGCTGAAGTCGCACGAATTGTATACGATGAAACAGCGATTTCTTTTGAAAAACTGCTGGAAATGTTTTGGTTCGTGCACGATCCAACCCAATTGAACAGACAAGGAAACGATGTCGGTTCTCAATATCGATCCGTGATTTTTTTCCACGATGAACAACAAAAGTCGACCGCTGAAGCGTATAAAAAACAATTGACGGACGAAAAAGTGTGGGATCAACCCATCGTTACGGAAATTTCACCCTTGCCTAATTTTTTCCCTGCGGAAGATTATCACCATAATTATTTAGCGAATAACCCACAGAATCCGTATTGTCAATCTGTTGTTCGACCGAAAGTGGATAAATTTAAAAAAGTTTTTGCGGAGCGTGTGAAGTGACTTTAACCACAAAGCACGCAGAGGAATGTGTGAATGTGAAATGGGCGAATAAAGAGCGCAAAGGGGCAATAGTCATTGCCTGTGAGACATGAAGAATTTACTCCCAGCATCAACTAAGTTACCTGCGGTGCTGCTGTCGCGGTGATGCCTTTGTGTTCTTTTTTCGCCAACTGCTTCCCCTTTACTTAGCGTGCTTAGCGGTAAAGAAATGTGTCTGATGACTTAATTAGAGATGTACCCTTTGAAGTTCTTCGTTCTTGCGTAAAAATTGCTTCACGATCGTACGTGCATCGCGGTCTTCATTCATGAAGTCAATAAATTCTTCCCATTTGGAATGCGGTTGGCGATTGAAGTGAAAAGGTGCGTAGCCAAACCCTTCAAATGAACCGTTTTTAATCAAGATCAAGCTTTTTTCTTTGCGTTCACGACCTTTGTCAACAATGTAGAAGGATTCACGGTTCAATTCCATGTCATCGATAAATGCCGTGCAGCGCTTGTTGTAATCTTCGGTCGATTCCTCCTTGATACAGGCACCCTTGCATTCTTTGATTTGGTAGTGAAAACAAGCAGCATCCGACTTGTATAAATCACATAATTTTTGACAGAGTTTGTATTTCGTCACTTGATTTGCTAAAAAGTCGACACCTTCTTTTTTTGTGGCAAAGCTCATGATGGGATCATCGGAAAGCTTGGAAGTCTGTCCCACGAAAAAGCGAATGTAGCCACCTTCATCGGTGTAGTGAAAAATACCGAACGGAAACTTGCTGCGTTTCAATTGACGGTTGTGCATCGGAGTATATTGTTTAATCAACTGTGATTCGAGCAACAAGGCGATTAATTCCGATCCTGTTAAAATGAATTCAATCCGAGCAATTTCTTGTTGCAACTGAATTTCTTTCTTCGTCTTTCGATTCCGCAAGTGCTGTTCAATGCGTTTTTTAAGGTAGATGCTTTTCCCGATGTAAATCAGTTGATTGTTCTCGTTGAAAAATTTGTATACACCCGTTCGATTGGGAATTTCATCCAATACGTTTACATCCAAATTGGGGTGCAAGCGTTTCGGGTTGACTTCTTCATTGATCAGTGAATGGAGTATCGTATCGTTCGTTGAATAGAGTAGGGTAAATAATTTCGCTGTTGCCAATGCATCCCCTCCAGCTCTGTGTCGACCAGTCAGTTCGATGCCTAACTTGCGCGTTAACTTCCCTAAACTATACGACTCATGTCCTGGGATAATTTGTCGTGCGGATTTTACTGTACACAAATGCGGTAGACGATAATCAAATCCGAGGGATCTAAATTCTGCCCGTAAAATACCGTAATCAAAAGCCACGTTGTGCGCCACGAAAACACAATCAGTTGTAAAATCAACAATGTCCTTCGCGACTTCGCAAAAACGCGGTGAATTTTCCACCATTTGATCGTTGATTCCTGTGAGATTGGCAATAAAAATCGGGATGTGCATTTCTGGATTAATCAACGTTTCGTACGAGTCGATGATTTCTGTCCCGTTGTGCTTATAGATAGCAATTTCCGTTATTTTGGAGTCCTTTGGACTTCCCCCGGTTGTTTCAATATCTACAATTGCAAAATTCACAAGGGCAAAGATACAGAATCCTATTTGTTGTACAGCTTAATTTCGTATCTTTCGATTTCATAGAAAAAGTATGGATAAAAAAACTCAATTTATGTACAAACTCATCTTTGGAGTCATCGTTATCGGTGGCGTGGTGTTTTTGTCATTTCGTTACCTCATGAAAGGTTCACCCTTCATAAAAGTGATGGCGATTGGTTTAATTGCAGGAACCTCGTATTTAGTGGTTGATTATTTAAAAAAACAAAGTAAAAACAAGTAAAGTATGAATGATTTTAGACAACAAATGCCAAAACTGAACATTGATCCTAAGAAAATTGGGAAATACATAGTGATTGGTGTATTTGTATTGATAGCAATAATTATGTTTTTAATGTCCTGGCAGGATGTTGAACCAGGTGAACAAGGAATTGTGTACCGTCCGTATGGACAAGGTATTGACATCAATGAAGAACCTGTAGATGAAGGAACTTACTTTATCGCCCCTTGGAATGAGATGATTACGTACAGTATCCGTCAGGAAACTGCGAAATATATCTCTACAGTTATGGATATTAACGGTACGAACATTGAAGTGGATGTCGCAGTGCGTTTTGCGGTGATGAAAGGAAAGTGTGGACAGTTGCACAAACAGCACGGTAGAAATTACATTTCATTCGTAGATGATAAATCAAAAGGTGCGATTAAGGATGTCATTGGACGTTATACGTACGAACAAGTATACAGTTCTAAGCGTGAAGCGTTGGAGGGTGAAATCGAAGATTTGTTGCGTCAGGATATGAACAATAACTTTATTAGTCTTGCGTATGTAGAGATTGCAGATGTGAATTTACCTAATAACATTGCACAAGAGATTACCAACAAGGAAACGCAAAAACAACGTAACCTTACAGCGAAAGAAAAGCAAAAAGAACAAGAGTACTTGGCGAATGCGCGGATCGAGAAGGCACGTGGAGATTCCTCGTTGGTTGTATCTGCGCGATTTAAAGCAGAGGCAATTGAACTGGAAGCACAGCAAATTGCACGTCACCCAGCTTACATTGAGTTGAAGAAATGGGAAAAGTGGGACGGAATCGGTTCGCCTTACGGTGAAGGAAACGTTTTTGGTTCAGGAACTGGTGTTACCATTCTGAGACAGCAATAAGCGCGTAAAATATACGTTAAGTTAAGCGTTCGTCATTGGCGGACGCTTTTTTTGTGCCAATAAGTTATTTGCGAATATCGCAACTGGTTATTTCAAAGTTGTTGACTTCAGTAATGGTTTGTGGTTGAACCCACGTAAATTTGAATCAACATTTAAAACTTAGAACAATGAAAAATGTACTAAAATCAATTCTAATTACAGCATTATTGAGTTTTTCGGCTTTCGGGCAGGACACCATTCAACTTAGAAATGGAGAGACGATCAATGCAAACATCATCGAGTTAACGTCAACTACAGTAAGATACCGGCGCGTAGATCAGCCAGAGGGTCCCATAAGAAACGTTGAATTGACTGACATAGCAGAAATAACCTACGAGGACGGGAGCAAAGAGCGCTTTGTACTTGTTGAGAAGCAGGGAGTTGGCACTGAAGAAAGACCCGTTGAGCAAGCTCGAATTTATCCTAAAAGACGTGGTCTAGATAGAATTCCAGAAGACAAAGACCGAATTCTCGAAGGCGGATTGTTTGTAGATATATTGCCAGGATTTGCAACGGACGATTATTTTTCAACCAGTTATATGGGGATGGGTGCGCGACTGGGACAGAAATGGTACTTCGGCAAAGGAGAAAAACGTCGGCATGGGTTGCAAGCGACTTGGATAAGAATCCATACCTATCCGATCGTAGATGGGGAATCTGTTGTGTATAATGTAACTGGTGTTTTTTCTCCGTTGGGAATAGGTTCCACGAATGTTTTTAAATTCAAAGAAAAGCGTGGCTTGGAGGTTAACGCGTCTGTTGCTCCTGTAATTTTGGAAGCTCCTTTCGTAAATTCGGGCTCGTCTAGAGCTGGTATTATGTATGGCCTTACAGTAAAGTACAGGCACGATCGTTTGGCTATTGGACTTGATATTTCACGAGCGCATCTTCGGAATGACAACCTGAACATGTTGAGTGTTACGGCTGGATTTAAATTTTAATGCATTGTGCGGACATTCTGCTTACCACGAACAAATGAACTGCATATTTGAAAAAATAATTTTCAAAATGAAAAAATGAAGGCCGGTCATCGTTCAAGGATTGGTTTCGTGCACTTTTCAAAAGCCCTATAAACAAAGCAACAGCGCAGTTTTTTACGTTTCTGTTCATTTTTTGGAATTTTTCTTGTTTTCAAAAAATCAGTATTAACTAAAACGTAGAAATTATGAAAGCGATAAAAGCAATAGTAGTTGGATTTTGTTTAATAGGAACTGGGACGATATACGCCCAAACAGAAATGGATGGTAGGGATCAAATGACTTTTGGTCTAAAGGCCGGTGCGAACTATTCAAATGTGTACGATGAACGCAGACAAAATTTTCAGGCGAATGGAAAAGCAGGATTTGCAGGTGGTGCATTTCTGTCAATTCCCTTTGGTACGTATTTGGGAGTTCAACCCGAGATTATCATTTCACAAAAAGGATATCAAGGCTCTGGAAGTTTTTTCACAACGCCATACACGTATTCGAGTACAACGACCTTTATTGATCTCCCATTGCTGGCTGCATTTAAGCCGAGCCCACACATTACCCTTTTGGCGGGACCTCAGTATAGTTTTTTGGTAAGTGAACGGAACTATTTTTACTCCGATTTCTATACCCATGACGAATTTCGAGAGAATGAAATTGATAACGTCAGGGCGAACACCTTAGGATTTCAGGTAGGTGCCGATTTTAACATTGAGCATATTGTGATATCACCAAGAGCGGGTTGGGATTTTCAAACCAATCATGGTGACGGTACTTCTTCAACACCGAGGTATAAAAATCAATGGTTGCAATTGACACTCGGTTATCGATTCTAAGATCTTGTCAAATGCTTTTGGAGTTGCATTGACGCATCAAAAAAGCCTCAAGAAAATTTTTCTTGAGGCTTTTTAGTGAGATCAATTTTCATCTAGATGCGTTTTTCAAAATCTGCAACAAACGTTGCCAGTTTTTCAGCTTCTTCTTCGTTGTTAAAATTTCCAGTTTCCACATCCATATTTTCATTGAAGTTAGGAAGACTGTATGCCGCAGTTACGTTTCCGCCCCAGCGAGGCATAAGGCTTTCTGCATTTGCAAGATTTGTCATTGCACCACGTTTACCAGCCGATGTACTCAACAATAAAACGGGTTTATCTTTAAATATTGGCAGTTCAATGCGCGAAATCCAATCGATGGTGTTTTTGAACACAGGAGTGATCGAGCTATTGTACTCGGGCAACGAAATGATAAAACCATCGTGCTCCTTGAATAAGTCGTTCAATTCTATCATCGTTTCAGGAAAACCTTCGTTCTTTTCAATGTCAGCGCTATAAACGGGTGCAGGGTATTCACGCAGTTCAATGATCGTAGCTTCGCACTTTTCAAGCAACGTCGCGGCGTAACTCGCCAATTTCTGATTGATTGAAGTGGAGCTGTTACTTCCAGCAAAAACAAGTATTTTTTTCATGATAATGAGTTCAAAGTTAGAAAGTTCAAAGTTCAAAGTTCAAAAGTTCAAAGTTCATACCTCGACAAGCTCGGCATGCGAGTTCAAAAGTTCAAAAAGTTAGAAAGTTTAAAGAGATACTAAGACGGTTCAAAAGATCAAGTCTTAACATCTTGCATCTTAAAGTCTTAACATCTAATTCCTCCTTGGTGCGCCCATGCGCTTCCCCTTATTATTTCCACTATTGCTAGCGTTACCGCGTTGTGTTCTATCACCTCTGCCACGTTGTTGTTGCTTTGGTTTTTCAAACACTTCAGTTCCATCGTCTGGAAAAGGATGCTCGTCAATAACAGGAATGGTCTGACTGATCAATTTTTGAATGTCTTTCAAGTAGGCTTTTTCCTCACCATTGCAAAATGATAACGCAATTCCACTTGCTTTTGCACGGCCTGTTCGACCGATACGGTGGACATACGTTTCAGGAACGTTTGGTAAATCGAAATTAATCACCAATGCCAATTCTTCTACGTCAATTCCACGAGCTGCGATGTCAGTTGCAATTAGTACACCCAACTTTCCGTCTTTGAAATCATTCAATGCTTTTTGACGTTGGTTCTGAGATTTATTTCCGTGAATTGCTGCAGCATTGATGTTCGCACGTTGAAGTACTCGTACAATTTTGTCAGCACCATGCTTCGTTCTCGAGAAAACAAGCGTTGAACTGTTCGGATTCGCTTCTAAAATGTGAATCAACAATTTTGGTTTGTCGTTTTTTTGGACAAAATAAACTGCTTGTTCCACTTTTTCAGCGGTTGTCTTCTTTGGTTCGATCGTTACTCGTTCAGGAGAGCCCGACAATATTTTTCCTGCTAATTCTACGATTTCTTTTGCCATCGTTGCAGAGAAAAACAAGGATTGTCTTTCCGTTGGAAGTTTCGCAATGATTTTCTTGATATCGTGAATAAATCCCATGTCCAACATTTGATCTGCCTCATCCAAGATGAAGTACTCAACGTCTCTCAATGTGATAAATCCTTGTTGAATTAAATCCAACAATCGACCTGGTGTTGCAACAACGACATCCACTCCACCACGTAATGCGTTGGTTTGTGAACCCTGTTTTACGCCACCAAAAATAACTGCGTTTCTAATATCTGTATGCTTTGAATATGCTTTGAAACTGTCGCTAATTTGAATCGCTAACTCACGTGTAGGTGTTACAACAAGTGCTTTTACTTTTTTCTTTCCCTTCTCACTCGTTCCAGCATTGTGCATTTGTTGAATAATCGGAATGGCGAATGCTGCTGTCTTTCCTGTTCCTGTTTGTGCGCAACCTAATAAATCGCGTCCTTGCAATAAAATGGGAATGGATTGTTCTTGTATGGGGGTTGGTTGTGTGTATCCTTCTGCTTCTAATGCTCTCAGGATAGGTTCTATAATTTCTAAATCTTTAAATGTCATGTATTGTTTATAAGCCACAAAGGTACGCTAATTGTTCGGATATCCTTGCATTCTGGTAGATTACGGGTTATAAAGATCGGGCAAATGGGTATTTCACCCCTTCAGGGCTAGGTAGATACGCTTAGATCTAACATCGGGCTGCGCCCAATGTTAAAGTATAGCGCCCCTTCAGGGCTGTTACTATATTTGAGGGGATTTTATCAACTTGTGGAAAAGGATATTAAAGCCCCGAAGGGGTGACATCTATTAACGATGGACGAAGTCCATCGTTAGAGAAGAGAAAGGAACTTAGCCCTGAAGGGGCGAGATATAAGCCTGGGACGAATTACATCGCTCGAAAAAACTTCATATTGTTATTGTGGTATTTCACCCCTTCAGGGCTAGGTAGATACGCTTAGATCTAACATCGGGCTGCGCCCAATGTTAAAATTCCCTTCACTAACGTTCGGTCTTCAAAAGCTATCGCTTTTTCTCCCCTTCAGGGCTGTTGATGGTTTCGTGAGAATTCTAATAACTATGCAACTACTATATAAGGCCCTGAAAGGGCGACATTTACGAACGATGGACAAAGTCCATCGTTAGAGGGGAGAAAGAAACCAAGCCCTGAAGGGGCGAAATACATTACCTTCTATGCTACTCACCCTTAAGGCTGGTATTCAGGATTGTTCAAAAACGTATAATCCGTAAGTGTTTTGAGAAAATTCACCAAATCCGTTTTTTCCTGTGCATCCAGCATCAAGCCAGTAGCGGTTGTCCCGAGCAAAGCAGGATCAACAGTAGAAGAGTTTTGCACACCGTTGTTGTAGTGTTCAACGACCTCTTCAAGTGTAGTGAAGCGTCCATCGTGCATGTAAGGTCCAGTGACTTCAATATTGCGAAGCGATGGAATTTTGAACTTCGCTCTGTCGTTTACGTTTCCTGTCGCATTTTCTCTTCCGAAATCAACAAACTGCGCATCCGTGTCCAAACCGTTGTTCATGTACAAATCGTTCTCAAAGTTGTTGCCTGCGTGGCAGTGAACACAATCAGCACCAGAAATATCTGGGAAGAATTGGTTGTACTCTGTGAAAAACAACACCCTTCCACGTTCTTCACTGTCGGTTAAGGTAGCAGTTTCAGCTAAGTATTGGTCGTATTTGGAATTGTCTGAAACGATGGACAACATAAAGCTTTCCAGTGCCAGGGAGATTTTTTCAGATGTAATTTCACTCGTTCCAAATGCGCGAATGAATTGATCACGATAGATTTGCATCCCATTCAACTTTTGGATGACGTTGGGTAAACTTTCCTTCATTTCCAATGGGTCTTGAATCGGTAAAAGCGATTGGTGGCGCAGTAGCTCTGCTCTTCCATCCCAGAAAAAACCATTGGAGTGCCAAGCCATGTTCACAATTGCCATCGACTGTCGACTTCCCATCGCACCTCCGACTCCTTCAGAAAACTGATTGGGATCTGAAAAACCGAAAGACTGATTGTGGCAACTTCCACAGTTGATGCTGTTGTCGAGTGAAAGTGCATTTTCAAAAAACAACATCTTCCCCAATTTGACTTTTTGAACCGTCAATGGATTGTCCGCAGGTAAATTTACTGGAGGCAAGGTGTTATTCATGAATTGAAGCTCATACGGGGTGTCATCGTATACCGCAGTGTACGGAACGACTTCCTTTTTACAAGCAATCAATGCAATCGCCAACACAATAAATGCAAGAAACAATCTGAAATACATTGTTCAGTAGTTTTTAATAGACAACAACTTTCTTCATTCCTACAACCACACCTGCTTTTTTCAGTTGGACAAAATAAATTCCACTTTCGCTGATGTTCATTTGAGATTGATTCTCCAAGGCAAATGATGCGATAACTCGACCGCGACTATCAGACACAGTTGCATCTACATCGTTCAAACTCTCAGGGTATTGAATGAATAGTTCAGATTGGTTCGAAGGATTTGGGTAGACATTCCAATTCACTTCACTAACTTCATCCACACCAACGCTACCAGCCGAAGCAGTAAATACGCGGTCTCTAAAATTAATCAATGCATCAAGGTCCTGTAAATCGACACCGTGTGCAATAACACCACTGGTCATGTTAATTCCGTACAATCCTTCTTCGTAATTTCCATCAATGTTGATGTATTGAGCACCTAAATAACTTTGTCCAGTAGCGACGATTTCAGTTTCAAAATAATTATCATCGCCTAAACCGTGCAATTGAAACATTTGGCTGAAACTGTGTCCGCCGTAACCTTCGTACACCAAAAATCGGTATCCTGCAGCCCAACCCCAATGCATCGACGGAGCCTGTGGCGCCAACGGATGATCACTAGGATGCTGTAACGGATCTGATGTGTTCATCGGAGCATATACACCGATGTGGAATTTTACGCTTTCGATGTTGGTCACATTCAAATTTCCAAGTGGAACATCTGAGTAAGCGTCAGTACCAGCAGTGATTAATGCTACGGTATCGTCCGTAATCGCAAGTTCCTGACCACCATCATGGACAACAGTAATTCGTGTAATGTAATATTGCAAACGCGTTGCTTTGAAAACGTGTCCAAGATTGTTTTGTGACTCAACGTCCAACTGAAACGTGGCATCGTCTAGTTTGTGATTGATTCTAAGCACAACATCTGTCTGAGCGTTTAAAGTAAAGTAGCTAGTGACTACCAAGAACAAAGTAATAATTCCTTTCATAAGTTTTAGTTAAAAGATGGTTCAATCCAAGGCTACTTGCGTAATGTAGCTGCACAAATCTATTACAATATCTTGGTATTTGAAAGAAAACTAATTATGTACACTTGAATTCCTAAAAACATTGTTGTGATAAACCACACAGTAGCAGTATAAAGCTAAAATTCAATTATCTTTGTACAAAAATTATTTGATTTTATGATTCAACGCATTCAGACAGTTTACCTTGCCATTGCAATTATTTTTCTTTCGATTGTGACGTTTGGCAGTACTTTGTTCAGTTTTGTGAATGAAACGCATCGTTTTTCATTCAATTCGTATGGAATTATGAAGTACGACCTTGCAACTGATGCGCTCATCAGTCAAGAGAATTTTCCTTTTTATTTGGGAACGATCGCACTGATCTTGTTGTGTTTCATCACACTCATGTCCTATAAAAATGTAAACCGCCAATTTAAATTGGGTAGAACGGTGTTTTTTATCTATTTCCTGATGTTAGTTACCGTGTTCCTCTTGAGCATGTTTGGCGATTCATTACTTGATGTTCCCGCCGAAAAGCGCGAAATGGGACTAGGATTTTTATTATTTGTTGTTGGATTTCCATTCACCTTCCTTGCCAACACGGGAATTAAACGAGACAAGAAGTTACTCGATTCTTTAGATCGACTTCGTTAAACATATTTATGAATTATTTATCGGTAGAAAACCTCACCAAGTCATTTGGTGACCGCATTATATTTGAAGATTTGACCTTCGGCATTGACCAAGGACAGAAAGTTGCCATCGTTGCAAAAAACGGCAGTGGAAAAACGACGCTGTTACGTGCATTGATGGGCAAGGAGCAAATCGACAGTGGACGCATCGTTTTTAGAAATGATATTCGTATAGCTTTCATGGAACAGAGTGAGAACTTGAATCCAAAGAACTCGATCATGGAAGAAGTTTTCTCGCACGATCTTCCAGAATTACAAGCTGTGAAAGCCTACAATATTGCGATGTCTTCAGGGAACGAGAAATTGGTAGAAGATTCGTTTGGTGCGATGACAGAGTTGAACGCATGGGACATTGAAGTGAAGGTGAGTCAAATACTTTCGGTACTGAAACTCAACGATACCAGCATGCTGATTGAAACCCTTTCTGGGGGACAGAAAAAACGCGTTGCACTGGCGAAAGTATTGGTCGCAGAGCCTGATTTCTTGATTCTCGATGAGCCGACGAATCACCTGGACCTCGACATGATTGAGTGGTTGGAAGAATTTTTATCGAAATCGAAATCAACACTTTTGATGGTGACGCACGACCGTTATTTCTTGGAGGTTGTCTGTGACACGATTCTCGAAATGGAAGATCAAACCATTTACAAATACAAAGGAAATTTCTCGTACTACCTCGAAAAAAAGGCAGAGCGACAAGAGCAATTAGAATCGACCATTGGGAAAGCGCAAAATCATTTCAAGAAAGAATTGGAATGGATGCGCCGTCAACCTAAGGCACGTGGAACAAAGCAAAAAGCGCGAATTGAATCCTTTCACGAGGTGAAGAAAGTCGCTTCACAACGCATTGACAAGGATGAAATTGATATTCCCGTGCTCATGGAACGCTTGGGGACGAAGATTTTGGAGATGCACAACGTGACAAAAGCGTTTGGTGATTTGAAAATTTTGAACAAGCTCAGCTATTCCTTCCAGCGTCAAGAGCGTATGGGTATCGTTGGGAACAACGGAACGGGAAAATCGACATTTTTAAATATGCTGATGGGACTGGAACCTGTTGATTCGGGTAAAGTCGTTGTGGGTGAAACGGTTGTCTTTGGCTATTACAATCAAGAGTTATTGAAGTGCGATGAAGATCAAAAAGTGATTGATGTTATTCGCGATATCGCAGAATACATTCCCTTGGAGAAAGGTCGCCAGATGACAGCTGCACATTTCTTGGAGAAATTCCTCTTTCCTCGAAGCATGCACTACAATTTTGTGCACAAGCTAAGTGGGGGAGAGAAGCGCCGTTTGAAACTGATGACGGTCTTGATGAAAAATCCCAATTTCTTAATCCTCGATGAGCCAACAAATGATTTGGACATCTTCGTGATGAGTGTATTGGAAGATTACCTGCGAAATTTCCAAGGGTGTCTGATCGTTGTTTCTCACGACAGGTACTTCATGGATAAAATGGTGGATCACCTCCTCGTTTTTGAGGGCAATGGTGAAGTCAAAGACATTCTAGGAAACTACACGATCTACAGGAAATCACAAAAGGACAAAGAACTCGCCTTCAAACAAGATGGAATCGTAGACGACACGCCAACAAAAGTGATTACGGAAGTCACCCAAGAAGCACCGAAAGAAAAGAAGAAACTTTCCTACAAAGAAAAAGCTGAATTTGATGCCCTCGAAGCGGAAATGGAGGCTTTGGAAGCAGAAAAAGAACGATTGACACTGTTACTTTCAAGCGCAGAAGCATCGAACGATGAATTGATGGAGGCTGGAACGAAGATTGGGCAGGTTGTGGCGGAACTAGAGGAGAAGTCGGATCGTTGGTTGGAGTTGTCGGAGTTTAGTTAATTTTTATTTTTTCTTTGATACTTTGACCGGGGTCTCAAAGTATCCAAAAGACCCTTTTCCAATTTTCAAGAAATTTCGCTCTGCTACGCGCCGCGAAACGTTTTAATTTTGCACCGTTCGCGCTGATGCGCTCATCTCTTGCAAACATTAAAACTATTTTGCGAAAATTGGATCTACACATCAAATGTCAATTGTGCTAACCGAAGTAGGAAGCCCATGCAATAGTGATCACCCTTAAATTATTAATTTTTCGAAGCGATATTGAGGACCGCGCCTAGTGATCGCAGGCTGGGACCCGAAGCTTAAGGAACGCCAGAAACTGGAGCTGTCTGAGCGCTGAGCTTGTCGAAGTGCGAGTTCTTCAGTTTCCAGTGACGAAAGCAATTCGGGTAGCCTAAGATTACAGCGCTAGACTTTCTTTGTTTCTTTCTTGGGGCGATGCCAAGAAAGAAAGGCAGAAATTCATTGCTACAACAATTACCCCCCCCTTAACCCCCACAAAACACCCATATTACCTACCACGGTGAATATTCATTTAGGATAAATTAACTTGCGTTTTCGGGCAAAATGGCGTAAATTACAAGACAATCCCAAAAACACCGCCTTATGTATTTCAACAAGAGAGAGCTCACATTACTGTATAACAGTCACAGAGAATTGGACAGAAAAACGTTGGCAATGGCGCACACGTTAGGAGTAAAAATAAACAGACAAGATTTGACTTCCGTGCGTCTTTCTGAAACACTTTTTATGTTGTTTTTGAATAAGCTGGCGGTGGAACCTTGCGCAATTGTAGATAAATCAAATCCCTTTTATCAACGCGAACTGAAAGGACGCGGATATACAGCACCAGAATGGTACGAAATTTTGTTGCACAATCCTGAATTATTGCGCGCACCCTTGGCGATGTATGGAGAAAAGGCGATCATGTGCACTGCACCGAATGATATGCTGAAGATTTAATGTTCAGATTGAGTCGGGCTTGTGTAAGTGAAGTCAAAAAATAAATTATTAAAAAAGGGCGCATTTACATTTAAATGCGCCCTTTAATTATTTTAAGTTGAATCTTGTCAGACTACTCAGAAATACTGCATGAAACAGTAATCGTCGTTGGCTCTGCTCCAGCTCCTGCCCATGGCGAAGCTACAGATGAAGTTCCGTTCTTACTTTCGCATGAGGCTTTTGCATCCTTTTTCTTGTCTTTGATAGTAGTTGAGGAAGTTGAAGTCGTTGTTGACTCTTGTTGATAAACTGTACCTCCAGAACTGAATTCTGGTTGGTGCGTTGTACTTGTGCATGAACATGCGTAATCTTTCTTACATGAAACTAATGTCAATGCAGCAATAAAAGCAATAGTTAAGGTTTTTTTCATAACGTTTTGTTTTTTTTTGGCGCAAATTAAATAAAATATATAGATCAGCCCCTATATTATCGAAAAACTTTCCAAGGAATAGTCTGTTTCACGGAGTTTGATGCTGCGGATGCAGTGATTTGTGGATCAAAGATTTTTTTTCTTTGCTTCGACACTTTGCCCGAGGCCGCAAAGTGTCCAAAGGTCCTTTTGCCAATTTTCAAGGTATTTCTCTCCACTCCGTTCCAAGAAACGTTTTAATTTCACTTCGCTCATTGCGCTTCGCTTCATTCGTCTCTCGTGAACATTAAAACTATACTGCGAAAATTGGCTTCCTGCTTCGTTTGCATATTTTAATTATAATCTCCTATTCGTTTCGGATCGAAGTAGGAAGCCCATGACAATAAATAAACTCTTTCAAACAATTAATTTTTCGAAGCGATATTGAGGACCGCGCCTTATTTTGTTTTGCTAGAAAACAAGCTGAACGAAGCGTATTCGAACCCTTGTCTGAACCCAGCTGTCAAAGCTTTGCTTTGGTAACAGCGTATGTGAGTTTGGGTGAGAAAGTGGAGTTCAGCGTAGCTTTTCAAAAAAACAAAATGCAGCGCTAGACCTTCTTTGTTTCTTTCTTGGGGCAATGCCAAGAAAGAAAGGTAGAAATCACCCCAACCCACAAGGCTGTGCGCAGGCCTTTGCGCAAACTACGCAAGTTGCATGCAGCCCCGCGTATTTCTACGCAATCTTCACCCAAAATTTTAAAATCCCACCTGCTTTTATTACATTGCCCTACCAAAGCACCTACAATGGCTAAACTACTTATACTCATTTCCTTGCTGGTCTGTACGACCCAAGACAATCCAACCGTTTTTATCTGCGATTCACCTTCCTCAGAGGTCTATCATTTGGATGAAAAATGTGAAGGATTGCAACGCTGCAAACACGACATACTACAACTATCCAAAGAAGAAGCCATTGCGAAGAGACGCAGGTTGTGCGGGTATGAAGATTAACCCCAATATTTTCGCTAAATTAGGCAGCGAATAATAAAATGAAAAGATGAAAAAATTACTATTCCTACTTGTTCTTTTGATAAGTGCAGTTGCTGTTGGGCAAGAAGGACAAACAAACGAACAAGTCGATCAAGGTGACGCCACCTACCCAGGCGGACAAAAAGCCATGGATCAGTACATCAACGACAACATGCAATACCCGCAAGAAAGTATTGACAAAGGAGAAGAAGGCGTAATTTCCGTAATGCTTACAGTCAACGCAGACGGAAGTATTACCAACGTTTTTGCAGGACAAAATGATTTCCCGTTGTTGGCAGCAGAAGCCGTACGCTTGGTGAAAGCAATGCCGAATTGGGTACCAGCAAAAATGAACGGCACACCAATTAAACAACAAGTGTATACACCGATTAATTTTGTGTTGACACGTTAACTAAAAGAATATGAAAAGAATACTGATTTTAAGCATCGCGTTAATGGTTTACGGATTAACAACAATCTCCTGCGAAGGAGGAAACGATAATTGTGTGGAATATCACATGGAAGAAGGCTTGAGCCAAAGCGAAGCGGAGGACAAATGCAATGAGGAGTTGATTGAGACAGTGGAGGTTCTTTAAGGAAAACAATGGCAAAAGCAGACATCAATTTTGAAAAAGAACTCTGGGATGCCGCCAACGAATTGCGTGGTGCCGTTTCAGAGAACAATTATAAAAACTACATTCTACCACTCGTTTTCCTCAAGCACTTGAGCGAACGCTACGAAATGGTGCACGAAGAATTGGCAGGTTTGGTACGCGATAAAAAGTCTGAGTACTACACCCAAGATACTGATGAGATAAAGTACGTATTGTCCGATCCAGACCAATACAAGTCGCGGAATACCTTTATGATACCCAAGGAAGCTTCTTGGCAATACCTGAAAGACAATGCCGAGCAAGACGATATCAAAGTAATTGTCGATGATGCCTTTGAAACCATTCAAGATTTATTGCTCGAACACAATGCACAATTGGTCAATTTATTGCCGCGTATTTTTGTGCGGAGCGAATTGTCTGCAAAACAAACAGCGGGAATTATCAACTTGCTTTCACATCCAAAGTTTTCGGAAAAGGAAAACCCAGAAAGTGATATCCTTGGACGCATTTACGAATTCTACATTGGGCGTTTTGCGCAAGCTGAAGGTTCTGGTGCAGGACAGTTCTTTACACCGGGAAGCATCGTGCGCTTGTTGGTTGAATTATTAGAACCTTATAAAGGACGAATTTTCGATCCTGCCTGTGGCTCTGGTGGAATGTTTGTGCAAAGTTTAAAGTTCATTAACGAACACGGAGGAAACAAAAACGACATTTCCATCTACGGACAAGAAATGACAGCGCAGACCTCTCGCTTGTGCATGATGAACCTGATGTTGCGCGACCTTTCCTTTGATGTGAAACTAGGAAACTCGCTGCTCGATGATAAATTTCCAAAACTAAAAGCAGACTTCATTCTTGCCAACCCTCCGTTCAATGTAAGCAATTGGCACCCCGAAGATTTACCTGAACACGATCCACGTTTGTTTGGACCGCGCGAAGAATTTACCACCGACGGTTCTGCCAATTACATGTGGATGCAAACATTTTGGAGCCATCTAAGCCCAACAGGAACAGCAGGCATTGTAATGGCAAACGGTGCAATGACTTCCAATTCCAAAGGAGAAAAGAACGTGCGCGAATTTATGGTGGACAACTCCATGATAGACGCCATTGTGCGTTTACCAGACAAGTTGTTCTTAACCACAGGAATTCCAGCGTGTATTTTTATCCTCAGCAAAAATAGAGACGGAAAAGACGGCATCCACCGCCAACGAAAAGAAGAAATTCTCTTCATCGATGCTTCCAAAATGGGAACCATGGCAAGCCGTAAACTCCGCGTCTTCACCGATGCAGACATTGATAAAATTACTGAAACGTACCATTTATGGCGCAATACGCCGATCCCTGAGCCTGTCGAAGGGTCGGTTTATTGTGACACCGACGGTTTCTGCAAATCCGCTACCCTCGAAGAAGTACGCAAACAAGATTACAAACTCACACCAGGTATTTACGTGGGTGTAGAAGAAGCAGAAGCAGACAGCGAACTCTTTGAAGAGAAAATGGAACGTTTGAAAGCTACGCTGACGGAACAGTTTGAAAAGGGGGAGAAGTTGAAGAAGAAGATTATTGCCAATTTTGAGAAGATATAATTATGGAGAAGTATTTACTCGAAATTCTGCAGAATGTAAACACGATTATAATCCCTGGATTTGGAGCGCTTACTATCACGAATCATGATACTGGTGAAATTATGTTTATGTCTTACTTAAAGCATGATGACGGTAAGCTCGTGAGCTATATCATGGAAAATGAAGGGCTTGGGGAATTGGAAGCCAAAAATTTAGTAGCGAAATATGTCCGTGAAATTGAAATGACCTTAAACGATGTTGGATTCTATGAAATAATGGAGTTAGGCACATTCTATAAAAATGGTGATGAAATCGATTTTAATAATTGGGGAGTAATCGAAGATGAAATAAAGTCAGGTAGCAAAAAGGACCGAAAAATAAAAATTATTAGAAATGATCATGAAGAATCGGAGCAAGAATTAACTGGCAGAGAAAAAAGAGAATCACTCCGTGCTTTGAGAGAAGATTCAAATATTGGATTTTTTAAAGATTTTAAAGGGAGTTATTGGTGGTTAAATGCGGCAGAAGAGTTTTTTCCATCGAATGGTATTGAAATTGGTTATGAATTCGATTATTTAAAATTTACAGGAAGTGATGATAGATTAAGATCTAATTTTAGCAACCTACAAATTGGCGACATTGCAATTTCTTATCAAAAAGATCCAAGTCGAAGACTTTTTGGGATATTTCAAATAGTGAATATTGATGACAAGAATGTTCGCTTTCGATTTGTCCATGAATTACCGAAGAAGATTAAATGGAATGAATTAACAAAGATCGATTGGTTTAGACAAACCCAAATTGCTAAGATGCAAGCCAATGGCTCCATATTTCCGTTAACTTATGTTCAATTCATCGCATTAATTCAATTAAGTTCTAGTGTATTTGATGTTGCGGAACATATAAATCGTTATGGATTTGGATTCAATGCTCCTTTTAAAAGAGAAAAGCGAACATTATCATTCAAAGAGGAAGCTACTTGGTGGTACAATAACAATTCGCCAATTATTGATTTGTCTAATTTAAAAGTTGGTGACATTCATGTTGTCGGGTCAAATGGAAAAACCGGAAGAAGGTCTATTTATGAGAACTTTTTTGATGTTAGGATTGGTGACACTGTTTTGGGATATCAAGGATTTAACTTGAAGTCAGCGGTTTGTATAATGACGGTTACCCAAAAAATAGATGATGATTTTGGCGGAGAATTGGTTTTTGAGGTGTCAAAAATTCTTGATTCTCACATTGAATGGAATTTAATTGCATTATTATCGAGTTTGTCTAATTCAGAGTTGCTCAATAATCCTGATGCGGATTTAGTTAAATTAACCAGTCAACAATTCGATGATATTCTTAGTCTCTCCAATTCTAATGGTCAAAGTAATCCTGAAGCGACGGATGAACGGTTTACCCCAGAATCCAAAATAGCGAACCCAGTGGCTGATAATCATTTTGGGGAAGACTACCTTGGAATTGATAAGGATGTTCTCGCTTTTGCCAAGGTAATTTCTTCTCATTCATTTAAACCACCACTAGCAATTGCATTATTTGGAAAATGGGGCATGGGTAAAAGCTTTTTCATGGAGAAATTAAGGGTGCGAATTGATGAATTCTCAAGGTTTCAGGAAAAATCAAACTACCCAACTTATTGCACAGGTGTAGCACAGATTCATTTCAATGCATGGTCTTACATGGACGCAAACCTTTGGGCAAGTATAGTTACTCGTATTTTTGAAGGATTGCAGAACTATATTAATAATGATACTAAAGCGACTAAGGAGAAAGACGCAATTGAAAAAAAATTAAGTGAATGCTTAAATGTGATTCGTGAGGAACGCGAAGCGATTGAGACTCAAAAGAAGGCCTTTGAGGAAGAAATAGAAACATTGACTTCAGATAAAGTAGAAGTTGAAAGGAAATTAAAAACGGAGATTGAAAAAATTGAGAAAGCGACCTTATATAACTTGATTAAGAGTGTTGAAGAAAAAATTGATCTTCGAAAAAAAGTAAACGAAGCTTTGAGCGCTAATCCGCTTCTTCAAGATTTAGGAGATGAACTAGATCACATTGTTCCCGAAGAATATAAGTCCAATCCTGAATTAGCAATACAACAATTAAAGAGTGGAAGAACTTTTGTTCGAGAGTTAATTAGGGATAAAAATATTAAGAAACACTTGATTATAGGGGGTATAGTAATGCTATTGATTTTAATTGTTCCTTGGGCATTAAAAGAGTTTACTGATTATTTAAAAAGTGGGTTTATTCTGCTACCACAAATTGGACTTTCTGCAATGGCTGTAATAGTGCCAATTTGGAAGGGGTATCAAAAGGTATATGATAAACTGAAACCAATTATTTCTGACCTATGGAAAGTTAAGATAGAGTATGATACCGCAATTGAAAATGCACATTTTTCGCACCGCCAGAAAATGGAGGCTTTGGAACTATCAATTCAAAGTAAAACACAAGAAATAAATCACATTGACGAGCGTGTGCTTGATTTGAATAAACAGGTGAACGAATTAGATTTCAAATTGGAACACAGGTTGGCAACACAAACGCTTTATTCATTTATTGAGAAAAGAGCATCAAGTGAAGAATATAAACAGCATCTGGGAATTGTGTCAACCATTCGTAGCGATTTTGAAGTCCTTAGTGAATTGTTTGATGAATCGATAATTGAGAACGTAAGTTTCAGAGATAATTTCGATAAACCATTGCAACGTATTGTTCTTTACATAGACGATTTGGATAGATGCCCTGAAGATCGGGTAATTGAAGTATTAGAAGCTGTTAACTTATTAATGGCATTTCCGCTGTTTGTTGTTGTCGTTGGTGTGGATCCTCGCTGGGTGAAGAATGCACTCATGAAGAAGTACCAATTACAGTTTGGAGGCACCTTGAATGGAGAAAAGTTAAATGAACTTGAACCTATTGAAGCAGCTAATTACCTTGAAAAGATTTTTCAAATTCCGTTTCATTTGAAGCAAGCGGAAGATAATGAGATAAAAGGAATGCTAATGAGTTTAACCAAGAATAATGTTAAACTTCCAGAGGAAGATTGGGACGAACCCGAATCGGTTAGTGTTCGAGAAGCACAATCAACCGAACCAAGTATGGGAGGAACTACAATTGATAACAGAGTTGTGTCGGTGAATTCAGATGTCGAAGAAATTAAGATGGAAGAGGAGAATTTGAAATTATTCCAGAAGGAGGTTGAGTACATGCAAGAACTATCTGAGATAATTGGAAACAATCCTCGTGCCGTTAAACGCTTCATAAATGTTTATCAGATAGTTCGTGCTCATGAAGGTTTAACTATGGTAAACGGAATTGATAATGACGATTTTCTTTCGATAATGTTACTTCTTGCATTGCCTATCGGCTCTTATAAAGATGTTCACAAAGAGTTTATAGAATATGTTGAGGAAAAGAGTATTGGGAGCTCTACAATTTCCAAGTTTTGGTATGATACACACAAGATTGAAAATAATTCATTCGATGATAAGCAAAACATTAAACTCAATGAAAGAAAAAAGGAACTGCATCAAATTATACGAAAAATGAATATTACTGATGAAATCATTAAATTGAAGTGTAAGAATTTATCGGAACATAACAATTTTATTAAACGCTTTACATTCTCAGAATTGTACTAAATGCCACAAAAAAACGAAAAGATAGAAACCAATGGGAAGAAGAGAGTTAGAGAAATAAAGATGATTCTCGGTGACTTTTCTATGTGGAAACATTTGTTGTTTTCTATGTCTAGTGTGTTTATTGCTTTTTTAATGGGAGGAATAATTAATTCTTATTTTCCAAAGATTCTTTTCGTAGATTATAAAATATCTCAAAATGAATTAATCAAATTTCCAGTATGTTTAATTGAAATATTGTTTGTTGTAGCATTTATAATCTTCCAAAAAAAATATAAATATAGATTTAGTACGATTCAATACTACGTTACCTTCTATGCGATAGCAATTTATGGTTATATGCGCTTTGGAGCCTATGAAACAAAATTAGATTTCCATAATTTAATAGGAGAAATTAAATACTTTGACGCACCTTTTGTGCTGCTTGCGCTTTCTTTTTTGTTTTCCGCTATCCGTGATCTTTTTGTGAAAAAGAAGGAACTAATTAGAAATACCTTCCTCGAAGACAACCCACTTTGTGCAAAAGAAGATTTATCCCAATTCGATAACCTCGTAAAACAAATTGAACCTGCTCTTTTTAAAGATAAATACGACAGGGCTTTTTCTATAGGTATTATTGGTCCATGGGGTTCGGGAAAATCTTCTTTTGTTGGAGCAGTAAAAGAAAGAATTAAAGATCATAAGGATTATGAAAGGAAGGTGCTTTACATTTCGTTTTCTCCCTTTTTAAATCACAATGAAGACAGAGTAATACATGAGTTTTTTGTTCAATTGAGCAATGAATTAAAAAAGCGCAGTGGTAAACTTTCGAATCTGTTATTGAGCTATTCAGCAAAACTATCCAATGCAATTAAAGACAGTAATCCAATTTCTTTTTTGAAACCCTCTGGAATAACAAAGGAAGATGAATCGGTTGGAGAATTGTATGATGAAATAGAAACAGTAATTAAGTCCTTGAAACTGAAAATTATTATTTCAATTGATGATTTAGACCGATTAAATGCAAAGGAAATACTTCAGGTTCTGAAATTGATTCGTAATACTTCCAATTTTCCTAATGTTGTTTTTTTAGTCGCTATGGATAAGGAATACATTGTTAATTCGATTGCAGAAAATAATGAAAAGCAAAGGAAATTTATTGATAAGTTTTTCCAATTAGAAGTGCATGTATCACGCCCTCCTTTTGATAAAGTTAAGGATTATGCCATTAGTAATGTTCTTAATGGACTGAGAAATAACGGGTTAAATGATTTTAATATTACCGAATTGAACAACTCGTTTAAGATACACGAGTTGAACCTACATAAATTCATAGTAAACTATAGAGATGCAAAACGTTTTGTTAATCAATTTATTTATGATTTTCGATTAATGCATGAAAATGAAATTAACGTAAAGGAGATAGAATATTTTGATTTTTGTGTCTTAACATTGTTTAAAATCTTTTGTCAAGATGAATTTTACAGTATTAAAGACGGCAAAGAAAATTTATTAAAAAGATCTGAAAGGTATGCAGATATACTTTTTTATGATTTTGAATTAAATAGTGAGAAAATTGCAAATCATATAAATGAAATTTTACAAAAAGTTTTTCCTAGAAATGGAAACTCAGAGTTTGTAGATTTGAAAAGAACACCTTCTAGATCAATTGCTTTTGAAAAAGTGCTAAGGCTTTATTTTGAACGAACATTACCTCAGGATGAATTGAATGAATTTGAATTCAGCCAGATTTATGATGTTGAAGATTTAGACAGTGTTTTAATTAAAGTCATTGACTTATCGAGAACACCTAAAAGATTAGATTCATTTATAATGATTTTACTGAACCGAGAAGTTGAATCAATTAGTGCAAAGTATTATAAAACAAGAGTGTTAATGCATGCTGTTAATTTTAAGGAGTATTTTGATTTTACCCTTTATAATCGGTTTTTTGCACTTTTAATTGAATTATACAATAGTAATAGTACAACATTTCAATTTGATGTAATTAATAAAGCGTTTAGCACAGAAGAATATTCATCGTTGTTTAAGGCGAATTTATTGGTAGGGTTAAGTAATATTGACGATTATGAGAAAATGACGAAGCGTAAAGTATTAGATGATGCAGCGAACATATTACATAAATTTACAACTATTGACACGGATCATCAATTTTATTTAAGTTACGAAGAATTTAAGGAAACGTTTAATACTTTATGGAATATTAAATCTATTCATAAAGATTTAGTTGAGTACACAACGGAAGAAATTGTAAAACCAAATGCATTAAACTTTATTAATTGCATCATTGTAAACGATGAGGATATTAGTCATTGGAAGTTTGATCCAATTACGTTTAAATTGTTTAAAGATTATAATTTAATTCAAGATTTAGGAAATGACAGTATTGATAAATCATCAGATGCTTTATTAGAGTATTTTGATTTTTTAATGCTAAACGCTCTTGTCAATTGGAAAAAATCGATTATTTATGAATTTAAGTATCTTAAGCCATATTGGGGATTGAGTAAGGACATTAACGTATTAAGTGAATTTGGTGAGATTGTTTTTGAGTGTAGAAGTGGTTTTAAAGATAAGATAAAGGATACAGCAATCTTCTTTGATTTTTGTGCCGAACATAAAGGTATTAACTATTATCAATTTAGAACTAAGGATTACTGGGTAATACCTTTTAGGACGAAGGAAACACATTTGTTAGGCGAAATGGTAAAGAAATTTAGAGATCTAGGAAAAGTTTATGATAATGTTAATTTGAGATCAATAGTTGGTGTTGGAGAAATTGTTCAAGATAAGAAAACTAGTGAAACAATTATTAGTATTCGTTCAATACAACCGTATGTTGATTTAAGTAAATTACCATCGACTTTAACAAAATTGTAATAAATGCCACAAAACTGGAAAACATATAAACTTGAAGACTTATCCGAAAGAGTGACGGTTGGTTTCGTTGGGTCTATGGCTCAGGAATATATTGATGAAGGGGTGCCAATGCTTCGATCTCAAAACATTAAACCCTTCAAGCTCGATTTTGATAACTTAAAGTTCATTTCAAAAGAGTTTCATCAAAAAATAATAAAGTCGAGTTTAAAAGAGAATGATGTAGCCATAATCAGGACAGGAAATCCTGGTATCGCTACGGTTATACCTAGAGGACTCGATAGTATAAATTGTTCTGATCTGGTTCTCGTCACCCCTGATGTCAAGAAAATAAACCCCCATTTTCTTTGTTATTATTTCAATTCAATTGCGAGTGGTTATGTAAACTCTCAACTTGTCGGAGCTGTTCAACAGCATTTCAATGTTGGTTCAGCAAAAAAAATGGAGATTAGCCTTCCTTCAATAATGTACCAAGCTGAAATTGTTGATATAGTTAAAAGTATTAATGACAAAATTGAACTCAACCTCCAACAAAACAAAATACTAGAAGAAATGGCAATGACGCTATACAAACATTGGTTCGTAGATTTTGAGTTTCCATCCGGGGCAATAGCGGAGGATGGGTCCGACATAGGCTATAAAACGGCTGGTGGAGAATTTGTTGAAAGCGAATTGGGAATGATCCCGAAAGGTTGGGAGGTGAAGAAACTTAAAGATTTTGCTGAATTAACAATGGGGCAATCACCTAAATCGGAGTTTTACAATCATACAAAAGAAGGTTTACCCTTTCATCAAGGTGTTAAAGATTACGGAGTCCGTTTTCCAACTGATGTAACTTATACTACAAGTGGAAACAGGATTGCGGAAGATGGTGATATCTTGTTTAGTGTACGCGCTCCAGTTGGTAGATTGAATATTGCAAAGAATAAGATTGTTCTTGGACGTGGATTAGCAACCATAAAAATGAATGAGAATAATGGTTTTATGTTTTATGCCTTAAAGACAATGTTTATATCTGAAGATATTATAGGTTCAGGAACGGTTTTCAATTCTGTGAATAAAATCGAACTTCAAAATTTAAAATTCGTATTACCAGAGAACGATATTCTTAAACAATTCAAGGAATTAATCGAGCCAATTGATGATCAATACTCGTGTAATAGTCGAGAAAATAAAACTCTCACCACCCTCCGAGATTCATTACTACCAAAACTTATCAGTGGAGAAGTAAGGGTGAAGGATGTGGAGGAGTTAATAAAACTATAATGGCAAAGGAAAAGAAAAAACAAGAATGGGAAGTTACAACGAATCGTTTTGTGGCTTTTTTGGATATTATGGGTTTTAAGGATATGGTTATGCGCTCGACTCATGGCGCGATGTTGACAAAAATGATTGAAATTACTGCTGCTTATCACGGTGTCCAAAATAAAGTTGATAAGGGAATGGTAGGAAAGTATGCTGGTGTAAACCTTTTTGTTACGAGTTTTTCTGATTCTGTTGTTATATTCTCAGATAATGATTCTGAAAAGTCGTTTGATTTGTTTTTACAAGCGACTCGCCACATATTTACAACTACAGTTCATAGTGGTATCCCAATGAAAGGAGCAATTGCATATGGTGAAACAACTGTTGACAGAAATAAAAATCTATATTTTGGACAATCCATAATAGATGCTTACTTACTACAAGAAGAGGTCAATTATTATGGTGTTGTTTTTCATAATACTGTCGACTTGTATCTTCATGAAAACAGTATTGATCCATTTTCTAACAGAACATTTGTGGAGAAAACGCATTTAAAAACTGGACAGATCATACATCGAAATTTGAATTGGTTTGAAACACTTCAATTTCAAGGTGAAGGATCGGTTGATCAAATTTTTGATGAAGTTTCAATGGAATGGACGACAAGGACTTCAGGGGATCCTAGAAAATATATTGACAACACTTCTGACATGTACCAGCGATATAAAAATTTAGTTTTCTCTAATGATAAAAACTGATGACAGACATTATTAAATATTCGGGAGACGAGTTCGAAAAAAACTCACATTGGAAAGATCAAATAAATCACCTTTCCGAATTAACCCAGAAACATATTCTTAAGTTATTTCCTGGAGGAGAAATTGTTGAGGACATCCTGAATTATCAGTCAGAGTTAAATAAAAAAAGAACGGTTGGCTTTGTCAATGACCTAATAAATAAAATTCTTGACGAATATGGCAATGATTTATCTTTTGAAGATTTAAAGAATGAATCATTCAGTGACTTATTGAATCGCGTTTTACAAAAGATCCAAAACACCAATTCTGAATTTAAAAAGAATAGATTTAGGGATATTTTAATTCTAAAATTTGAAATAAAATCGGAGGATTTATTGTTCGAGAAATTTGTAGACTTGTTAGATAAAGTAAATGATATACAAATTATTATTTTAAAAGAACTATCAGAAAATGATCAGTTTAAATTTGGAGTGGGCGCACATAAAGGAACTGAAATAATTAAATCTTACATTGATAAAATAGAACGGAAAGTTAGAAATCGAAGTTTCATAGAGTTTCTTGCATTTTATTGCTCAAAGGATAAAAAGAGCGAGAACGAATTTTTCATTTTAGAACTAGCTTCATTAGGTTTAATAAAAACTGTACCATCGAAAGGTGGTTTTGATAGTTATCAAAGAAGCCAATCACCTAAGTATATGAATACAGAAATTGGAGAAAAGTTTTTATCTTTCATCATTAAGAATTAAAATGTCTAACCTCCTCGAAATAACCGTCCAACGAGCTGCCATAGAATGGTTGCAAGAACTCGGCTACACCTACGTAGAAGGAAATAGCTTGGAGCGTGAGCTCAAGAAAGTAGTGTTGGAAACAGAATTGCGCAAATTTTTAGTCAAAACCTATCCAAACCTTCCACCCACGGCTATCAACGAGGCAATGGCGCTGTTTACGCAACAAGAAAGCATGGATGTACACTACCGCAACCGTGAGTTTCACATCAAACTAACACAAGGCGTTTCCGTTACGTGGAAAGACAAAACAGGAAAAGAATGTGCCCAACACGTCTATCCTATTAACTATACATCGCCCGAAAGCAACAGTTTTATTTGCTCAGATGAGATCACCGTTATCGGTAAAAACAAACGTCGTGTAGATATGCTTATTTTTATCAATGGCTTGCCTCTGGTGGTCTTTGAGTTCAAAAATTTGTTTGATGCAGAAGTAGGTGTAGCAGAAGCGCACCAACAATTGGCGCACTATACCCTAGACATTCCACAGCTGTTTGATTTCAACTCCATTGCCGTTGTTTCAGACGGAAGAGAAGCTTTACACGGCATGTACACTTCGGGCTTTCAGTGGTTCGCACCTTGGAAAAGCATTGATGGAGAAACCATTCTACAAAACGATCAATTGCAGTTGAATACACTTATTTTTGGCTTGTTTCCAAAAGCAGTACTCACCAATTATTTGCAGAATTACATTTTCCACGAAGACCACAACGGAAAACTCATTAAGAAAGGAGCAAAGTACCACCAATATTTCGGAATTTCAGCCGCAGTAAAAAGCGCGCTTCAAAACATTAAACCAACAGGAGATGGACGTTTAGGAGTTATCTGGCACACACAAGGCTCTGGGAAAAGTATTTCCATGGCAATTCTAACAGGAATATTGCGCACGCAAGCCGTATTGAAAAATCCAACTATCATCATCCAAGTAGACCGCAACGATTTGGACGAGCAATTGTATCAAAATTTTGTCCTCTGCAAAGACTTAGTCGGAGATGTACAACACGCAGAATCCACCGATGATTTGCGTTCTCTGCTCAGTTCAGACGGCGGTGGAGTAGTGTTTACCACGATAGAGAAGTTTCGATTGAAGAAATCCTCTCCCTTAATCCCTCTCCAAAGAGGGAGACTTAATTCCACTTCGATTCAAAATTCGGAGTTAGAAACAATTCCCCCTTCGGAGGGGGCTAGGGGGAGGACTCAGGATATAGAATCTGATGAAACCGTCCACCCAATCCTCTCTGAACGCCACAATATCATCGTCCTCGCAGACGAAGCGCACCGTACCCAATACGGTTTCAATGATGGAGGTTATGCGCAGAATTTACGTCGTGCGTTGCCTAATGCTTCGTTTTTAGGATTTACAGGAACACCTGTCGATAGTAAAGATGCCGATACGGGATTGGTGTTTGGTCCAACCATTCACACCTACGATATTAAACAAGCCGTAGAAGATGGAGCAACGGTTCCCATTTACTACGAGCCCAAAATGATTCCCTTGAACATCAAGGTAGAATACAACGATGAACTGGAAGCCACGCAAGGAGAAGAAGGTGATCAACAAAATGCAGTTTGGGCAGCCATTGAAGATGCCGCAGGAGCAAAAGACCGTGTGGATAAAATTGCCAAGGATATTCTGGAGCATTTCAAGCACCGAACAGAAACATTGGATGGAAAAGCAATGATTGTCTGCATGAGCAGAAGAAATTGTGTCAAAATGTACGATGCGCTAACAGCGCTGGATGGATGTCCCGAAATTGCAGTTATCATGACGGGAAATATTTCCAAAGACCCAACAGAATGGAATCCGCACATTCGCACCAAAGAAAGCATGGAAGCCATTAAAAACCGTTTGAAAAATCCAGACGATCCGTTGAAAATGGTCATTGTGCGAGATATGTGGCTCACAGGATTTGATGCACCGTGTTTGCATACTTTGTACGTCGATAAAATAATGAAGGGACACAACTTAATGCAAGCCATTGCTCGTGTCAACCGTGTTTTCGAAGACAAACCATCGGGTCTGGTCGTTGATTTTATTGGAATTTCCAACTTCTTAGCAGACGCAACAAAGAAATACACAGGCGGCGGAGGAAAGGGAGAACCAACCTTTGATATAGAAGGAGCAGTTGAACTGTGCATCGAACAATTGGAAAACGCCAAAGCCATCATGGGTGGATTTGATGTTGAAGCATTAAAAAATCAAACCGCTTCAGAAGCCATGAATTGGTCGAGCGAAGTGTTGAACAAGCTCTTGAAAGACGACAAGGAAACCGAATTGTTTTTAAATGAGGAAAAGAAATTATCTGAGTTAGTCGCGATGACCAATTCCGATCCACGTATTTGGGAAATTCAAGAAGACGTTGCCATCATTCAAAAATTTCGAGAAACCATCCGAAAGATTAAGTTTCCACCAGGACAAAAACGTGAAAAGCGAGAAGCAATCAAAGATTTAATCAGCAAATCCTTGGCAGCCAACAAAATTGTCGATTTAGCCGAAATGTACGATTTAGAGAATATAGATATTTCCATCGTCGACGATCAATTTCAAGCCATCGCCAAACGCAAAGGAAACGAAAACGTAAAAATTGAGTTATTGCGTCGCATCATCAATGATGAAATTCGCGTGCGTATGTCGCTCAACATGGTCAAAATGACAACGCTCAAAGAAGATCTCGAAAGAGTACTGAGCAATTACCATAAAAACAGCTTGGACAGCATCGCCACTATCAAACACCTGTTGGATTTAGCCAATGAATTCAGAAATGAAGACAAGCGTTTAAAAGAACTTGGCTTAACCACCGACGAATTGGCGTTCTATGATTTGTTGGCATCCAAAGAAGAACTCATCAACCAAGATGGACCTATTCAGGATTTGGTGCACAACGTTGTGGCAAGCGTCAAGAAAAACCTCCAACTCGATTGGACAAAAAAGGAAGACGCCAAAGCCGCCATTCGTCTCGCCTTGAAAAAAGAACTCAAAGGGAAAGTCCCTTTCTCAGAATTGGATAACCTATTAAAAGAAGTCATCGAACAAGCGGAAGGACAATTTAAGGATTGGCCGTTGGTGGGGTAAATTTGAATATATGGATTTTAAAAAGAAAGAAGTTGGTTATACGGTTAAACTCATAAGTATTTCAATTGTGCTTGTACCTAGCCTTTTGATTTTGGCACAAAATGATGCTATTGTAAAAAATTGGATAAGCTCGAGCATTCATACATTGGTTGGTGCATCCATTTTAATATGGGCATTTGTAAACATTAATGCAGTTGGTAAAAACGAATCTATTCACAAGCCAGGTGTTTACCTGTGGATTCTAGGTTCACCTATCCTAAGTATCTTATGTTTTGCTGGAGCCTATAATAGTTTGCTAGATGTCAACTTCATTGAATCAATTCAGTTCAGTCTAGAAAATTTTATTAGAAGTTATAGTGGCTCAAATGACCTCTCTAAATCTTTTGTCTGGACAATTTTAATTCAGAAATATTTGGGATATGCATATTTTATTTATGCTATTGCTCAAGTTATTCAAATTAATAAATTTCGAGAAGAAAATTTCACTAATAATTGAAAAACAAAAAAATCCCCTCCATTTATATTAGAAGGGGATAATTGAGTGTTGTCATGAAATCAGTTTATTCCTCGTCAACGGTAGGAAAGGTAATGTTACAAGTTCCAGGCGAGTTTTCTTGATGTTCATCAGAGACGCGATCGCGATTAGCTCTACCTTCTTGATCTGAGTTAAAGGTTTCATCACTCGTCCAGTTGTGCATTGAGCAGTGTACTTTACATCTAGGCATATTTATTTGTTTTTAAGTTTAAAATCGAAAGGGAAAGACGATTGAATCCCTATAATGTTCCGAGAGAACAGACTTTGTTCTTCCCCATTTTTAAAGACGTTGTTCAGTCCATAGAAAATTTCAAAATTTGCAACAGACTTATGGTTCTCTTTATTGATGGCGGCATAAATCAGTCCGAACCGAAGCGAGGTTACTGGCCTTTGTGGTCCAATATCCACAGTACCTCTGATGTGGAATCCTACATTGTCAATGTCACCAATAAATTGATAATAATCAGAATACACCTGAGAAGTGACAACATTGTCTTTATATTCTCCTTGGTATGCTTTCGTTGTCTTTGTTGAATAGCGATTCGCTGCTATGGAATCATTGGTTACAATGTCTAGCTGAGTTAAACTTCCTAAATTGTTTCCGTATTTAAGAGTAGCGCCGGCGGTGAAATACCTGACATGTCGACTCGCTAGTTTAACGTTCGATGATTCATTAGAGTAATAGGTGATGGATAAATTTACCGAAGGAACCAAATCTTCCTGTTTATAAATTTGGTTCGCATATGACATCGTATCGTTAAATAAATTAAAGCTTTCACTCTTAAGTGAGCCTCCCAATGAGACCCATAGTAGATGAACATTCATTGCTTTTAACTCTTTTACTTTGAGTAAATTATCATGGATTTCTTTTGTGATAGTATTTCCATCGTTGGTGTACTTATTCGAGCTACGACCATTATTAAACAGATCCAACACGTTTTTGGCAACTTCAGCATCTGTTTCAGCAAAATTAATTTTCTTTTGCAGCGCTTTTACTCGATCGTCATGTTTCTGAAGATCAACGGTGTTTGACTTAATTTTTTGATCAAGTTGTTTTAATTCACTCTTTTTAGCTTTTCGTTTGTCATTCAATTCGAAGATTAAAAGTTCTGTTGAAAGGCTATCAACTTTGTTTTGAAGGTTTCCGTTTGGGTCATTGTTTTTTACTTTCTTTTTCAGTTCGGTTACCTGAAAAGCTTTATTTTCTTCAAGAGAATCAAGTCGGGCACTAAGCAATTCTATTTCAGATTCCGTTAACGTCTTTCTCTGCTGTAATTCAGTCGCCATGGCAAGGTCATAAAATTCCTCATTCTTCCTATTTTTGAGTTGAACTAATTCATTTTGGAGTTTTAACAAAGTAGCCTCTTTATCGCTCACATCCTTTTCCAATTTCGACGGATCTTTAAGATTTGAAGCCTTATGAAGATTCAGTTTGTTTTGAAGCTCTTTGTCTTTGTATGCAATCGTTTCTACAGGAAGACGATCGAGCGAAAACTTTGATAATTTAAAAATTTTATTGTACTTGAATCCTATTGAGGCTCCAGTATTTAATTTCTGAGAAGAAAAAATGGTTGCGGCACCTTCAGTAATTCCTCCAGCCGCATTAATTTCAAAGGTGCTCTTGTTATGTACCCAGTAATAGCCAAATGAAAGATTGTCGTCAGTAGTACTGATTCCAACCATATTCCCCATGGAACCATTGGAATTGACCTTCGCGATTCGAGAGAATTCATTGCGTGCAACATAATCAAAAAGGGGCTCCTGATTTTCCTCGTTAAGCATGGAGCGTAGTTGGTCTTCTTCTGCTTTACTTAGTTCTTGTGCAACGCAGCTTATAGAGATGATAAACGCTAGTATGAATGTAGTAGTTTTCATAATTGTAGGTGTTTTGGTTTTGGAAATGTAATAAAACCAAATGAAAATTTAAAATTTCAGGTGAAAATTGCGTATAACTACGTGAATTACATCTTGTTTGCGTAGTTTGCGCAAAATGAGTGGAAGCGTCGTGCATCGGTCATTGCATCTCGGCATCGGTCATCGAGCTAGTCGAGATGCGATGACCGAGACATGCGAGGGAAAAACAAAAAAACAATGAGATTATGACAAAACCTGAGCTATCTCCGATTTTTTCCATTCGCTCATTTTTTCCGCATTATTTTTGAAGAAATTAAATTAAGTAATTATGGTCAAAATGGACAAATGTTATCGCTATTCTCAATCAGATTTGGACAATCATTCAAATCAGTTAAACCCAAACAACGACGAGTATTATCGAAGTCGTGGTGAAATGTAGTAACTTGCAAGGGGGATAATTCGTCCCCCTTTATTAATTATGGTTAACAACAAGCATGGGGATAAGTTTATGAAGGAATTGGGATCTTTGAATCTTGATTTCGCAACCAGCGTGTGCTTTTTCTTTGAAACGTTGTATGCTTCAGAGCAAGCTAAGGCAAGTGACATCGGTTATTCCAAAGGATACTTTTCCAGTTACTATTGTGTCGATTTGGAAACCTTTAACAAGTGGGTGCGGGTGTTTTGTCCAGAAGTGTGGGATAATAACTACAAGAAGAAAAGAAAATTCACTCAGGAAGAGGCTAGGTGTCTTTTTGAGAATCTTGGTAGGGTTACATATAGAAAGATGCCGCCTCAGTCTAGAAAGGACTTATTAAAGGAACTATACCAGGATAAGTCTTTGAAAAAAAGCCAAGGCTATAAAGAAATTAGTCTCGATCTTAAAGGACGCTATCCAGATCAAGGAATGAGATTGAATAAACTTCCTCCAAAGATTGTAGTTGAAATTCTGACTGAGGAGATAGAAAATTATCAAAATCACATTACCGAAGAAGTTGATGAGAGATTTAGGGCCAAGATACATGCTGTGCAGAACACACTTTTAAAGTATCAGCGCTTTACAGATTATGATCGTGAAGTATGTAGAAGATTTTTAAGACGGTGGTTGTCAAAGGAAGATATAGAATAACCTACCTTTGCACCATCTCATTAAAAACAGGAAGCGGCACAGCCAATTCCACCTGGGGTGCGGTATTCCAAACCCCCAACTAAAAAAGGGAAGCTTACGCTTCCCTTTTGAGATTTCACCTAAAACCTACCATCAGGTTCTCCATTAGACCCATCATCTCTCTCCGGCGGCTCCGCACCACCAGATCCAGATCTATTTTTATGATCCACAACGATGCGTGCATTGCTGTATCCGATAAAGAACTGCGGATGATCTTTTTTCAGAATAATCATCAGTTTGTCCAATTGGAACTTGAGGATGGCATTCAGTTCACGCACCAATGTTTTGATTCGTGAAGTTTGCCCTTTTCGATCGATGATCGCGTTTCGTGGAGCACTCATTTGAGCATCCAGTTCGTCGCGCAGCAATTGAAGTTCATCAATGCTTGCCTGATCGATGCCGAAGTCGCCCAAAAGACTCACGAAATCGTTTGCTCGGGTGATGATGCGGTCCACGAGGATCAACATCTTGTCCTTAGAACAGTTGTCGAGTTCGTACTTGGCAATCTTCATTTGACTAATGAGCTCTACGTCATTGTTCACGACAGCAAACGCAGCCATCGAGCTACTCATCGCGTAAGCCTTGTCCGCAACAATGGAGCGCTTGGCATTCTTCACGGCACTCACGCCAATGAGCGCGAGGTTCTGGTGGTATGCCGCTTGCTCTAGAGCGTCGAGACGGTCGCTAAAAGATTGAACTGCCGAAGCAAAAGCCGGAAGCTCCGACCATCTTGCTTGGTTCTCTTCGATGATAGACTTCACAGCCTTGTACATCGCGATCTTGTTTTTCGTTATTTTATTCATAACTTCTAAGATTGTGTCCGTGAATTCCATTCTTGCCTTCCACACTTTGCTTCTCGCTACCTGAAATGTCGTTCACGAACGTGTTAAACGTATCCTAGACAAAGCGGATTTGATGCCAAACATCTGTGCGTTAACAATTTATTAATAAAAATATGTTAACGATGTAGGAGTTATTGAGTGAAGTAGGGGGGATTTTAAATTAAGTGATTGCTTTTTTCTTTGATACTTTGACCGGGGAATGTGAGGCAGATATTGAAGTCCTCCCCCTTAATCCCCCTCCAAAGGGGGAAACGAGCCAAATCCATTTATTCTTTCCTGCCTGTCGGCAGACTGGGGGCTTGTTCGAATATACTCGTTAAGAAACTGAATACTTAGTTTTACGAAGCGATATTAAGATTCCCCCTTTGGAGGGGGCGCAGGGGGAGGACATGTATCAAATGAACAACCCCCAATAATTAATCATTCGAAGAAGAAAGCCAATTTTCGCAAAATAGTTTTAATGTTTGCAGGAGATGAGCGCATCTGCGCGAACGGTGCAAAATTAAAACGGTTCGCGGCGAGCAGCAGAGCAAGAAAAAGCGACAGCTTTTGATAGTGTTCGGGAAGAACACCTAATATATTTTTAAAAAGGCCCTTTGGATACTTTGCGGCCTCGGGCAAAGTATCAAGAAGAAAGATTAAATAATAACCCTACCTTCCCCCAATGAAAACAGCAATCATCTTAGGAGCAACAGGATTAACAGGAAGTCTAGTCCTAGAAAAACTACTGGCAAACAACAACTATTCAAAAATCAAACTCTTTTCAAGAAGTCCTACCGAAGTCAAACACCCTAAAATAGAAGAACACCTCGTTGATCTACTGAATTTACAAGCATCGAAGGACGATTTCACAGGAGATGAGGTGTACTGCTGCATCGGAACAACCAAAAAGAAAACACCGGACCAATCAAAATACCGCGATATAGACTATGGAATCCCAGCAGCCGCTGCGCAGTTGTGCAAGGAGAATGGAATTGAAGTCATGGCAGTTGTTTCAGCAATTGGCGCCAATGCAAAGAGTCGAATTTTCTACAACCGCACAAAAGGAGAGATGGAGCAGGCAGTACTCGCCGCAAAAATCCCACGAACCTATATTCTTCGTCCGAGTATCATCGGTGGAAACCGACAAGAAAAACGAATGGGTGAGAAGATAGGCTTGGCCATATTTAACTTCTTGAACCCCTTGTTCATTGGAAAGTTGAAAAAGTATGCCGTCATCGATGCGAGTTCAATTGCCGAACGCATGATCCAATTGGCGAATTCCAAGGAACCGAGTTGTGTTTTGGAGTCGGATGAGATTGGTGGGTAGTTTCTAGTGACTAGTTTGTAGTGATTTGAAGAGGTGCTCCCCTTTTTATCATCCGATTCGGAGAATCCTATACGATCTAGTTCAAAGTCCTACTGCTTGATGATCTTAACGTAATGCAGTCCGCTTTTAGCGCTCACTTGGATAAAATAGAGACCATTGGTATATGGACCAAAGTCGATGCTGTGATTCCCATTTGTTTGGGGTTGAACTACTTTTTCTGTGCCGATTAACTTTCCACGTGAGTCATAAATAGCAATGAAGCATTGATTATCCGAAATGTGCTTTAAATCTAACATCACCAATCCAGAAGTCGGATTAGGATACACCGATATCACCGCATTCTCGATGTGCTCTTGTACATTTAATGACGAATCACAATAGGTAATTTCCAACACTGGGTACTTCGTTGGGTCTCCTTGATCGAGTGAACAGAAGAGCAATCCTCTCGTTGGCAATTGTTCATCAACTAGGCCTAACCAAAAACCATGACTTGTAGCGGGATTATCTAGCATATCTTGCACCAAATCGGTCACATCGATATCCAAATAGTCCTGATCTGCAGTCGTACTTTGCGGTAATATCACTTCATTATTGGTCGTATAGGTTGGCGCAGTATTCCAAGTTACAGCAAGCTCATTCCAAGCAGATGTTACTCGTCGAAGGTAGCTTGCGTTGTTTCCTAGATGCCCCAGATCCAATTCGGGATGATTCATTCCCACAAGAGCATACAAATTAATCTTGGCATCTATAATTACTGTTCCAGAAGGAATTAAGCTCAGATCAAAATCAATCAAACCTCTTCCTGAGTTTATACCACCTGATGTCCCCGGACTAATGAAAGCTGCACTTTGATCTACGGTGCCATAATTCGAATTTTCCGTTGGGTAAGTGTCGTGATAACCAATGGCGGCGTCTCGTTCGGCTGAAAGTGTGACAGTTTGAGGTGCACATGCGTAGGTGATCTCAAGAACAGGGTATTTTGTTGGATCACCTTGATCGAGTGAACAGAAGAGCAATCCTCTCGTTGGCAATTGTTCATCAACTAGGCCTAACCAAAAACCATGACTTGTAGCGGGATTATCTAGCATATCTTGCACCAAATCGGTCACATCGATATCCAAATAGTCCTGATCTGCAGTCGTACTTTGCGGTAATATCACTTCATTATTGGTCGTATAGGTTGGCGCAGTATTCCAAGTTACAGCAAGCTCATTCCAAGCAGATGTTACTCGTCGAAGGTAGCTTGCGTTGTTTCCTAGATGCCCCAGATCCAATTCGGGATGATTCATTCCCACAAGAGCATACAAATTAATCTTGGCATCTATAATTACTGTTCCAGAAGGAATTAAGCTCAGATCAAAATCAATCAAACCTCTTCCTGAGTTTATACCACCTGATGTCCCCGGACTAATGAAAGCTGCACTTTGATCTACGGTGCCATAATTCGAATTTTCCGTTGGGTAAGTGTCGTGATAACCAATGGCGGCGTCTCGATTAGCAGTAATTGAAACCGTAATTTGAGCTGTAGCAATGGAGCTAACAAGAGCAAGTGAACTAAGTATAAGTAATAATGTGATCTTCATGTTTAAACCAAATAGAACGTTAGAATACGAAGATATAATAAATAATTGGTATTATTAAGAATTTCGATTGTTTGGTTTTTCATACAACACATGCTGTACCAGCCGAGTAAAGTAAAAACATATTTTCCAATCGTAAAAGTGAGATGCCAATCTTTAGCTGCAAACCTCCAACAATTAATCATCCGAAGAAGAAAGCCAATTTTCGCGAAAGAGAACGCACTGCGTTCGAAGACAAAAGCCCGTTCGGGAAGAACGATAGGCTTGAGGTAAGTTTTAATGTTTGGCGGAAATTTAGATAATGAAACGTGTTCTTCCCGAACACTATCAAAAGCTATCGCTTTTTCTTTTGAAAATTGGCAAAAGGTGTTTTGGATCCTCGGTCTGTCGTTCTTCCCGAACGGACCTTCGTCTTCAAAAATATATTTTTTCTTTTTGAGACCTCGGTCAAAGTATCAAAGAAAATAAATTCTCAAAAATCCCCCTTAATTCCCTATATTGTTCCCAAATAAAAAAAACAATTATTATGAAAGGATTAATCATATCCCTATTTATGTTAACGAGTATTTCGTTGAGTGCTCAGGACTGGAGTACAGATGTTTACAAATATGGGGAAGAATACCCAGGATATGTCATTGAGGCGGACGGTAAGAAAGTCGAAGGGTTTATCGATTACCGCAATCGTTATAGCATGCAGAACGAAGTTATTTTCTTTAAAACGAAGGGAGATAAGAAATCGAAGGTAAAGTACAAGACTGGAGATTTAAAAGAATATCAAGTAGCCGACAAGGTGTACCATTGCATTAATTATTCAGGTGGATTGATGGCGAAACCAATCAAAGCAAACCTTTTAGTGGAAGACGGATGTATCAGAGAGTATGTATGGTACAATAGAGCGGATAACTACAGCACCATGCAAAAACTTCCGGGAGAATCTGATGAAGACTTTAACGCTAGAATGTACCCTCCAACGACCATTTACTACAAAGAAGGAGACGATAAGCCTGTAGAAGCAAGTTATTTCGGACTAAAATTCAAGACTAAAATGGCTGACTACGTTGCCAAGGACAAAGAACTTGCCGCAAAGGTTACCGCAGGGGAGAAAGGATATAAACTCCTGAATATTTTGGACATTATTAAAGAGTACAATACAAATTGTGAGTCTAAATAAGATGAAAAAAACAGCATTATTAGTAGTGGCCTGCACCTTGAGTGTGGGTCATTTGCTTTGGGGTCAAGAACCTGGATACAAATGGGGTGAGCCCTCAACAAACGACAATGTCGAACGCGAAATCGATCAGTTATTGTCCTATGGCGACAAGGGCTTTGTACTACTTAGAAAAGAACGTGAAGCAACAGGCGTGTATAATTACTGGATTGAGTCATACGACACGGATTTAAAACTGAAAGAAATCAACAAGGTTCCTTTCTCTCAAGGCGTGATGGGGAATTCCTATGATATAGAGGAGATCAAGGTTGCGAACGGAACGATTTACGCATTTGTTTCGCATTGGGACAAAGCTGCAGCAGAAAATACGATTTCTGTAAAGACATTGAGTGAAAGTGGAGAAATGACAGATTTAGCCAATTTAGATGCTGTGGATGCTCTAAAAATGGGGAATCGTGGCTTATACGATTTTTCTTTTTCGGATGATGGATCTAAATTGCTTTTGCTTTCAACACTTCCCTTTGAGAAAAATACAAATGAAAAAGTACGGTTGAGCTGCTTTGACGTTCCTTCAATGAAGATCCTATGGTCGCACAATGAAGAATTAGCCTGGGCTTCTGGTCGAGCGGCAAACAACGACATTGCAGTAGATAATAAAGGACGTGCCTACATGTTTAAACGAATCTGGGAAAAACCAGCATGGCATTACAACGTGTATACAACCAACGAAAGTGGTACATGGGAAACCCACAGGGTATTGATGAACAGAGAGGTGGTTGATTACAAGCTCACCTTTGATAACAACAATGAATTTCTCATCTATGCTACCTTCAGCGAAGATGCTTCGGCCTTTGAAAAACGTCCGCACGGCTATTTGTTTCTTAAGTTTGATGCCGACCAAAAGATAAAAGATGTTCAAGAAAAACTATGGGCTCCCGAAGTCATTGAAAATATTGTAGGAAGTTCAGCACTAAAGAATCCTGCAAAGGCGTATCTAAGTAATTACGGACTCAAAGATGTATTGTTTAGAAATGATGGCGATGTACTCATTTTATTGGAACAAATGTCCGAGGAAAAGGATGGGATTCCGGGTACTCAACCTGTTCAATATTCGTACACGTTTAAATACGGCAATTTCTTAGCGGTATGTTTAAACGGCACGAATGGCGAGATGAAATGGTGGAAATCATTCGACAAGAAACAGGAGATAAAGGTGAATAATAGTACAGACCCGTTCGGATCATTTGTTTATTTCCTGAAAGAAGATCGCTTGTATGTACTGTGGAACAATACACCATTGTCTGTTTCATCCATTCCACCAGCCAGTTGGACAGAACCCGACGGAACAAAATACGTGAAGCACAAAGTATTTAATGAAAAAACAATGCACGGCACATTTATGCACGTTGTGGAACCGGATGGATCATTGGCATACGCGAACCGTAAATATGGATTACCATTACTCGATCTACATGCAGGAGCAGTTTTTGAAATGAGCATGGCATCCTCCATATTCTTTGAGATGAACGGAGAATTGGTCATAATGGCCCTCATGCATAACGGCGGAAAGCGCTACCGATTCGGATTTATAAATTTGTAATCTGTATTAGCGATTATTTTACAGTTAATCGTCGAAGTGTCTTAGAATGAATGGTGATTGAGGTGCGGGAAGTGGTCGTATTATAGATCCTCCCCCTGCGCCCCCTCCAAAGGGGGAAACGTACCGAGTCTATTTCCTATTGAACTGACTAACTATTTCTGTTAAAGAAATTGTAAACGTAGCTTTACGAAGCGATATTAGGACTCCCCCTTTGGAGGAGAAGAAGCGAAAGCTTCTGATGGTAAAAGGGGGAGGACATGTATCAAATGAACAACCCACAAAGATTAATCATCCGAAGAAGAAAGCCAATTTTCGCAGTATAGTTTTAATGTTCACGAAAGACGAATGAAGCGAAGCGTAATGAGCAAGAGAAAGCACGGCTTTCGATTATGTTCAGGAAGAACATTAATTAAAACGTTTCTCGTAATGAAATGAAGAGAAATACCTTGAAAATTGGCAAAAGGCGTTTTGGATACTTTGCGGCCTCGGGCAAAGTATCAAGAAAAAGAAAAGAATAAAACTAAATCAACCCCGCTAAATTCAACGGCTTCCCTTGTATATTAAACTTCAGTGTAAATCGAATGCGGTGCGCGTAATTCTTCGAGAGAAAAGAACTTTCTAACTGCTGACTCATCCAAACCGGAAAGTACACCCCAAAGACACTTCCAAAGCGTAGCGCCAACCCCGTGTTAATTGCCGTATTAAACGTCACCCCATTGTCGAAGGTACCGAAATCGGCGAAGACCCCAAAGATTCCAGGTTTGATGGGTAATTGTGCATACAAGTTTGCAGTAGCAACGGTGTGAATACTCGTTCCGTAAGCGCTTGTACTCTTAAACCCACCCATGTTTTCATTGCGCTGTTGCGACCACATCCCCGTAGCAGCATTTCGACCGAAGTAGTACTCGTCCACAAAAAGATCTTGCGTTCCGTCGGCGCCAGCGAGTGACATCCCATAACGGTAATTGTTCGCAGGTGAGAAATCGTTGAGGTACATGTGTCCAATGAATCCACGAAGTTCAATCCAACGCTCCATCTTGTTGCGTAAATACCTGAATTTGTAGGTCGACTCGACTAAGATTCGACCCAGTTCATCGGAGTGATTGACGTTCGTAAAGTATTCGTTGCGCACGTTGAAATTAACGCGGTGATCAGGTTTTTTGAAATCAACGTTGTACTCGATGTACGCCCCAGCATGCTCAATGTGCGTCGGTCCGAATTTATCTTTGTTGTAAATCGTTTGCACCTTGATGTATTGACTGAACGCCGAAGCATCTCCACGGTTCCCAATTTTCGCGATCCAATATGGAGCCACGGCAATGTAATGCGATTCATTACGTCGGTAGGTTGAATCGTGCTTGAAGGATTTTATCGATGCTCCAAAGCGCGATGTTTTGAAAGTGCGCTTCGGCAAAAACGTATAATTGAAATCCGCCATTCCAGAAACAAACTGACGTCCAAATGAATAAAACGGAGCGACGATAAAGTTGAATTTGTTCGTAGGAGCGCCGTAATTGTGCAGCGCGGCACCGATCATGAATTTATCGTACATATTTCCTCCGATGATCGGCGTCCAAAAGAGATTGGTGCGGTCTGGCTCGTGATCTCCAATCAAAAACTCTAGTTTCAGCGGTTCGTATTTGTTGAACATCCGTTCCTTGCTCCACGAATTGTTCTGACGATTCATGTCGGGAATTTCCTTGGAAACATCAAGCACCACGCGGTCAGGTGAACTTTCTACAATGTGAACAGTGCTCTTTTTCGATCCGGGCTCTACCCAATGTGTAGCAACGAGTGAATCGTTTTTAAATATATTAATCTCTATCGGTCCGTCGACTTGTCCCTTGTTTTTTACTGTGATGAATGCACCTAGTTCATTTTGTTTTACGCTTTTGAGTTTGTAATCAATGTGATTGGTCGTGTTGATGAGATCGTCAAACAACCAGCTCAAATCTTTGCCAGATGTTTTTTCAAAGGAAGCGCGCATGTCCTCCGGTTGAGGATGCTTGAATTCCCATTCGCGGTAATACGTTTGCATGCATTCGTCGAACAAATCATCGCCGAGGTAATCCTTCAGGTAATAAAACACCAATCCCGTTTTTTGGTACATCACTACGCCATAGTTCGCACCGGTAAATCGACAAGAATGCGTTTCAATCGGTTGATCTTCTCCCAACCCTGCGATGGCGCGGTAGGAAATGTCCGCCATGTCATGGTGACTTAAATCGTTCATGTGCATCACTCCACCAAACAGCATATCAGAAAGCGCTGTATTCTCAGGATATTTCGTTTGGATGTAGCGGATTTCATTCAAGGTATTAATTCCTTCATCCATCCAACCGTGAACCCGTTCATTCGTTCCCAACTGTCCGTAAAACCAGTTGTGTCCCACTTCGTGCACAATCACCACTTCCAAGTCGTAAGCCGTGTTTGAATTGCCAATCACCGTCACGTTCGGGTATTCCATTCCACCACCAGCGCTAATCGTTCCATCGACAGCTGTCACTTGGTTGTAGGGATAATCCCCGTTCCATTTCGAATAGTAAAACGTTGCATCATTGAGATATTCAATTGATTTCGACCATAAACCTTTGTTGCGTGGCGTAAACATCGCCCATGAAGTGACTGTTCGTTCAGAATGCGGCAGTTCGACTTCACCCTTCAGTACCATGTAACGCTTGTCGGCAAACCATGCAAAATCGTGTACATTTTTCTGCGTGTAGCGAATGGTTTTCATCGTTTCGCTCGAAGCAGGAAAGTCATTTGATCCTCTCGAGTGACCTTTTTTGGAAGTTTGTAAATCCTTCAGTTCTTCCGCTGTTTTTGAAGCGAGTTCGTCCAGAAATGCCACTTCGCTCGTCGTTTGTAAATCGCCGGTTGCTCCTACGACATAATTTTCAGGCAAGGTAATCGAAACATCAAAAGATCCATATTCAGAATAAAACTCTCCTTGCGTGACGTAAGGCATGTGGTGCCAACCATCTTTATCGTACACCGCAGGTTTTGGATACCACTGCGTAATTTGGTACGATTGTCCAATATGCCCGAGTCGAGAAATATTTCCCGAAGGCACTTGTACCACGAACGGTGTTGAAACGGTAATTTTACCGCCTGGCATCAGTGGTTCTGTCAATTGCACTATGCAAATATCACGATGATGTGGTTCGTAGTCCCATTTCACAGGAAGGCCGTTCACTTTAAAATCAAGTCCGGTAATATTTCCCTTGAGCGAATCCGATCCGACTTTCAGGTCATTGTGTCCCATCTCATACAATTGCTCCGCAAGCGCCGTTTCTCCATCCGCGTAGGCATTTGGCCATAGGTGAATGTAGATTTCATTGAGTTGGTTGGGCGAATTGTTGATGTATTCGAAGCGTTCATCACCTGTGAGGGTATGTTTTTTATCGTCCAGCTGCACCGAAATCGTATAGTTGACTTCTTGTTGCCAATATTCTTGTGCGTTCGACATGGCGACTGCAAACACGAGAAGGATTAGAAGATGGTGCTTTATGCTCATAGTTTAATTTTTGGGTGAAGTAAAGTTAAAACTTGGCGCGTAATAACGCTAGTATTTTTTCGTGAAATGTGATAATGAGGTGAGTTATATTGTTATGAAAGATTTTATGGAGTCCTCCCCCTTTTACCATCAGAAGCTCTCGCTTCTTCTCCTCCAAAGGGGGAAACGAGTCGAGCCCATTTTTTTTGAGGTTGTTCAAATATTCTCGCTAAGAAACCGAATATTTAGTTATACGAAGTGCAATTAAATTCCCCCTTTGGAGGGGGTGCAGGGGGAGGACCTGTAATTATTTATATATTTACGACAATGCAAAAACAAACAACCCACCAAGTCCTAATGATTCGCCCGACCAATTTTGGTTTCAACGAAGAAGCGTTTCTTTCCAACTCTTTTCAAAACAAACCGACGGAAAAGGAGGAGGGAAGTATTCAATCCTTGGCGTTGCAGGAATTTGATGCATTTGTTGATCAATTAAAGTCGGTAGGAGTTGACGTTATTGAATTTGAAGATGTGCCCAATTCTCAATCGCCTGATTCCATTTTTCCGAACAACTGGATTTCAACGCATGAGAACGGATTGCTGTTCACGTATCCTATGACCGTTTCGAACCGCAGAAAAGAACGTCGACAGGACATCATTGATTTTTTAATTGCCCAGAATGGTTATCGTTCGATTGATTTATCGTTGAGCGAGAATCATCAACCACCACAATTTTTGGAAGGGACAGGGAGTATGATTTTCGATCATCACGCCAAGAGGATTTATGCGGCGATTTCACCGCGGACAGACGAAATGTTGCTTCACCTTTTTGCCAAGCAATTGGGCTATTCTGTCGTTTCCTTTACCGCGTATGGCAAGGCACAGGAGAAAATTTACCACACCAACGTGATGCTGTGCATTGGTGACACATTTGCGGTACTTGGCGCAGATACCATTGATGAACAACACCGCAAAATGGTCATTGAATCATTGGAGAACGATGGAAAAGAAATCATTTACCTAAGCAACGATCAAGTGTACAATCACTTTGCAGGAAATATGCTGCAATTGCAAAACACCAACGGCGAGCACGTATTGGTCATGTCAGACAGTGCATTCAACGCGCTCACGGAAGAACAACTTGGATTGATCAAAAAGCACAATGAACATATCTTGCATGTTTCAATTCCAACCATAGAGCGTATCGGCGGTGGCAGCGCACGTTGCATGATTGCAGAAGTGTTTTCTCCTCTTTGACCTCCAACACACCGTACCTCTGTGTTGAAAACTTCTCACCCCCCAAAGTACGTCAAATACCGTATTGATATATACTCAGTCTTTTTGCAATTTTGTAGCGAACATGAGGGCACCTTGTTCTCAGTTAAAGTAATAAAGCATGCGATTAAAAATAGCAGCAAGTAAAATGAGTAGGAGAGTGGTATGGTGTTTATTTGCACTTTATCCATGGTTGAGTTTCGGACAAACCTTGAGACCAGCACAAGTGGAGGCAGGATTACAGCTATCGTCTATTGTAGGACATCCGTTCGAATTGGATAACATCTATTATTTTGGGTGTAGGGTCGAAACTCCTGGCTACAACGGCATTCGACTATGTTACATGGATGAAGATACTGTGCGCTTAGTTCCAGAACCATTGTTAGAATACGATGGGTATGAAGAATTTACGCTCGTTGAGGCCCAATCTGGAAGTGATTTTGCAGGACTTTATGATTTGGATGAATCCACTGTCGATAAAAGCGCATCGAATGGATACATTGGGCAACAAATAACGTTAGGTGACAAAGCCTACATAGGTTTTAAGGCGAATTCGTATCAGGATTATTTTACTTCTTTTGATGGAACCACCTTTGTTGTGTACGATACCTTGAACAAGAATGAAGAAGGATACGGCATGGAATACGTTGGATCTCCATTCGTGTTTGATTATGACCTCTATGTTGTTATGAAGCATAATCCGAATTGTTATCTAAATGAAAATACACGCTTGTACAAATTTGACCATGGTGACTTTAAAGAAATTGCTCTTGCTGATAATTTAGTGAGCGCCGATTGCGATTCAGATTATTACAAAGAAAGGGGATTGAAAAAGGTGAAGTATCAGTGTACTGGAGAACCAATAGCTTATAATGGAGATCTTTATTACCGTTTTACCGACAAGGAGTCAGATGTATCAGTACTCGGGTTTGTTGAAAATGATTCTGTGTTCTTCATTCCCAATCCAGAAATTAAAGATGTCGAATATGACTATGATCTTTCTACAAGTTACCTTGGGAGTCCTATTCATTACAATGGAAAACTGTACTTGCAGTATCTAGATATGGATGGCGTATACCGCATGTTCGAATACGATGGAACCGCATTTACCGAGGTACCATCACCTTTTAAGAGAAGAGAAAATGATTGTGGTTATTTAGGTTCGCCTGTCATCTTCGAAGATAATTTATACTTCCGCTGGCGCGACCCATATTATGGCGAAGACAAATTATGTTACTACGACGGAAAGAAAATAAGAGAGATTAAAAACAAGGACAATACGTTGAATTTTGGCGGGTACATGGGAAGTCCAGTGGTGTACAACAACACCTTATTTGTTCGAATGGCGTTGGATTCTGAGTATTTAGACCCAGGAGCAACGTATAGTTCATTGGATGAAAATATGAATTATTACTTGTACAGTGTTCAAGGCAAAAAACTTAAACGTGTGAAATTGCTTAATGAAGACTTTGAGCACATGCAATACTATGCACCTTTGGGTGTGAATCAACAGCAATTATTATTGTTGCTTGGCAACGAGAGCAAAAACCAGCTTTGGATCTATAAAAAGTAGTGTCTCAAATATTATTTCCTTCCCGATAAACTAATGTACGACATATGTCGTATTGCTGTTAAAGTCAAATGTTTTCAATTTTGTAAAGAACAAAAAAATACAAGATTATGAAAAACATTACAAGATTTTTTATGTTAGCGGTTGTTGGACTTTCATTTAACGTACAAGCCCAATTTCCGAATTGGACACGTTTAAATTACTCGTATGTGAATTACCAAAACATTGACAATCGATCTATGGCGGTCAACTCAGGAGATACAGTATTCGCATACATAAAGGACAGATCAGTGCCCGTTGAGTATTCCTTGGACGGAGGAAATACATGGGGTGAATTGTTAGATACAGATGTTGTGGGAAGAACGCTAAAACTAATCGCTGACGATCACGGAGGTGTTTATCGCGTAAAGTTTAGAAGCGGTGCCTATCCAGATACTGTTTTTTACTCCCCTGATATGGGCAATACATGGGATTTTAAAAGTGTGAGTACTACTAATCCAACAGGACCTATACCTACATACAATGTCAACGGAATTAATTTTTTACATAGAAAAGACAATCGAGGTACTATCTATGTAGGTGAAGGTGAGGCAGGTCACAATTTTAAATATTCAGAGGATAACGGAGCCACTTGGACTACGGTTATATGCCCTCATCAACCCTTTTCAGCATTGGTAGCATCCGATGGAACGATATACATTTCTACTTACAACAACGGAATCTATGTGTCAACTGACAATGGCTCAACATGGGACAACAGCGGTTATTCGCAGACAACAACTTGCTATGACTTATATGAAGATCCGATTAGTGGTGATGTATTTCATGCTTGGTCCTACATGGCAATTAGAAAAACAAGTAATCAAGGACAAAATTGGACTATAGTCGCGTCTTACCCAGCTAATGTTCCTAAACCTATCAAGCAGTTTTTGCTTACCTCAGATGGGATGTTCTATACCCGCAGTGACCGTGATATCTATGAGTCACAGGATGGTGTTACATACAACCATATCATGGAATTTACGGATAACACTGATTTTGTAAGAGAGATTGAGGCTAGTAATCAGTATTTGTATGCGCAGGCGGATACGAGTATTTATAGGTATGAAAGACTTACAAACGGCGGAGGAACAAGTAACATATCAGAAATGAAGAAGGAGTCGAATATACGCATGTACCCGAACCCTGCAAATGATGTTGTTTTTCTTGAGAATATCTTAGTTGGATCGATTGTGAATATTAGAGATATAAGCGGAAAACTAGTTGATAGAAAAGTAGCAGATGTTGATAGAATGGAATTAAATACACTATCCATGAGAGAGGGTGTTTATTTTCTAGAGATTGAAAATACGAGAGGAATTGAGACTAAAAAATTGGTGATTAGTCGACAGTGATAAATATATACCTTTAGTTGTGGATCCCCATTTCCTTGTGAAGTGGGGATTTTTATAATGCTGAGAGTAACAGTAACGCTTTAGTTATAGAACTAAATGAATCAATCAGACTTCAAATCCGAGTACACAAACATCATCTACCTGCTCGTATTGCCCTTTCCATGTATTAAAGTGTGTGGAGATATGTTCTCCTTGCTTCGAAATAGGAAGATGTTGTGCTGCCAAGAGGAGTGATTTAAAATTCGCACTCATTAATTTTTTTCCTTGCGCACCACCAAATTGGTCAACAAATCCATCAGAAAAAAGATAGACTCTGTCCTTTGGTTCCAATTGAATACTGTGATTTACAAAGGGTGACATATTCTCCATGATTGAAATCGATTGGCGATCACCCTTAAGCTCAAACAAGGTGTATTCAACGCTGTCTGTCATTTTTACTTCGTAAGAGGTTGACAAGCTTTCGAGTTGATTACTTCTTACAATCCATAGTGGGTTATTAGCACCTGCCCATTCTGCAGTTCTTTTCTTCGTGTTGACACGTAATAAGCTAATGTCCATACCATCTTTATTACCAGAAGATAGATTTTGCGACAAACCTGCAATGATGTGCTCCCTGAGTTCATCAAGAATTTCGGCTGGTGACATTGAGCTAGTACGGGTAACAATTTCATTCAGGTAAGTTGTTCCCAGCATTGTTAAAACTGCGCCTGGAACTCCATGACCAGTACAATCGGCGACGCAGATGTAATAGTAATCCTCTTGTTCGAAATACCAATAAAAATCACCACTTACAATGTCTTTTGCCTGATAGAAAACAAAGTAGTTGGTCAACAATGTTTGGCCCTGATAACGCGTCAGAACTGCTTTTTGAATCTGCTCGGCATAGCGAATACTGTCTAATAATTCATTTTTCTGTTCTTCAATCTTCTCAAATGCCACTCGGAGTTGTGTCGTTTTTAATCGCTCAATCTCAGTATCTCGACTGATTTCAATATCAATGGTGTGGTAATCTTTATGATATCGGAGTGAATCTTTAAACTGTCCTTTCAATTCATAAATTTTTGAAAGGTAGTAAAGTGCGCGTTTTTCACCATCTTTTGCACCAATTTTACGGGATACTTCTAACGCTTTTTCTGCCTGTTCTATGGCATTGTCGAGTTCCTGCAATTCAATGTACAATTCGGTGATGCGAATATAGGACTCGGTGATGAGTACCGTGTATTTTACCGATTCACTGATTTCCAAGCCTGTTTTGTAGCTCTGCAACGCTTTCTTCCAGTCCTGTCGAACTTTGAAGATCATACCGAGGTTGTGGTGCGCCCAAGCCATTCCTTGCGGGGAAGCATGTGGACTTTCCAATACTGATTCAAAGCAGCGCTGTGCTTCGTCGTATTTTTCCATCTCAAAATACGTCTCCCCAATGTTGCCTTCGGACGAGATGACTCCTTCCAAATCACCAATTTGCTCACGAAGGAGTTTACACTGTACATTGACTTCAAGTCGCTTCTGATGTTCATTTTGAAACATATAAACCGCTCCGATGTTGTTCAATGTGTCGGCTTCGCCCTTTTTATCGTTGAGTTGTTGGAATATTTTTATGGCGCGTAATGAGTGACTAAGCGACAAGGAAAAGTCCGAAAATCGCCAATAACAGTACCCTAGGATTTTACAGCTTTCCGCAATTCCTTTCTTGTAATTAATTGATTCAGAAACCTCTAAAATGTCAAGGCTTTCCCGATAGGCTTTTTGTAAGTCCAAAAGGCGTTCATTCCATGCTTCAAGCGCGCGACTGTCAATTTGAATGTTTGCCATAACTGGTAGTACTTTTTGTTCGAAATAGGAGCTCAAAATAGATAGAAATCGCGATATCCGCAAGTAGATTTAGGGATATATTGAAATTTTATAGAAGGCACCTTTACTGAATATTTTTAAGACAGAGGTTGAACAGAGGTGCACAGAGTTCACAGAGGTTAAGTACCAAGATCCCTCTGTGACCTCTTGAACTCTGCTCCTCTGTGTTGAAAGATTACGTCCCCCTAATTCCCTCTGTGTTGAATAAAAAAAGGCCACCCTTATTCGGGCAGCCTCTTTAAGATATAAAGTGGAAAAAACTACTTCACACTAATTCTTTCTGTGGTAACGACTCCGTTTACCGTAAGGTTCAGAAGGTAAGTTCCAGCACTTAACTCAGACAAATCAATTGAATCATTTGACTCAATCGTTGCTGTTAAAGCTGTTTTACCAGCAAGATCCGTCAATCTAAGTTCACCTGCATTTCCTTCAAAACGAATTGTCAACACACCGCTTGTTGGATTTGGATGTACGGAAAGTCCAATTGTATTTACTTCATTCACACCAGACAAGTCAATAAGTGTACATACTGAAGTATCAGAACAAGTTCCGTTATCAACAACTACAGCATATTCTCCTGTTGCTGTTGCTGTGTAGGACATACCCGTTTCTCCAATGATTTCAGAGTCATCAAAACAGTCGATCCATTGGTAAGTTACACCCGTTGCTACTGCTGTAATTGTTGGGTCAGTAACCGTCACGCTATTGTCAGGTGTATTTGTCCCGTCACATACTGTTTCAAAGCTACTTGTACCACATGGGAAAATTTGATACCCGCTTGAATAGGGCGAAGAATTATCGAATTGTCCACCAACTCCTGTTAAGTTAAACGTACCCATTGGCGCAGCTGCTCCAGGAATATCTGTGTCGTCATCGATACGCATTGTAAAGGTATTAACACCATCTGTTACATCAATATTGTTACTTCCTGTTGGGAACGTCGCGACTGGTGTTACCAATGTTAATCCCATCATAGTGATGTATTGCGATTCAGTAGTTTCATCCAATGTTGTTACGACTGTTGGTGCCATCGTAGCTGCCCCTTGTGCTAGTACGTTCACTGAGTCAACTTCCACTTGCAACAATCCGTTGAATTGTCCAATTACACCACGAACGGTTAACGAATCTCCTGCCATAGGTGTAGTGTAGCCAGAAATATCGGCAAAATTAAACATGTTGATTCCGTCGTTGTTCTCATCAATTAAGGTGATGCTGTAACCAGCGTTTCCGTCGAAGTCCATGCAGTGTACAATCCCAGTCAATTCGACAAGCACACCCAATGAATCAGCAACTCCGTCTACATCAACTGTAGAAACTTCACTGATTGTGTAAACGATGTAATCATCAGCAAATCCTTCCAAATCAACCGTTGCATTCGTTGCACCTGTAGAAGATCCAATGATTGATTCATTGATTGCTCCATAAGCAAGCGCATTTGCTCTCACGTAGATATCAGTCGCAGTGACTGTACCTCCTGATTCAGGAAGGATAATAGAATTTGTAAAACCAGCACCCGAAGTCAATGAGATCTCATAATTCGCAGGAGCGGTTAGTAAAATATCGTCAATAAGCCCAATTCCAGAAGCAGAAAACTGTTGTTCAGCTGATGGAGTTCCAACGACTTGTGTAAATCCTGTCAATGATGTTGGATTCAACGTAATAACTGGTACAGCAGAAGAACAAATTCCTGGATCAGTAATGATCACATCAAGCGTACAAGCAAGATCAGTATCATCCGTGATTGTTACTGTAACGTCTCCAGCACCCGCTGAACCGTTTTGCAATTGAAATGCTGTTGGAGCACCGTAAGTAGCTGTTAACGGTGAAATAGTTCCACTCGAAACAGCAACCGAATAATCAGTACCTAGATCAGCACCTGTAGGATCCAATGAGAAAGAAACGTAATCATCTAAAGCATCTAGTGGTGTTCCGTTATCGTTACATGTCACAGCAGTAAGTCCAGCTCCAGAGATGTTACAACCCGCAGGAAGTGCTGTCCAGACAATATTGTCCAAAATGATTTGTTTATTTGTAGATGTGGCTCCAACATTTTTAATTCTGAGCGTTACGGAACCAGCTTGGTTTACGTCAAAATCGAAATCGTAAACAGTCGTTTCCTCACCAGATGTAGCACCAAATTCTGGAGTAGTTCCTACCTGAAGTCCATCAACTAATAATTCCAGTTGACGTGGCGACCCACCTGTAAATGCCTTTCGGTACTGAAATGCAAAGTTTCCAACGCCATTTGGAATGGTAATCTCGAGATAACTTTCTAGTGCATTTCTCAACATCAGCCCATTTGCATCAATCGGGAAAGTGCCTTCGTCTCTTGAATGACCAAATGTCCATGTTAAACCATCGTTGCCTACAAAGCTATTGTCAGCATACGTACCTGTCGCTGTTGAATTCGTAAAGTCTTCTGAACCTTGCCCAAAACTCACAAAAGGAACCAGAAGTAATAAAAAAGTAAAAATTCTCATATCTATTATTTTTAAATTATATCAACAAAAGTAAGGGATTCAGAACGGAATCAATGTAACCAAATCGTTAAGTTATAAACAAGAAAGGCGTCTATTGGCGCCTTTGTACTACTAAACGGATTTAGCGTTTTTTAATGCATTTGTTCTTCTTCCACATTTTCGTCCGGAGGAAAGATTTTGGGTAAATCGCTTTTACCTTGGATTCGGTCGATCATGTCTTCCAATTGAGAAATCGTGAGACTTTTTGCAATGATTTTCTTGTCCTTGTCCAACACGAAAACCTTTGGTGTTGAATAGATATCATAGGTTTGTTGGTAATTCAACGATTCGATGGTAGTGTATTTTGGAACAAACATACGCGCGTCAGTGAGTGCTGCTTTGTACAATTGATCTGTGACAGCAACATTGATGAATTCCATGTTGTTTTTGTGAATGAAGTCTTTCCATTTTTTAAAGTCTTCATCGATGGCTTTTCCGACAGCATAAATCTCCACTTTACGGTCTCTAAATTTTTCTTCGTAGAGCGTTTGCAATTTCGGCGTAATCTTTTTGCAATGCCCGCACTCAGGATCCCAAAAGTATAGGATGGTGTATTCTGCGTCTACCTTGTGCAAATTGACCCAATTAACATCTGTGGTATCTCTTAGGATAATGTTAGGCGCTACAGCTCCCATCACCAAATTCTTTTGCGTGTTGACTTTTTCGCACAGCGTTTCCAATTTGTCTTCAGGCATCCAGAAAGCAAGTGATTCACCGTGTTCGTCTTTTGGACAGTAATAGCGATCGCCCATCATGACGAATACTTTGTCCATTCCCATGATTTTACTTTGCTCGTAAGTACTGGTAATCCACGAAACGGTATATTGATACATGTCTGATCGCTTATCGAATTGATCGCACAATTTAAATGCGTAATGAATCACTGTATCCCAGTGCTGAATCATCATGTTCTTGCTGAAATAATTTTCCAGTTTATTGTGAAAAACAGGTGTTCTTACCAAACGGTCATCTTTCAAATCAATGTTGTCAAAATAATGATCGCGGTAATAGTGAAATTTAAAATTTGAGTCGATGAGGTTTCCTGCTTCGTCTCTTGGTGGCTCTGGAACTTCAACATCCATTGACATTTTGACGATACGTGCAACCAATTTCTCCCAGTGATTGTCGATAATATTCTGCTGGTATTTTTTAACATTGGCAGTCGCCTCGTCAATCTCAAGGGTCAAGTTCTCATACGTTTTACTGTCCTTGTCGTGCTGTTTTCGTTGTTCAACAATGCGATTGGCTTTTGTTCTTTCTTGACTGATGTATTTCACGTAATCCAAGAATATTTTATTCTCTTCCGATTTTTTCACAACGGCTTTCCCCACTAAATCTTCTACAGCAGTTTCGATGTAGATATCCTCGTTGTTATATATGAACTCCAGCATTTTTTGTCCAGGCAAGAACAATGCTAAAATACCAGGTTGTTGTTTTGCTCCATTGAACTCAACAATACCTTTTTTAATTTCCGCTGTGTCGGCGTAGTACAATTTCTGTCCAAAATAGCGCACCAGATTAACAGTGGTATCCTTTTGACCATCTACTTTGAATTTAATTTTTTGGGAAAATGCTGAGGTACACAACAGCGTGAAAAAAAGTACAGATAAAATCTTCATAATAATTCGGTTAATTCCGTTAAATGTATTTGTATTCAAGTTCATAATTAAATTTCTACGCATGATTAACATTTCTTTAACGTCTAGTACTCTCTAAAGATGCCTTTCTTGGCAGTTTGGTAACTTGCAAAAGTAAAAATTATGTACGAAAAAATAAGCGCTCCCATGCTTCCGAAGGTAATTCCCGTATCGATGTAAAGTCCACCTGATGCAAACATTTCGTCTAGGAAGTACTTGAAAATAAAGAATACGACAACGCCCATTCCCGCAATGATTCCAAAGATTTTCACAAAGTTGACAAAGAATTTACGGATGATTTCTTTGGGTGGATAGCCGATGCGCAGTAATGTTCTTACTTCATATGCGTTGCGCGTCATGAGCAATTGCATGTATTGAATTAAAACCAATCCCGACATGAATACAGCAATGACAGAAATGCCCAATACAACCAGAAACAGCGTGCCGACCATGCTTTTCAAACGACCAACGACCATCTGTGCGTTTTTTGATTCCAGTCCACGTTCAATGAGTAACTCTTCCACACGCCCGAATTCACTCTCTTTCCCTGAGATCATGACTTGCGTGATTTTTTGCTCAGTTCCATCCGAGAAGTTAGCATTCCCATATGCCATAAATGATTCAGGGACGAGAATCGAAGAAACTTCATTGGTAAAACCTATGATGCGTGCATCTACCCATTCTTTTTTGGAATTGTCTTCATTGGACAAGGTGAATTTAAATTTGATATCCATGGCAAGATCATCAGAGACTTGAGGGATGCCACTCGCGCTCATAAATGTGTTGAGCATGACTAAAAATTCGCGTGGCATAATGATAGGAACAATTGTATCATTTTCGCTCCACTTCCAACTTGGATCTTTGACATCGAGAAATTTTGGATCGACCGTTTGAATAAATACGTCTGATCTAAATCGCGGTACCAACGGGTCGGCAGTTTCAAAAGAAACATCAAAATTATTAGATACAACGGGTTTAACGTCAAGGATGAAAGATTCACTTTTGATTTTTTCCAGTTCCTTTTCACTGAAATCGGTACGTGTTAATTTCAAGGTACTTGAGTTCGATACTTTTTTCTGAACCATAATCGTATTTGGTCCCAAAATATCGGCTCCTTCACCAAACTCGTTGACTTTGATGAGGTAATGGATGGAAGTGATGAGAAATGTAATTCCCATAAACGCACCAATCATAGCAATGATCAGTTGTTTTCTATCTTGATTTTTGAAGAGCAGTTTGTTCAACATGGCGTTATAGTTTTAGTTCTTGGTCAAAAGTATAGCCGTGGTTTTCTCCCAAGGTTGTGAGCACAAAACCTGCGCCTTGATCTACCGTACGCTGGTGAATTAACTTCAGGCAACGTTCGGTATTTTCTTTGTCCAGGTGTGAAAATGGCTCATCCATAATTAACCATTCATACGGTTGCGCCAATGCGCGAATGATTGCAACACGTTGCTGCTGTCCCATGGAAAGGATACCGCAATGTTGTTTCCATTTATTATCGATTTCCAATGCCTCAAGTTGTTGGATCAGTTCCATTTCTGAAAAAGTGTCTGTCAACCGATTTTTAATCAATAGATTTTCTTGAACCGTGAGCTTTGGAAACAATTGTAAATCTTGGAAGACGACTGAAACTTTACGTTGTCTAATTTCTGCCCACTCTTCGGGTGAAAATGTAGAAATGTCACGATCATCGTATAAAATGCTTCCATCGTAATCGTTGCGCAAACCGATTGTCACAGTGGTGAACGTAGATTTACCTTTTCCGCTAGATGCATTGAGCATGATTTTTTTACCACTGTTCAATTCAATATGATTTCCCCAAATACTTTGTGGACCATGTTGAATGGACGCGAGTGGGATCGGAAGAACATTGTTGAGTGTTATTTGCATGGGTGAATGTTTGATGGGGTATTTTCAATAATCATTCCAAAATGATAAAACGCTAAGCTAGTGAATATTGTCAGTAAAGTGTTGTAGAATTTCTTCTGCCATTTCTTTAGAACTTGTGTAATTGATCCAAATGGATTCAGGATGTCGCTTAAACCAAGTAATTTGCCGTTTTGCGTAATGACGCGTGTTTTGTTTGATGTAATGTACCGCAGTTTCTAGGTCGCAATTTCCATCCAAATAGTTGAACAATTCTTTGTAACCGACCGTGTTCAGCGATGACAAATCACGAAATTCAATCACTGCTTTCACTTCTTCAACGAGTCCCATTGCAATCATTTGATCTACACGAGCGTTAATTCGTTGGTACAATTGTTCACGCGGGTGCTCAATCACAAAGCGATGTACGTTGAAGGGACGTTTTACTGGATTGGCCTTGCGAAATTCAGAAAATGGTTTTCCTGTTAAGCGGATGACTTCAATGGCACGGATAATCCTCATTGGATTGTGTTGATCGACCTCATTGAAATAAGCAGAATCCTTTAGTTCTAGCTCGTTCAACAGCGGTTTCAGCCCGTTTTCTTCGAATTCTTGATTAATTTGATTGCGCAACTCAACAGAGCTTGGAATTGGGTCGAGTCCGATACACAGCGCATCAATGAACATTCCAGAACCACCCGTCACTATTACCGTATCTTTTGAAGTGAACTCTTGTTCCAAAATGGACAAGGCTTCTTTTTCAAATTGCGCAGCCGTGACTTCCTCTTTGATGGAATGTGAATCGATGAAGAAATGCGGGATACCTTCTTGTTCTTCGGGCGTCGGTTTTGCCGTCCCTATAGAAAGTTCTTTGTAAAACTGACGAGAATCTGCGGAGATAATTGAAGTGTTTAAGCGTTTGGCAAGTGCAACGCTTAATCCTGTTTTACCACTCGCGGTAGGTCCTTCTATGACAATGAGGTGTTTGATCTTTTTCTTACAAAAATAAGAACTATCAGTCATAAACGGCAGCCCATTCAAAGTATCTTTTTGTTACTTCTTTGATGTAACGATAGGTTACCTTACTTCTCATCATTCCATGGCGTACGGCTTCGTCTTGATAATACTCTTGCTTGGAAAGATTAAGAAGCATTTTCTCCACATTGTCCTCCCAAACGTATGGGTTCAATCCGTGCTTCTTCGCTAATCGCTGTGCATCTTTTATATGTCCACGACCAGCATTGTAGGAAGCCATTGCAAATTTCTTGCGTTCAAATTCATCGGGGACATCTTCCCAGAATTTTTCATCCGCTTTTAATTTTTTTGCACCTCCCATGATCTGAACTTCTGGAGGAGAATCAGGGTAGACGCCGTAGGTCGGACCTGTATTCGGCATAAACTGCATCATGCCATACGCACCACCAAATGAAAGTGCATTCGGATTAAATTTTGACTCTTGGTAAGAGACAGCTGCCAATAGACGCCAGTCCCAACCTGTTTTTTCACCTGCTTTTTTGAACAACGCATCGAACTGAGAAATTGATTTACCATTTAGACTGGTGTAGTCCTTTCGTGCTTTTTGCGAATATTTCGGCAATTCAAAATACTTGCGTTTAATGTATTTATAGGTTGATTTCCCCATGAAGTCCGTCAACCATTCGTCCATTTTAGCTTTGAGCAAATGGCTTGATTTTCGCAGTCCAAATGCTAGTTTCTGCTCCACAGAAAGTTCCAATTCGGTGTACAAATTGTCAAAAAACTGTTCGTTTACTTTGGCGATATTGTCTTCGGTGATGGTATAGTCAATCATTCCTTCTGATACCATTTCAATAAGTTCTTCTCCACCTATGTTTCCTTGCAATCCTTCAAAATGAATCGTATCACCGATTTCCTCTTGCAAGTGTGTCAGTCGTTCGTAGTAACTTGAGTTTTGCCACACTTGAATTGATTTTTTTGCAAGCTGCGTTGGATTGTTCAGCATTTGTGCTTTCCATTCCTCTTCTTTCATGGATTCCCAACCATCTGGTTTACGTTGGACGAGTACTTGGTGTGATTGTAAAAATGGCGTCGAAAAACTGATGACTTTATTTCGTTCTCTTGTAACGGTATAGTTGCAGGCAATCACATCACCTTCACCACGGTTCAGCATTGTGATTAGGCTGTCAAGGTTTCTCACCACTTTAATTTCCAATTCGACGCCTATTTCTTCAGCGAAGAGCTTCAATAGTTCATATTCAAATCCCATCTTTTTGCCTTTATAGATGAAATAAGAAGTGGAACTGTTTTCTGCAAGGATGGTCAGTTTGCCCTTTTGAAGTATTTCTGGCAAGTCAATGTCAACACTTGGACGCGTAAACTTCTCGTCGTTTGTTTCATTTTCCATGACACACGCACTTGCTAGTACAAGTAGGATCAATGAAATAGATGCTATTTTGATATATTTTTTCACCAAAAAGTAGAATTAGTGTTGAATGCTATATTGTAAATTAAGTATAATTCTTGTATTTCTCTTAGAAAAATGCGGATTACTTTTCCACATTCCGGTCAGATGAGCGTTTCATTGGAAGCGAAGATCTGATCGAAATAGGGCACTGCATCTTTCATGAAATCACGAAAAGCTTGGTCAATTTCTACGTGAAAAATACTAAAAATTTCGGGTGCGTTCCACAATTGGTTTGAAAATGAAATTCGATTGGAAAGTCCTCGGCAGGCGAAAGTCAATCCACTCATGAATTGGTAATTGTACAGCCAATCATCCTTGGCCATTTTGGCAATTAAAAATTGGAAATTGGCATTTGGATAGAGCGATTTATCGTACTTGCATTTGTGAAAGGAATCGATATATTGTCTGAGCGGAACGGTATGGAATTGATGCCAATTCTTCGCCAACAAGTGATCAAAATAAAGATCTATGGCAATTCCTGCTACTTTGGGCAAATCATCGCTGAGCAGGTGTTTGAGTTCAAGAACTTTTGGGTGGTTGTCAATATAAAAATCAATTCTTCGGTGAAGATAGGATCCCTTTTGTACAATTTCGGGTAGTGCACCCAATTGACTTCCTTTGACGAAATCGCCATAAATGTTGGCGTACATCAATTCAATGTCGTTGTTGGAAAAGAAAAGATGCCCGAGATAATTCATGTATTAAAAGTAGTACGATAAGGTTTTTAAAAAAAATCCCGTTGGCAATTAGCGAACGGGATTTTTTCAATACTCATCTTCATTGAAGAGAAAATCTTCTCTTGATGGATAATCAGGCCAAATTTCTTCGATATTTTCGTAGGTTTCTCCTTCGTCCTCTAATGCTTGAAGATTTTCAACTACTTCAAGTGGCGCACCAGCTCTAATCGCATAATCAACCAACTCATCTTTCGCAGCTGGCCACGGTGCATCCTCCAAATAAGATGCTAATTCTAAAGTCCAGTACATAGTGCCTCCTTTTTTATTGCTGTTATTTCCGCAAAAGTAATTTTAATTTGAAATATTCCAAATTTTTAGGACGAAACTTTTAGCGAATTGTTGATAATTCTACATTCTAGGCTTCCACGGTTGCTCTTTTGCCCCTAAATCATGTGTTAATTTTCTACTGAGCACAAAAAGGTAATCACTTAATCGATTGACATAGGCAAGAATGACGGCTGATACTTCATCTATTTCGCTCAATTCGGTAATCACTCGTTCACCTCTCCGGCAAACGCACCGCGCAATGTGGGTATAGGATACTGTTGTATGTCCACCAGGCAGTACAAAGCTCTTCATTGGCTCCAATTCTTCTTCCATGGCATCTATCCATTGCTCGAGATTGAGGATGTCTTCTTCCATTAGTTCAGGGAGCTTCATTTTTTGCTTTTTGGGATCCTGTGCTAAGAGGGATCCAAGCGTAAACAGTCGGTCTTGAATCTCCAAAAGTTGTTCGACATAAACGGAAGAAATTGCTTGATCGCGAATCAGCCCGATGAATGAATTTAACTCATCGATGGTACCGTACGCTTCGATGCGAAGTGAGTTTTTAGGGACTCTTGTTCCTCCAATTAATTGCGTTGTTCCTTTATCGCCTTTTTTTGTGTAAACTTTCATTTTTGTACGGTTTTGGTCATCGCGCGGAGTTGTTTTTTTAATTCAGCAATGCGGACGGTTTTACTCAACAATCGAATATTGTTTGCGGTTTCGGTATAGTATTGGTGCTGATTTTCTAAAAATTCAAGTTGAAACTGAATCCACTCTGGCTCTGTAAATACCTGCTCGTAAATGGCCAACTCTTCACGCAATTTTTTGGCTACAATATGATATTCAGGCCGTCCAATGTAATCGTGGTCTGCATCGCACATTATTTTTTCAAGCAAATTGGCGGGTTCAACACTTCTTTTTGTGGAATGAATAATCGCACAGATGGTTTCTACTTGTTCTGGTGAATATCCGTAGCGCGGCAGAGCATGCTTTACCATTCCAATGCTTAAATCTTCATTTTTATGGTATTGCAGCATAAAACCGGCATCGTGATACAACGCCGCTGTGCGCAAAACGAGTTGGTCTCTTTTGTCCAATCCCTCCAGTTTGGCGTATCGCACCACTGATTTTTCAACGTCTAAGGTGTGCGACAATGTGTGGTAGGTCATGTCTTCAGGAAGAAGTGACTTCAACTGGTTAATGATATGTGTTCTCAAATTATCAAAATCCACAGGTGTCAAGCCACATTTAACTCTAAAATCTGTACTCGGAGCATTCCCCTCGGAATACATGCCAAATTCACGCTTAATCGATTTTAAATAGAACATGTCAATCGTTCCTCCTCGCTTCAAAATATCTACTGTTCCCCGCGCATTTATCTCAAAATAGGGTTCAATTTCTTGAAAAATGGGAGTGGTAATTGAAATCGAACCACTTTTTGTCGAAGCTTCCGCTCTTGCTGCAATGTTCACGGTATCGCCCCAAACATCAAAGTTGTATTTTGAAGAGCCTATGATGCCGGCTACCAGCGGTCCCATGTGCATCCCAATGCGAATTTCCCAAAAATCTGATTTTGTGGCAAGTGCAATGTCAATTTCTGTTTTTATAAAATCCCTTATTTCCAATGCTGCTAAACACGCTCGAATTGCAGGTTCAGGATGATTTTCGGTGACGCCTGCCAAGGCCATGTATGCATCTCCAATGGTTTTTATTTTTTCAAGTTTGTATTTGGCGATGATTTCATCAAATTTGATGAAGTATTTCTCAAGTTGGTGAATCAAGCGGAGCGGTTTCATTGTTTTCGATTTCAACGAGAAATCCACAAAATCGGTGAACAACACAATTCCCTTTTCAATTCGCTTCGGAGAAAACTTCCCATTTGTAGAAAGTTCAGACAGTACGTTTTCTGGAAAGATATTGTTCAATAACTGCCCAATGCGCTGATCTTTTAAATAAAGGGTTTTAAAAACTTCAATTTTACTCTTAATCAAGTTCGATTGAAAAGGGTAGGTAATGAAATCAACTGCTCCCTGATGCATTCCTTTTACCAAGTTGACAGAATTACTGTTTTCCTTGGTGAGTAATAATATGTAATGATGAATGTAAAGACTTCGATCTTTGATGGTTTGGAGACTCGTTTCACCGTTAATTGTATCGTCGATGTCGACCAGATAAATGCCAATTTCTCGCTTGTCAATGATGGGCAAAGCCTCTGTAATCGATGTCGCCGTGAGTACGTTATTTCCTTTTCCAAGAAGGAGTTCCTTGAGATGCGTACGAATGGTATCGTCTTTCTCTATAATTAATATGTTGACAAATCTCTCCATTAAGAACGACTAATTTCTTCATTGATTGATTTACCCAACACTGCAAGTACTTTCTGCATTACTTTGTCTACAGCGGAATCTGGACATGACGCTCCTGAGGTGATGATTATTTTGTAATGCGATTTCTCAGGAAGGAAATCTCTGTGATGTTCCAACGATTTTGAATGGATATTGAATGAATAGACGCTGTTCTTTGCAACGATCTCATTTTCATTTTTAATGAAATAGGTTGGGAATTTTGTTTCCAATAATTCAACCAAATGAGAGGTATTGCTACTGTTATAACCACCAACGACAATCGCTAAATCCGCTGTGCTGTTCAATAGTTCAAGCGTTGCAGATTGATTGTCATTCGTCGCATAACACAAGGTGTCACGTGTATCTGCAAAATGTGATTTCAGCTCAGCTTCACCATATTTCTCTAGCATAGTGGCATATAAAAGATCTGCAATTTCTTGTGTTTCTGAAGCCAACATGGTCGTTTGATTCACGACACCAATGCGCGACAAATCTCTTTCTGGGTTGAAATTAATTGAATAGCGTCCCTCAAAATGTTTGAGAAGTACTTCAGAAGAAATTTTACCAAGGATATAATCTGCAATGGTCTTTGTTTCTTTGAGATCACGTACAATAATTGCGGGTGCATTTTTCTGACTGTACGAGAAGGTTGCTTTTGTCTCTTCGTGATTGTGTTTGCCGTGAATAATAATCGTATAATCAGTTTCACCCAACTTTATAGAACGGTTCCATACCTTCTCTACGAACGGGCAGGTGGTGTTATACGTCGTAGCATCAATTCCTTTTTCCTCTAGTATAGACGATGTCTCCAAGGTGGTGCCAAATGCTGGAATGATCACAATATCGTCGGCAGTTATTTTTTCCCATGGAATGAGTTGATTCCCTTCGGTATCCTGAATAAAACTAACTCCTTGACTCATCAAGTCATTGTTCACCTCAGGGTTGTGAATCATTTGGCTCAATAAATAAATCTTTTTGCCTAGATTGTTTTGAATTGCTTCGTATGATTTTTCAATGGCGTTTTCTACACCGTAACAGAAGCCAAAATGGCGACTGATAATAAATTCCACATTATCAAACACGAGGGAAGATGGTGAAAAATCCTTCTTACGCGGATCATCTAGCCTTCTTTGTGCCTTCACCTTACTAATGATTGGTGATTTATAATACTCTGGAATTTGAAACTTCTTCATTGTAGAATCAAAAATAAGAAAAAGAACTGAAGCAACTGGTTTCTTCGGTGAATGAAGAGGGGATTTCAATTGCATAAAAAAAGAGGCAAGATTTCAAACGCTATTTGAGTGATTCAAACATACGTTCTGAAATCTTACCTCTAAAAGGAAGTTTCTTTAGCCTTTATTCAATTACTTACAACGGAAGATTTTTATCCTTGTCGTGAAGTACCTTGTAACTAAAGAGGATGTCTTTTGATCCCTTCGGTTTTAGGCTGAATTCCCACTCAACTAATCCCGTTCGATCATTGATTTTCCCTTTTCCTAAATCGAGTTTTTCAATCGTGATTTCAGCGTTTTGGGTAATCGGCAATTGATCCTGAACTACGATGTCAATAGAAGTCGATTTCAAGTTCTTCACCTCGATACTGTATGCGAAGGTGCGTTCTTTCTTGGAGCCAATCACTTTCTCTTTTTGCTCTTTTTTAAGGAACGTGCGCTTCACAATAATGTTTGGATCTTTTCCTAGACTCAGCATCAACGTATCATCCATTGTTGTAGGATCAATATACGTTTCTCCCATGTATGTTCCTTCAAAGAAAATATTTGCTTTGGCAGGAACCAATTGAAGTTCATCGAGTTTAACCAATTGCGCAACGAGGTACACGGATTGATCGTATTTAGGCACTGTGTAGTATTTGTAATTGGCATCCAGATCCACATTTTTCACCAAAACCATGTGTTTTTCGTTGTTCGACTTGATAGAATAGGGCAAATCGATTCTAAATTCTGCGGAAATCATGTGTTCCACCACTTCTACGAACTGATCAGAGAATGTAGCAAGTTGTTCATCCATCGCAGCACCTGCATAACTTGGTGACTTCTCACTTTCTGTTTTTTTGCGTGTTTCAGCGTATCCTGTTGAAACGGGCGCATTTCGATTGTAGTCGTTGTAAGTATAATAGTCGACGTACCATGGGTGCAACGTTGGCTTTGTCTTGTTGTGGTAAGGATTGTTGGTTGAGATATTCAATCGAACTTCGTCCCAATCGACACCCGTATTTTGATACACCTGCGCTTTGTAGTTCAAATTAATTTTCCCAGAGCTAGATTCACTTCTTAAATCGTAAATGGGCGTCCAACCCGCATTGTTGACAAGGTAGGAGATGTCCAGTTTTCCTTTGGCGATGTCGTCTGCTTTTAACGTAATTGTGATTCGCTGAACAGGTCCTTTAGGAACATTTTTGTCAATGCTTCCCTGGTGATTTCTAAAATCCACTAAGCGTTGATTCATTCCTTTTCTTTTTTCATCCAACGTAGATTTTGAACGATTCAGTTTTTGCAATTTCTTGTTGATTTCCATCATTTTGACTGTGTAATAATCCACGGCTTGCTTTAATAGATTGATTGAATCATTCACCTTTCCTTGTCCGCGAATTGCACCGTTGTTGGCAAGAATGTTTTTTGTGGCAACAAGCACATCAATTTCATCTTGGTATTCCTGAATTTCATAATTGATATTTTTCAGAGAATCCTCCAAGAGCGCGATGCTATTCCTGATTTTCAGCGGTAATCCGTCTAGTGGAACTATGCTTGGAGAAGGGTAGAAGGTGCTGTATTTCGAATCGAGAATAACAACACTTCCCGTTGCATTGATTTGCAAGCTGTTTGCATCGATGTAGGGACTTACGCCTTCAATAATGACTTCGGTAACTCCTTTGGAAATACTGTAGGTGGCAGATCTATAGATTTGTGCACCTTGTGAATAAACGGTGACGGAAGAAATTGTTGACGGAACAATTTTTTCATCTGTAGCTTTCGCATTCATGGCGAAAAGTACAATACTGATTAAGCTAATTATTTTCTTCATGTGACTGATTTTTTTCTTTCAGTACATGAGGATGAAATTTTGGTTCAAAGGAAGAAAGGATTCAAGAATTCAAAGATTAAAGTTGCACGCGACTTAAATCTTTGAATTCTGTTTTGATCGTTCAGTAATTACTTTTCGAAATTCAGTCTACAAATTCCAAATTTCTTTTTACCGAAGTAGGTTAAAATGAATACTTCTGTATTGTCATCATTGTTCATGACAACACTTTCTGAACGTATAGTTTTATGTTGACGATACCCAGCATATTTTGGATCCATATAATCTAGAATACCAGAAATAATCACTTCCCCTTCGGCACTAACTTCTGCCAAAACAAGAGCATTTCCAGCCATTTCCTTTTTTTCAGCTCTAGTTACAGTTTCTTTATTAAAATCATACAACGTGGTTCTTGCATCTTTCATTAAGATGGCAACTTGATTGTTTAGGTTGAAATAAGTGTAAGCCCCAAAATAAGTATGATGTTTGTCAAATCGAGCATGATTAGAGAATTCACCTGAACCTGACATTCTAGAAATAATTAGATCGCCATAATGATAGGTAGTCTTAGTTGATGTTCCACCATTGGAAGTGGTATACGTTGTTGTTGTAATCCAAAAAACTTCACCAACAATTGAAAGAGAACCATCCTCATGCTTAATGATTGATCTAAACTCTAGATTAGATAAACCTAAATCTGTTCCTTTCTCTTCTTTTTTCTCCGCCTTTTCAATTTTTCTTTTTGACCAATCTGCTGTAATAAACTCTTGACTAAATTCATCCCAGGCTTGATCTTCAATTTCACCCGTTTTTTTGTTCACTGTAAACAAAAACACGCCATCGATTCCAACTCCTTCTTTCTTTCTATAATATCCCGCAATGAAAAGAGAGCCATCTTCACTCATAGTGAGAGACATCTCATCAATGATTTTGTCACCGACATCAATTTTAACGATCTCCTTGTCTTCATCTTTGATGGTTACAAGTTGATATTCGCTAGGCGAACGTGGAATCCCAGCTTTTCTATCTCCGCGATTGGCCTTACTTCCAAGAAGAAATATTTGATCATCGTCCCCCAATTCGGTATCTATAATACGATAGTCTTTTTCTTTTTCTTCGAACGTAATATTTTCTTCAGACCATAATTCTTCAACATTATCATTGAACACATAAAATGAGACCACTTCTTGTTCATTTTTTTTGACTTCTGGATGTATGGTCAAGAGAATACTTTTTTTGTCGTAAGAAGTTCTTAAACTATAGTTTATTCTACCTCTTCTACCTTCATAAGTTTGCGTGTAGACATTTTTTGGTTTACTTAACTTCCCCGTTTCCCAATCAAAGGTTTGGCTAAACAAACTCTCCTTTTTTTGATCTGGAAAATCCTTAGTTGTGATTAATAGATACGATTTCCCAACTTTAAGAATTCCATCAATGACGTATTTATCATCTTCGAATTGCTCTGAAACGTCATGTGTTTTTATCGATTTTAAATCATTGTCAAATTTTTCCAGGTAATAATTAAATCCTCCTGGACCGCGAATGGGTTGTTTTTTTAGCACCAAATAACCATCTTCTACTTTGAAAGAGCTAACAAGAATAACATCGCCACCAGACTCTAGCTTTAAGTCTCCAAAGGTGATGTTAACTTCTTCATTCATTTTTTGACTGAAAGCAGTCGCGCTGATTAGCATTGAAAAAACACTAATTTTAATTGTTTTTAGTAACATAAGTATAGTTTTTGTAGGCGTTAATAGTTAATTATAGGATTGATTTAATTTCTTTAATTATGCGTTCTGCCAATGCGTTTGCGGCAGCTTCTGATTTACTTTCTGAATAAATACGAATGATTGGTTCAGTATTGCTTTTTCGCAGGTGCACCCATTCCTTTTCAATGTAGATTTTAACGCCATCCGTCGTATCCACTTCTTCATGGGCATAGTTGGCAGCCATTTTTTGAAGCACAATGTCGACATCAATTTCTGGAGTCAATTGAATTTTATTTTTTGAAATCGTGTACATTGGGTAACTATCTCTTAGGGCTGAAACGGTTCCCTTTCTTTCCGCAAGTAGTGATAAGAATAAGGCAATTCCAACGAGTGAATCACGCCCATAATGGGATGCAGGATAAATAACACCACCGTTCCCTTCACCACCAATAACAGCATTTTCAGCTTTCATTTTTGCAACCACGTTGACTTCACCTACTGCTGATGCGAAATAGTGTTGCCCATGAGCCTCTGTCACGTCGCGCAACGCACGAGTGGACGAAAGATTGGAAACTGTAGCTCCTGGCGTCTTAGAAACGACGTAGTCGGCCACAGCAACGAGTGTGTATTCTTCTCCAAACATTGTCCCATCTTCGCACACCAATGCCAAACGATCAACATCTGGGTCGACAGTGATACCAACATCTGCACGAACTTCTTTTATTTTATCAGAAAGATCCGTCAAATGCTCAGGAAGTGGCTCTGGATTGTGCGGGAAATTTCCAGTTGGATCGCAATAAAGTTTCGTGATATTTTTCACGCCCAAAGCTTCCAAGAGGGCAGGAACGAAAATTCCACCCGAGGAGTTCACCGCATCGACAACCACCGAAAAATTGGCAGCTTGAATTGCTTCTTTATTCACCAAAGGCAAATCCAAAACCGCTTGAATATGTTTTTGAAGGTAGGAATCATCTTTTGTAATTGTTCCTAAATCATCGACTTCTGCAAATGAAAACGATTCTTGCTCCGCAATTTCAAGTACTTTATTCCCTTCGTCACCAGAAATGAATTCTCCTAGTTCGTTCAATAATTTAAGTGCGTTCCACTCTTTTGGGTTGTGACTAGCAGTAAGTATAATTCCACCATGCGCATTTTCCATTGGAACGGCAATTTCGACGGTTGGTGTTGTAGAAAGTCCTAAATCGATGACATCAATTCCCAATCCAACGAGGGTAGAAGCTACCAAGTCAGAAATCATTTGTCCCGAAATGCGCGCATCTCTCCCGATAACTACTTTTATTGTTTTTGTGCCTTTATTTCGATCAATCACCCAAGTTCCGTATGCAGCTGCAAATTTAACAGCGTCTAGTGGGGTGAGTCCTTCGTTTACTTTTCCACCAATTGTTCCTCGGATGCCAGAGATTGATTTGATTAAGGTCATTTACAGAGTGTTTTTTAAATGAATCATTTTAAGACAGGCGATCGCACATTCAATTCCTTTGTTACCATGTTTACCTCCAGAACGATCAATCGATTGTTGTTCGTTATTGTCTGTCAAAACACAATAAGAAATCGGAGTACTGTATTTCAAGGTCACGTCTTTGATTCCCAACGTTGCACCTTCACACACAAAGTCGAAATGACGGGTTTCCCCTTGAATAACAACGCCGATGGCAACGATCCCATCTACATCCGTGCGTTCACACATCAATTGACATCCCAACGGAAGTTCAAATGTCCCTGGAACAAAACGAACATTGATGTTGTATTCTTTTACTCCATTTTCAATCAATGCCTGTTTAGCACCAGCCAACAAGTTCATTGTAATTTTATCATTCCACTCAGAAACAACAATGCCGATTTTGAAATCGGCACCATTAGGAATTAAATCCTTATTATATTCTGACAAGTTGCGATTCGCAGTAGCCATTATTTTGTCGTTTTATTCTTCGATCTAGCAATGTATTTATCAATTGCTTTTTGTGATGCGTAAGAAGCATAGTTATCTTTAATTTTTTGGTAGCACTCAGTCGCTTTGTCGAAGTTTTTCAATTCCTCGGCAACTAATCCAGCTTTCATCAAGTACATCGGAGAAGTAAACTCATTGTCACTTTTTTCCGCTGCTTTCAAGTATAGATCATACGCTTTACCATAGTTCTTATCTCCTTTAAGCTCAGAGTAACAATCTGCCTGAAGTCCGATAGACATCACTGCAACATATTCATCGTCTACATCCACACCTTCTAATTCTTTTAGCGCAGCTTCAAATTCACCTTTTGACATATATTGACGAGCAAGTACAAATTGTGCAACTTCACCACCAACTTTGCCATCGTATTTTTTGACTTGACTTTCGAGTTCTTCGATTGCCAAATCAGTTGAATCTACTGCAACGTGGTTTAAACCAATCCAATAACTGTCTTTTGACTTTTCATTTTCTGGCTGCCAAAGGAATTGACGGTATGCAAAGTAACCAAGAACAATAACGATAATACCTCCCACAACGAGTGTGATTATGCGTAATTTATTGTTCGATTTAAACTGTTCTTTAATTTGTTCTGGCGAGATATTGTCTAACATTTGTTGTCTATAATTATAAGCGGAGCAAAAATAGTTTTTTTTTCCATAAAAGAAGTGTAAAGAATGGGAGAAGTTCAATCATTTTCAACTAAATTTGTTCAGATGCATTTAAAATCACTACATCTTATCAATTTTAAGAACTATGAAGAGGCTGAAATTGGGCTTTCTTCACAGATTAATTGTTTTGTGGGGAAGAATGGTGCGGGCAAGACAAATATTTTAGATGCTGTACATTATTTGAGCATGTGCAAATCGTATATGAATGTGGTCGATCGACAGAACATTCAATTTGAGCAGGGATTTTTTGTGGTGCAAGGTGATTGGGAAAAGGACGGTGATTCAATTAATATCCATTGTGCTGTCAAAACGGGAGTAAAAAAGGTGTTTCGCAGAAACAAGAAGGAATATGAAAAGTTGGCCGACCATATTGGTCAGTTTCCAGCAGTGATGATTTCACCGTACGACCGTGACTTAATTTCTGACGGAAGCGAATTGCGCAGAAAGTGGATGGATGGCATTATTTCTCAATTCGATCGACATTATTTGGATGTCATTCAGAAGTACACAAAAGTAGTTGTGCAACGCAACGCACTTTTAAAAAATATGGGTGAACACCGCTTGTTTGATAGAGACTCAATTGAAGTCTGGAATGAACAGATGATAGTTCTAGGAAAGGAAATTCATGCCAAAAGAACAAAGTTTTTAGAGGAATTTATTCCCGTTTTTCAGCGGCATTACGATGCAATCGGCACGAAGGATGAAGAAGTGCATTTGGTGTACAAATCTCAGTTGAACGATGCTCCATTTGAGCAGTTGTTAAAAGATTTTGAAAGACGCGATGCATACACACGTTTTTCCAATGCTGGAACGCACAAAGACGATTTGATTTTTGAAATCAAAGGTCACCCAGTGAAGAAGTTTGGTTCGCAGGGACAGCAAAAATCGTTTATCATCGCATTGCGCTTGGCACAGTACGAATGGTTGAAAAATCACCTTGGAGTAGCTCCAGTTTTGCTTTTGGACGATATTTTTGATAAATTAGACCATACGCGGGTGGAGCGGTTGATGAAATTGGTCGCCGATAACTTTTTTGGACAAGTGCTCGTCACGGATACAGATTTACAACGCGTGCAAACTATTTTTGCTGAAAGTGATTTGGTCGCCAAGTTGTTTTTGGTAGAAGAAGGGAAGGTAGAAGAATTAACACATGAGGAGGTAGTATGAGTGATTTGAAACGAACATCGAATGAGGCACCACTGAAGGAAGTAATTGACCGTTGGTTAAAAGCATACCGCTTGGATGGGAAAATGAAGGAATTGGATGTCATCAACGCATGGCCAGAAATGATGGGAACTGCTGTTGCTCATCGGACACGTGAAATCAGCATAAAAAACAAAACGCTTTACTTAAAAATGGATTCTTCTGTGATGCGCGACGAACTTGCACATGGAAAACAAGTGATTATTCAGCGTGTGAATGAAACGGCTGGATGTGAGTTGATTAATAATGTGTGGTTTGGATAGCTGCTAATTTTCTTTGATACTTTGACCGAGGTCTCAAAGTATCCAAAACACCTCTTTCCAATTTTCAATGAATTTCTTTCCGCGTTGCTACAAGAAACGTTTTAATTTCACTTCGCTCATTCCGCTTCGCTTCACTCGTCTTCCGTGAACATTAAAACTATTCTGCGAAAATTGGATTTCTTCTTCGGATTACAAATCATCTATGATTTTTCATTTATTTGACTTCCTCCCATTTTGCACATCTTCTTAAGACATCGAGCTTAAGTCATCGCATGAGACTCAGTCAGCAACAAGTACTCGTGACCAACGTTGACTGAGCGCAGTCGAAGGCAACAATAACCTGTCATTGAGACATTACTCCTCAATCACCACTTCCTTTCTACTGTTGCTGTACGCGGTGAAATAACCCAACGCATCATTGTCCCAATTGTTAGCTGGATTTGAAGGAGCAGCGGTTGTTTGTCCGCCTGCGATAGATAAAATTTCATAAAAATATTGATAGGTGACTTTGTCAATGGAGCGCATTTCCATACCAACGGTATCTCCCACTTGATTGAATTCTTCAAGAAAAAGTGGACGTTTAATTAAATTTCCGTCCGAAAAAGCATCATTATGTAGGAACAGAGAGGTTAGTTTAGTGTCTGCTTCGCCATTTAAACTTAACGCGATGATGTAGTAGTTTTCTACGCCTGGAGGATCGTAAAAATTTAAATCACACACATAACCTGGATCAAGTCCAAAAAATCCTGGGTAGTACTCGTAGGTAATATCCTCTAGTTGCACAGGAGCGTGCATAGTTGAAACAGCCGTGTACGTAACTCCACCATGAGCTACGGTTAACGTATAATTTGTTTCGAAGATCGGGATGTAATTCGTTAGTTCATACATACCATCACCAATCGAAGTGACGGGCAGACTCGCACCCAAATGGTCTGTTATGACTACCGTGGCGTTGTCCACTGTTGTTGGAGTGCTTGCATCGAAGTAGCTAGATGTAAAAGTGAGCTTCACCCGTACTGTACTATCTTCTGCCGTGTAATTGGCTTCAATAACAAATTTAGGATCTGCTTCGTTCAGGTCAACGTCAATGACTTTTTGACAAGAGCTGATGATGACGATACATCCTAAAAGGTAGATTAAATTCTTCATCTTATTTGAAATTAAAATTATACGTGATAGAAGGAACCAGTTTAAACAGCGTTGTCTGAACGGCTTGTGTTACGTTAGGATTGTCAGGATCTTCTTGAAATGTAATGGCGAATGCGTTTTCACGTGCATAGAGATTGTACACTGAAACATTCAAACTATGCTCAAATTTCTTTCGTTCTTTCATGTACCAGGTAATTCCAAGATCCATTCTGTGGTAATCTGGCATTCGATAACCGTTTCGTTCGGTATAGTATGGTACATACGTTCCTGCAATTTCATATTTCCCAGATGGAAAGGTAACGGCGTCACCTGTATAGTAGAGCCAATTGGCAGAAACCGCTAACGCCTTGTTGATTCTGTACATTGCGACAATAGAGATGTCGTGAATTCGGTCCTGACGCGATGAAAACTCCTTTCCATCATTAATTTGGTCAAACTGGCGCAACGAACGCGACAATGTATAACTGATCCAGCCAGTAAACTTTCCTTTTTTCTTTTCAACCTGCAATTCAAAACCATACGCTCTACCAACTCCATAGACCAAATCGCCTTCCACTTCATTGTTCAGGAATAAATCGGCACCGTTTCTATAATCAATCTGATTTTGCAAATGCTTGTAGTATATTTCTGTCGAAATGCGAAACATATTCTTGTTTAGGTTTTGGTAATAACCCAATGCAATTTGATCCGCTATCTGTGGTTTTACATTATTTGAACTTGGCACCCAGTTATCGGTTGGACTACTCGTTGTAGAGTTAGAAAGTTGATGCAAGTATTGAAAAATACGGTTATACCCAAGTTTAATTGAATTGTTTTCAGAGATAATGAAACTTCCCGAAAGTCGAGGCTCAAGTCCATGGTAATACGTTACTGTTTTCCAACGTTCTGTTTTTTCCGAGGAAAGCGTTGTTCCGTCTTCATCGTACTCATATTTATTTGGACCGCCCAAATAGCTAAATCCGGAATAACGCAGTCCGTACATAAAGTTCCAGCGCGTTCCAAATTTGGTTTCGTTTTGAATGTAAGCGCCTAGCTCAAGTGCATAGCGTGATTCCAAAACAATTTCATTGAACGATTCATTCTCGCCAGTCAATGCACCAGGTTTAAAAGTATGATGAATTCCATTCACCCCAATTTTCATGGTATTGTTGCTGTTGATGTAATAGGAGAAGTCTTGTTTCAAGTTCCAATCCTGAATAGATGAACGGACACCAAAACCTTCGTCGCCTTCGCCGATGGTAAATTCGTAATCGAAATTACTGAAGACCAATGTTGTATTTGAAAATAACTTTTGATTGATGATACGATTCCAACGCAATGTTCCGGTGGCATTTCCCCAGTTAAATCCAAATGCATCTCCCAATCCAAATTTGTCGCGACCGAAATACCCTGACAAATAAATTCTGTCTTTTTCTGAAATGCGGTAATTGGCTTTTGCGTTTAAGTCGTAGAAAAAGAGCTTGGTATCATCTGGAATGTCTTCGTTTTTCGACAGCCCTAAAAACAAATCGGCGTAACTTCTTCTCCCTGAAATAATGAAAGATCCTTTGTCTTTAACGATCGGTGCTTCCAACGTTAAACGAGAAGAGATAAGACCAATTCCCCCAGAAGCATTGAATTTTTTGTTGTTTCCGTCGCGCATTTTAACATCGACAACAGATGATGCTCGTCCACCATATTCAGGAGCAATTCCCGATTTGTAGAGTGAAACATCTTTGATGGCATCCGAGTTGAAAACAGAGAAAAATCCGAGTAGGTGTGAAGCATTGTAAACTGGTGCTTCGTCCAAAAGAATTAAATTTTGGTCAGCACCACCACCACGCACATAAAATCCTGAATTACCTTCACCTGCACTTTTAATTCCCGGTGTTAACTGCAGTGTTTTCATGATGTCCTTTTCACCAAACAACACTGGAATCGTTTCTATGCTTTTTGGGTCGAAGCGCGTAACATTCATTTCTGAAGAGGTGATATTGTCATTTTCCTTTACCGCGTTGACGTTCACTTCTGCAATTTCTTGCACGTCTTTGGGCATTTTCAATTCAATATTATGCGTTAGGTCTTCGGTAAGACTAATTTTAAGTTCTTGATCATCAAATCCAGAAGAGCGATAAATGAGCGTGTATTCGCCTTGATCGAGGGTAATGGAATAAAACCCATAAGCATTCGTGGTCGTTCCGACGTTGGTTAGTTCCTTTACTTTAATGACCGCACCGTAGATGTCTTCTCCATTGGTGGCATCTTTGATGCTTCCGCTAATTGTATACTTCTGACCAAAGGAAATCGACAGGATAAACGCAAATAGAATAGTTAAACCAAATTTCATGTACTTCATTTTGATGGATACAAAAATAAGTGAATAATAAATGATATGGGAAAAATAATGTTAAATGGTGGTTTGGTGCGATGGAAGGTTGATTTAAAAGCATTTAAAAAATGGCAATGCTCAAAAAAAATCATCATTTTTCTTTGAAACTTCGCTTTTTTTTTTTCCAACTTGCTCCAAACTATAAAACTATTCATTATGAAAAAAGTACTCATCGCGTTCACAGTTCTGCTTAGTTCGCATGCATTATTTTCCCAAGACAATACGCTCCCAACCACAGGTAATGTAGGAGTTGGGACACTTTCACCATCTGAACGACTTGAAGTCAACGGAAATATGAAAATCGACTCTTCATTGATTGTTAATGATTCAGTCAGGGTGAACAAAACCTTTCGGGTCATGGACAAAATGTTTGTGGAAGGAAAAGCAGTCTTTGATGATAAGGTAGTCGTCAAAGAAAATCTTAATGTTGAAGGCAACACCAATCTTGGAGGAAACGCAACCGTTGACGGTGTTCTTAAACTTCCGAATACCAATGCTCTTTCAAACAATAATTTGACAAATGGAAGTTTTGACTTCTTGCTTTTGAACGCAAATGGTGCCGCAAGAAAAGCAAGTTATGACACGCTGCTTTTTCACCTTAAAGGGGGTATTTACGAACCCTACCCTGAAAGTAAATGTAGCGCAAACGCTGTCGTACAAAACCCGACTTGGGCTAGTGGACCAAATAAAATTTATAGCCTATGCCCACAAGTTGATGTCGGAATAGGGACAAATATTCCCAGATCATCATTAGATGTACGCGGTGTAACCTATACTGCGAGTCTAGCCGTTGGCGTTGATCCTGCTGATTTAGTGGGTAGATTGCACATTAGAACGGTAAACCCAAACCCAGCTAGTCGACTGATCACCGTAGAAAATGCGGATAGAAAAATTTTGACGTTAGACAACAATGGATTACTACGAGCGCGTGAGATTAAAATTGATGCGGAGGTGTGGCCAGACTATGTTTTTGAAAAGGATTACGACTTGATGCCATTAAAGGAAGTCAATCATTACATTCAGTTGAACGGACATTTGCCCAATATCCCCTCTTCTGAAACAGTGCTTGAAGAAGGAATTAACCTTGCAGAGATGAACCGTCTGTTGTTAGAGAAAATCGAAGAATTAACGCTTCACCTGATAGAGCAGGAAAAGCGAATCGAAGAACTTGAAAACAGATAGGCATGAAGAAGTTGTTGATTACCTTAGGAGTATTGAGCGCATTTCACGCCAATACTCAAGTGAGTGTGTACGATTGCGCTAGCATCAATTCTGTGGTAACGCAGAATGAAGTGTTAGCAGGTGCGTATGGTTTTTACAGACCTTGTATTGACTTCACCGCTACCAATACGTTTCTTTTTCAAAGCGATGTGCACAAAGAAATAAAAGCACTTGAGTACATTGATATTCAAGAGGATTTTCATGCAGGACCATTTAATTCGGGAAAGGGAATGCATTTCATCATCGGTGAAAAAGCATTGTACGACATTGCAGTAATGAATTATCCAGATTTAAATGCAATTCAAAAGTTCAAAAAGGTTGAGTTTGGGATTGATTTAGAAGGAGAAATAGAAGAGCGCATAAAAGAGTTTGTTGAGCCCGGAAGCTTTCCAGGATTGGATCCATTGAATCCTTATATTGCAGATGATTTAAACCCAAGTACATCTGAGTTGGTGGTACACGCCACGTTTATTCACCCTGCAACCGGGACAGTGAAAGAACGTGATTTTTTTTATTACCATGAATATGAGCGGGTGGGACAGGGTTATGGCGTTGATGTGGTCAACGTAAATACGGGTGAATACGGATGGAGTGATGCACTTAATGACAACAACGACTTTTTAATGCGGGTTCGTTTTGCTCCCCCCTTGCCTGGGGAGTGGGAAACCCATGTTACTGTTACCTTGGATGGTACCACAACTCAACTTCCAGTATTTGCCTTTCTTGTGCAAGACAATAACCACCCAGGATATGTAAAAGTGCACCACAATAACCGTAACCTACAGAGAGGAACGAGCATTGTTTTCCCAATTGGCCACGTTTTCCCTGGACCATATAACCGTGCTCCCGGAGGGGAGTTGACAGGTTGGACACCATGGGGTGATCCCCCAGATCTTGATCCCAGCCAGAACACGACTGTTACAGATTGGAGACAATTTCTGGGAGACATACATAAATATATCACAGGTGGTGGAAAATCATTTAAATTAACACAAACGTCTTATGGAAATTTACTGGAATTTGAGCAACTTGGCAATTACTCCAAGCGAATGCATTATGGTTGGGAACAAGATAAAATATTGGACATGTGCGAAGAATATGATGTACTCGTTAATTTCAACCTACTATTTCAAGATGTAATTATGGGCTATGGACAGAATGGATCACCGAAAACCCCTGAAGAAGGTGTTGGTTATTGGGGTGATCCTTGGGATTATGGGAATTATGGTCCAGACATGCAAGTAAATCCAAATGATTATTTCCCAACTTACTGTTATTTTGTACCCGGTACGTTGCCTAGCAATCAATTTCTTGATCCCGTTTTTATGAACTACCACAAACAACGCACCCGATATTATGTGGCACGGTATGGGTACTCTCCTCAAATCTATCTGTGGGAGCTCATGAGTGAACCGCTACATATGGATGAGTTTGATTTTGGGACAGTTATCAATCCAACGTCCCCATTCCCAATCCCAAATAAACCAGCTCAGTTAACTCAACATCCGGGTCATCAAGTAGCGAAAGATGCCGTTAACGCCTACCACAACGAAATTAGCTATTACATGAAAAACGATCTCAAAGACAGTGACCATCTCATTGGAATGAACATAGCACCATTTGCGCCAGATGATATTAGTTATTTTAACTTACAAAGCGCCTCCAACCCTCTAATAGATGTCATTGGTTATCATTTTTATTCCAACAGACCAGATAAATTGATAGAAGTTAAAGATGATAAGAATGGAAAAAACAATCTGAGTGTGGAAGTATATGGAAGTAACCAGGAAAAATCTGAATACAGAAGAATTTTTGAACAGTTTCTACTATTTCAAAAGCCAATTATTTTAGGAGAAGTGGGTCATGTCTTTAGTTCATTTTCATCCAATTGCTATAGTAATTCGGGCAATATTATTGATGTGATGACATATGGGTTTTGTGGTGTTGCGGCCATGCATCCATGGGAGGGGTATGTATATGGAGCCCCTGGCGTTTACGATCAACGCCAGTTATGGTCTTCAACCATTTACGCCGAAAGGCACATGAACTCCGATAAAGTAATTCCTACGCTCGATCATTGGAACGGGGATTGGAAACAAGGTAGGCAGATAGAAAAGGTATATTGGTCTAATGAAGAACGCCCAAAAGAGTTACAGTATTATCTTGCCCAGAGCAACGAATCGGCAACAGGCTATGTGCGGAATCGATCCTATAACGTTCATACCATGCGTACAAATGACAGTTGCCTAGCGGACGCGTCTATGCAAGGGTTTAAGGAACCTCTAGATAATTTCTACTCCTTTTCCTATACAGATGGGAATAATAGTATTCTAATTCTACCAGGTGGAGATAACCATCTATATGTCAAAGGTCTACAGAAAAAGACGTGGTATGAAATAAAATGGTACGATTTTATCACAGGAAATCAATTACCTACTACCTATTGGCAGGAAACAGACAATAAATTCCGTATGGAGTTGCATTTCCCAGAGTTAACCAGCCCGCAGCGTCCAATTTTGTGGTTTTCTATGCAAAAGTTGTGGTTCACCAACGCAAATACAGAGGGAGAGGAAGATGAACAGGAATTTCGGCAGGCTCAACTATCTGAGTTGGATAATGGGTCAGTGTTTCAAGTTTTTCCTAATCCGTTTAGTAATGAGATTACAGTACGTTCGTTCATTAAAGACACTATCGAAATTAAATCTGTAAGTGGTGTTCTAGTAGGGCAATTTCCCGTTTTAGCTGGAGAAACAACAATTGCACTCCCCTTTTTAAGTAAAGGTATTTATTTCGTAACTTCAACGACTACAGGTGTAACCCTTAAAATCATAAAACAATGAAACTAGTCCCTTTTCTATTAATAAGCTTGCTTGGGCAAATCACTGTTGCTCAAAACAATATGAAACCTGTTGTAAGTGCACAATACGCAATGATTGTGGGGGATTCAGACTTTTTTGTGGGTGAACTGCAAATTGGTTGTGGTGTACAATTCAACGATTATTTTTCATTACAATTAACTCTAAGAGGAATTCAGAATGCACGGGATGTATCAAACCATGTGATTAAAGATCCTCTGAGGATTGTTACCCTTTCGCTTTCACCATATTACCGTATTCTCAAACGTAAATACTTTGCAAGTCCTGTTATCGGAATAGATGTTGGTACACAAATCTGGTCTAATGGATTTGGGAGATATATTGACAGAAACTGGTCCTTTATTAATAAACCTGAACACAGTTATGATGGGTTTTTGTTCAACAAAGGGGTGTTTTTTGGAAAGGCAAAATTACTAGTTGATTTCAAGATATGGAATTTTAATATTCTTGTTGGTCCTTCTTTCAATATGTATTATTTTAAACTGGACAATAACATTTGGGATGTAAAAGGTCTTGGTTTGGAGGGCACGGTAACGTACACCTTTCCAATGAAAAAACGAGCCGCAAAAGCGACAAGTGGTGAGTGATTGAAGTGTAGAATTTAGAGTTAAAAATGATTCTTAACTCTAAATTCTAAACTTATATAACTTGTAAAGCAATGAAAGGATTGGTTATACTATTTAGTTTACTGATGGGTTCAGCACTTGCCCAAAACTCCATGAAGCCGATGGTGAATACGAGTTATATGTATTCGTACCCAATGGATAGATTGTTGTCTCACGAACTTCAAATTGGGGGTGGGATCCAATTTAGTGACCATTTTTCATTGCAGTTAAACGTGAGAGGTATACAGAGTGCGCGTGACGTATCGTATCAAATAATTAAGGAACCATTGCGGATTGTTACCCTATCGGTTTCACCGTTGTACCGTATGCTGAACCGCAAATACATCGTGAGCCCAGTAATAGGAATAGATGCTGGAACTCAAGTTTGGTCGAATGGTTTTGGAAGATATGTTGATGAAAATTGGATATTTATGGAAAATTCAAGTAGTACACATTATTTGTATCGAAAAGGTGTCTTTTTTGGAAGAGCAAAATTACTTGCGGATTTTAGAATATGGGATTTTAATCTACTTATTGGAGCTTCGTACAATATGTATTATTTTAAATTGGATAGCGATATCAATAGTACTAAAGCTTTTGGTTTGGAAGGAACGGTGATGTACACGTTTCCCATGAAGAAGCGTGCGGCAAAAGCGGCTAGTGCTGGTGAGTGAAATGGGAATTTAGAGTTTAGAATTTAGAGTTAAAAATGATTCTTAACTCTAAATTCTAAACTCATATAACTTGTAAAGCAATGAAAGGACTGGTTCTACTATTTAGTTTACTGATGGGTTCAGCACTTGCCCAAAGCAGCATGAAACCATTTATTAAAATGACTGGTGCTGTTGGTGCCTACGATGGGGGGAACATTATTGCCTTGGATCTAGGTGTAGCTGCTGGTTTACATCTAGATGATCATCTAAATGTTCAAGTAGGCGTTAACAACGTTAAACCCTTATATGGTCAGTTGGAAATCGTAACTATTTCCATTTCGCCTTTTTACAGAATTTTACAACCGAAATACAAGGTGAGTCCTGTCATTGGTATGGATGTGGGGACACAAATATGGTCAAACGGGAATGGTAGATATATTAATTCTGATTATAGATTTACCGGATATACTTCAAGTTCTTCCAATTCTCGTTACAACCGAGGTCTGTTTTTTGGCAAAGTAAAATTGCTTGCAGATTTTAAAATTAAAGCGTTTAACATTATGGTAGGGCCAACATTTAATTTGATGTACTTTAAAATAGAGGAAGTTGGTAAAAATTGGTTCACTGGTGAGGATTATTCAGTCACTGATGCGTACATAGACGAACGTCGCGGTTTCGGTGCAGAGTTCTCATTGATGTACACGTTTCCCATGAAAAAGCGAGCCGCAAAAGCTACAAGTGATGAGTGATTGAATTTTGAGTTTAGAATTTAGAGTTAAAAACCATTCTTAACTCTAAATTCTAAACTTATAAAACTTGTAAAACAATGAAAGGACTGGTTCTACTATTTAGTTTACTGATGGGTTCAGCACTTGCCCAAAGCACTATGAATCCTTATGTTAAGATTATGGGTGCCACGGGGCTGTTTCATATATATCAGTCATATGGTATTTCCACTATTGATGCAACACTCGCTGCCGGGGTACATTTTAACGACCATTTCTCATTTCAGGCTGGAGTCAACAACACTACATGCTGTGGTCAATTAAACGTTGTTTCACTTTCTATTTCACCCTACTATAGAATTTTAAAATCGAAGTACCCCGTGAGTCCGGTAATTGGTATAGACGCAGGTACACAAGTGTGGTCAAACGCCAACAACAGATTTATACAAGCAGGTTCTGGTTCAAACACCCGTTATAACAGGATGTTGTTTTTTGGAAAAGCTAAATTACTTGCGGATTTTAAAATTAAATCGTCTAACTTTAATCTGATGGTCGGTCCAACATTTAATTTAATATACTTTAGGATTGACAAAGTACTAGAATTTTACAATGATTACATGGTAATTGGGGGTTACATAAGTGATAACTACGGTGTTGGTTTCGAATTATCATTGATGTACACGTTTCCTATGAAAAAAGGCAAGCTAAAAATTCGGATGTTGGTGATTAACATGATTCGCAAATAGCACTAGGTATGACAGTAAAATGCAGCAATAATTCAACCATATCGGTTTTATTTCGTTCTAGTAGAGGAATGAAATTAATGCTAGCGTTTTGTGTTTTTATAATTGTGGTTGGTTGTAACAAGTATAAGTTAAGCTCTGACCATGAGGTAATTGGGGATTTTGAGTGGGGTTATTCTTCAAATGACTCTTTTGAGTCAACAAGTCAAGATAACTACGTTCATCGATATGGAATTAGAATAAAAGATAATTCCAAAGTATATGTTTTTAAAAATGACGAGATCATCTACAAAGGAAAAATCGAGGAAATAATACCTCAATCATCAGAAAAATATTGGATTAAGGTTTTTGACAACAATGGATATATCGTAGATGACGGATATACATTTTTCCAATATGAAAGTGGGTTGATAATTTCTGAAAATTGGCCGTTGCACAATTATGACAACTATTACTTTAGAAAATGAAGACATTTTTAACATACGTGTGGATTCTCCTGTTCATATTCAGTTGTAATAAGTTTGAGTATTCTGAAGCTAAAGTCCAACCATGTTCATTGTGCGACTATGCGAAACAACTAGAAGGTGAATATCGGGGTTTCAACCAGAGTGTTTTACCATATTACAATGACTCTGTCACGGCGTATGTTGATCAAATTTTTCTAGGCAATAGTCACTATGAAGATTCTACAGTAATGCACTTTCAGCTGACTCTCGTTTTTGATAATTCGGCAGGTTTTCCACCCCCAAATACCTACATAGACACAATACGCATTATAAATACCACGGGCGCAACGATGGATTTTGAACTCTATGGTTCATCGGGTTTTAGGGAATGTATAGAGTACATTGATCCTACCCAACTCAAACTTAATAGGAGACATTCATATTTTAATACCAGTGTCCAATGGTATTTGGGAACGTTGTACCGTCAATAATTCGGCTTGATAAAATGACACACATTAAAATCGTTACAAAATGAGATTAGTACTTTTTCTACTCATTGTCATGTTGGGTCAATTGGTAATTGCCCAAAATAAAATGAAACCGATCATAAGCGCGAGTTATATGTATTCAGTTCCTTTCGATGGATTATTTTCTGAAGAAGCGCAAATTGGGGGAGGAATGCAATTCAACGATTATTTGTCTCTCCAAATAAATGTAAGAGGGATCCAGAATGCATATAATGAAGTGCATCCGTTGCGCATTGCTACACTATCACTTTCCCCTTCATATCGCATTTTGAAACGCAAATACTTTGCGAGTCCTGTTATTGGAATCGACGTCGGAACACAGGTTTGGTCCAATGGAAAAGGTAGATACATTGATCGAGGCTGGCGCTTCATTACGAAACCCGCTAATAGTTATGATGGGTATTCATACAGCAGAGGTCTCTTTTTTGGAAGAGCAAAACTTTTGGCGGATTTTAGGATATGGAATTTTAACCTGCTTATCGGAGCTTCATACAATGTATATTACATTAAACTGAAGGAATTTAACTCTGACACAAGAGCCATTGGTTTGGAAGGAACGGTGATGTACACCTTTCCCATGAAAAAACGAGCTGCAAAAGCGACAAGCGATTGAAGTGTAGAGTTTAGAGTTAAGAATGATTTTCAATTCTAAACTCTAAATTCAACTTTGCGCGGCTTTCACTCCGTGTGATAAGGCGGCAAATCTGTTGGGACCTTTGTAACACGGTCGTGGAGCACGATACTTCCTGTTACACCGACATTTAATGAGCTGTTTCCTGGAAGCTTGATGAGAAAGTGACATTTTTCGCGCACTTCCTCTGGCAATCCAGTGTCTTCTGCTCCTAGTAAATAAATTGCTCTTTTCGGATGTTGGAATTCGTGCAACATTTCGGCGCGGTCGTCAATTTCTACACCCACCAATCGACAGTCATGGGGAATGTTGTTGAGTAAATCGTCAAAGGATTTATAGTGAAATAGCGGAATTCTGGACCAAGCTCTTACAACATCAGATGCCTGTTTTTTGTATTTATTCTCGACAGTAAAAATATAGGCAGCACCCAAAATAAAAGCAGATCTCCACAATGTGCCAATGTTATGGGTCGTCTTTCCTCGATAGACGCCGATGGCACAATAGCCTTTTTTATTTACTGTTTGCATGGCACAAAGGTCGCTTTTTAAGATGGAAATCAGTCATTAAAAATGAAAAAGCCAATATTTCCAGGATCAGAAAGGATGATATTGTCTACAATACCTTCTTTGTTAAAATGCGTTATTTCTTCAGCAATGGGAATGCCTGTGGCACGAATTTTTTCAATGATGGATGGATTCTGTGTACCGTTGAAGTAGGAAATGGAAGGGTTTAGGAAAAGGTGAGGACAACAATTTGGCACCATTAAACTGATGCTGTTGCCGCTGTCGTCTGAAAGTGAAATCCACCCTTGTTCAGCGGACCCTTGCGTGGTATTGAATCCCAACAGGTTCCAAATCTTTTGTGCGAAACCAATGTCAATCGTTTCGATGCTAAGTCCAAAATTATTTCCTAGTAGAGATGCTGAGCAAGCTACTGGAATCTCTGGGGAATCTGTTGTCTCAATCAGATAAATCCAAGTCCCACTCCCGTCTCCAAGCAAATAGCCGCCATCAATTTTGGTGACTTTGGTAACTGCTTCAAGTTCGTGCGCAACATTTACCCAAGATGGTGAAAGTAATTTTACTCCTGGTCGAGCAAACCGATCTTCATTTACTTCAATGAGCATTTTACCATCTGTAAAGATTGGTTTTTCTCCCAATTGAGTGAATTGAAGTTGTTTGTAAAATGAAATGCTGTTTTGGATGTTCGGCGTTGGAGTTTGCAGTATGACTTTCATTGTATTAGATCCTTTGTATGAAATTGGGAAATTAACACATTTGCCTGAAATGGACACTGAACAAGTCAAAAGATTTAGACTGAATCAATAAAATGCGTTCAGTGACTCATCCTTTTTTCGTTAATTTACGTTACTTTTAAAAAGGTATGAGAATAAACGATCAGGATTGGAGTTTTATTGATGTAATAAGGGCATTTTTCCCCTTCCGATTGTTTATTGCCCATTTGAAGCTCAACTTATTTTCACTTGTTTTTTGGTTAATTCTGTTTTTAATCGTCGGAGATAAATTTGGTTCGTCCTTCGGAATTACCTTTTTGTTTCTTTCTCCAGAGTACCTTGGTGAAGTTTCAGGACTTTCATTTAGCTTGTTGGGATTTGCCTTGGGTGGATTTATCATTGGATTTAACACGTACAGCTACATTAAAATAGGTGCGCATTATCCCTTTCTCACAACCATTTCTAAGCCTTTCTATAAATTCTGCATTAACAACTCGCTTATACCGCTTGCGTTTGTTGTCTTCTACATGTACCGAATGATTCAGTTTCAAAGGGTAGAAGAGTTTGCAGAAACGAGTACGCTTTTTTATTATTCGTTTGCCTTTTTAGCAGGAATGGGTGTGTTTTTCATTTTTTCATTTTTCTATTTTTTTCCAATTTCTCAACGCAATAAAAAATACGTCGATCAAACGATTAAACCGATCAGTTCTCCCATCCACAAAACAGAAAAATGGTACGATTTATTTAGATCCCAAAAGGATAGAACCTATATCTATATTGGACGGAGATTTAAATTAATGGTCAGCAGAAGTGCGAAGCATTTTGACAAAAAGCTGGTGCAGGAGGTGTATGCGAAGAACAGAATTAGTTCCACTATATTTGAATTGTTGACCATCTTGATTTTTTTTAGCCTAAGTCTGTTCAGTGGTTATGACATTATGGAGGTACCTGCAGCAACAAGCATTATACTCTTGCTGACTATTTGTTCCATGATTTTTAGTGCCCTGCATTCGTGGCTCAAAGGTTGGGTATATCCGTTGCTGATGGTTGTGGTATTGCTAATGAATTTCATCAGTATTCAAACAAGTTTTTTTCGCTATACGAGTTCTGCATTTGGATTGGATTACGGCAAAAAGGACATTTACTCAATTGGTGCAATTAAGAAGCTGGCATTGAATGAAACGTTGAACACAGAATCAAAGAACAAGTACATCCAAACGTTGGAAAAATGGAAAGCCGCAACCAACGAAAGCAAACCCAAATTGGTGATTGTTAACTCTTCAGGAGGTGGTTCAAGAAGTGCACTTTGGACAATGGTCGTGTTACAAGAAGTAGACAAAAAGCTGAAGAATAAGTTGACAAAACACGCACAAATGATCACCGGTGCGTCGGGTGGAATGGTTGGAGCAGCATATTACCGTGAATTGGTTTTGAGAAGAGAAATTGGAAAAATTAAAGATGTCACTAATAAGGCGTATGCTCAAAACATAAGCAAGGACATGTTGAACAAACTGTCATTTATGGCGTCGACGAATGATATTCTTATTCGTTCTCAAGAATGCGAGTTCAACGGACATACGTACACCATGGAAAGAGGGTATGCCTTTGAACGGCAACTGCACAAAAACACCCATTTTTTATTGGATCATTCACTTGGCTATTACAAGCAATACGAGCAGAAAGCGTTAATTCCCACGATGATTTTCAGTCCAACTATTATTAACGATGGACGAAGGTTGTTGATTAGTTCTCAGTCGTTGAGTTTCTTGACAAAGACAAAAGCCAATTTGCAGAATTCGTATGAGAACATAGACATTCATGCCTTGTTGTCGAGTCAGAATACGGGAGATCTTCGTTTTTCTTCTGTGCTCAGAGCAAGTGCCACGTTTCCATTTGTGATGCCGATGGTGACCATGCCTACGGAGCCACAAATACAGTTGATGGATGCAGGAATTCGCGATAATTATGGAGGTAAAACTACCTTGGAATTCATTGATGCGCTGAAAGATTGGATCAAAGAAAATACATCAGGTGTCATCATCGTTCAGATTCGAGATTTGAAAAAGGTCTTTTACGATGAAACGTATCGACAAATTTCTTTCATTGACAAATTGACCCTTCCTTTCGGAAACATGTATCAAAATTTCCCGAGAGTCCAAGATTTCAATCAAGAAGGCATGTACCGCATTAGCTCAGATGCATTTGAATTTCCAGTTGATCAAATAAGTTTCAATTTATTGGAGAAAAAAGCAGATCGTATTTCCTTGTCATGGCATTTAACGAAACAAGAGAAATTAAAGATTCATAAAGCTTTTTACAGTACTGAAAATCAAGCTTCATTGAAAAGATTGAGTGAATTGCTCGAGGCGAAGAAATAGTCCTTCTTTTTTAAATGATTTGAATATTGGATAGATCGCCAGCGATGGACTTTATTTTTAGCTTCAAAATCCTTATTTTCGCACAGCTTAAAAGCGACAATAATTCATCTTTATGGAAAAAATAGCACCTTACATACCTGTAAATAAAGTACGCATCGTAACAGCAGCATCGTTATTCGACGGGCATGATGCCGCAATTAATATCATGCGACGCATCATTCAATCGACTGGTTGTGAAGTAATTCACTTGGGACATGATCGATCTGTTGAGGAGGTTGTGGATTGTGCGATTCAAGAGGACGCACAGGCAATTGCAATGACATCCTACCAAGGTGGACACAATGAGTATTTTAAGTACATGCATGATTTATTGCAGGAAAAAGGAGCGCCAAACATCAAAATTTTTGGTGGTGGTGGTGGAACTATTTTACCTTCAGAGATAGCAGAATTGCAGGCATACGGTATCGAGCGTATTTACCATCCAGACGATGGACGTGAGATGGGATTGCAAGGGATGATAAACGACTTGATTCAACGCTGCGATTTTCCAGTTGGAAATAAATTGAATGGGGATTTAAGCGATATCAAAGAGAAGAACGCTCCGACGATTGCACGTATTATCTCTGCAGCTGAGAATTTTCCTGAAGAAGCAAAAGATATTTTTAATGAGATTGATCGCATTGCAGAAGCATCAAAGGTTCCAGTGTTAGGAATAACAGGTACAGGTGGAGCAGGGAAATCATCATTGGTGGACGAACTAGTGCGTCGATTTTTGGTTGATTTTTCAGATAAAACCATTGCTGTTGTTTCTGTCGATCCGTCCAAGCGAAAAACGGGTGGTGCCTTACTCGGCGATAGAATTCGTATGAACTCGATTAAAAACAACCGTGTGTACATGCGTTCATTGGCAACACGACAATCCAATTTAGCATTATCGAAACACGTAGCTGAGGCGATTAATGTGTTGAAAGCTGCGGCGTATGATTTAATCATTTTGGAAACTTCAGGAATTGGACAATCCGATACAGAGATTTTGGACCATTCTGACATGTCACTGTACGTGATGACGCCCGAATACGGAGCTGCAACGCAACTGGAGAAAATCGACATGCTTGATTTTGCAGATGTGATTGCATTGAATAAATTCGACAAGCGTGGTGCATTGGATGCCTTACGCGATGTCCGTAAACAATACCAGCGGAACCACAACATGTGGGAAGCAAATGTCGATGACATGCCAGTTTTCGGTACAATCGCTTCTCAATTCAACGATCCAGGAATGAATTCACTGTACAAAGTGATCATGGATAAATTGGTAGAGAAAACAAATTGTGATTTGGTATCGACGTTTGAAATTACCCGTGAAATGTCAGAGAAGATTTTTGTCATTCCACCAGAGAGAACGCGCTATTTGTCTGAAATATCTGAAAACAATCGCTCATTTGATAAATGGGTAGAGGAACAGGTGAAAGTTGCAGATACATTGTACGGATTGCAAAAATCGTTAGATACATTAAGCGCTTCTAACTTAGATGACAAAGATCGATTAATCAAAGGAATCCAAGAGCTTTTTGAAAAGGAGAAATTGAATTTCGACCCGAAAAACTGGGAATTGTTGCAAAATTGGGAAGCCAAAAGAGCGACATACAAGGCACCTGAGTTTAAATTTAAGGTACGCGATAAAGAACTGGCGATTCAAACACATTCAGAATCCTTGTCGCATTCGCAAATCCCAAAAGTGGTCACACCAAAATACTTAGGTTGGGGAGATATTCTTCGTTGGAGTCTACAAGAGAATGTTCCTGGAGAATTTCCATACACTGCAGGGTTGTTTCCATTCAAACGTGAAGGAGAAGATCCAACGCGTATGTTTGCAGGAGAAGGCGGGCCAGAACGTACAAATAAACGTTTTCACTATGTGAGTTTGGGAATGCCAGCGAAACGTTTGTCAACTGCTTTTGATTCGGTAACGCTTTATGGAAACGATCCAGACCTTCGTCCAGATATCTACGGGAAAATTGGAAACTCAGGAGTTTCGATCTGTTGTCTAGACGATGCAAAGAAATTGTATTCTGGATTTGATTTATCTGATCCAAAGACATCCGTCTCCATGACCATTAACGGTCCTGCTCCAATGTTGTTGGGATTCTTTATGAACGCAGCGATTGATCAAAATTGCGAGAAGTACATCAAAGAAAATGGACTTGAAAAGGAAATCGAAGCGAAAATAGCTGCGATTTATAAGAAAAAGGGAGTCAATCGACCAGAATACCAAGGTGGACTGCCAGAAGGAAACGATGGGTTAGGATTGATGTTGTTAGGAGTGACAGGAGATCAAGTACTTCCAGCGGACGTTTATACGAAAATCAAAACGGAAACATTAAAGCAAGTGCGTGGGACTGTTCAAGCAGATATCTTGAAAGAGGATCAAGCACAAAATACGTGTATTTTCTCGACTGAATTTGCATTGCGTTTGATGGGAGATGTGCAAGAATATTTCATTGAAAATGGAGTTAGAAACTTCTATTCTGTATCGATTTCAGGGTACCACATTGCAGAGGCAGGAGCAAATCCAATTACACAATTGGCATTTACATTAGCGAACGGATTCACCTATGTGGAATACTATTTAAGCAGAGGAATGAGTATCGATGATTTCGGTCCAAATTTATCGTTCTTCTTCTCCAATGGAATTGATCCTGAGTACGCTGTTATCGGTCGTGTTGCACGAAGAATTTGGGCAAAGGCACTTGCAAAGAAATACGGAGCGAACGCACGTGCGCAAATGCTGAAATACCACATTCAAACTTCGGGACGTTCATTGCACGCGCAAGAAATTGATTTCAACGATATCCGAACAACACTTCAAGCATTGTACGCGATTTACGACAATTGCAATTCGTTGCACACCAACGCTTACGACGAAGCAATTACAACTCCAACTGAAGAATCGGTGCGTAGAGCGATGGCAATTCAATTGATTATCAACAGAGAATTAGGATTGGCGAAGAATGAAAATCCATTGCAAGGTTCGTTCATCATTGAAGAATTGACGGACTTGGTAGAAGAGGCAGTATTAACTGAATTCGACAGAATTACAGAACGCGGAGGTGTACTTGGAGCGATGGAAACGATGTACCAACGTTCAAAAATTCAGGAGGAATCATTGTACTACGAAACGCTGAAACATACGGGTGAATTTCCAATTATCGGGGTGAATACGTTTTTAAGTTCAAAAGGCTCGCCAACGGTACTTCCGAAAGAAGTCATCAGAGCGACAGAGGAGGAGAAGCAATACCAAATCAACATGCTGAAAGAATTGCACAACGGAAATGTTGAGCAATCGCAAGCTGGAATCAGTTTGGTACAAGAAGCTGCTGTTCAAAACAAAAATATGTTCGAACAATTGATGGAAACGTGCAAGTACGCTTCGTTAGGACAAATTACCAACGCGTTGTTTGAGGTCGGAGGACAGTATAGAAGGAATATGTAGTTTGAGTAGTTCAAAGTTCAAAAGTTTAAAGTTCAAAGAGAGATCAACCTTTGAACTTTTTGAACTCCTTCAACTTTGAACTTCCCTAAAATCGAACTATCAACTTCAAATTAAATCTCCGCTGTGTCAAGTAATTTGGGATTGAATAATATTTCCCTTCGACATCTTGAATCCATTGCTTTGAAAGTACATTATTGACGCCAAGAAGATTAAATACCTCAAAAGAAATAATGGCATCGGTGAAGTTCCGAGTGATAAAATTCTGCTTTTCCTTCTTCTTGTACAAGAAATCGTAGGACATTCCCACATCTACTCTAAAATAGGATTTCATGCGCAATGTATCTTTGTAGCGATTTTCATCTGGTGGACCGTACGGCAGTCTAGAGCCGAACTGCAATCCCATCTGAACACTGAAGCTTTCGTAATTCGGCATTCTGTCTTGAATCAGTGCGCCTAGTGTCAACATTTGATCCGTAGGTCGTGGGATAAAACCAGGTTCAATGCGCGCACTATCTACTACCGTTTGATCTTCCAGCGTGCTATTGATGACCTCGCCATCTGCGTTGTAAAATTCGTAATAGAAATCACCAAGGATGTCCTCTTTTGTAGAAAGCAAGCCAATCTTAAAAAACGACTCAATCCCTTCTACAAATTCACCGTGAACGTTCATGTCCAGTCCATACGCATACGCAACGGCATCGTTATTCGCATAGTAGCGTGTTCTTACATTTTCTACCTGATACGGATTCACGTCCCACATGTATTTGTAGTACGCCTCAGCAGTAAATTTAAACGGTGCGTCACGGTTCCACATTCTAAAATAGACGTCGGATCCGATAACGGCATGAAATGATTTTTGCGCCTTTACATCAAGGTTAAGATTTCCATCGAACGTCCTGAATTCCCTGTAAAATGGAGGCTGATAATACATTCCAGTGGAAAAATGGATATTTAAATCTCTTCGAACCACTTCACCATCTTTCACCATGTAGGCACGTGGGTAGTATTTTACAGAAGCTCTTGGGGTGAGATAAAACTCGTTATTCGCTGTGGTATATCCTGAACGTAAACCTGCACTCAACGCCCATTTTGAAGGTGACTCGACAATCGTATCAGCATAGGTGCGCAGCGTTTTCGTTTTCTTTTTGGTGACTTTATCCTTCTCTTTTACTTTTTTCGTGAGGCTCACAACTTTATTCCGTTCGTTGCTCGACCAGAGCGAGTTGAATTGTAAAAATCCAGTATACCGCTGTGCTTGAAGATTTAAATCTCCTTTGATGGTTTCAAAAAGTAGGATCTGCCCATCATTCGTTTGAGGAACTGAATAACCCGCCGAGTCAATCAGTTTCCATTCACTGAGTTTATCGGTGAAATCATCCATCTGGTAGTTTACTCCCCACTTGATGCCGTGACTTTGAAAACGGTTGCGGTAGTCGTCTTTGTACCCTTTGAAAAAATTGTGGTCACCGTGGTGGTAGACGTTGATGATCGTCGCATGCAGCTTATTACGTGCGTGCTCTAAAAATCCACCAACTCCTAAAACCGCTATAGAATCGCCAAATTCATCTTGCGATGGATCAGTTTCTAATTCATTGATGTAGTATTCACCCAAAATATCAAAAGCCTCGGCTTCTACAGAATTGAAAATTGTGGCGTAAAAATCAATGTTCGTGCGTTTGCTTGCTTTCCACTTGACAGAAGTTCCACCTGTCATGGTGGTGAATTTGGTGTTTTCTTGCCCTTCGTAATAAACTTTAAACGAGTAGGCTTCATTGGCTGTCCCGAAGTCTGTTTCTTGAGATTCAGGGACAAAGCGGTAGTTGTTGGAAGAAAAATGACCGATTACAGACCACGTCACATTTTCGTTAATGGCGAGGTTGGTCAACAATTGCGCATCCCAGAACACTGGATTATATCCACCTTTTACAGGCAATGAATTCAACAAATATCCATTGGACTGATACCTAGCTCCCACTAAATAGTTGAATCTGGAGCCTACAGCTTGTTCTACGTGCGCTTCAGTACTTAACAATGACGCCATCATAGAACCATGAAATTTCGTCGGTGTTTTATACGTAATATCTAAAACTGAACTCAATTTATCTCCGTATTCTGAGTCAAACCCCCCTGCAGAGAACTGAATCGATTCCACCAATGCAGAGTTGATGAAACTCATCCCTTCCTGTTGCCCTGAACGCGTTAAAAATGGACGGTAAATATTAAATCCATTCACGTACACCAGATTTTCGTCGTAATTTCCACCACGAACGTTGTAGTTGGCAGTTAATTCGTTATTGGACGTAGCTGCGGTAGTATAGATGAGGTAGCGTTCAACGCTTCCCATGGGTAAGTTTTGAACGTCAGCAACTCTTAAATGTGGCAATTCAAACGGACTTTCTTGATCCACATGAACGCGTACAACATCTTCTTGCTGAAAATCAAATTTTACAGGCTTCACACGTGTGTATTCACCAGTTAGTTCATAGGTACGATTTTCAATCAAATCACTGAAAAGACGGTACTCGACAGACACCATGCTATCGGCAGAGGTATATTGTAAATCAAAAATTCCGTTTTCATCCGTGTAAACGACGGGAATAATCGCTGATTTAGAAATGATTTTTACATTGTCGATGGCATTTCCTTTTTTGTCCACGCATTTTCCTGACAAGTTATAAACTTGTGCAGCGGCAGTTGTGGTAAGGATTACAAACAAGAAAAGGGTAAAAATTCTCGACATCGTGCAAAATTAGCTTTACAAACGATATAATCGAATGATTATTATCTAAAAATTAAATTAGCCGTTTCGTTATCAATCTTCTTGAATTACACAAAAATCGTTACTGTAAGGATCGATGTGTTTGTACAGTTCTTTTAAGCGACTGCTGTAGTTTCCATCGGGACAAAAAGAGAAGAAGCTTGTTGAGCGTTCCTGCAAGCCGCCATCTGGGAAGAGACGTTCCTTCAATTGTTCAATGTGTGACATTGCGGATTCATTCTTGGATTTTGATCGTTTAATGAGCTTGTCTTGAATGGAAGCTAGCTGTTTTTCGAGTCGCGTGATTTCCGCTTGTGCATATTGATTCATCGCTGGATCAACAGCGTTTACTTGCTTTTCAATGGTGTTAGCGATGGACTGTTGCAACTTATTTAATTCAGTGAAATCCAGCTCGTCTCCTGCGTTCTTTTTTACATAATTACTTTTCAGCACATCAATCGATTCAAATAAATCGCGGACTGAAAATCCCAACGCTTCCATTTTCTTGGATGAGTTTGCGTCTATCCAGAGGAAAGAATTCCGGACGTTAATCATAGGATAAGTAAGATTTAGCGCATCGAAAACACCTTTTAGCTGCAACCAATACGAGATTTCACCACCACCACCGATGTATGCTAAATTGGGCAACGTAAATTCTTGATAGACGGGTCTTAAGACGACATTCGGTGAAAAACGTTCGGGGTATTTTTCCAGTTCAGCGAGCAATTCAGATGAAGTGACCGTTTTACTTTCGGATAGTTTGTATGCATCGTTTATTTTTTCAATTCGACTTCTGTTTCCTTCATCGAGGTAAAATAGATTGATGTCCCGTGGATGCACTTGCGTTTTTAATCCCTGTTCTTCGAGAAGTGCGTTCATTGTTCTTACCGCAGGAGCTGAAAATCCTTCTAAAAGTTCTCTTTTTATTATTGGCGCAAATTGCGCTTTCAATGTAGGATCGTCACCGTCAATGATGACTAACCCATATTCCATGAAGAGATGATTCACCAAGTTACGTGTTGCATCGGCTAGATTTTTACCATCATAGCTTTTCAGCAAACCATGTATTTCACTGTCTGGGTGATTTGCAAATAATGTTTTTATTTTCTCTTCCAGTTCTTCAAAATTGTCAAGTTTAAATCGCCCGACTGCACCAGATTGCTTTGTTTCCCAGGTTAGTTCTTCATTGAAAATAGTCGTCGATTGAATTTCTTCAAAATCATGATCTTCAGAAGCCATCCAATAGATCGGCACGAAATGTTGATCTGAGAATTGGGCATTCAGTAATTCCGTTTGTTTAATTACCTGCAGAATTTTCAGTACAAAAAACAGCGGGCCAGTGAAGAGCGAAAGCTGATGTCCCGTTGTGATGGTAAATGTATTTTGATCTGTCAATCGTTCGATGTTTTCCAATGATTTCGGATCAGCTTGATTTACTTTTTGATACTGCCTTTTCAGTGCATCAACCAGAACAGCACGTTGCGTCGCGGGAAAACCAGACTTCTTTTCGTCGATTTGTTTTGGAAAATTGGACACTTCAAACGGTCGATTGATAAAGTCGACGAAACTAGATTGATCATAAACCAATCGGATGTGATCTTTTCCAAACGCTTGGACTTGATTTCGATGAAACCTGAATTCTTGCATACTACAAATGTAATTAAGCTATTTAAAAATGGGATAAATAATCTTCAGAACGTATCTTTGCTCAAAAGAATATCTATGGAAGCAATAATTAAGACGAACAAAGGAGAGATGAAGGTAAGTTTTTACGATGTTGATGCACCAAAAACGGTAGCGAACTTCGTGAAACTAGCAAAAGACGGTTTTTACGATGGATTGAAGTGGCACCGAGTGCTTCCTGATTTTGTCATTCAAGGTGGTTGTCCTAATTCGAGAGATGGTGCAGCAGGAATGGCAGGTACAGGTGGACCAGGATATAAAATAGATTGCGAGGTCACTGGAGGAAATCAATACCACGATCGCGGTGTCCTTTCGATGGCACATGCAGGAAGAAATACTGGTGGTTCTCAATTTTTTGTTTGTCACTCCAGAAATAACACAGCGCATTTAGATGGTGGACATACCTGTTTCGGAAAGGTCATTGATGGGTTGGATGTAATCGACGCGATTAAAGAAGGAGACAGCATTGATTCAATTACGATCATCGACTAAATTTTAATGCAGAAGAAAGCAGTTGTAATTGGCGCTGGTGTTGCTGGATTGGCGGCTGCTATTCGTTTGGCGAATAAAGGAGTAGAAACGCACGTTTTTGAAGCCAATAGCTTTCCTGGAGGAAAAATCAACAGTCGCATTGTAAACGGTTACAGATTCGATCAAGGTCCTTCGTTATTGACCTGTCCCGAATACTTGGAAGACCTGTACACCTTGTGTGGCAAGGATTTTTCGACGTTCGAAATGGCAGAACTCGAACTTTCGTTCAAATACTTCTTCAACGATGGAACACAATTGGAATTGGGCAGTGATCGCTCAAAAGTGATTTCAGAAATTGTTGAGAAATTGGGGGAGAATCCCGAATCAATTGAAAAATACTTAAAGAAAGCGGAGAAAAACTATCAGTTAATTTCTCCGCTTTTTATCGAAAAATCATTGCACCGTTGGACGGGTTTGTTTGGAAGGAAATTAGTCAAGGCGTTGGCACATTTACCGAGCTACAAACTATTCAGTACAATGAATTCGGAAAATGCAAAGGCGTTCAGAAATCCTCGAACAGTTCAAATTTTCAATCGTTTTGCGCAGTACAACGGAAGTCACCCGTTTAAAGCACCAGCCATGTTGAACATGATTTCTCATTTAGAAGTCAACAAAACACCTTTTTTACCGAAAAATGGAATGATACAAATTACCGATGCACTTTTTGAATTGGCAAAGGAGCAAGGTGTTCAATTTCATTTTGAGGAAAAGGTAGAAGAAATCATCGTTTCAGAAAAGGCTATAAAGGCAATAAGAACAGCCGATAGAACGATGGAATGCGACTTTGTTGTTTCCAACATGGATGTTTCGTTTACCTATCAGCGCTTGCTGAAAAACGAAAAGCATCCAGAAAAGATCTTGAATCAAGAGAAATCGAGCTCCGTTTTAGCATTTCATTGGGGGATAAAGAAAACCTTCGATCAATTGCAAGTGCACAACATGTTTTTTTCTGACAATGACGAAGGAGAATTTGACAAGGTTTTTGACTCTAAAACAATTGCGGATGATCCATCTTTTTACCTCTACATTTCATCGAAGGCAGTTCCAAGCGATGCACCAAACGGATCTGAAAATTGGTTTGTGCTAATCAATGCACCTATTGAGAATGGACAAAATTGGGACGAAGAAATCAACAAGAAAAGAGCGTTTGTTATTCAAAAAATGAGTGCCGTTTTAGGAGAAGATGTTACATCGCTAATTGAAGTTGAAGAAACACTTGATCCACGTGATATTGAGCAGCGTTATTTAGGAAAGCACGGTTCCATTTATGGAAATGCTTCGAACAACCGATTTTCGGCGTTTTACCGTCACCCTAACTACAGCAAACGAATCAAAGGATTGTACTTTGCGGGAGTGTCTGTTCACCCAGGAGGAGGAATTCCACTTGCGTTGAATAGTGCGAAAATAGCGTGTGATTGTTTGTTTGAAGATTATAAGTTGGGTTAGTTCAAAGTTCAAAGAGTTCAAAGAGTTCAAAGAGTTCAAAGTTCAAGAGTTCAAGAGTTCAAAGTTTAAAGGGGTGCACGCGAATGAACTTATTACGAGCGAAGTGAAATCTTGAGTTTCTCCATCCTTGAACTTTCTAACTTTCAAACTTTGAACTCTATAACAACTTATCAACAATCGCACTTTTCACTTTTATTAATTCCCACAAAAAACTAATTTTGTTACATGAGTGAATTTGTAGTTTCGGCACGAAAATATAGACCCCAGACTTTTGATACCGTAGTTGGACAGAAGTCAATTACATCGACACTTAGAAATGCCATTAAGAATGATCACTTAGCACAAGCGTTTTTGTTTTGTGGATCGCGAGGAGTGGGGAAAACCTCAACCGCTCGAATTCTGGCAAAGACAATCAATTGTTTCAACAGAACAGAGAACATTGAAGCGTGCGACAAGTGTGAATCCTGCGAATCGTTCAATTCCGGTGCATCTTTGAATGTGTACGAATTGGATGGTGCTTCCAACAACTCTGTAGAAGAAATTAGAAATCTTATTGATAAAGTCCGTGTTGCTCCGCAATTGGGAACGCATAAAATTTACATCATCGATGAGGTACACATGTTATCGTCATCGGCGTTCAATGCGTTCTTAAAAACATTGGAAGAGCCTCCCAAACATGCTATTTTTATTTTAGCGACAACGGAAAAGCACAAAATCATTCCTACGATATTATCGCGCTGTCAAATCTTTGATTTTGCGCGCATTAAAGTCAAAGACATTGCAGAACATCTAGCATTTATCGCCCAGCAAGAGGGAATTACAGCTGAACCTGATGCGTTGCATATCATTGCACAGAAAGCAGACGGTGCTTTGCGTGATTCACTTTCTATTTTTGATCAAATCGTTACATTTTCAGGAAATACCATTACGTACGATAATGTGATTCAGAACTTGAACATTCTGGACTACGATTATTATTTCAGAATTGTAGATAGCGCGTTGAAAGAAGATATTCCAACAGCTTTATTGCTACTGAACGATATTGTCGAAAAGGGGTTTGATATGCACAATTGTATTGTTGGACTAGCAGATCATTACAGAAATTTATTGGTATGTAAAGATGTCCGCACGGCAAAATTATTGGAAGTAGGAGAGAACATTCAAGAAAAATACGTCGAGCAATCGAAACTAATTGACGGAAATTACTTACTGAGAGCATTGGGCGTACTAAGTCGTGCAGATGTTGAGTACAAAGCCTCAAAGAACCAACGATTACTGGTCGAAATGGCCTTGATGCAATTGTGTTCCATATCTCAGGAGCTCGAAAAAAAAAATCCTTAACGTCACCAGTTAAGATTATTCCTTTTCCCAATCAGGATTTAAGGTCAATTGCGCCCAAGAAAGTGGTCAATAAGCCAGAAGTTAAACCAGAACCCGTTCAACACATCTCGCATAAACCGCAACCGAAGGTAATGACATCGCCTTCAGGCAAACTGAATACAAGCTCACTTTCCATTAAACACATGATGGCAAAAAAGGAAGAGAAAATAGCTGGAGCGGGAATCAGTTTGGACAATATGCCACGGGAATCATTCTCTACTGACGACTTAAAAATGTTGTGGCGTCGTTTTGCATTTCAAATGAAGGATGAAGGAAAGGATACTTTTTACAACGCGATGATCAAGCGTGATCCTAAACCAACTTCAGATACTTCGTTCATTTTGGAAGTTGACAATCAAGTGCAAATCGATTACATTCAACCGTATTTATCTGACTTACTAGGATACCTCAGAAAGGAATTGAAAAACTACGATGTTTCGATAGAGCCCGCTATTACGAGTAATCCAGATGAAGAAGTGAAATTTCAAACGGGAAAAGATAAATTTGCTTCTTTGGCAAGGAAAAATCCATACTTGCACACACTGAAAACGACCTTCAATCTAGATATTGAATACTAAATCGTAAGATCGCTATTTCGTCAAATTGCGATTTGGGTTATTTTTGATAAACGATCCCCAACTAGAATTTTTGGATTTATTGTGCTCACCAATTCCTTTGGAGTAGTGGTGACAAACAGCAACTGCCAATCCGTCAGTAGCATCGAGGTATTTAGGCAGTTCATCGAAGTTAAGGAGTTGTTGCAACATGATCGCTACTTGTTCTTTGGACGACGCTCCAGAACCAGTAATCGCTTGTTTGATACGACGGGGAGAATATTCTTCAAAAGGAAGGTTGTGACTGATGGCAACAGCAATGGCAACTCCTTGTGCTCGACCAAGTTTCAACATCGATTGTACATTCTTACCAAAGAATGGAGCTTCAATCGCCATTTCATCGGGTTTGTATTCTTTGATGATGCCATCCAAACGTTCAAAAATTCGTTTTAATTTGTCTGGATGCGAAGGCAATTTATTGAGTTGAATAATCCCAAAATTGAGCATCTTCATTTTTTTTCCTTGTAAATGAATAATACCGTACCCCATTACTGTTGTTCCGGGGTCAATTCCAAGAATTATTTTATCTTCAACCATTAAAATCGATTCATTGCTTAAAACTAAACAAAATAAGAGGAAAATCTTCAACTTCATCAAGTTGTTTCTTTTTCTTTTGGTGAGTTTTGTCGTCTACAAACAAATTTCAGCATTTGACCGAAATGCATGGAGCGAAGTAGAATTTACCTCGCCCATTTCCTTGGCAGTTGCCATTGTTCTCGTTTACTTCAATATCTGGATCGTGTATTACCAATGGAGCATCACCCTAAATGTTGTGGTTCCTAATACCTCAAAGCAGATAAAGCATCATTCATTTTTTGCGGGATTGGTCACTGGGATGCTTACCCCAAACATGATTGGCAATTTCATAGGTCGGTTTTATTATTTTGAACGGGTTCATCGGGTTCCAGTCATTCTTTTCACTTTGCTCTGTAATTACGCTCAGTTTTTGGCAAGCATTGTCTTCGGTTGGATTGCGATTACCCTAGCTGGTGAACTCTATGTGATCCCCGATTCAAACGTGTTGATTCCAATCCTGGGTGCGATAGCCGTTGTCGCCATTGCATTTTATTTCTTCATTGATTCACTCTTACCAAAGTTGAGAAAGAAGAGTTATTTCTACTCCTTTAAGGAGGTATTGGCTAAAAACCCGTCCTACCGATGGAAAATAGTTGGCTTAAGTTTACTGCGTTTTATGGTATTTACTTCTCAGTTTTCGCTGGTATTGAATGCGTTTGGCGTCGAAATAACGGGTGAGATTATCTTAGGGATTTGGCAAGTATATTTAGTTACGATGTTTGCTCCCTCGTTGATTCTAGGAAAAATTGGCGTGAAGGAGTCTATCGCACTTTTTGTGCTGGTCGGACTCAGTGTGAATGAATTCGCTATATTGTTCACGTCGTTGATTATCTGGTTTATCAATTCATTGTCGCCTGCGTTAGTTGGATTGGCAATTTGTAAAAATGAAGTGAGCAATGATTGAGGTGATAATTGGCTATTTCGCATGTTATTTCAGCGCAACATTTTGTGTTGTTACCATCGGTTTTTTCATGCAAAAAAGAAAGGAGTCTAATTATATCTCCTCTTCAGGCGAAATAGACTTGAATGAGGTAGTAGTATTGATCCCATTTCGCAACGAAGCGCACCGAATTGAAGTATTGATTGCAAGTCTGAACAAATTGACATTAAAACCGAAAGAGTTTGTGTTCATCAACGATCACTCGACCGATCACTCAAAGGAATTGATTGCGAAATGTTTAGTCAATGTCACTTATCGTATTATTGATCTACCAGACGATTTACATGGAAAAAAAATGGCTTTGCGTTATGGAATAGAGCACTCAACCTCAAAATATCTCTTAACTGTAGATGCGGATTGTGCATTTCAACCCAACTATTTTGAGTTGATTACCTCGTTGAAATCAGCGGATATGTATGTACTTCCTGTAATGATGAAAGCGACAAATTTAGTCGAACAGTTGTATGAAATAGATTTAATACTGGTGAACGCTGCAAACGTTGGACTGGCGGGATTGAAGCGACCAATTATGGCAAGTGGAGCGAATTTGTTGTTTCAGCGAAAGGTGATGAACGAAGTTGATTCCATTGAAACACATCGACATATCTCCAGCGGCGATGACATGTATTTACTGCGTGATTTTAGAGAACAGCACAGCGAAGTTCGTTTAATTGCAAATTCAGCATACAGAGTTGAAACGGAAACACCACAATCCTTCAAAGAATTTATTGATCAGCGCCTGCGTTGGTTGGGGAAAACAGCTGATTTACGGGATAAGCTTAGTAATCGATTGACAATCGTTCAATCTGCACTAACGGTTGTTTTTTTGCTGTTGTTGGTGTATTTCATCAGGATTCAAGATTGGGAAATGCTCATTTGGTTTTTCGGATCTAAGGTGATCATCGATCTCATACTCTTTGCCCCGTATTTCTTGAGTATGAAAAAATGGGTAGCCTGGTTCTTGATTCCACTCTATGAGTTGTTGTTTCCAGTATATGTTCTGGTGATCTTTAGCCTTATTTTTATCTACAAACCCAAGTGGAAGGGACGAGAGATTTATAAACATAGTACATAAAAAAAGCACCAATCGGTTGAACCCAGATTGATGCTTTTTTGATTGTTTTAATTCGTTTAGAACGGCAAATCGTCGTCCTCGTCACTTTGTGTGTTTACTTGCGGTGCTGAAGATGGTGTCGAATCCAAATTCATGTCAGACGGTCCACCTTGAGGCATTCCTTGTCCAACTTTTTCAATTCTCCAAGCATCTAACGTATTGAAGTACTTCACTTCACCTTGTGGACTTGTCCATTCACGACCTCTTAGGTTGAATGAAACTTCTACTTGATCGTTTTCATTGAAACCATCCAACATTGAGCATTTGTCTTGAGCAGCTTGAAAGATAATATCTTGAGGGTACATGCTTGAATTTTCACTAACTACAAATTCTCTTTTTGAAAATTTCTCAGTGACTTGCACCGTGTCTTTAATCACTTTTAGTGTTCCTGTTAATTTGAACATAATTGTTGTTTAATTTATTATTAGTTGTTGTTTATTCTATTTTAACCGTTGTTAAAAGCAAGCAACGTCATCCAAGCTTCTACTAACTTATCTTGTTTCAAAAGTTCTTTTGCTTTTGTGTGCAATGCCACTTCTAACTCATCAGGATCATCTTCCAAAGATACAAATAAATCACTGAGTTCGATTAATTTATACTCATTTACATCCGTTTCATTGGGCAATTCTTCTATTCCCGCAAGCTGACCTAAATCATTCCCTGTGAGCACTGTACTTTTTAAAATGTCTGCTGGAAGCTGATCAAATCCCACCCCAACTGTCGTAATTGGTTTGGAAATTTCAAACATCGATTTTTCATCCGCTCGGCAGTACCAATTTCCTCCCATGCGCGCTACCAAGTCAATTTTTAATTGATCAATTTGTTGATTTTCATCCAGCACACTTTCTGAAATATGAATGCGTTGTACTTCGCAAATTACCAAATTACCTGCGCCACCTTGATCACCCAATTCTCTTACTTCAATCACCTTACATTCAAACTGAACAGGAGATTCTGCGACGCGTTTTGGTTTGATCGTTTCCGAAGCAAGCGCTGTAAATCCAGCCTTTTCAAATTCACTTATTTCTGGTGCAAACGGAGAACTCGCCAAACTCATTTGATGCACAATGGCGTGGTTGACAATATTGATCACCACTTCTGGAATCGCTTTCACATTGTTGTAGGTATCCTTTGTTTCGTTCGTTCTTCCACTTCTAGCGGGAGAAAAAATCAAAATTGGTGGATTGGCACTGAATACATTGAAAAAACTAAAAGGAGCGAGGTTGTCGTTTCCTTCAGCGTCAACTGTCGATGCAAAAGCAATGGGGCGCGGTCCAATCGCACCTAGCAAATAGTGGTGCAACTTCGGGACTGGTATTTCTTTTGGATCTATTGTTAACATTTCGATTTGTTCTTCAAGGGAACAAAGGTACAATGAATTGTATGGAAGAGCTTTATTTCAGCAGATGTTTTATCCACATTTTTGAAGAGATGTTAACTATTGTATTTTTTCGTTTAATGCATTAATACTAAAAAAAAGAGGATTGTATTTCCCAGTTCAAAATAAATGAATAAATTTGCACTCCATTTTGGAAACAAAAGGTGAACAGTTAAACGAAACTGTTAGAGATTGAAAGTTATTGCGGATGTGGTGAAATTGGTAGACACGCTAGACTTAGGATCTAGTGCCGCGAGGTGTGTGGGTTCGAGTCCCTCCATCCGCACAATATGTGATGGTATTCGTCTAAGACGGATGCCATTTTTTTTAAAGAAAAATTTAAATTGTAGTAAAGGATGAATGTAGTTCGCGAAGATGTGGATGCGTTAAACGCAGTTATAAAGGTTGAAGTAGCTCCTTCTGATTATCAAGGGAAGGTAAAAGATACGTTAGAAAAGTACCGTAAAACGGCTAAGATTCCTGGATTTAGACCTGGACACGTCCCAATGGGTATGGTGCAAAAGCAATACGGTAGAGCCGTTTTATCAGAGGAATTGAACAAACTGGTGAACGATTCATTGCAAGGATTCATTCGTGAAAACAAGATTGAAATTTTAGGAAACCCAATTCCAGCCAAAGATGAAGGATTTAAAGGAGACTTTGAAAAGCCGGCTGAGTTTGAGTTTAAATTTGAAATAGGATTGGCTCCTACTTTTGAAGTGCCACTTTCAGCGAAGAGCAAATTTGTTTATAACAAGGTGAAAGTTGACAAGAAACTGATCGATAAGCAAATCAATGATTTAAGAAGACGCTACGGGAAATTGGTGTCAGCTGCAGAGGTAGGTGAAACAGATATGATTTTGGCTCAATTTGTTGAGTTGAATAAAGATGGATCAATCAAAGAAGGTGGGATTTTACATTCTTCAACAATTTCAATGGAATTTGTTGAAGACAAAAAAGTAAAGAAGGAATTAACTGGAAAGAAGATTGGTGATAAAGTGGTTGTAAATCCTGCATCAGTTTCTAAGGGTGGAAAGGATACCGCAGCTATGCTCGGTATTTCTGAAGACGATTTAGCGACCACATCTGATAAGTTTGAAATGACCATCACTGAAATTAAAGCGATGGAATTGGCTGATTTGAATACTGAGTTGTTTGATAAATTATTCGGTGCTGGAACGGTTAAAACAGAGAGGGAATTAGAGGAAAGAATCAAAGAGGATTTGTCTGGAATGTTTGTGAACGATTCTGATCGTTTGTTGACGAGAGATGTGTACGAGAACTTGGTAGAAAAGACAAAAATCTCTTTGCCAGATACTTTTTTAAAACGCTGGATTAAATTATCGAATGAGAAAGAAATTTCTGAGGAGCAGATTGAAAAGGAATACGAAGGTTACGCGAAAGGACTAAAATGGCAGTTGATTCAAGGTGCTATTTTTAAGAATAACAATATCAAATTGGAGAACCAAGAGGTGATTGAATTCACCAAAGGATTGCTAGTGAGTAACTACGCACAATACGGAATGCCAGCACCAGAGGACAAAGAATTGACAGCTTCTGCAATGCAAATCTTGCAAAATCAAGAGGAAGCGGCGCGTATTTACGATATGATTGCTGAACAAAAACTGACTTCTTATTTCAAGGAAACTGTTAAATTGAACGAGAAGGAAATTTCTTACGATGATTTCGTGAAGTTAGCAGGAGGAAACTAAGAAAAATTGAATCGATTGGAAATCCCTTATTGCTGAGCAGTAGGGGATTTTTTATTTACTGTTATTCAACCATTTCCTTCATTTTTAACATGATACTGTCTCCATAGAGTAAAGGACCAAAAACATGTCGCCCATCAATGGTGTAGAGCGATTTTGGTTCGTTGGCTACTTCGTAGAGACGCTCTCCATGTTTGTATGGGATTGTTTTATCCTCCGTACTGTGAATAATGAGTAAATCCTTTTTATAATTTCTAATGCTTTTTTCTGCACTGTACATTTCGCGTACAAAAATTCGACTTAACACTGGGACGCGATCATTGGCAATGTCTTTGTGCGAAGAAAATGCGCCTTCAACAATTAAACCATCAATGACTTCCTGATTTTTTGTCCCTACCACTGCAGCCAAGTGTCCTCCCAACGATTGACCGTAGATCAACAATTTGTGGTAATGAATGTCTTTTCTACTCAATAGATAATTCAGTCCTTCTTGACCATCTCTGAGTACGTTTTTACGCTTCGATTTACCTTGTGAAAAACCAAAACCGCTGTAATCAATCATAAATACTTGAAATCCATTTTTTATGAAGGGTTCCATGAGGACGTAGTTATAAACGATATTTCCAGCATTCCCATGTAAAAAGTAGATCGTAGTTCCGTTGTAGTTTTCCTTCGGTTGAACGAGCCAAGCATTTAGACTATCTCCGTTTGAGTTTTCAAAAAAATGATTGTCGATGCGATAAGGTAAGTCCGCAATTTCGTTGTTCGATTGTTTGATGACAGGCGAATAATCCTCCTTAAAAGACAGCGTCAAAGTGTCCTCAAATTCCTCCACATATTCGGAGTATGTATCCGTTCTAGTCAATGGGAATGGGTGCAAAAAGATTTTGTTAAAAGCACATGACGAAATAAAAAGGGTAAGCAGAGAAACGAATACAAGTTTCATAAATGGAATTTTTCTGAATGAGCTTAAAGGTAAACAAAGATAGACAATCGTGCACATTGCATTATAAAAAAAGCGCCCACCACTGGCGGACGCTTTCAATCAGTTGAGAATTAATTACTCGATATTAATCTCATAAGGCATTCGCATTTGCATACCTTGGTACGATTCTAATTCCTTCAATTGATTGTAGTAATGCATCAATGATTCAGGAATTTCAGGTGTCTTTGTAGATGCTTCAATTTCTTCGCTATCTTCTAGTTGCTCTATAAACTCGGCAAATTTATCTTCTTTCACCAATGGGTAGTAGAGTACTTTTGATTCTTTGATACCTGCATTTTTAGCAGCATACGCAATCGCATCTTTCAATCCTCCTAGTTCATCCACCAGTCCAACATTCAATGCGTCACGACCTGTCCAAACACGTCCTCTCCCCACAACATTCACTTCTTCTTTAGTCATTCCTCTTCCGTCAGCTACACGTTGTTTAAATTGCTCGTAAATATCATCCACGCCTTTTTGAATGATCAACATTTCTTCTTCAGTCAATTTACGATTGGTAGTCATAATCGCATGCTTGTTCGTTGAGGCTCTGTCGAAGGTAATTCCCAATTTGTTTTCTAACATTTTTCCAGTGTAAGGAATGACGCCAAATACGCCAATTGAACCAGTAATTGTATTTGCATCAGCGAAAATTCGATCAGCTGGTGCTGCAATATAGTAACCACCCGATGCCGCGACATCTCCCATGGAAACGATCACTTTTTTGGTTTTATTGGTCAGTTGTACCTCTCTCCAGATTTCATCACTTGCCAATGCGCTACCTCCAGGACTGTTAATTCTAAACACAATCGTTTTGACAGATTTATTTTCACGTGCATCTCTGAATAATTTACAGATTTCGTCTGAAGTAAGACCCTCACCCGATTTTGCAACACCACCCTCTGCGAGAATGACTGCAACGTTCGGATCATTATTTTTCATCAACGCTTGGTCTTGGTAAAAACGTTTCTTAGCGTACTTGCTAAAATTCATCAGTTCCAACATGTCTTCTTTTTCGTTGATTTTCTCGGCTAAAATTGCCATCACTTCATCACGGTATTTTGTCGCATCAATCAATTTATAGTTCACCGCATCCTCAACACTTTGTACGAGCGCATTTTCTGCAATTCGATCCAATTCTTCGATGGTCGTTTTTCTATCTTTTGCAATATCCATTCGATATTCCTTCCAGAATTCGGTCATGTAACGTTCGATTTGCACACGTGAAGAGTCACTCATGTCATTTCTAAAGAATGGTTCAACGGCACTTTTAAAATCGTTGTCAGAACCTCTAATCACCTGCATTTCGACGTCTAGTTTATCCAGTGTTGTTTTGAAGAAGGCTAACTCAGCTCCCAGTCCCAAAAACTGCATCATGGAAGATGGAAAACCATAACTTTCATTTGCAGCAGATGCGATATAATATTCTTTTTGCGTCACCACTTCACCGCTGCTGTAGGCTACAACAAACTTTCCAGATTCTTCAAAATCGTTGATTGCATCTCTAATTTCTTTCGCAGTCGCAAAACCACAACTTAAATTGTCAATTTCAATAAAAATCCCCTTGATTTTCTTGTCTTCTTTTGCTGCTTCTAGTCCGTGTAGAATATCTGATAAACCAGCAACGTGATTCATGGTAAAACTCATAGGATCAAATTCACTGCTTCCTTTTTCACCAATTGGACCATTCAATTGCATGTGAAGTATCGTTTTGTCTTTTACTTCAAAACCTTTGTCCGCACTGAAACTACTAATAATTCCACCGATTACTAATAACCAGATGATTAATCCAAGCACGGAAACAATTAGTGCTGCCCATAAACTCGGCCAAAATATTCTTCCAAATGTTACTTTTCTTTCTGACATGATAAATTGTATTATAAGTTGAAGTTCAAAAGTAAATCAATAAAGTAAAAAGAACTTATGTTAAAGTATAGGTGGCAAATTCAACTGGTTGAGTGAATTAATTTTACGGATGGATGATGATGATCTTTCACCAATTCACGAGAAATAAATGGGTTAAACAGCACCAATTTTTCATAATTTATGGCTAAATTGCGTTCTAAACTAGAGAACTATGAAATTATTATTATCAACGTTGATGCTTTTTAGCGTCCACATGTTGTTTGCACAAAACTACTCAAAAGTAAAAATTTACACAGATCATGAAGGCTTACAAAAACTAGCAGAACTAGGAGTCGGAGTGGATCATGGTGAAAGCAAGCAGAACACCTTTTTTATTAGCGATTTTTCTGAAGAAGAAATTGAAATCATTGCCACACAAGGTTACATGTTTGAAATTCTTATTGATGATGTAAAGACCTATTACAGGGAGCGTAATGAAAACGCGCAGTATGATGCGAAAAATGCCAACTGTAGTTCTGGAAGTAGCGGTAGTTCTTTACCGACAGTTCCAGCCAACTTTGAAACTGATCCTGGATCTTACGCAGGATTTTATCGTTACCAAGAGATGTTGGATGAGCTTGATGCGATGGCGGCACAGTATCCGAATTTAATTTCTGTAAAGGCACCGATTTCTACGTTTCAGACATGGGAAGGAAGACCAATTTATCACGTGAAGATTTCGGACAATCCAGGAACTGATGAAGCATCTGAGCCAAAGGTGTTGTATTCAGCAATCCATCACGCGCGTGAACCTATGAGTATGTCACAAACGATTTTTTACATGTGGTATTTGTTGGAAAACTATGCAACGAGCGAAGAAATTCAGTTTTTGGTGGACAACACTGAAATGTATTTTGTGCCTTGTTTGAATCCTGATGGATACATTCACAATGAATCAAACGACCCGAATGGTTTTGGAATGCACAGAAAGAATAAAAACCCAAGTATTGGCTCAACGAATCCAGGGGTTGACTTGAATAGAAACTATTCGTACGGTTGGAATACAACTGGAGTGAGTGGAGACGAAAATAGCGACGTTTTCCCAGGAACAAGTGAGTTTTCTGAACCAGAAACCCAAGCAATGCAATGGTTGGTAGAAAGTGTAGGTTTTACATCAGCATTCAATGCGCATACGTATGGCAACACCCTACTTTATCCAATTGGTACAACAACTGCGGAGTTTGCGGATCATCATGATTATTTCTCGGACCTTTCTGGACACATGTGTTCGCAAAACGGTTATTTCCCGCAGAAAAGTTCAGGACTCTATCCAGCTTCGGGAGATTCTGACGATTACATGTACAAAGTGGACGTTGGTGTTGGGATGAAGGATACAATTTTTGCAATGACTCCAGAAATCGGAACGGGATTTTGGCCTGCTGCCTCTGAGGTGATACCAACCTGCCAGGAGATGGTGTTTCCAAATTTAGTATTGTCACACATGACGCATCAATACTATACAACGAACGACACTGATGCAAATACAATTGCAACGATGACAGGAAATTTTAACCATGAAGTATTGCGTCTAGGATTAGAAGATGGAGATGTGACCATTTCCATTGAACCATTATTGAACATTCAATCCGTAGGAGCAGATGTCCTGTATAACCTTGATTTGCGTCAATCTTCAACGGGAGCCATATCCTATGTTTTAGATCCATCGATTCAATTTGGCGATGAAGTACGCTACATTCTAAAAACTGAGTATGTGGATTGGACGAGAAGAGATACCATTGTAAAAACCTATGGAGCAATCACTTTGCAAGAATTTGACGATGCTTCAAATACGACAAACTGGACCGGAGATTGGAATTCAACAACGTCAACCTTTTACTCTGCGTCATCCTGTTTTACAGATAGCCCATTTGGAAATTATCAGAACGATGCCAACAGAGTTTACGAGTACAACAATGCCATAGATCTTACAAATGCTACTGCTGCGATGATTTCGTATTATGCAAAATGGGAAATTGAAGCAGACTATGATTATTGCCAGTTTCAAGTTTCAACCGATGGTGGTAATAGCTGGGTTGGTCAATGTGGAAATTATACTGTTGAGGGAACAAGCGCAAATGGAAGCGCTCAACCCGATGGAGAACCAGTATACGAAGGTTTTCAAACTTCATGGGTATTGGAAGAAATCTCGCTGAGTGACTATATCGGACAAGTAATCAATGTACGTTTTCAGCTAGAATCGGATGGTGGTGTTAGAGAAGACGGTTTTTTCTTTGATGATTTCAGCGTTGCCTACAATCTTGATGTTGCGGGTGTTGAAGAGGAATCAATTCAAATGAAAATGTTCCCCAACCCAGCGACAGATATGGTGACGATCAGTCTCTCTAAAGTGATTTCTTCTGGAGAAGTAAAGATTTTCGATCAATCAGGTAAGGTTGTACTTGAGAAAGTGGTGGATGGAGAAACGAACCAAATTGAGCTAGCCGTTGATGGGTTGAAGCAAGGTATTTATACTGTGCATCTAGGTGAATTCGCACAACCTGCGAAATTGGTGGTGATGTACTAGGAATGTGCCGCACGCTGTGCGGAGTTGATTAGATATGTAAATAACCCAAAGCTTTTGGCTTTGGGTTATTTATGTTTAGCGCTCCGCGCTAGTAGGGGTAGGGTTTAACACGAAGTGATTTGTTTTGCATGCTTTGCTTCTTATTTTGAGAGATCTCATGGAGATTTGGCTAATAAATAGATATAGCACTATAGCACAGAGTGCTACACCATGGTTAACCGTCAGCCATAGCTGACGGTTAACCGCCCCCGCGCATCATATCCCGGAGGGCTACACAAAACTCCCGTCGTTCAATTAGTTTAACAAAACCTTAAAATAGGTATATCGAAAAAAAACTAACTTTGAGTAAAAATTCCAAACAATGAGAATACTCCTTAGCACTGTCATTTTATTTACCTGCATTTCAATTAGTCACAGCCAACAAGAGAAGTCACCAAAATTGGTAGTTGGAATTGTAGTAGATCAAATGTGTTACGAGTATTTGTACCGGTATTACGATCGATTTGAAGAAGGTGGTTTTAAACTGCTTATGAACGCAGGGGCAAATTGTCGAAATACGAATTTTAATTACATTCCAACCTACACTGGACCAGGTCATGCGTCCATTTACACAGGAACGACGCCGAGCAATCACGGAATTGTAGGGAATGATTGGTACGATAGAACAACAGGCGCTGGAGTGAACTGCGTGGATGATTCTTTGGTGCAATCTGTTGGGACGGATTCCGACGATGGGGAATTTTCTCCACGTAATTTAAAATCGAACACGATTACCGATCAATTGAAATTAACCTATCCAAATGCGAAGGTAGTTTCGATGTCGATAAAGAACAGGGGCGCAATTTTACCGGGTGGACATTTAAGCGACGGTTCGTATTGGTACGATTATGCAACGGGAAAATTCATTACGAGCACTTTCTTTAAAGATCAACTTCCTGCTTGGGTAGAAAAGTTTAATGGGAAGAATGAAGTCGAAAATTATTTAAAACAAGACTGGACGACCTATTATCCAATCGAGAGTTATGTGGCAAGTGGACCTGACGATTCACCTTATGAGCATTTGTTGGGTGGAAAAACCAAGCCGATTTTCCCGTATAAATTGAGTGAAATGTTGAACGGTGGAAACGGCTACAGTTTGTTTACCTACACGCCCTTTGCGAATACTTATTTGACCGATTTTGCGATTGCTTCTATTGAAAGCGAACAACTTGGAAAAGACAATCAAACGGATATGTTGTGCATTAGCTATTCAACGCCTGATATGATCGGTCACGCATTTGGACCACAATCGGTGGAGATTGAAGACACGTACATTCGTTTGGATCAGGACTTAAAGAAATTGCTTGCTGCCCTTGAGCAAAAAGTAGGGAAGGGGGAGTTTACACTTTTCATAACGGCAGACCATGCGGTGGTGCCTGTTCCTCAATTGTTGATCGATAAAAAACTTCCAGGAGGTTATTTTTTCATGGGAGAAAAGATGGCCCAGCTTCGTGAGACATCGCTTGATGAGTACGATGCTGACTTGATCTTAACGGAAGAAAATTTAAACATCTACTTGAACCACGAGCGCATCGATTCACTCGGATTGACAGTTGATGAGGTGGCTAAATTTGTTGCGCATGAAATTCAACAATGGGAAAATGTGAAACGTGTGTTTACAGCAGAGGAACTTTATCATTCGTATATGGATGATGAATGGACGGACATGGTGCGCAAAGGATATCACCATGCAGAAAGTGGAGATGTGGTTTTTATCACTGAACCAGGCTACTTGCCAACTTCAGCGGATTCTGAATCTGCGAGAAAGGGGACAAGTCACGGTTCTGCATTTAGTTACGACACACACGTTCCGCTGATTTGGTATGGAAAGAATGTCAAAGCACAAGAAATTTACAGAAACGTAATGATTACAGACATTGTGGCGACGTTAACACACATGTTGTACGTGCAGAATCCAAGTGTGATGACAGGTAAGCCGATTGTTGAGGTATTGGGAGATTAGTCAATAACACCCCTCATTCTAGCGAATGACTTTTGAGTTATGAATGAGATTTTTTGTACATTGGAATGCAAAAATAGATAATGGGAATAAACCAGTTGGTTTGTTCGCATGTTATGCATAAAGAAACCTATGTACAGAATATTCATTTTATTTTTAATCGTCTCAACATATTTGCCAAGCTGTATTTCTCCAGAGTCTAGAGAACAAAGTGAAAAAGACTTAATTTATTTAGCTGGAGAAAAACATGACTCAGGAGAATATAGAGAATCTATAGAAATTCTTAACAACGCGATTAAACTTGACCCAGAAAACATCCTTGCCTACATAAACAGGGCAGCTTCCAAAACAAAACTCAAAGATATTGATGGCGCAATTAAAGATTGTGAGAAAGTTGTCGATTTAGACCCGAAAAATATGTTAGCGCATTTCAATCTTGGCCAACATTTCGAAACTAAAGAGAATTACGAAAAGGCAATTGAGCATTACACCTATGCTGAAAGTGCGAACCGCTCAGCTCCGAAAATTAAACTTATTGTAACTAATCCAGATGGCTCGTCTAATGAAGGTCCAGATTATTCAATTGCAATTGGCGACATTTCTTATTATAGAGCAATGGCTTATATGAAAAACAATAATTTTGAAGAAGCAATAATAGATTTAGACTTTTGTGTTGGTATTGATTATTTCTTAGATTACTGTTTTTGTCGTCTGGGTGAGTGTTACGAAAAATTAGGCAATCAAAAAGAAGCCTGTAAATATTTTATTATGTCTCAAGAAAAAGGATTTAATGAGGCAGACTCACTATATTCAAAGTATTGTAAATGAAATATGCATAACACGGTCTAAAACACTTAAACCAGCCAACCTAATCGTTTTTTGTGTATTTTGGGCAAGCGTCATTACCAATAGACTATTTCAAACCATGTCACAAAAACAAGAATTTGAATTGGAGTTTGTAAGATTCTTTAAGCAAACTTTTTTTATATTTTTATTCATTATTGGCCACCTTTTGGTAATTTATTTTACTGTGCCATTATTGGATGATAAATTCACTTATTTTGACTTTGTTTTCTATTTCATATTCTTAATAGGCATACTTACTTTTCCATCGGTGTATATGTTAATGAACTATTTAAAGTATTCCGTACATAAAAAGATTACCATAACAACAGAAGGAATTACCTTAATAAACAAAAAAACTGGTGAGAAAAATTTCGTTCAAAAAAAACGATTCAAAAAAGTACACTATTTCTCAAATGATGGTTTTTTGAATAGACTCCCATGGGTTTTCCATGAACATGTGATTATTGAAATTGAAGGACGAGAACCAGTTGTAATAACGTCTTACATTGCAGACATATCTTCATTGAGTGTTGATGCTCTAATTAATGGGTATTTTAGAGGAGCAGACTCAGCTAGAACAAAATCTATGTTTGAACCAATTAATGTAAGTAGGTTATAGTACGACCTACCCTCTTCAATTGAGAGATCAATGTCATAATTAATGGTTTAACAATTGACTATTACCGAATGGCTTTTGAGTTATGAAAGAGATTTTTTGTACATTGGAATGCAAAAATAGATAATGGGAATAGACTACATTCCGTAAAGGCGGGAGTAGTTGTGGTTTTTTCGCATGTTATGGTTAATAGAATATAAAAATTAAAAAATTGAAACATGAGCATACCCATGATAATTGGACTAATCTCAATTGGAGTGTTAGCCTTGATTTTTTTAATTGTTTCAGGAAATAAAAATCTGAACAAAAAAGCGAAAGAAAAAACTGATCGAATTAAACATCTCGATGGACGAATCAACATTTTGGAAGTAGAATCCGAGTTGAAGAAAATGCCTATTAAAAGGTGGGATAAACATTTGGATGACATTCAAGAGAAATTCAATTTGATTGACGGTCTTTCAGACATCCAGAAGAACATCCAGAATTATGATGAAACCATCGAACAGTTGGATAAATTGTCTCTCTTCGAGGTTCGATCAAATGTTGAAAGAATTAGAAAACAATTTCAAAATGCAAAAAATGAAAAATTGCGTCAAGATGGATTAAAAGAAAAATACGGCGAAGAATTAGCTGACAAGCTTATTAAAGGTGAGTATTTTATTGGCATGACTGAAGAGCAGCTAATTGACAGCAAAGGAGACCCTACCAAAATTGAACAAGAAGTGATGAAAACTAAAACCAAAATGATTTACATATATGGAAATAAAAATAGTGGTGATGTATTCACTTTTGTCAATGGAGAATTAGAAAGATTCATGGATAGATAACCATAACATGCTGTAAGCAAAATGGCGCACAATTACACTCGAGCAAACTCCATATTGCCTAAAGTAGAATAGTCGATCTCCTCCTCACCCCACAATCGTCACCTTCACCTTCTTTTTAGAATCCACTGTGGCAATTGCCTTCCTCCCAATTTTCAGTCCCACGCACCAGTGAATGTCTTCATCGTCGTGTAGCACCTGAATGTTATTTTTAGCATCGGCTGTAATTCTAGCATCTGCAATGATCTCAGAAATCAATTTTGATCCTTTCATTCCAATCGGGTGCATGCGATCGCCGATTTTCCATTCGCGCAAGACAAGTTCACCTGAAATTTTTTGAGCATCGAGGTAAATTTCATTTTTGGAAAATGTGACGGGAAGTTCGTTTACCTGCTCAATCACTAAATTGAAATTTGGTTTCTGTTGATTCAGAGGAATAAAGCTTACCATTTTATCTTCTTTCACTACCGATTGGAAAAACTGTGTCGGATCCGAAATGAAATCCACCTTTTTTCCTTTCTGTGCATCACAAATGGTTCTGAGTTCCGTTGCTTTTTGGCGCGGTTGACCGAATTGACGCATAAACTCAACTAATTCAAAATCATCCATAGTGTTGATGCGATCAATCTCAATTGAGTTTGTCTCCTTCACTTCTTCAACGATAGGCGTTATCTTTTCTTCCAGTTCTTGTTGTTTCTGTTGGAAATGAGTAATGAGCAATAACACACTTTCGTTGATGGAAGGAATTTCCTTTTTCAAGAAGGGGAGGATTTCATTCCGCAACAAATTTCGACGGTATTTATTGGATGCATTCGAAACATCTTCGCGCCAAGTGAGGTTTTCAGAAAGGGCATATTTCTTTAATTCGTCCTTGGAAAAACTGAGCAATGGTCGCACAATTCGATCTCGTTCTTCAGGCATACACGCCAGTCCCATTACGCCAGATTTCCGCGCAAGATTTAGAAAAAACGTTTCGACTTGATCATTCTGATGGTGCGCTAAAAACACGTGGGAGTTCGGATTCTCCTTTTTAATCTCAGAAAACCAATTATAGCGAATCTCACGTGCCAGCTGTTGTAGGTTTCCACCGTTTTCCAATCGTTCAGAAATTGATTCAGAGCGTATTTCCACTGGAATTTTTCTTTTCATGCAAAAAGCTTCAATGAATGCAGCGTCTTTGTCAGAATCTTCTCCGCGCAAGTGGTAGTTGACGTGCACACAGCGGACATCAAATTTAAGTTTATGAAGCACGTGCAGCAAAACGGTTGAGTCGAGTCCACCGCTGCACGCTACAACTGCAGGGTTTGATTTCAAATGTCCCCAATGTGCTTCAATATGCTGTTCCAGGTTATGCATTCATCGCATTTAGAATTCGCTTGACCTTCACATTGCACTCTTCGTATTCGTTTTCTGGAATTGAATTAATGGTGATTGCGCCGCCGACAGAACAGGAAAGATATTGCGTTCGTTTGTTGTAAATAAGTGAACGAATAATCACGTTGAAATCGAAATCGCCATTCGGTGCAATCATTCCAATACTTCCAGAATACAGTCCACGTTTAAAATCTTCGTGTTGCTCAATCAATTGCATAGCGCTGATTTTCGGAGCACCTGTCATTGATCCCATGGGGAAGGTTGCTTTGAGAATATCAGTAAAATTAGTCGCTGAATCTACCTGACAGGAAATCGTGGAAATCATCTGATGCACCGTTTCGAAGGTGTAAATTCCAAACAATTCGTCCACCTGAACGCTGTTTTTTGTTGCAATTTTCGATAAGTCATTTCTCACCAAATCAACAATCATCACATTTTCGGAACGTTCTTTTGGATCGTTCAATAATTGTGTTTTCAGTAATTCATCTTCTTCCGATGTACTTCCTCGTTTACTCGTTCCTTTGATCGGCGATGAGGTTAATTTATTTCCACTGCGACCGATGTAGAGTTCGGGACTTCCGCACATCAACACAAAGTCGTCGCTATTGAAATAGGCTGAGTAGGGTGCTTTTGTAATATTGTTCAATTTAAAATACGCGTTCAATGGTTCAGGAATCTCGACGTTCTCGGCAAAAAACTCTTGACAGTAATTGACTTCATAAATGTTCCCCAACTGAATTTCTTCTTTTAACTGAGCGACATGGGCCAAGTATTCTTCCTTACTCGTTCTCGGTTCTAGTTGAATGGAATAGCTTTCATGTTCTGTGATCTGTTGCACCTTCAAAAAGTCCTGAACAAAGGATTTACCTTCTGCAGTTACTTCGCCTTGGATAAATTCAACATCGGAATTGTCAATTTCAACGACATACATAGGAACCCACAGTAGCGCTTTTGGAAATTGAACGCCATCGAAATTTTGAGAACTCAGGTCTTCAATGTCATTTTTTAGATCATAACTCAAGCAGGTAAAAATGAATTTGCCTTCGTTTCTATCTATAAATGATTGAATCTGATCGAAAGGATTTCCAGCTTCTAGAATCAGTTGTTCACCATCACCAAATGCGAGTAGTGAAGTACCGTCATTACTATTCAAATATGCAGTTGGAAAGCTGTTCATAGCACGAATTTAAGGAAAATAGGAAATTCAGAGATTTAAAGATTCAATTATTCAAGAATTCTGGTGCTGGCTTTGTTGTTAGAAGATGCATATTTCGCAATATCGCAATATTTCGATATTTCGACGGGCTCGATGACCGAAGTTCTACATATCGCAATATTTCGAAATGTGAATATTTTGAATAGGTTGTTTTTATGCCTACGAACTATATTGGTCATCTCAATTTTAAAATTTAAGATCCCAACTCGATATGAGGTAAATTGTAATATTGCAATATTTCGAAATTTCGATTGGGCTTAATGTGCAATGCTCGATGACGGAAATTCTACATATCGTAATATTTCGAAATGTAAATCCGTTGAATAAGTTGTTTTGCACTGAAGAACTCTAATTGTCATCTGAATTTTAAAATTTAGAATCGCAGCTTGATCTGAAGTAAAATCGCAATATGTCGATTTTACGATTCAATATAACTCCGTTAAATGAAGTAAATGCCAATATCGACATATTGCGATTTTACTTTTCTTATCTTTCGCCGAGATTTCTGCTATGATTTACAAATTATTGAAAATAATAATTGGATTGGGCATTCGGTTTTACTACCGTGAAATCCGTGTGAAGAATATTAAACAATTGCACACTTCTGCACCTAGAATTATTATCGCTAATCACCCAAACACCATGATGGACGGCTGGTTGATTAGTTACATCAGTAAGGATCCGATTTATTTCATGGCAAAAGGGACCTTTTTCAATTCACCACTGAAAAAATGGCTACTGAAGGGACTTGGGTTAATTCCAATCAATCGCGCGACGGATGCTTCCACAAAAGGCATTAGCAATACCGATTCTTTTGAAGCCTGTTATCGCTTGTTGGAAGAAGGGAAAACGGTGGTCATTTTTCCAGAAGGAAATAGTTTCAAGGAACATCAATTGCGTGAGTTAAAGTCAGGAACTGCGCGAATTGCATTGGAAGTCGAGCGCAGAGGATTGTTGAAATCGAACTTGGAGATCGTTCCTGTTGGTTTGGTCTATTCCAAAGCCGAAAAATTCAGAAGTTCTGTGCTGGTATCTGTTGGTGAACCGATTTCTGCAAAACCTCACCTCGAGTTATTCAAGGAAAACAGTTCCAAAGCCGCGCGCGAGTTGACAGCGGTGTTCAAAGAAAAATTATCGGTGTTGTTGGTGAACGCTACGACAAACAATTACGATGAACTCGTAGATGACCTAGTGGCATTGTTTGGAACTCGAAAAATGCGACTTAGACGCAAGGGAATGGAGAACAATGTGACGTTTTTGCGCGAGATCAATTCGATTATCAACGAGATGAGGACCTCAGATCCTGAACGACTAGAGCAGATTAAAACTACAACTGCTGAATTGAAAGAAAAACTTGAAGCACTTCAAATTGTTCCGGCTTTTTTAGATCGAACCTATCGATCGACGATGTTCATTCGCCAGTTGATTCAATCGACGTTAGCGCTTGTTGTGGGATTGCCTTTTTTCTTGTTTGGGTTTATTCACAACATTGTTCCATACAAAGTGATGGATGTCCTTGTATTGAAATTGGTCAGGGACGTTGAATATTACGCGCCAGTTTCTGTATTGATGGGATTGGTTTTTTATCCCTTGAATTATTTTGGATTTCTGTATCTGATCGATTTCGCTGTCGATCTCAGTTTTTGGCAGAAATTATTTTATTTCTTTTCAATGCCTGTATTTGGATTGTTTGCGTTTCAGTTTTACCTGTATTATCACCACATTTCTGTCAAAACGAATTTTGTTATTCTGATGAAAACGGAGCGTGGCGAAATCGAAAAACTGAAGAAAGAAAAAGAAGCACTAGGAGCGTTATTGTTTACTTCGAATATTCCAAGCTGATTTTCCCGGTCATTTTGTAGATTTCCAAATACGTATCAAGCTTGTTGTACAAGTTTTCATAGTGCTGAATCATCGTATTTTGATACGACTGCTGAAAACTTGCCAAGTCGATTGAATTTAAACTTCCCAGCTCAAATCGTTTTTCAGCCAATTCAAACGCCTTTTCTGCATAAACGAGGTTTTCCTCTGAGATGCTCGTTAATTGCGATCGAACTTGATACAACTCAATCATATTTTGAAGAGAATTTGTCAAGGTGAGTTTCATACTCTCGATGTTCAAACTACTAATCTCTTCCTGAATTTTTGAAACTTCGACTGCGCGCTTGTCTTTCCAATTGTTGAAAATGTTGTAGCGCAACGTGAAATTTCCGTAATAGGAGAGATTCGTCACTTTAGCCTCAAACAAATCATCCTTAATTTCTCGTACTGTCGACCAGCTGGGACTTGCACCAATTTGAAAACTTAGAGTCGGATATAAAAATGATTTCTGAAAAGAAGTCGTTGTTTTCTGCAATTCCAACGCGAGGTATTGATTTTTTAAATTTTGATTATTTGAAAGCATATCGTCTTTCGCAGCTTCAAAGTCAACAATTCCAATAGCAACATCCAATTTATCCGTCAATTCGATATCCCTGTTGAATTCCGTCGTATCGTTCATCATGATTTTTAGGTTTCGAATCGAATTGATGTACGAAATCTCCTGCATGATGTAATTCGTGCTATCCGTTAGGTATTGATTTCTAAACTGCAACGCTTCCAACGAATTTGAACTGCTGTATTTCTCCTTTAATTCATAGTATTGATTCCGTCTTCTAGAAAGGGACATGATATTTTCAAACAACTTCATTCGCTCGTATTGCAATTGCGCTTGATAATACGTTTTGAGGACATCTTGAATGGTAGTTTCTATTACCGCGATGACGTTGTTTCCGCTTTGTATTTCCAATTGCTCAAGGCGTTGTTTCGACATTTTTACTTGAAAACCGCTAAAAATATTCCAATTAGCACTCAAGGTAGGAGCAAGTGATTGATTGAGAATAATTCCTGGTGTAAAGGTAAACGGGTTGTTGGTGTTGTCTTGAATCGCGTTGTTTTGTCCCACAGTCAAGGTAACCGTAGGAAACAATCCAGCTTCCGACCACGTATTGTTTTTCTCGTTGATTTCGTGTTGTTTTTCTGAAATCAATACTTGGTAATTATTCTCCAAGGCCATGAATACGGCCTGTGATGCCGAAAGTTTTTCTTGACCAATGCTGTATGAAGCAATAAAAAGAAGTAGGATGAGACTATTCGTTTTCAAATTCATGTTTGTTTGCTGCTAATTTTAATACAGGTTCTACTTTCCGTGGGTCAATGTTTTTTTCTCCCGTCCAAATTCGTCTTCCAGTTCTACGTGACGCATTCCAGAAAATAATTGCCGCGGGGTAGAAGAAGAGGATGAAAATCGTTCCGAATAGTACGCCAAATGCAATGGATGCTGCCATTGGAATGAGGAATTGTGCCTGCATACTCGTTTCAGAGATGATAGGCAACAGTCCCGCTACTGTCGTCAATGATGTCAAAATAATAGGTCTAAAACGAGATGCCGCAGCATTTAACGCTGCTGTTTTGATGTCTTCTCCTTCTTCTAACAATTGATTGTAGCGATCAAGGAAAACGATGGCATCGTTGATGAGTACACCAATCAATGCAATCATCCCAAAAATCGAAAGAATTGACACTGGAATTCCAATCAGTCCATGTCCCAAAAACGCACCTGCAACTCCAGCAGGAATTACCAACATGATGAGGAAGGCACTGCTTAAACTATTGAAGTGCAAAGTCAAAATGATGAACATGATGGCAATTCCGATCAAACTCACATACTGCATCGAATTTCCAGTTTTTTGACTTCGTTCAAACTGACCTAAGCGCTTGAATTGAACATCAGGATACGCCTGTTGCACTTTTGGAATCACGTTATCCGTAATTTTCTCATTGATTTTCGCTACGGCATCAGGATCAAGGCATTCAGCATCCACTTTGATGATTTGTTGTCCGTCTCTTCGCTTCAAGCTTTCTGCTGCTCTTCCAAGCGTGAAGTCGCACAATTGTTCGAGTGGAATCGCAATCCCCGAAGCTGTTTTAATCTTCATGTGTTCTAAATCAGACAGCGAACTTCTTTCATCTTTCGGGTACCTCACCCAGATTTTGACTTCGTCTGTTCCAATGATGACACGTTGCGCTTCTTGACCAAAGAATCCTCGTCGAATCTGCGCTAAGACTTCATTTTCGCTGATACCATAGATTTCAGCTTCAGGTTTCATATCGAGGTAGACTTCCGTCTTTCCTGGGGGCATGTTGTCTTTGATATTGAAGACTCCGCTGATGTTCGCCAATTCTTTTTTGAATAATTCACGTGCACCTTGTAAACTAGCTTGATTGGCAGAAGTCAATCCAACTTCGACTTCTTTTCCAAATCGGTTAAACCCTCCAACGTAGGTATCTTGTGCTAATTTTCCTTCGGGAGATGCATTTAACCGTTCTATGATACGATTCATCAATGTATCGACAGGAGTTTTAGAATTTTCTCCATTGAAAAACACTTGCACCATGGAGGCGTGATTCCCCGCTTGAGAAATATTCATGGCAAACCCAACGTTACTCGAGTAATAGGTCAACAATGAATCGCCTGATTCGTCAATAATACGTTGATTTTCTTCAAACAGAATTTGCGTCGCTGTTTCCACGAATTTTTCTGATTTCTCCTTTGTGTCGCCAGGCTTGTAGGCAGCTTCTATGGTGAAAAAATCAGGTTGAATATCTGGAAAGAAGGTAAAGGAAATTACCCCTTTTGCAAATAGGGTGAAGATCATAATCGTAAACAACAATGGAAACGCAAATCCAAGTCGGTACCACTTGCGTTTTGTCCCAACAATCATTTCTACGGCTTTGTTGAACCAATTGTCTCGGACATATTTAATTCCTTTGTCCGCTCCTGATCGAACACCATTCTCCATGGGTGATTTTACAAATCCACCGTAAATGAGCATTGCTCCCAAAATGAATAAGCAGAATGGGAAGAGGAGGAGTCCGAAACTTGGTTCGGAAGGAATCAATCTAGTGCCAATGAAAATTACAACAATCCCACCAAGCATGAACAGGATTCCCTTCATGTAACTGTAAGAAAATGTCTTTTGTTCCGCCAGTACTGATTTATGACCAAGGTGAGCTGGCAATACGATAAACGCTTCAAAGAGCGAGAATGCAAGGCAGGAAATTACGACGAACGCCATTTCACGCATCATTTCTAGTCCTTCAACGAAAAGAAGAATAGAGAAAGCGACTATTGTTGTCAATACAGAACTAAACACAGATCCGAGAACTTCCATTGTTCCGTCCAGTGCAGCCTTGTGAGCAGGTTTGCCTTTCTCAAAATGTGCGTAGATGTTTTCGGTAATTACAATACCATCATCGACTAGAATTCCTACGACTAAGATCATCCCAAAGAGTGAAATCATGTTGATGGAAATGCCGTACATCAGTCCAAAAATGAACATTCCAAGAAATGAGAATGGTATTCCAAATGCCACCCAAGCGGACAGTTTGATGTTCAGGAAAAGTCCCAAGAAGACCAGTACCAAAATCAGCCCCATTAGTCCGTTGGAGGTAAGTAAATCGATGCGTTCATTCAACATACTGTTGAACTCGTAGAAGATATTGAAATTATACTCTTGATTTTTCTTTTCAAACTCTTCTTTGTAGTCGTAAAGCGCCTCGGTGATTTCAGTAATATCCTGTTCAGGAGTTTTTTCAATTTGAAATGAAACGGCTGGCTTTCCGTTGTATTTAGCTTCTTGTGATCCTTCGGAATAACCCAGTTGAACGTCTGCGACATCACCAATGGTAATTTTCTCACCAGTTGGCGTCGTACGCACCAAAATCTTTGAAATATCATCTGCTGAAGTGCTGCGATTGTTTGAACGAATGTTCATTTCTTCCAATCCACCACGAATCATTCCTGTTGTAATGTCAACATTTTTAGACCCAACTACTAGTGCAATTTCTTGCATTGAAATATTAAAGCGTAGCAGATCCTGTTCGCGCACATTGATTGTGATTTCCTTTTCAGGAAAACCGTTCTTTACAATTTGGCTAATCACTTTTGTGTTTAGCAGGTCCCGCTCCACCTGCGAAGCCATGTCCGTCAATTGCGTTGTTGAGGCATCGTCTTTTTTTGCAGAAACACCAACAAAAGCCACAACGCTTCCCATTCCACCTGACTTGAGTCGCTTGATGAGAGGGCGTTCTGCACCTTGAGGAAATGAGTTGATAGAATTGACGCTGTTTTCAACTTCACTTAACAAGTCGTCCATGTCTGTATCGACGTATGCTTTGATGTTGATTTGTGCGAAGTTTTCCGAAGATGTACTATTCACTTCTTCAATCCCATCCAGTCCGTTAATGGACTGTTCGACTTTAATCGTAACTCCTTCTTGCATTTCGCTGGGAGATGCACCAGGATAAAATACCGTTACTACAATTTGATTTGGATCAAGTTCGGGAAAAAACGACCGTTTCATCGTGAAAATCGAAAACAACCCAAACATCAAAATGAGTGCTATGGCGGCATTTCCCCAGATGGGACGATTGATAAAAAACTGAATGACTCTTCTCATGGCACTTTATTATCTTACAACTCCACTGTACGTTACCTTTCCTTTACTTTCTTCTACTTGTTCGAGCACGGCGTGTTGACCATCTGAAAGACCAGTCACATAGACAGAATCAGGTTTAGAGCTCACGATTGTCACTTCAACAGGTACTAGTTTTGAATCTTTAAGCACTTTAACCACACCATCCTTCACTGCTGATCTTGGAAGTGTAACTGTTTCCTTTTGCGCTTTTTTATTGATGGAAACGTTCAGAAACATTCCGTTGTAGATGTTTTTATCTTTCAAAGGCTTCACTGAATAGTACACATCAGCAGATTGCGTTTGTTGATTAATTACATCTGAAACACGAATTATTTTCCCGGTCGCAATTTTTTCATTGTTTGAATCATAGAATTCTGCGGAACTGTTTTCCTTGTATAACTGTAAATCGTCCATGGATATCGGAACTTTCACTTCAAAATCACCCGTTTTAGCAATTTTTGCTATTTGTCCACCCGGGTTTGCAATGGCACCTGGTTCAGAATAAACAGCAATCACTGTCCCGTTAAATGGAGCAAGATAAAAGTACTTTTCCATGCGGACTTCGAGACTTTTTAAGTTGTAGTATTCGGTAAGAATATTTCTGCTTGTGAGAAACATACGTTCTTTGTCCGAATTAATCTCTGGTAGAGCTGGTAACATCTTGTCAGGTTGGAGGGCATTTAAAAAACTTGTCCATTTCTGTTTTTGAGATGGGAAATCTAATTCAATATCAGGCATCATGTTGATGATTAAATTGCTTAATCCTGTTTTTCTAGCTGTCAATGTATAGAACGCTTCTTTGTTGTTGACGCGGTAAAGTATTTGTCCCGCGCGAAAGTTTGTCCCTGGTTTCATTGATACATCCCCTTTTTGCAATTCACCTTGTACTTCAACTGAAATGATCACTTCAGAATTTGGTAGAATCTGCCCATATGAGGTTAAAACCAACATTTTCATCTCATTTTTCACTTCAGTGACAGGGACGAAAACTGTGGTATTTTCCTTTTTAACGTCTTTTTCAAATTCCTTTTTATTTGCGGAAAGTACCACGTAAATTAATGCAGTGAGCACTAGAAAAATGGTAAGTAATATGAGTTGGTTTCTTTTCATAATCATCGGGATTGGATGTATTCTACAAAAATACACTTTAAGAGCGAAAAGAGTAAAATTAAATAGGATGAATGGTGTTACATTCGTATGAGTTGAATGTGGGGTGGATGGTAGTATTGAAAGTGAGGTTTATGAAAGTCGACGGGTAGTCAATATTGGTTCAGACAAAGAAGAGTTGGATTAAACGCAATATCGCAATATTTCGAAATTTGGTTAATTAATAAAAGGTTGTTTTTCAGTGTGTTAATATTGAACCCGATGAATTTGGAATTTCGAAATATTGCGATATTGCAACTTGTAGATCTGTACACTAAACCGTGCCGTACCTCGAATGTATGTTACAAATAAACAAAACGTGAACAAAATGTTAATAACTGTGGAAAAGATTGTTGAAAACCAAAAAATGGGTGCTTAAAATCACTTTTTCAGTTGCTTACCTTTGCATAGAACAATAAATCTCAACCTCAGAGCAATGTTTGGAACTATTTTACGGAAAAAGATAAGCGACGATAAATTGGCAAATATATTTATCAATAGTTTATTCAATACAATCGATACTGGTTTTCCAGTCGTGGCAGAATTTATTAACGATGACCCAGCATTTGTTCGTTCGCCTAATATTCAACCAACGGACACTTATGAATTTGCATTAATATTGATTGTTGGGAATATGTCTTTCTTAGAAAGTGCATTTGACCCCGAGCAAGCAGATAAAGTTGAAAAATTGGTTTATGAAAAGTTAGCGAAAGTCTATGATATGCCAGTTTCTGAGTTTAAGTCACTGTTGAAAGATTATAAAACACTTATTTCGCGTTTGAATAACCCTTCCAAGAATATGATTTACGGGATGTCAAAAGCGATTTTTGATAAATATACTTTGTACAACTTTCAAGATGAGTACTTCAAACGCATGCAAGCACCGAACCCTTTGTTTTTAAAACGTATGGATGAAGTCGTTGAGAATTTTGTGTGGGACTGGGATGCGTTTTTCAAGAAGTATAAGTTGGATTAATCACTGCTTTTCATTAGACGACCTCGACTATTTTAAATTTTGCACCTGCGAAGCAAGCACTGAATGTAATATCGAAATATGGCGATGTATTGAATTCGAAAGCTAAGACCCGCACATCGAGCATGTAGAGATGGTTATTTCTAGTGTAAATAAACCACCTTCTTCGTTTCGAAAAATTCTTCTTTGAAAAAAACACTAATGTTCGTGTAGCGAATGTGCCCTCGTATTCCAGCCATTTCCTCGCGTAAATCACCGCCTTTTAAATAGAGAATACCGTTTTTCAATTGATTTTTATTCTCCTTTAATAGCTTTCCTTTCGTCCATTTCATAAATGTCGGCATAGCGGTAACGGCACGACTTACAATGAAATCAAATTGCTCGTTGATATTCTCTGCCCGTTCGTGCATGGTGCGGACATTGGTCAGTCCTAATGCTTGTGTAACTTCGTTCACAACTTTGATTTTCTTGCCGATTGAGTCGACTAACAAGAAATCACACTCCGGGAATATAATGGCGAGTGGAATCCCGGGAAAACCGCCGCCAGTTCCAATATCTAGAATTCGTGTACCTGGTTTAAATTGTATCACTTTCGAAATCGCCAATGAATGCAATACGTGGCGTTCATAGAAGTTGTCAGTATCTTTTCTAGAGATTACATTAATTTGGCTGTTCCATTCAGCATATAGCTTTCCTAGGGCATCGAATTTTTGTTGCTGATTGGCAGTTAAATCTGGGAAATAATGTGCGATGAGATCAATGTCCTGCATGACTTAGAAATTATCTTTCGTCTTTTCCATCATATTTGCGAGGAAATCACGCGCCCTAAATAGTTGAGCTTTCACAGTTCCAAGTGGAAGATTTAATTCTTCAGAAATTTCTTCGTAACTCAACTCCTCAAAGTAACGTTTTTCGACAAGAACGCGATAACGAGGTTTTAACTTGTTGACCAGTTCACGCATGTGCACTACCTTTTGTTTGTGCATGATGGTTTCTTCTGGGTCAAGGGTGTTGCTTTCTGCATCGAAGAAGAGTACCTCTCCGTCATCCGTTGTCATCCCTGAATCCATGGAAGTCACTTTGATCCGCTTTTTACGAATAAAATCGATGCAATTGTTGGAGGCGATTTTAAATAACCACGTAGAAAATGCATAATTCGGCGTGTATTGCTCCAGTCGATTGAAAGCCTTTCCAAATGCTTCGATTGTCAAGTCGTCCGCATCATCCGTGTTGTTTACCATTTTTAGCATGGTGAAATAGATGGATTCACGGTATTTACCCATTAACTCAGCATAAGCGGATTGATCACCCTTGATAGCTGCATCAATGAGGGTTAAATCCCGCTGTGCTTTATCTGATAAATGACTATTGTCTACCATTTGTTTTTGTCCTTTTTATCAATTGCATAGTACAAAGCAGGTGCGAAAAGCGCATAAGCAATGTCCAATAAAGGAAGTAATGCAATAAATGTTGACTCGTTCAATTTCTTAAAGGCTTTGCCTAATACGATCCACTTTATCGCTAATACGAAGATGAAAACCACTAAGGTTAACCAAATGAAATTGGAATCAAACAACAAAGTAACAAAGGAAATTAGCATTAATAACAGCGATAGTGGATAGATTCCTAACATTAACTTTTTAATAACCTTGTAGCGCTCAGTCGTAGTGAAGTGCCTTGACTTTTGACGAATCCATTTTTCCCAGGTGGATGCTGGCTCTGAATGACAATACGCATCTGGATCAATGTTGATGGTGTAATTTCTTTTTTTGGCTGCTTCCTGGACAAATAGGTCATCGTCTCCTGAAGATAATGAGTAATGCGATTTGAAACCTGAAACACTGTTGAATACAGATTTGGTGTAGGCCATATTTCGACCAATTCCCATGTAGGGCAGTCCTGTTTTAGCAAATGAAAAGTAGTTCAATGCAATCCAAACTGTATCAAATCTAATAATTCTGTTGAGTAACCCTTTCTTCTTTTTGTAGGGTCCATAGCCCAATACGATTTCGTGTTTTTCATTGAATGAGTTGCTCATACTTCTCAACCATTGATTGCTTGCAGGTCGACAGTCGGCATCGGTAAACACTAGATGCTCGTATTTCGCTCCTTTAATTCCAATCGTCAGTGGTAGTTTTTTTCCGTACTTGAGATGTTCACTTCGCTCTACGGTAATCACTTTCATATTGGGAAATTCATGTGCGTAGGCATCTAAGATGTATTTGGAATCATCCATGGATTGGTGATTGACCACGACTACCTCAAAATTTGGATAGTCTTGATCGAAAATGAACGGTAAGTTTTTAAATAAATTATCTGATTCATTTCGTGCTGCAATGATGATGGAGACACCTGGAAGTTCGCTGTTCTTTTCTTTTGTCCTGTGAAAGGCTAAGCGACTATAAATCAACACTACGAAAAGGAGTTGAATTGCCGAAAAAATTGCAAAACATACAAACAAGTAGGTTCCTAGGGAGTCGTCAAATACAGGAAGAAATTCCAACATTGCTTTTGCTTTGTACAAATATGGCATGCTTTGTCAAATACATTTATCTTTGTCCCGTTTACTTATTAACAATTTATGCACTTTACACTCGAACATACTGATAGTGAATCCAAGGCGAGAGCAGGGGTATTACATACAGATCATGGAATTATTGAGACACCTATATTTATGCCTGTTGGAACAGCGGGAACGGTGAAGGGAGTGCATCAACATGAGTTAGAAGAAGATATAAAAGCCCAAATTATTCTTGGAAATACCTACCATCTTTTTTTGCGACCAGGATTGGATGTCATTGAGCCAGCTGGCGGATTGCACAAATTTATAAATTGGGACAAACCTATTTTGACAGACAGCGGTGGCTATCAGGTTTATTCGCTTTCTGGTGCAAGGAAAATAAAAGAGGAAGGTGTAACATTTCAATCGCATATCGATGGAAGCTATCATTTTTTCTCTCCCGAAGTAGCAATTGACATTCAACGATCAATTGGTGCTGATATCATCATGGCTTTTGATGAGTGTACACCTTATCCATGCGACTATGATTACGCAAAACGATCGATGCACATGACACATCGCTGGTTGAAACGATGCTTCAATCAAATGGACGTTACTGAATCAAAATATGGACATGAGCAAGCACTGTTTCCTATTATCCAAGGAAGCACTTACGATGATTTGAGAAAAGAGTCAGCGGAAACAATTGCGTCTTATGATGCGGTTGGAAATGCTATTGGCGGATTGTCTGTCGGTGAGCCGGATGAAGAGTTATACAAAACCACTGATTTGGTCTGTGCAATTCTGCCAGAAGACAAACCACGTTATTTAATGGGTGTTGGAACGCCGGTAAACCTGTTGGAGTGTATTTCCATGGGAATTGATATGTTTGATTGTGTACTACCATCGAGGAATGCACGACATGGAATGTTATTCACTTCAGAGGGTATAATGAATATAAAGAATAAGAAGTGGGAAAAAGATTTTTCACCACTAGATCCAAATGGGACTTCCTATGTTGACAGCACATACAGCAAAGCATATTTACGCCATTTAATGCATTCGAAAGAACACTTGGCGATGCAGATTGCTACAATTCATAACCTTGCGTTTTATTTGTGGCTGATGGCAGAAGCAAGAAATCAGATAAAGGCAGGAACATTTGTCGCTTGGAAAAATAAGATGATCCCTAAACTTGGTAATCGTTTGTAGATGCTAAAAATCATTGACAGATATATCATCCGCAAGTTCTTAAGTACCTTCTTCTTTATGTTGGCGGTCATTATGATCTTGGCAACGGTGTTTGATTTGTCGGACAAGCTGAGTGAATTCATTGATAATCGAGCTTCAGCAAAGGAGGTGTTTTTTGAATATTACATCAACTTCGTTTTGTTCTACAGCAATATGTTCTCGTCGATGATCATTTTTATTTCAGTGATTTGGTTCACTGCAAAAATGGCACAGGATACGGAAATCATACCGATTTGGAACAGTGGGCGTAAGTTCAGTCGCTTTGTGCGTCCTTACATGATTGCAGCAACTATCTTGATGGTAATTTCTTTGATATTCAACCATTTTATCATTCCACCATCCAATAACACGCGATTGGAATTCGAAGAGCGTTTTTATCGCCGTGCGATGACTGTTCTAAATTATCATGCTGAGTTTCCTCAGAATGAAGTCGTTTATTTCACTAGTTATACAGCGGAAACTGACTTGATCAATAATTTTGTTGTTGAAAAGTGGGATGATAAGGGTAATCTTCTGGGCTTTGTCAAGGCGGAAACAGCAAGAAACACCTACGGTACAAAAGAGTGGAAACTTTTCAATTACTATGTTAGGAAAGTAGGGTATCCGAACGACATTATTGAAGAGGGAGCCGAAAAGGACACGATTTTTCAGTTCGACATCGGTGAAATGGCGACACGCGACAATATTGCTGAGGCGATGAATTATTTTGAATTAAAGAAATTCATTGAGCGAGAACGTAAAAAGGGATCTCCAATGGTTTCGACATACGAAATTGAACTGTACCAGAGAACGTCTTACCCATTTGCTACGTACGTGTTGACAATCATTGGAATCGCCGTTGCCAGCAGGAAGAAAAGAGGTGGGGTCGGTATAAATATTGCCATTGGACTAGGAATAATTTTCATCTATATTTTTGCAATGAAAGTCACCACGGTTGCCGCTATAAATTTGGGATTCCCAGCAATGATAGCCGTTTGGGCACCTAATATTTTGTTTGGAGCTGTCGCTTATATACTTTACCGCAAGGCGATGAAGTAATTATTTGTGTGACTTTTATATCTTTACCTGAACAAAAAAACTTTAAGAATGCACATACTTTCGTTCAATGTAAATGGAATCCGCGCGATTGCTCAGAAGGACTTTTTCAAAGATATGAAGCGCTTGGATGCTGATATCGTTTGTTTGCAGGAAACCAAGGCAACTGTGGAACAAGTCAAAGAAACACTACAAGATCAATTATCTGGCTACCATATTTTCGCGAATGAAGCGGAACGCAAGGGGTATTCAGGAACGGCTATTTTATCGAAGACAGCACCAATTTCGGTAAGTTATGATATTGGTATAACAGAACACGATCAAGAAGGAAGAGTGATTTGTGCCGAATACTCAGACTTTTATGTGATCACAGTATATGTTCCTAACTCAGGAAGTGATTTACGTCGATTGGAGTACCGACAAAAATGGGATACTGACTTTTTAAACTATATCAAATCATTGGAGACCAAAAAACCTGTAATTGTTTGTGGCGATTTTAATGTAGCGCATAAGGAAATTGACTTGGCACGTCCAAAGGCGAATTACAACAAGTCAGCGGGATTTATGCAAGAGGAAATTGATGGCATGGACCGGTATACCTCAAAAGGATTAGTGGACACCTTTCGTTTAAAGCAAGGCGCTGCTATAAAATATTCATGGTGGAGCTACCGTGGAGGAGCACGAGGGAAGAACGTGGGCTGGAGGATAGATTATTTTTTGGTGTCAGAAAATCTTAGTAAAAAGGTTGCAGATGCATTCATTTTAAACGATGTTCACGGTTCGGATCATTGTCCCGTTGGCGTTAAACTAGCGTAAAGTTATTGTTTTACAATGTTGAACTGCTGGTTTGAATCGTTGCTTCTAACGGTAACTAGATAAAAACCATTTTTTAAATCATTCGTTTCGAGATTCACTGCGTTTTGTTGCGGATTACTTGCATGCTTGACAATTCTTCCTGCTTGATCAAACAATGTAATTTCTTGTATCATGTCTGCGTTGGATTGTATCGAAATAAATTCATTGAACGGATTCGGGTAGACCGAAATGGAAGTGTTGATCTTTTCAGCATCAATAGTGCTTGCCGTACAATTAATTCCAGCGCTATTTGACTCCAAAAGTGTTCCATTGTCTACGTACCAATTTAGCCAAGTTCCACCATTACCAGACTGCCAATCATTTAAATCAAAGGTATTTGTTCCCGCTAGGGTTCCTTTTACGGCATAGACTTTTAGCGCCTCACCTCCCAGGTTCCAGTTAAGCGGTGTGTTATTACTGCATGTTTCGGGAAATCTATTTGCTAATTCACAATTCGTTTGAATAAAGTAGGCATTGTCATCATAGGTTGGATATTGTCCATAAACACTAGCTGACCCGTTTTCATCAATACATACCGCCGTGTATTCATCACAGGCGATTCCTTTTATTTCTAATCCTTCATCAGTCATTGTGCGCGCAATAAACGTAACCTGTCTTCCTTTACGATCTGGGTTGTCATAATGTGTATCGGTAATCACGTTTGACATGTAAGGGGTATGGAGAAAATCATCTGAATCAACTGTCACGTTCGTATTGTATGGGTTCGCTAGAGCTGTCGCAGAGGTTACCGTTCCATTTTCCGCGGAAAAATAATAGCCACCAAGAATAGCCATTCCTGCGCTTGTGCCACCGATTACAATTGATCGGTTTTCAATTCCGTCGTTGATGAGGTCAGCAATGCTGTTTCCACGCCAATAAGAAATATAATTCCATTGATCACCTCCAGCAAACCAAATAGCCTCGGCATTCATGATTTTTTGATGAATGTAGGTTTCACTGCTGGCTGTAGCGTCATTGAAAACAATCGTTTCAACAGAGTTCACTGTAACCCCAAGATCTGTGTATAGGTAATCATTATAACCGTCTGATCCACTAGCTCGAAGTACTAAGATATCTCCACCATTGGCACGTTCAAGAAACCACTTCATTGCCTCATCTTCCTCAGTCGCACCTCCCATGAGGCATACTCCACCTGAGGCTGCCACGACTAAGTCGGTTGTATTTCCTGTGAAATACGAGGTGTAATTTTGAGCGTAGGTAAAATGTAGTATGAATCCACAAATTAGTAGGTTGATATATTTCATCGTTGTTTTCTTTCAAACATAGTTAAAAACGATGAAACAGTATCAAGAAGCAGGACTGAGAATCTGTTAATTTCTTAAAAATTCACTTGTAGCTGTAGTCGTAATAAACTTCCTGTTTGATAATTGTCACGCAGAATAAAGTCTTCATATCTTCTGTTCGAGAACGTGTACATTGCAACAATTTCAAAATTCTTGTACGGCAACCATTCTATTCCAATTTCATACTCATTCATGTGATAACTGCGGGCATCACGCTCATGCTTTTTACCACCTTTGTAGTACTGCATTCGCGCGAAAGGATAAATCAATTGATTCTTGATTGGAATTCTTGCGTTCAAAGTCACATAACCTCCTAGGAGCGGTTTTGTTTCAATGGTATTCGTTTCCTTATTGAACTCTGGTCCCACTCCCAAGTTGTATTCTGCTTGCAATCCAATTGGCCTTGGATAAAGAACTGTTGTGAATCCTACGCGCTGATCCAGATAAGTTAAGTTCTCCTTGTGAATTACTCCTGGTGTTACACTTTTTGGGTCGATGGTGTATGTTCCAGTGTATGCTTGAACACCGGGTTCAAAAATTTGACTGCCAATTTCAAAGGGGTAAGTGATTCTGGATACCACGTGTACTTCTTTGTTTAATTCTGGTTTGCTTGCCGTTTGACCGTTGTATATCCCAAGTCCAAAGACACCGTAGTCACCAGAACCTTTGTATCCCTCTCGCACTAACATGGAAAATCGTTTTCTTATTTTTTCTGGAGCCCAATAAAAGAACACCCCGATATCCCGCTCATTACGCAGTGCACTGTTTAACGGGTCATTTCTATCGAGAGGTAAACGATTTTGGCTCGATTGCAAATTTTCAAAACCGAACGGTACTTTACTTTGCCCTATTCTAAAACGAAATTCATTCTTTTTGTCCAGTCCTACATCAAAGTAGGCATCTCTGATTTGCACAAAATTCATAGTTCCACTGCTTGGAGAGCTTGCGAAATCTGGTTGAATGTAAAAATATACGCGGGGATGTATTTGTCCAAAAAATATTACTCGGATCCGACGAAAGAAGAAGCCTCCTGTTCCACCCCATGATTTGTCACATTGTTCACAACCTAAATCGGGATTCGTTTCAAAAAGGCCATTGTATCTCAACTGTGCATAACCTCTTATCCGAATGGATTCATACCATTTTTTTGTGGCTGGAGTTTGCATTATTGTGTCATTTTGACTGTAGCCCTGAAAATTCATCAGAAGGAGTAGAGTAAAAAATGGAAGCAGTTTTCTTTTCATTTTATCGCTTTTTTGCTGCGACAAATGTTGTTAGTTTATATTAAATTAAAAAATAGGAAATAGATACTTAATTATAAAGTAACATTAAATTGAGGTTGTTTGATGGTCTTATTTTTCTGAAACCTTGTTTAAATAGGTAATTGTGGTGTGTTTTATTGGAGATATTATTAAATATTGAGCTTAATGTTAAGTTAATATTAAATTAACATTAGAAGCGGTCGCTAAACGCCTATGCTCATGCGAATATGTTCATTGTCGCAATTTCGTAATATCGCAATATTTCGATATTCTGATACTTCAAAATAACCTGCGTTGAACTCGTACTACTTCTAATATTAATTGAAAAATGAAATTAGATTTGGAATTTACGCGCTAAGCTCTACACCTTGTAGTTCTACTAAGTTCGAATAGATTCCCTTTTTAGCAATCAGCTCATCGTGCGTTCCAGTTTCTGCAATTTCGCCTTTATCGAGAACAAAAATGGAATCTGCATTGCGAATTGTAGATAACCTATGCGCGATTACGAAGGACGTTCTTCCTTTCATCAGTTTATTTAAGGCATCCTGTACTAATCTTTCCGATTCAGAATCAAGAGCTGAAGTCGCTTCATCGAGAATAAGAATAGCAGGATTCTTAAGTATAGCTCGAGCAATTGCGATGCGTTGTTTTTGTCCACCAGAAAGTTGAATTCCACGATCACCTACTTGGGTTTCTAACTTTTCAGGAAAGGAAGCTATGAACTCCCAGGCATTTGCTTGTTTAGCTGCCAATTCAATTGCTTCATCATTTGCTTCCAAATCACCGAAGGCAATATTTTCTTTTATCGTTCCCGCGAACAAAAGCACTTCTTGAGGTACTATCGCCATATGAGAGCGAAGATGATTTAATTCTATCTCTTTTATATTCACTCCATCAAACTGAATTTCTCCGCCAGAGGTCGTATAGTAATTGAGCAGCAATGAAGCGATGGTTGACTTTCCTGCCCCTGATGACCCTACTAGCGCGATGGTTTCATTCTGTGCCACATCGAAACTTATGTTGTTCAGCACGGGCAAGTCTTTTCGTTGTGGATAGCTAAAAGAGACTTGTTTAAAGGATACGTGTCCTGTTATAGTCGGTTTCAGCTCACCTTTTTGAATTTCTTGCTCGTTTTCTTGTTCAATGATCTTCATTAGGTTTTCTGTCGCTCCAATGGCTTTTTGAATGCTTGCATACATATCAGGAATCGAGCCGAAGGATGCTCCCATCATGATCGTAAACATGATGAATGAAAAGAAATCACCACGTGACAATTCGGGGTTTGGACCTTGCGTCATCAAGAGACCCTGCCAAACAATAAAAACGATAGCTCCTGACATGCATAAGATCAAAAAAGAAACAAACACGCCACGCCACAGTCCACTTTTAATATTGAGTGCTCGAATTGCCGTTATTGATTTCATGTACTTTCCGAGCATAAATTTTTCGTTGGTAAACGATTTGACATTGGTAATTCCCATTAGCGACTCTTCAATGACAGAATTGGATGCTGCAGCTTCGTCTTGAGCTGTTTTAGAAAGTCGACGAATGAATCGACCAAAAAACACAGCAACAATTGCCATTACAGGAACTGTCGCCAACATGATTAGTGCCAATTTCCCTGAAATAATCACTAAAAATGTGATTCCACCTATAATTATTACAATTTGGCGAAAGAACTCGGCTATTGTCGTTCTGAGCGTTTCTTGAATTTTTTCAATGTCAGAAGAAATACGACTTGTCAATTCACCCACTTTATTCTGATTGAAGAAATCCATGGGCATATAAACTAATCGATTGAAGGCATCTTTTCTGATGTCTCTTAACGCGTTTTCCGTCACATTTGTAAAAATGACGATTCTAAAAAATGAAAAGAAGGACTGTACGGCGAACATGACAAACAATGCAATTGCAAAGGTATTTACCGTATCTGCGGAAATCAGATCTAACATTCCTTGCATAGAACTTGTTTGATCAGAACCAGCGCCTAACAATTGCCCCATGAATAATGGGAAGAGTAAACCAATAGAGCTAGACAGGACCAAAAACACCCAGCCGATTAGAAAAACATTACGATATGGACGTAGGTAGGAGAAGATTTTTTTCGCCTTTGCAATACTTTCCTTGGATAGTTTTACACGTTTTCCTTTCTGTTTTTTAGGTCTAAACATTGATTTTTATTACTATTTGCGCATTACAAAACTACACAACAAAACAGGATTTAATTCTTTTTTTGATAAATTTGTTGATTCACTTTGGGAAATAGAAAAAAACACTATCTTTGCAGTCCAATTTTTTGACAACGCAGAGTAAAGAACATAGATCATGAAAAGAACGTTTCAACCATCAGTAAGAAAAAGAAGAAACAAACACGGTTTCCGTAGTCGTATGGCAACAAAGAACGGAAGACGAGTGTTGGCATCACGCCGTCGTAAAGGAAGAAAGAAGCTTACAGTTTCTGACGAAGGTATGCACAAGCGTTAATCTTTTCTAATAGAAATTGAACCGTCTACTTCTGTGGACGGTTTTTTTTTGTGCCTAGAATTTTGTGATTGTTTGTTGTTGGTGAGACTGGTTATTTGATCGATTTTTTCGCTGGATTTTTTTGTTTTCACTAGCTTTCCAAATTTCGAAATATTGCGATATGTAATTTTGTAAACACCCCTAATTGAGCTGTTTTGATTAGTGCTGGTTTTAAACCGTTGCGTCGAAATATCGCAATATTTCGAAATTTAAAAATCTCATTTTCTATTCAATTTTTTCATTAAATTACTTGCATTGACCTGAACTTTTTCACTATCTTAATAAAACAAACACATTATTAACCTTTAAAACCACCTAACATGGGAGCTACTAAAAGAGAGTTCTACACAGAAGACCAAATTCAAATGGCAAATATGTTTAAAGCGTTGGGACATCCAGCGCGCATAACTATTTTAGAGAAATTAGCAGAAGATGAAAATCTGAATTGCACGAATTTACACACCTTGATTCCATTAGCGAAATCAACAATTTCCTACCATCTTAAGGAATTGTTTGAAAACGGAATACTTGGCTACGCTATTCGTGGGAGTAGCTGCTACCATCGACCTCATATAATAACATTGAAACTAATAGCTGACTACCTTTCTGGCATTTGTGAAGTTGTACAAAAGAAATGCAAGTTAATACCACCAGGGTATTCAAAACCTCGAATAATTCACAAGTATAGCTTCTTTTTACGCCTGTAGAAATCGATTTGACGTTACTTTAGTCCACTAAAAATGTATTCATAAATTTCGCTGTTGTTTTCCACACGTGGCTTCACAAAACTTTGAGTAATAAATGTAGGTTGCTTTAGCATGTCTCGTTCGATCATTTCTTCAATGGTCGAATAAAAATCGAGTGAGGTTTTACCAACCAGTAATGGAGTTAAACTATGACCTTTTTCCCAGAAGCGTAATATTTTGACAAAACCGCTGAGGTATAAGTGATCCTTGGTGAACCCACCTCCTCGAAAAATTCGAGTTACGATGCTCCAAGCTTCGTTTGGATCGGCCACGTAATTGGAATGTAGAAATTGAAAGCATTCCATGAAGTTGGCGCCGCTACACATCATATCAACAATGATGACTCTGTGCGCTAATTTCTTTAATCGCTTGATTGAAATATTACCGCTGAGGTATTCAGAAAGGATTGCTAATCCCTCTTGCGTCATTGTGTTTACTGGAAGTCCAAGATTAAAAATGCGTAAATCTTGTGCGTTTGAATTCATCGTGGTGACCATATGTACGCCAATTTCATGCTCGACTAGTGCATTGATTTCTGAGCGCGTAAACTTTGCGTCAGGACGAAAGAGAATGGTCTTTTTTGCATTTAATACCATTACTTGAGCAATCACCTTGTTGCTAGTTTCAATCTTTCCTTCCAGTCCATAACTTGCTAGACCTTCTTTAAATGCGTGAATAGCCTGCTCAGTTCCAAGTGTAGGTGACCTTTTTGGTTCTCCGGGAATCGATGGTAGGTGAAGAATGTACTGCGCATTTTGAATGTCAGTTTTCGAGGGTCTTCCAAAATAGCGAAGAGAATTGTATAAAAACTTGGACGAATCCAGTGTTGACAGTAAGTCGATTTTATCAAAATAACTATTGATGGTTGATTCGTATAGATTACGAATGGAAATATCAGAAATGTCTTGTACCCTAAGTTGACTTAACTCTTGCTTTAGTTCGTACGAGTTAATACGAATTGGTCCGTATTTAAAGTTTGGTTCTTCTGTAAATTTGTGTTTATAGAATCTCTTTTTCTCAGCAGCACTGTTTATCGGGTTGACATACGCCAATAACTCAAAGTTTCGAAGCAACTTCGACATCCCCTTATCGACTTTCAAAATTGCTGGATCAACTGTTTTGTCGAGTAGCTTAATTGCACTTTGATGCTTCCAATTGGTATTGTCTTTACTGAAAAAGTTGGCATTGTTCAGAATGGCCGTTTTAAGCTTTTGTTGTAAAACCTTGATGATTTTCGGGTACGCCGCGCCTGTCAGTTCATTGCAGTAGACCTTTTTTACTTCAGTGGCCAAAACCAATGTTTTTGAAAAATTGGTTGTAATGAACTCCAGATTGTATCCTCTACCTTGAAACACATCATTGATTGCTGTGACGTTTTCAACACCTGGGATCTCAATCGAAGATAATTCGTTTTTCCAATTCTCTATGACGGGACCAAATTTCTTGGTATCAACATTTTCCGTTCCGATATTGAAGAGTGGAACCTTTCGATCCCATCGCTCATAATTGTACGAATGAAAATCATAAACAACACAACCGTCGTATAGTTCTTCCAACTTTTTAACTAATGCATGCGTGACTTTGTAGTAATTGGTGTGTTTTTCCTTGCTTAACTGAATTTCTTTGGGTGTAAGAGATTTATTCCATACGTTTTTGCCCCAAGCTTCTTTGTAAACTGAAGCTTCAGTGTTCCTGTTTAAATCGTATTCAAATCGCGAATCGTGACCTATCAGCGTGATGGGCATAGAGGCAATAAATGCTCCCGTAAATGGATCTTCTTCAAACCATCTGTTGTATTCATCCAACGCAATTTTGGTGCGTAAATCACTTCTGAGGTTGCTGCCATCATGTATTGCGGTACAGCAATAGGGTAAATAGCGGTTGATTTTAATGGAGAAAGAACCGTCTTTAACTGTTGCTTCAAAGGTTTTTTTTGCTTCGATTAACTGAATAATCTCGTTGATTTCAAGAAGTTGCATTCTGGACCTATTGTTATTTGTTTACCTCTTTTTTCGCTTCAATAGCTGCTACAACACCCTCCAAATAATCAGCGATTTTGCGTTGTAATTTTACATTGTTTAGCTTATTGATATCTTTAATCGTTCCTGGACTTAATACATTTACTTCGATAAGTTTTCCACCAATAATGTCTAGACCAGCATAGTAGATTCCGTCACGCACGAGTTTCTCACCTACTTTTTTGCACAGGGTAATGTCCTGTTTCGTCAATTTGTACTTCTCAACGCTTCCACCGGCAGAAATATTGGAACGGGCATCACCTTTGGCTGGAACCCTGCGTAGCGCACCGATGGGTTCGCCATTAAGCATCAACACTCGAACATCTCCTTTTTCAGCACCTTCCACATAATCTTGTAAAATCACATAATTGGAGCGTTCTTTATTTCCATTAATGTAGAAATCAAGCAATGATTTAATGTTGTGCATTGCCGATTTTTCAATGACAATAACACCGCTTCCACCAAAACCATCCAAAGGCTTCATAATCATTTTATCATTTTCAGATTCTTCGATGATTCGCAGGAGATAGTCGATGTTCTTTGATACGTGTGTTGCAGGAATTAATTCGCGCTCAGGGTCGTAATATGCTGCTGTATAGATTTTGTTGTTTGCTTCTCTCAAACCATCTACAGCATTTAGAATGAAGACATCGTCTTTAATTGAATCTAAGAAATTGAGGACAAGGGCATCCAATGGTGGATTGTCGCGCATGAAAATTACGTCAAAATCTTTTAGAGGACGCATTTCTTCCTTGAACTTCACCGAATGATAGAAGGATGGAATGCTATTGGATACTTTATCACCTTTTATAATGGTTTTGCACAGACTAAGTGTGACGGAGTCTCGAATCGTTAAATTAGAAGGGTGCGTAATTGCAACTTCGTGACCGCGCAACACCATTTCATGAATGATGCGGATGGAAGAGTCTTGTTTCGGATTTATCCTAGTCCAAGGGTACATGATAAAGCAAATTTTCATCGATTTTTTGGTCTTAATTTATTTATGTAAGAACGGTATGCAAATGTCTGCAATTTATACGGGATAAAAGTAGAAATTGTTTTTATTCTGCAATACAACGCGTGATTTATTTCAGACACTTTGTTTTATTGTGCTATCCCTGCTTTATACACTTCCAGCGCTCTTTTGCGGGCAAAGGAATGTTCTACGATCGGAGGAGGATAGGCGTCTGTACCAATTTCAGGAACCCACTTTTTGATGTAAATCAGATCCTTGTCGAATTTTTTTAGCTGTTCAGTTGGATTAAAAACGCGAAAGTAGGGAGCAGCATCACAACCGGTACCCGCCGCCCATTGCCAGTTTCCATTGTTTGCAGACAGATCATAGTCGAGTAATTTTTGCGCAAAATAGGATTCTCCCCATCGCCAGTCAATCAGCAAGTGTTTGCATAAAAATCCAGCGGTTATCATTCGAACGCGGTTGTGCATGTATCCTGTTTCATTCAATTGGCGCATGCCAGCATCTACCATTAGGTAACCGGTTTTCCCTTCGCGCCATCTGGTGAAATCTTCCTCGTTATTGATCCATTGGATTCCATCGTAAGCGGGTTTGAAATTGTGTTGGACAACTCTTGGATGGTGAAACAAGATATGCATGAAGAATTCACGCCAAATTAATTCACTCAAGAAGACCGTATCGCTTGGTTTAAGCTGAGCAATTACCTGTCGAGGACTGATGGTGCCAAAACGTAAATGTGGACTTAAATAGCTTGTGCCATCGATGGAGGGAATATCTCTGGTCGTCGCGTAATTCTCTACATTTAATGTAAATGGGTGAACTTGAATAGTCGATTTTTTAAATCCTAGTGATTCCAATGATGGAAATGGAAAGTTGTTCTCGAGTAATGGTGCGAATGATGGTTTTTCTTTGGGATGAGTATCAGTCAACTTAAAAAGTTCGAGCCATTTATTTTTGTACGGTGTGTAAATTGAATAGGGTAGACCATCCGGTTTCGTAATCTCGTTTTCCTCAAAAATCACTTGATCCTTAAACGTATGAACTTGGATGTTATGAATTTTAAGGAAGTCGGAAACCTTAGTATCTCGCTCTCTTGCGTACGGCTCATAATCTTTATTGAAGTAGACACTTTGGATGTCGTATTCCTCGACCAATTGCCTCCAAACATCAAGGGTATTCCCATTCAGAACTAATAAGGATCGACCATATTTTAGCAACCGTTGATTGATAGTTTCTAACGTTGAGTGGATAAAGTTCACGCGTGCATCATCACGCGGTAATTCATCAAGAATAGCTGTGTCAAAAATAAAAATAGGAAGTACCGTTTGAGAATTTTGCAGCGCTTGAAAAAGACCAACGTTATCCTCCAGCCTTAAATCCCGTCGAAACCAAAAAATAGAAAGTTGTTGTTTATTTGTCAAAAGCCACTAATCCTTTCCGTTAATCATTTTTGATACGATTCCCTTCATGTGTCCAAACTCAGCGATTAAAATTCCCACAAAGTGGATAAAAATAAATGCCAGTAGCCAATAGAGCGCTTGTACATGTACTGTTTCCACTGAGTGTTTATACTCCTTTGGACCTAGCACAATAAGCAATCCAGTGATTAAAGTAATACCAAGAAGCACATAAAAAACGATGTACACCCATGATTCAAATTTTTCACGAACACTACTGAGTTTGCTGAACGGGCTTTTAAACTGCGGTCCTGCGACCATCATGTAAATCAGTCTTAGAATATACAATCCTGTCAAAACGTAGCCAATGTAGATGTGCCAATTCCACATCGGTTTACGAATAGCTTTACCAATTTTTACAGCCTCTTCGCCATCCAGTGCAATATTTCGCTCGCCTAATTCTTTTACCAAAATATCGGCGATATTGTTTTTATTCATCCAATTAAGGCGAAGAAAAATAGTGAACAGTAGAAACAACATTGCAAAGGCAATCGTCCAATGTAGAAAGCGGTGAATTCGCGGGAATTTTCTCTCCATGTTATTTAATCTTGTCGGCTTCAGTTCGAGCTCTTGCCATTACACCATCGGCTTGTTTTTTTCCTTCTGCTTCAATCTGTTTTGCCTTCTTTTCAGCTTCAGATTTCAATTTCTTAGCGCCTTCTTCTGCCAATTTTTTCTTGATTGGATTTGATCCTGCATCTTTTATTAACTGATTACCTTGTTTTACCGATTCTGCAACAACTGCATCTCCTGCCTTTTTAGCTTCAGCGACAATTTTATCCGCTTCTTTCTGCGCATCGGCGAGAATTTTTTGTTTTTGCTTCTCAATCTCTTCCTTGGCATTGTCAATTTGTTGGTTGACTACATTTGTAATGGTGTCTTTGATCGTTTCCTTGATGTTGTCTTTGAAATTCCCAGTTGCTTTCATGACAGCTTCTTTGAAGTCAGTTGTGATTTTAGGATCTTTCACATCTCCAATCATCTTTACTTTTACTGGAATAAATGCGGGCAAGTCGGCAAGCTTCAACTGAGGAACCATCGCGTTGACCTGTTTCATTGCTTTTTCAACTTCTTTAATAATACCAGCTGGGATTTGATCTTTGGGGACATTCATTTTTAAATCGTAGTCCATTTTTTGGTCTAGTGTCGTGTAACCAGAAACGTCTGTTCCAATTTTCCCAAGGTTCACATTGAACGGAGTCAGTGAGATTTTTCCATCTTGAATTTTAAATTTCGTTTTAAAATTGTTGATAGTTTGGTTTGAAATATTCTTCAGCTTGGTCACAGATTCTAGTTTCTCCAAGTTCTTAAATCCTTTTACTGTGAGACTGTTTGAGCTTAAATCACCCAAGCAATTGATGGAGGCTAGGATTGGTTCAAACGATGGTGTTAAATCCGTATCCATTTTGAAATCGGCAGAAATGTTGCCGTAAGCATGCTTGGTAATTGGTGCTAACTTTTCTATTGTTAGGAAATTCGTAGCAAGCTGGTTAATGTCAACCTCCTTCAACGAAAATCCAATGTCCATTTTTGGTTTCGCATGATTTTTTGTGTCGTAATTTCCTTTAAGTCCAACTGTTCCACCCATTGTATTCATCGTCAAATTGTCCAAAGTCGCCACTTCTTCTTTCAGCGTAACACCACCCTTAACATTTTTAATGTCCATTCCATTGTAACGCAGGGTGTTGATATTTGTAAGTAAATTGAAGTCAATGTTTGCTGGAATCAAAACAGGTTCTGTTGTTTCCGTTGTTGGTGCTTCATTTTCAGTTTCCGTGGTTTCAGATGCTGGAACTAGTTTGTCTAAATCCAAGTAATTACTGTTAAAACTGAAGTTTCCTTTCAATACTTCGTCTCTTAAGAAATAGCCGAAATAATTATTAATGGCACCATTCATCGCAAAATCGGATTTCCCCATGGTGGCGTTTAATTCATTCAGTGCAAGATTTTTCGGGGAAAAGGTAAATTTCATCTTCTCGATAGCAACATCGTCTGGAAGGTCTGGAGATTTGTATAGCATTTTTGAAAGTGTAAAGAATCCTTCTGCAGTAAATGCTTCAAAATCTTCTTTCTCGAGACTACTCATTCGACCTTTGATATTTACATCAGCATCCAAAATTCCAGAATAGGATTCACCTTCAGCCATTGGAACGTAATTTTTTAACGTTGCCAAATTGATGTTCGCCAAAATTTTGGATTGAATGAAAGGGTCTGTCATGATGTTGCGCAGCAGAAGATTTGCATCCACCGTGTTTTCTGAAAAATTCGCGTGAAATTTCGTTACATCAACAGTCATTTTATCCAAATTCTCTCCTCCAGGGAACTTCGACCCTGCTTTTACTTGAATGTTCGAAATTTTTCCAGGCAAGTCAGGATACTTGATAGATGCATTGCTGACCGTCATGTTTGCATCCCAACCTGGTGTGTTCTTATCATCTAATTCACCTTTCACATGAGTATCCAATGCTAGTTTACCCGAAGTCACCATGCTCTCATACCCAGATTGGTAGAAAGTTGGGATTAATGATAGGAAATCTTTGAATGTTGCTTTTGAAGCATCCAACTTCAGATCCATATTGTCTTTGTTTTCCAACATTTCATAAAACCCATTGATAGAAAATGCAAGTGCATTCAATTTAATTTCGTTGTCTTTTAAGGTGTACTTAGAACTATTTTCTTTAAATTCCATCAAGAGATTAACCACAGCATCTGTTTTGACAGACGCTAAGTAGGAAACTCCATCCATGTCGAAGGTTAATTCATCCATGGTGGTGTTGGTTTTAAAATCAATTACATCTGCTGTTAAATCTCCATAACCAGAGTGATTCAGATTGACAATTTTAGCATACATGTTGGAAGCATCATCGCTGTAGTTAATTGTCCCATTTGTAATACTATACTCGTGTAAAGCCAACGAGAAATTAGAAGGCTCTTCCAGTTCCTCTGGAGTCATTTCTTCTTCGGTTTTTACGATGTCGTAATTTGCCAACCCCGATTGTAGTACTCGCACATCGAATTTAGGTTCCGTGATGTGAATTTCATCAATTTCCAATTCACTGCCCGAAACAACGTCCCAGAATCCAACATGTGCCCGAACAGATTTAATATCGGCAAGTGTAACGCCTTTGAATTCATTTAAACCAATCAGTTTTGTGTCCATTAACTCAATGGTCATGTTTGGAAATGTACTTATAAAGGTCAAGTCAAAATCCCCAACGCTTAATTCAGCTTTTAGCGATTTGTTTACTTCCTTAATCACCATTTCTTTTATCTCATCCTTGAAGATAATAGGAACGATAATTAGAAGGATAATGATCAAAAGTAGACTGATTCCTGTCCATTTAAGTGTCTTTTTTAGGATTTTCTTTAACATGTTGAATTACTTTTTGTATGGAACTGAAAATATCAATTGAAGGTACACAATATTTGTTAGATTGGAAGTATGACGGTGAGAATTATTAGAAAATTTGTTAAAATGGACATGGTCATATAATTCGGAATTATTTCAACTTCGCAATTTCGCAATATTGCGATATGCACAATCTTAACGGAATCAATGTATTGTAACCCGTTGTTTGTCATTTAGCTAATATTAGGTAGAAAGCTCACCTACTCAATCTCCGCATCAAAAAACCGTGCAAATCGTATATCTCATTATCTTTGTGACACTTTTAGTCGAATACACATGGAAAAATTTGCCCGAATACTCTTTTCAATGCGGATGATGGCGCTTGGAATGCTGATTTTTTTAATCGCAATTGCCATTGGCACCTTTTTAGAATCTGCGTATGATATTCAAACTGCAAAAATCATCGTTTATAATGCCCTTTGGTTCGAGTTGCTTTTGATTTTTCTTGGATTGAACTTGATTGCCAATATTATGCGATACGGCATGTGGAAAAGTGAGAAAATTGCCATGTTTACATTTCATATTTCCTTTCTTGTTATTTTAATCGGCGCGGGAGTTACGCGTTATTTTAGCTTTGAGGGATTGATGCTGATTCGTGAAAATGCCCAAACAGATTTTATCTATTCCTCCGATCCCCATTTATGGTTTAAGATTAACGATGGTAAACTACAGTATACGCAAAGTGAAAAAATGTTTATGTCCGAAGTGACTTCAAATGATTTTTCTATTGATGTAGATTTCCCAAATCATGCAACACCTATCACGATTGAGTATGTCAATTTTCAGAAAAAAATGGTGGATTCACTTGTTGTGAATGATTCCATTCAAAGTGTTTCGTTGGATATTGTGACAGGTGGAATGTCATCAAATTACCTTTCTAAAGGTGAATTTTTAATGATTGGAGATATTGCGCTTTCGTTTGACAAAAAGAATGCGATGCCTGGGGTTGAAATTTTTCAAGAGGGGAGAAGAATGCTAATAAAAACGAGTATTCCGATGCGTTACTTGCCCATGGCTGAAATGCAAAAAGCACGTCAATCGGGACAAGAAGTAGCAGATTCATTGTACAAAGAAGTTCCGTTGGATACTTTGGTTCCTTTTCAAATCACTACCCTTTATCAAGTAGGAAGCGAACAATTTGTTTTTAAGCAAATCATTGAAAACTCAAAAATGATGAAAGTTCCTTCTGGAAGAAGGGACGTAGGTGAAGATGTGTTGACAGTTAAAATTACGGATGGTAATCAATCAAAGGTTGTGGAATTACCTGGTGGAATTACTTCAATTCCAGAACATGTGGTTTTTGAATTCAATGGATTGATCTATGAAATGGAGTATGGCTCTATGAGAATTCCATTGCCATTTTCGATTGCCTGTAGAGATTTTCAGTTGGATAAATATCCAGGATCTGATGTAGCATCCTCCTTTGCAAGTGAAGTGACAATTATTGACGAGGCGAATGATTATACGAGAGATCAGCGGATTTTCATGAATAACGTCATGGATTATGGTGGATACCGATTTTTTCAATCGAGTTACGATCCAGATGAAAAGGGGACACGTTTGAGTGTCAATCACGATTGGTGGGGAACGAACATTTCCTATTTAGGGTATTTATTGATGAGCATAGGAATGCTTTTATCATTGATCGCTCCAGCGGGTCGTTTCAGAGAACTGAATCAATTGCTAAAAAAATCGAGAGAGAAGCGTGAGAAATTGCTTTCAGTGTTTATTGGTGTGTTGCTTTTTTCTTCTGTTGGATTTGCCCAAGATCACAATCATGAGCACCACGAGGGAGATGTCCACGACCACGGACATGTGGAAAGTGATGCTCAAAGTCACAATGAAACTGAATCATCGAAGAAATCAGATGCGATTTATCGCGTTATGTCGAAAGAGCATTCAGAAGAAGTGGCTTCTCTACTTGTACAGGATTATCAAGGTAGAACGATTCCATTTCACACCTTAGCAGATCAGTTTCTTCGAAAAATACTTCGTGCAAATACGTACAAGGATTACAATGCCGTACAAACAATATTAAGTATGCACATGTATCCATCGTATTGGGTGGATCAGGACATCATTTACGTTTCTTCAAAATCTGATTTACGCGAAAAATTAAAGGCAAATGATGGATTGATTTCATACAAGGCGTTGACCGATGATCACGGGAATTTTATTTTATTGGACGATTACAACAAAGCGCACCAGACGTTGGAATCGAAACGAGGAGAATATGAAAAACAGCTGATTAAGTTGGTGGAGAAATACCAAGTAGTCCAATCGATTTTTACGTGGACGGACATGAAAATCATTCCTGCAAAGAATGACCCGACACAGAAATGGCATGTTCCATTAAGTAGAGAGTTGATGCAGCGAGATTCATTGTCGTCCAAACTTGCGTTGAACTATTTAACTGCGTTGGACAAAGCCTGCGAAACGAATAAGTACGGGGAGGCGAGCGATTTACTTTCGGACTTAAAAGCCTATCAACGTGAAGCAGGGAAGGAAGTCGTTCCAAGCGAGAAGAAGGTCAATATGGAAATCAGTTACAACAAAATGCATGTATTTAAAAGTGCATATCAGTCGTACTTGATGATTGGCCTCTTACTTTTAATTCTATTTTTTATTAAAATATTCGTTCGACCAAGCGCAAAGAGCAGAAAGGTTTTCAAATGGATTTCGACTGTATTGACAGTTTTTACCGCAATTGTTTTTGTGTATCATGGATATGGATTGTACATGCGTTGGTACATTTCAGGTCACGCTCCGTGGAGTAATGGTTACGAAGCGATTGTATTTATTGCTTGGGTTTCGATGCTGTTCGGATTGTTGTTTTCGCGTAAGAGTGCGGCCATCTTAGCTGGAACAGCCATTTTAGCGGCGTTGATGTTGTTTGTCACGGAAATGAACCTGATGGATCCAGACATTACGCCTTTGCAACCTGTATTGAAATCGTATTGGTTGATGATTCACGTAGCAGTTATAACAGGAAGTTACGGACCATTGGGAATTGCATGCATTTTAGGGATATTGAATTTATTACTGTATATTTTCAGAACAAAAAAGAACGGACAAATCGTGACAATGAATATCAATGAGTTAACTTACGTTTCAGAAATGCTGATTACAATCGGTGTGTTTATGTTGACCATTGGAACATTTCTCGGTGGAATCTGGGCGAACGAATCCTGGGGGAGATACTGGGGATGGGATCCAAAAGAAACATGGGCATTGGTTGCAGTGCTTGTTTATGCAGTAATTTTGCACTTGCGTTATATCCCAGCTTTGAAAAGCAAGTTCGTCTTTAACCTAGTAGGGATGTGGGGGTATGCTTCTATCTTGTTTACATTCTTTGGAGTGAACTTTTATTTGGTAGGATTGCACTCTTACGCGCAAGGAGAAGGACTGGGAGAGATACCCATTTGGTTGATTGTTACTGTGGCACTTTTCATTGTATTTACAATTATTGCTTCGTTAAGAAATAGACAGTATAGAAAGCAGTTAACGGAAGATATATAGCATGAAACAAACACTCGACATATTAGCTTTTGGGGCGCATCCAGATGACGTAGAGTTGTCTTGCGCTGGAACGCTCATGAAGCATATTGAAGCTGGAATGAGTGTTGGAATTATTGACTTAACGCAAGGTGAATTAGGTTCTCGAGGAACAGTAGATACGCGTTACCAAGAGGCGGATGCTGCATCAAAGATTATGGGAATCTCCACCCGTGTCAATTTAAAAATGGCAGATGGTTTTTTCGAGAACAATGAAGGCAATCAACGTATCATCATCGAACAAATCCGAAAGTATCGTCCTCGAATTGTGCTCATGAATGCTGTTTCTGATCGACATCCAGATCATGGTAGAGGAAGCCAATTGGGTTCAACAGCGTGTTATTTGTCTGGTCTAGTAAAGATTGAAACTTCTTTGGAAGGTGTTCAACAAGAAGCACATCGACCTGAAGCTGTTTACCATTATATTCAAGATTATTACATTCAACCAGATTTTGTGGTTGACATTACTCAATTTTACGACAGAAAAATTGAAGCGATTAAGGCGTATAAAACACAATTTTTCGATCCCAATTCCGTAGAACCTCAGACACCAATTTCTGGCGAGGACTTTTTTCATTTCATTTCTTCGCGTATGCGTGAGTTCGGTCGACCAATAGGCGTGAAGTACGCTGAAGGATTTACTATCGAACGATTTATCGGAGTGAATTTGTTGAGTGATTTGCGCTAGTCAATTAAGAAAATGTTCGAAAGCGCTAATTCCTCATCGAATAAGGCAGATGATGTTTAATTCTCGGTTTGAAATAGACAGTTTCAAAATTAGTTGGTGGACGAGTGTTTATTCGAATATGGGTTAGATAATCAACTACTTGTTTTATTGTCTCAGTATTGATGTGGTAAAAGCTGTTATTTCCAACAACCTTATATCCAAGTATGCTTGCCTCGTGAAGTTCTTTCAAATGTCGAGAAATGGTAGATTGGGCGAGTGGGATAAAGTAACGTAAATCGGTACAATTCAAATTTTCCTCGTCAATAAGTTTTTCTACGATTGCAATACGAGCTGGGTGTCCTAGTGCTTTACATAGTTTTGCCATCTCAATTTGATGATCGGTATAAAAGTGCATTTTTGTTGCTCCCATGGTGAGTAGTGGTTATAATTATTTTTAAATTCTTTTATTAAGTTAGTGAAAAAAATGATTTTAAGAAAAGAGATTGATAAAATATTTGCAATTTTTCAATTTCGAAATATTGCGATATTGAAGTTCTTGAACTAGAACCTTAAACTAACTATTTACGACTAACAGAGTTCTTTAATGATGAAGCTATTCCCATTGAATTGAACTACATCTCCCGATTTTCTTCCCAGGAATAATTGCCCAACGGGACTAGACGTAGAGACACAGAAAACGGATTGATTGGCCACTTTAATTTCACCTAACCCAATCGAGATAAAGAAAATTCCATTTGAAGTCATAATCAAACTGCCGAATTGAATTTGTTTGTGGTTGGTGGTGTCAATTTTTGAAAGCGTTTCTTTTTGCTGCATGATTTGAATCAACTGCCCTGATAGTTTTTCTTGTTCGAGCTGTGTCATGGCTCTGCCCGTTTCATGTTTATCTCCTGCGCTGCTTTTATGCGAAGAGCCAAGATCGTCACTCAGATCCCTGTATCGTTCTTCAAGATTTTGCAGTTTAGTATCGAGCAGTTGTTCGATGTGATTTAGTATTGTGCTCTTTGAAATTTCCATGAGGGTGCAAAGATAATATTTGAAGTCGAAATGACGAGATGTTGTTGTGTTGGTAGATGTGAAGATAAATCGAAATATTGCGATATGTAAAAATATAAAACACTGATAATCAAATGGATTAATAATGTTCGTTCAATGCAATATCGCAATATTTCGAAATTTAGTTCGAGTCTTATTTGCGCATTTATAATTCTACATCAGCCCACATACTTCCCAATCAACTCATCCCATTTCGAAGCGATGTTTGACGCACTAAACTGTTGTCCGAATGAAGAGATTGTTTCACCATCAAAGGTTCGTTTATTTTCGATAACCTCCCACATGGAATCAGCCAAATGCTTAGGATTGTTTCGTTCTACTAAAATCCCGAGTTTTTCATTCATGCTTGAAGCAATGCCAACAGGTGTCGTAATGGTAGGAGTTCCAGTGGCCCATGCCTCTGCGAGAACAATGGAAAACGATTCATACTCAGAAAACAAGACAAAGGCATCAGCCTTTTGGTAAAAATTGGGCAAGTCGAACCACGATTGAGCACCGACAAATTTCACAACATCCATTAGGTCATTTTCTTTGCACAATTTTTGCCAATGTAAGTCATCTTCATCGCAGACAACCGTTAACATAAATTGATCCGTTTTCGTCTTTAATAGTTTACACGCTTCAAAAATTCCCTGAGGGTTTTTTGTGTTCGGATCCAAGGTCGAAACGTGCAGAAATGACACTTTTTCTTGACGTACTTTTGGAACGTAGGAAAAAAGAGAAACGTCGACGTGATTCCCAATTACATCAACTGTTTTCATTGGGAAGTCGCGCTGGAGATTTTCCTTCATAAATGAACTCACCGCTACAATGTGATCGATGTGTTTTCGAGCACTTTGTAGAATCAATCGATCTTTAAATGTCCAGCTCTTTCTTATTTCTGGACGAAAATAGGATCCATGCTCCAAATAGATAAGTGGACATTTAAAATGCTTTTTCGCTTGCACGAATTGCATACCTTTGGGTAAAAGTATATTTCCAATGATGAGGTCGACATCTTCCAGTTGACTGAACGCGAGGTTCAGTGCTTTTCGTTGATGCAGTAATTTTTGGACTGGATGACGGCCTGCTGGGTGCTTAACGCGAACTTCAGTATGGTTTTCAACTGTCGAAGCTTGTATCTCAGTTAATTTTAGGCCTTTTATTGCTTCAGTAGTAACGACAGTCACATTGTACTTCTTTCCTAACAGGTCGGCATTCCGTTGGACAAAATTCCCTAAAAATGGGTGTTTTTCCGTTGGATACCACGAACTAAGAACAAGGATATGCGCTGTTTTTTCCGACATACTTTCGCAAAATACGAATATTAAGCCAAGGTCTTTTCAAAAACCGCTTTCACTTGTTCTAGTGCAAAATCAATTTCTTCTTTTGTCGTATATCTTGAAAACGAAAATCGTGCATTTGGTCGTGTCATATCTGCGTTGATTCCTTCTAAAACGTGCGATCCTTTTGCCGCACCAGATGAGCAGGCACTTCCTCCAGAGACGGCAACACCTTTTAAGTCCAGAGTGAATAATAGCATTCCAGCTTTTTCGGTTTTAGGGAAACAGACATTCAACACGGTGTAAAGTGACTTTTCAGGATCAATTTCACCATGAAAATCAATAGCGCCAAAAAACGATTTAAGTTCTTCTATCATGTATGTTTTTAAGTCCTGAACATGTTTTTGATGTGCAGCAACATCTTCGTAGGCTAAGTCCATTGCTTTTGCCAAACCAACAATCCCATACACATTTTCTGTTCCACCTCTAAATCCTCGTTCTTGTGCGCCACCGTATATGAGTGAACTAACTTTGCGCGCTTTATTCACGTACAAAAAGCCAATTCCCTTTGGTCCATGAAATTTGTGCGCTGCACAGGTGATAAAATCAATATCGAGTTGTTGCAAATCGAATGCATAATGTCCCATTGTTTGGACAGTGTCAGAGTGAAATAGGGCATTGTATTTTCTGCAAAGCTGACTCACTTTTACCAATGGAAGCAATGTGGCAATTTCATTATTGGCGTGCATCAATGAAACCAATGTTTTATCCTCTGTTTGCAACAAACGTTCTAAATCATTCAAATCCACATTTCCTTTTGCATCGACTTTGACGCAAGAAATACGTGCCTTTCCACTTTTTTCGATGGCATCTGCTGTGTGACCGATTGCATGGTGCTCTAAGCAAGAAGTAATGATATGTGTTACGCCCATTTCATTCACACATGAATTGAGTGCCATATTATCGGCTTCTGTTCCACCTGAAGTAAAGATGATTTCAGACGGTTGACAGTTTAAATGTTTCGCAATGCTTCTGCGCGAAACTTCAAGGAGTGCCTTTGCTTTTCGTCCAAATGAATGTGACGAAGAAGGGTTGCCAAAACTCTCTCTTAAAACTGGAATCATTGCTTCTACAACCTCTGGAGCAATTGGTGTGGTTGCCGCGTTGTCTAAATAAACTGCCATAAAATAAACTTTGATTGCAAAGATAAGTGATTAGGGCAAATCTTAGCGTGAAATATGTCGTATTCTTTCCTTCCTAAGTGGGCACATTATTCATTTCACTGAAATGAAAAAGCCCGCCCACCTCAGGTGGACGGACTTCCAATCATGAAACATACTATGATTATTGCTCCATTGAAGCGTCTTTCTTGAATCCAATTTTTTCTGCTTTCTCCATAATGCTTTCATTTACGGAGGTTCCGAAGTCATCTACTTCACCACCAGCCTCGGCACGTTTTTTCGTTTCTTCATCAATATAGGCTTGTCGTGCTTTAGCAAGTTCATTGATCTTGGCTTGATAATTTTGACGTTCTTCTCTTTTTTCATCGAGTAGCGCTTGTTTTTCCTCTGTAGTTTTGCCTTTGAACTCCGCTGGTAAATCCTCTTCCTTCATTGTTGTGATGTCTTTTCCACCTTTGTCAACCGCATCAATTAAATCCCATGAGGCATTATTGTACACATGTCCCTTAGATTTAGCAATGGAACGTTCTGCTTTAACAGAAACCGATTCTTGTTCCGCGTTCGAATCTTCAGTTATCTGCATGGATTTCTTTCGTACACCTTCGATTCCGTAACCGTAGTACGTTTTGTTGAGCGAGTCGTTGTATTGATTGATTTTATCGTCATAAGGTGTGTCAATATGTACAATAGCGCGATCTGAATCGATGTTGAAATAATCACCGTTGGTACATGAGGCACCATCCTTCCAAAACTCTCGGACCCCTTGATCGTAATTTCCACAGTAGATAGTATTGATGAAAATTCCTCTCGATGCCGCTTTTTTGCATTCTTCCTTGTAGCTAATTGGACCTTGTGCAAAACTTTCATTACCCGCGATGTAAATCATTTTTAAATCAGTTGGATTGGATGACCATTCTAAATCAGAAAGTGAACGACCTAAGACAGCACCACAAAATTCGCTGCCGCCGTTTGTTGTCATTCCAAACAATTTTTGTGAAACTGCATCCAAATCTGTGGTTAAGTTGAGCAATTGTTCGATAAAATTCCCGGAAGAACTTAATCGATCATTGCCATAATGGTACAACGCGATTTCAATGCTGGGTCGATTACCACCATAGGAAAGTGAACTGATTTCATTCACGATGTTCCAAATGCGCGATTTTGCTTGGTCAATAAGTCCATCCATGCTGTTTGATGTATCAAACAAGATGGCTACTTGAACTTTTCTTGGATTTTCAGGAGGCGTAATGACTTGTGCGCGGACATATGTCATTCCTACTAAGATTGCTGCGAATAAATAGAGTGACTTTTTCATGTTGTTGTTATTTTTTCACTGCGTACAACAACAGATTTGATTGGTTCATTCAATCACATTCTTTTGCAGAATGGCAGCAACTCATTTCAATATCAGCTGGGGTTTTAGAGTTCTCAGATGATTCTGTGTGAATTACGGTTGCAGATGGACTTATAAAGGGAATTCCTAGATTTAAACCACGCAGAACGATGAGTAAACCAACGACGGTGAGCATGTAGGGAACAGCACGATTTAATTTCATCCGCATGGACGATGTGATTTTGTTTGCCATGAATATTACTGCAATCATTGAAGGAAGCGTTCCAATTCCAAAAGCAATCATGGCAAGTGCACTTCCTATAATTTCTCCAGTCAGTATTGCGTTTAACAGAGCAACGAAAACCATTCCACAGGGTAGTAATCCGTTGAGTCCACCAAGCATAAATAATTTTAATGGGGATTTAGAACGAACAATTTTACCTAAACCCTTGTTGAGGTAAGGTTGAATGCTAAGTAAAGAACCTTGTCGGTTGAAAAGTTGTGTGAAATACTTTTTCCATGCGTAGAGGATGAGCAAAGCGCCAGAAATAATACTGAACCATTGTAAGACACCAATCGTTTGGATACTGATTCCAATTGAACCGACAATTGCTCCAAGAACGGCATAGATGAGAATCCTTCCAATATTGTATTGAAGTGCACCAAGAAGAATTGTCGCATTGTTTTTACGATTGACGGGAACGGCAAGCGCAATAGGTCCACACATCCCAATGCAATGAAAGTTGGAAGTCAACCCTAAAATAAGTCCGGTGACGATAAATACGCTCATCAAATATAGTATTCAACTTTTTGTAAGTAGGACTTGTCGTTGTGTGAGTAAGACAACTCCAATTTATAAACTCCTTTTTCCAGGTCACTTCTGTTCAGCGTAAACATAGATGTCCCAACAATTTTATAAGAACGATCGTCAGTTTCATCGTTCGGTCGTTTTAAGTTGAGCTGAGCTTCCGTAAACGATAATCCTTCTGGAAACTGAACAATAACATGTGTTTCTGTCAGGGAAATAGATGGTTTCTCAGTCAGTGCAAGTGCGTTTTCCATTGAAGTTATTTCTTCTTGATAGGCAATGTCTTTTTTGTAATAATCTTCTGTTTCTAGCTCTACATTCTGAGAAACCATTTTAACCACCAAAACGATGATAAACCCCATAAATAGTGCAAGAGCGAGCGCGATTCCTTTTCCCCAGTTCATAATTTCACTTTTTAAATAACGGGACCAATAAATTTTGTTTTGACCCGCTGAATTTCTTTTCCGTTTCCATAAATAACTATGGTCACAATTTCTTTTCCTCCCTCCAGTTCATCGATTGGAAGTTTGATGATAAACCGCTCTTTCAGTTGTGCTTCTTTTTTCAATGTCAGATTTTCAACTACTAAGTCGATGCTGGCGTCTGAATGCTCAAGTTCCAACGTGACTTCATAGTCATTTTTGGTTTTATTTGTCAGGTTGATCTCGAAAATATTGCTGATTTGACCATCAGCCGTTATTTGATACGTCGATCCGCGCTGGCGCAAAACGGTAGCTTCAAAATCTTTTCGCGTCAACAATAGAATGGTAAGCACGACAAGTAAGCTGAATAAGAGAATGGTATAGGAAATAACCCGTCTGGTCCACTGAAACTTAACTCCAGTTGTAATGCTTTTTTCAGACATGATGCCAATCAATCCTTTTTCCAATCCAACGCCTTCCATCATGTGGTCACAAGCATCGATGCAGGCTGTACAATTGGTACACTCGAGTTGCGTGCCGTGACGAATATCTATGCCAGTTGGACAAACATTCACACATTGATTACAATCAATACAATCTCCTTTCCCAACGCTAGAGCGGTCCTCATTCTTTTTAAACTTGGCGCGATCTTCACCTCGTTTGTGGTTGTAGGCAACGACCATAGAATTTTCATCCAAGAGCACACCTTGTAATCTTCCGTAGGGACAGATTGTAGTACATACTTGTTCTCGTAGCAACGTAAAGACGAAGTAGAAAGCAAAAGTGAAAATGATGATGGCAATTAACCCGCCTACGTGCGAACCAATAGGACTTGTTTGAATTTCCCATAACTCATCAGCACCAATGATATAGGCAAGAAACGTGTTGGCAATGAGAAAGGAAATCATCCAGAAAATAAAGTGCTTTGCTACTTTTTTGACGATTTTTTGTCGATTCCAAGGACCTTCATTCAGTTTTCTTTGATGAGTCCAATCTCCTTCAATCCAATATTCAATTCTTCTGAACACCATTTCCATAAAAATGGTTTGGGGGCAGACCCATCCACAAAATAATCGACCGTAAATGATTGTAAAGAGAATGATAAAGACAATGGCGATAATTAACGTAATAGCGAATAAATACAAGTCCTGAGGCCAAAACACTTTACCCAAGATGACGAATTTTCGCTCTAGAACATTGAAGAGTAGAGACTGTTCACCGTTAATTTTCAGGTGAGGCGCACCAAAGAGTAAAATCAGCAGAATGTAGCTTACAATTTTTCGTTTTGTATAGTACTTTCCTGAAGGTTTCTTTGGATACACCCACTTTCGACTGCCATCCTCGTTAACAGTAGAAATTCGATCTCTGAATTCCTCTTCGTCGTCGTTAAACTTGTTATCCATCTCACTCATCTTCAATCAATTTATTTATGATTAACCGTTGGTCAATCACTATTTTCTTACAATCGTTCCTTCAGGAGCCTTCCCTTTAGCTGCAGGCAGTGACAACACAAATGAAGATACTTGTTGCAGTTGTATTGGGTTCAGTTTTGAGTTGTGTTCAGGCATCCCATTGGCTGTTCCGTTCTTAACAACTCCAAATACTTCTTTGATGTCAAAACCATAAACAGATACGTCATCTGTTAAATTCGGGCCAATATTTCCTTCTCCTTGGGGATTGTGACAAACAACACAGTTGGCTTCAAACAATACTTTTCCTGTACCCAAATCACTCGCTTCTGTCATCAATGTTGCATTGGTTTCATCGACATTCATTGCCATTTTATCCAAATATTCATTGACTTCCAGTTCGGCCTGTTTGATGGATTTATTATACTCATCAATTTGTAAATCACCTGTTTTAAAAACGTGGTAATTGAAAATATAGACCACCGAAAATACAATCGTTGCGTAGAACATCCACACCCACCATGGAGGAAGATTGTTGTCAAGCTCACGAATTCCATCGTATTCATGCTCCATCAAAATGGTGTGCTCTTTTTCAATTGGAACGGCATCCGTTAAAACATCTTGAAGTGTAGATTGAGCGGGTTTTGTCACTTTCTTCGCTTTCGGAGGTCGAACCATTGTTGCAACTTCCATGAATAAGCGTTTGAAATGAAGAATGACAAACAATAACGTGATGTTTAGAATAACCAACACAATAATGTCATTATTTTCAACGATCAACCATGGCGTTTTATCAGTTGATGCACCTGGACCAGTAAAGCTAAGTGCGTTCGCGTGAGTACTGAATCCAATCGCCCCAATAATAAGAGCAATTGTTTTTACCATATTCGATTTGTCCTTGAGCGTTTTTAATCGAATAAAACTCTTCAAAGAGCTGGAGATGGCAAATATCACCACGACTTGCACTCCAAGTAAGATAACTAGGAAGTAGAACAACGTAAGGTTCTTTTCATAATCGGCAACGTAAGTAACGACAGGCTCTCCAGAAGTAGCAGTAGTCACGGTTTCCACTGGTGGGACATAATTATCTATGTAACTTAGAATGGCATCAATTTCCTCATTGGAGACTTGTTGCGGTGTCATGTCGGTCGCACTAAAATCTTTTGCTTTTGCGGCCATTTGACTTTTTCCCGTAGCGATAAGTGTCGCTGGATTCTTCACCCAGTCATAGATATAGTCACCTTCACCAGCATCAATCCATTTTTGTTTTACACCGTTGAGATTCGGACCAGTCCCATCTTTACCAATCATATGGCAAGTGTTACATTTTGACTTAAATAATCCCTCTCCATCTTGAGCAGTGAGATTAAATCCTGTGGTGAGTAGCATCACCATTGCGCAGATATAATTTAAGAATTTCATCATTGTTAATTTTCTAGTGAATACACTTAGTTGATTTCAGTAATTGTAGAGCCATCTTCAAGTGGCATGTTACTTAATGATTCTACTTCCTTTTTCTTCATTCGAACGACATACCATAGAACTCCAGCAAAGAACAGTACGAATACTAGCAGAGAGAATATTGGGTAGATTTCTACACCGTCTATTCCTGTTAAATTGTGTTTGATGTATCTTAACATGGTTTCTATTTTTTAGTTGTGTTCGAAGTTTCTTTATTTTCCGAAGAAATATCTGTTCCTAGCCGCTGCATATATGCGATTAGAGCGATTATTTCTTTGGATTTGAGTTCACCAATTTTCTTTTCGATGTTCATCGTTTTCTTAATTTCCTCTGGCATATTGTTCACAATATCCTGAGCAATCTCTAAGGCTTGTGCTTCAGCGTCAGCTTTGGCTTTTTGATCATAACCTTCAGGATAGGGAACACCCAGCGTCTGCATTGCTCGAATTTTTCGATCGATGATAGACAAATCCAGTTCGTTTTCATTCAACCAAGGATATGCTGGCATGATAGATCCTGGGGAAATATCTTTCGGTCGAATAAAGTGATCGTAGTGCCAAGAATTGTTACGTTTTCCTCCTTCTCGCGCTAAATCAGGACCTGTTCGTTTTGACCCCCACTGGAACGGGTGATCGTACACAAATTCACCAGATTTGGAATATTCACCATAGCGAGCTGTTTCAAAACGCAACGGTCGGATCATCTGGGAGTGGCAGTTGTAGCATCCTTCCTTGATGTATAAATCGCGACCCTCCAACTCAAGCGGCGTGTATGGTTTCACACTAGAAATGGTCGGTACATTGCTTTTCACAATCATGGTCGGAACGATTTCAACCAAACCACCAATTGCGATGACAATTAAACTTAATACCAAGAAACGCATTGGTTTTTTCTCTATTCCTCGGTGCCAGTAGTGTTTCTCTGTACTTACTGCTTTGACTAATCGCAAATCAGGTGCTTCAGCAGGTTCGTTAGCCATGAAGTTACCAGATTTCGCAGTTTTTATGAGGTTGTAGAACATCATGACTGTACCAATGATGAATAATAGTCCACCCAATGATCTCAGCGCATAGTAGGGTTTCAACTCTGTAACAGTTTTTAAAAAATCCGCATTAACGAGCGTTCCATCTGGGTTGAAATCTTGCCACATCAACCCTTGAACGAATCCAGCAATGTACATAGGGATAGCATAAAGGATAATTCCCAACGTCGCAATCCAGAAATGTTGATTTGCTAATTTTTTAGAGTACAATTGTACACGGAACATTTTTGGGAATAACCAGTACAGCATACCGAAGGTCAACATTCCGTTCCAACCTAATCCACCTACGTGTACGTGGGCAATCGTCCAATCGGTAAAATGCGATAATGTGTTGACACTTTTCAAAGACAGTAATGGTCCTTCAAACGTAACCATACCATAAGCAGTAAGCGCAACTACCATGAATTTTAAGGTTACATCATCACGCACTCTGTCCCACGCTCCTCTGAGTGTCAACAGACCATTCAACATACCACCCCAAGATGGTGCGATGAGCATTACCGAGAATACCACCCCTAAACTTTGTGCCCAGTCTGGCAACGATGTATAAAGTAAGTGGTGAGGTCCAGCCCAAATATATAGGAAAATAAGTGACCAAAAGTGAATAATTGATAAACGGTAAGAGTATACTGGTCGGTTCGCTGCTTTTGGAACGAAGTAGTACATCAGACCAAGATATGGGGTTGTTAAGAAAAACGCCACTGCATTGTGACCGTACCACCATTGAACCAAAGCATCTTGAACTCCGGCATACCAAGAGTAACTTTTGGTAAAGGAGACGGGTAACTCGAATGAATTAAAGATGTGAAGCACAGCAACTGTGACAAACGTACCTATATAGAACCAAATCGCTACATACATATGCTGTACACGACGCTTGAGAATAGTACCAAACATATTTACACCAAAAACTACCCATAAAATAGTAATCAGAATATCAATCCACCATTCAAGTTCCGCATATTCCTTACCAGAAGTGATTCCTAGTGGTAGTGTTATAACTGCGCAGAGAATAATGAATTGCCATCCCCAGAAGTTAATGTAACTCAGTTTATCACTCCACATACGTGCTTTGAGGAGTCGCTGTAACGAGTAGTAAACACCTGTAAAAATTCCGTTTCCAACAAAGGCGAAAATTACAGCATTCGTGTGAAGAGGTCGAATTCTACCAAAGGACAAAAAGCTGTACCCTAGGTAGTCGTTAAAAAACTCGGGAAATGCCAACTGCAGCGCTGCTGTGAGACCAACCACCATTCCAGTGATACCCCAAATGATTGTCGCGTAAGCGAAATACTTAACAACTTTATTGTCGTAACTAAACTTCTGTACTTCCATCACTTTCTGAATTACTATTGTTATTTATTTTTTCCTTTTCTTTTTCCTCATTATCAAAGAGGATTCGCACTGATGGGGTGTAATCATCTTCATACTGCCCATTCTTGATTGACCAGATAAATATAATTAAAAAAAATATTGCTATGATTAGACTTACTATCAGCATTAAATAAATCACTCCCATAGTGCAAAGAAACAGACTTTCAGACTATTTGTAATGATGTGGTGTCATGAAAAAACATGATAAATATCATGTTTTTATCAAATCATTATAAATCAGTGATTTAAATCTTTTTTGATGATGTTAAAATTGTACTGATAAGCACTATGCTGATAGAACTTAATGGCATTAAAACTGCAGCAACCAAAGGAGTAAGGTGCCCTGTAATCGCAAAGCTGAGTCCAACTAAATTGTAAACAATCGAAAAGACATAACAGACCATCAATACAGTTTTAGAGTGCGCGGAGACTTTTAGTAATGAAGGTAATTTAGAAAGTTCATCCGCATCTAAAATTCCATCTGAACTCGGGGTGAAACGAAAAATATCTTCAGAAATGGCAATTCCAACATCTGCTGTATCTAATGCGCCTGCATCGTTCAATCCATCACCTATCATCATAACGCTTTTGTGGTTAGCTTGAAGCTGTTGAATGTAGTTGAGTTTATCTTGTGGACTCTGGTTGAAATGTAGTTCTTTGAGGGTGTAAACCTCATTTACTAAATATTCTTTATCCTTGTCCTTGTCACCAGACAGGATGTGAATTGTGTAGTTGTTTCCAAGCTCATCGAGCATTTCCGTAATACCATTTCTAAATTCTGAATGGAAAACAAATTTGCCTAAATATTTGCCATTTTCAGAAACATGAGATGCCGTTTCGTTTTCTTGAGATAAGGCCTCGGAGTGCACAAATTTGGACGCACCAATCCGGTAGCGGATTCCATTAATTTCACCTTTTATACCTTCACCTTCGTGTTCCTCAAAATTAACAAGTTCTTCAGTACTCGAAAACTCGTGTTGAAGCACGCGAACAATAGATTTGGATAGTGGATGGGTAGATGAATTGGCTAACAATAAAATCGCGCTCTTTTGCTCCAGCGAAAGATTGTTCCCGATAAACTCAATCTGATTGCTACTGCCTGTTGTAAGTGTTCCAGTCTTGTCAAAAACGATATCCGTAGTTTTATTTAAAGAAGGTATGACTTCCGTGTTTTTTAGGTACAACTTTTTACGACCAAGGGAACGCATGATGTTTCCATACGTAAATGGTTTGGACAATGCCAAAGCACAAGGACAAGCGACAATTAAAACCGCAACGACAATTTCAACACTACGCTCAGGATTGATAAAATACCAGGCTATTCCAGAAACAGTCGATACAATCAATACACCAATTAAAAAATAGAGCGAAAATGAATCTGTTCCTGTTGCCTCAGCTTGATTCTTTTTTGTTGTTTCATTCCACAGCTGGGTGAGGTGACTCCGATTGCTCTTTCGTTGCACATTAAAATCGCTCTTTTTGCCGATAAGTTTCCCGCCAGCATAGACAAGATCACCTTTCTTTTTGGTGATTGGAATTGATTCTCCAGTGACAAAACTGTAATCAACTTTAATGGAATCACTCAACAAAATGGCATCGCAGGGGAGGACCTCGTTATTGCGAATGGAGATTATATCGTTTACTTCAACTTTGTCAATTTCAATGATGTGTTCTTCATTTCCAACTTTTTTGCTCACAGCGACAGGGAAATAGGCCGTATAATCTCGTTCAAATGAAAGTGATTGATACGTCTTGCTTTGAAACCATTTTCCAATCAGCAAGAAGAAAACGAAGCCAGCAAAGCTATCCATGTATCCACTACCATTTCCAGAAAAAATGGTTGCGCAACTTTGGAGGTAGAGTGCAACAATTCCAAGTGCAATTGGTACATCTAGATTCAGACTTTTGTAGCGAAGTGCTTTGTACGCTGAAATGAAATATTCACTTGCCGAATAGACCAACACTGGTATGGAAACGATAAACGAAAGGTAGGAGGTGAAGACTCTGAATTCGGAACTTTCACCGCCCATTCCACTGTGTTCGGGTACGCTCCACAGCATGATACTTCCAAACGCAAATCCTGCAACTCCCAGTTTATACAGGTACTGATAATTTCGCTTTTTTTGCTGTTGCTCTTTATTACCAAAGTTCGGTGCGTAGCCAATTTTATCGAGGATCAATGCAAGTTCAGAGAGTGGAAGGGTCTTTTCAATAATTAAAGTTGCTTCTCTTTTGGCGAAGTTCACTTGCGAAGAGGTAATTCTCGCATCTAATTTATGGATGTGTTCCAAAAGATAGATGCAGGAGGAACAATGGATTTGAGGTAAGAACAGCGTGATGTGAACTGAATGGTCATCTTCAAAATGAATGTATTTTGAGCGGATTTCGTCGATGTCCAAAAAACCATATTTCAGCGCGTCTTCTGTCGTGGGTTTAGTTCCAGCGTTGTTTTCAATGGAGTAAAACGCGCCTAGATCATTGGAAGACAATAATTCGTAAACGCTCTTGCAGCCACTGCAACAAAAGGATTTATTGTCGAAGCTTATTTCCTTACCAATGATTGAATCGCCACAATGATAACAAGCCTTTTGTGTCATATAGTTTTTGAGAATAGATTATCGCGCTGTTTTTTGTCCGCTAAATCTTGATCAAATGCCATGCAACAGTTTCTTACGAATGGAATTCCTTTTTCCGTCACACGAACATTGTTTCCTTCAATGACAACTAATTCATCCTTTACCATTTCATCGAGTCGTTGAATGATCCCATTTTGAATCTCTTTGAAAGGCGGGTCAGTGCGAAACGTAGTCTCAAAATGGCACATCAAGTCCAAGATGTACGTTCTGATTTCCAAGTCCAATTCGCTCAAAACGTGACCTCTAAAAATAGGAATTACACCACTATTGACAATCTCCATGTATTTCTCGGTCGATTTTTCATTTTGAGCAAAGCCAAACCAACTGTCAGAAATAGAAGACATACCAAGTCCAAGCAAGAAATCTGTGTTTTGCGTCGTGTACCCCATAAAGTTACGGTGCAAATTTTTTTCTTGAAACGCTTTTGCTAAATCGTCGTGCGGTAGCGCAAAATGGTCCATTCCGATTTCAATGTAACCTTCTGCTTCCAGCATTGACTTCGCTTTTTCGTACAAGGATCGTTTTTCATTGTCCTGCGGTAAATCAGATTCATCATATCCACGCTGACCGTTCCCTTTGATCCACGGAACATGGGCATAACTGTAAAGCGCAATTCTATCTGGGCGAAGTTCCAATGTTTTTGTAACCGTGTCGATGATATCGTTCATGCGTTGTTTCGGAAGTCCAAATACCAAGTCGTGACTGATCGAAGTATAACCAATTTGCTTAGCTTGTTCATGCACTTTTTTCACATCCTCAAAAGGCTGAATCCGATTGATGGCTTGTTGAACGGTTGGACTGTAGTCCTGAATTCCTAGGCTTAATCGTCGAAAGCCAAACGCGTGTAACTTTTCTAAGTGTTCAACCGAAGTATTGTTAGGGTGTGCTTCAAAGCTCAATTCTGCTTCATTCGGATCAATGGAATCAGCATTAAAAATGGCTTGAACCAGTCGAATGAGCTCATCAGGAGCGAAAAAAGTGGGGGTTCCACCGCCAAAATGAAGTTCACGAATTACAGGGGTGAAATTAAACTGTTCGTTGTAAAGTTGCCACTCTTTTATCACCGCATCTATGTACGGACCTTCCACGGCATGATTTTTCGTGATTCGTTTGTGGCAACCACAGAATGTACACAAGCTTTCACAATAAGGAAGATGAATGTATAAACTTATCTCATACGTTTTAAATTCACTCGAATTTCGCTCAATGGTCTTTAGCCAATCGTTCACCGATAAGGAATCATTTTTCCAAAAAGGCACGGTTGGATATGAAGTATATCTTGGACCTGGAACGTTGTATTTTTCGACTAAACTCTGCACGAACTTGTGTTTTTAGATGAAGGATAAAATTCTTAACAAAGATAGTCTGAAAATTTGAAATCAAAGACTTTGAAACGATAAGTTAAAACACTAACTTTGGAGAAAGGATAAAGTAAATGCTGGATAAATCACACAAACATGTTACCTGTGAAAACTGCTTAGCGAAGAAAAGCTCGTTATTTAAAGCATTTTGTGACGATCAGGTTGATGATTTGAACGCCGTTAAAACATGCGCTTATTTTAAAAAGAACCAACCTTTGTTTTTAGAAGGAAGTTTGCCACGTGGGGTATTTTGCTTGAATTCTGGTAAGGTGAAAATCTTTGCGCGTGGAGAGGAAGGTAAAGAGCAAATTATACATGTTGCAAAGGAAGGGGAGATTGTGGGATTTAGAGCAATGTTCAGCGAAGAGCCTTACAAAGTAACAGCATCCACGTTGGAAGAAAGTAACATCTGTTTTATCAATAAATCCGATTTTTTGAGCATGGTAGACACCAACGTGACCTTGCGAAACGGGATTATGAAAGAATTATCCACCGAATTAGCTAATAGAGTGACGTACATCACGAATATGGCGCAAAAATCGGTTCGTGGTAGATTGGCTTTTGCGTTGATACTTTTGCAAGAAATCTATACGGGCGAAATGATTAATTTGACGCGTGAGGATTTGGCAAATTTTGTAGGAACGGCGACAGAAACATTAATTCGTCTCTTGAAGGACTTCAAAGAAGAAGGGATCATTCAGACCCATGGAAGAAAAATTGAAGTGCTGAATAGTGATGCTCTATTGACGATCTCAGGCACCTAACCGAATTTTTTCTAAATGTGACTTAAGTCACATTTTACAATGTAAAAGCTGCATACCTTTGTATTATTAAATACATTTATCATGGTAGGAAAAGGATCTAAACTCTTCAGTATTTTCAAGCACAAATGCCCACGCTGTCACGAAGGCGAATTTTTCGTATCGCATCCATACGACTTAAAGAACGCCGGGAATATTCACGAGCATTGTAATGTCTGTCACCTTAAATACTCGAAAGAGCCAGGGTTTTATTATGGAGCGATGTATGTCTCCTACGCACTTGGTGTAGCATTGTTCGTTACACTTTGGGTTTCATTTCGTTTATTTTTACCTTCAGCTTCAATTGGTTTTCAAATTACTTCAATAATTGTTGCAACAGTTTTATTGACACCTTATCTTTATGCCTTGTCTAAGATTATTTGGGCAAACTTATTTATAAAGTATGATAGAACAATCAAATCAAAAACAACTCATCCTTGATCGCATTGGGTTTTTATTTGAAGAGGCACTAACACAAGAAATTCTTGACGTCGGAAAAATAGTAGAGTTTAAGGGTGATTCTATTATTGTAGATGTTAAGCAAGAAATAAAATTCATGCCGCTCATTCTTGAGGGTTCGGTAAAGGTAACTAGAGAAGGTAGAGACGATCATGAAATTCTATTGTATTATATCGAAGCAGGTGAAACGTGTGCAATGACGCTTCAATGTTGTGTTCGAGAAAATAAAAGTGAAGTGAGAGCCACCACCCTAGAAAATTCAAAGGTTTTGATGATTCCGACGTTTAAAATGCTGGAATGGATGGATAGGTATGCTTCATGGCGTAAATTTATTCTGGAAAGCTATCATTTGCGTATGACAGAATTAATGGAAACCATTGATGCAATTGCATTTTTGAAATTGGACGAGCGTATAGAAAGATACCTCAAAGATCAAGCGAAATTATTGGGCACTCTTGAACTAAATTATACGCATCAACAAATCGCTGATGACCTACATTCTTCACGAGTTGTGATATCAAGACTTCTTAAACAGATGGAAATCAAAGGATTAATTATTCAGGGGAGAAATAAGATCACCCTCACTTCTATATAGTAAAAGTAATCATTCTTAGATTCCTAGCAATTCCGGGTTTAATTCGGTACTTTTGGAATATTAATAACAATTAATAAATATAGTACTATGAGAAAAATTTTACTTACGATTGCAGCATTTTGTGCAGCTGTATCTTTAAACGCACAGTCATTAATCAATGGTGGTTTTGAAGATGTTATGGCTCAGAACCCAGCATTCGTTAATGTGCATTTAACAAATGGGTGGTTGGCACTCATCAATGGAGGACCAGATGCTTCTGCCTTTGAAGGATCCCAGGCTGCTCAATTGGTTTCAGCAACTGATCCAGCATTGAATGCTGCATTGTCTTGGGGAGATGATAATATTTCTGGTATTGCAGAACAGTCCTATGAGGGGCCAATCGCAGATCCAGCCAATGTGACGGTTTCTTTTATGTATAAGTTTGCTTCTTCAGGTGGAGATGTTGGATTTGTTCAAGTAGCAATTTATGATACCCTAGCAGCTGGAGCAGGTGATGATTTAGCGCTGTATTTTGATAATATTGCATTTACAGCTGATGAAGCTAATTGGACGCAAGTAGATTTCACAATGACGCCAACAGGTAATAGTGGAACTGCAAATTTATTGGTATTTGTTGCAGCATCTTCAGAAGAAGGATATTTTGTAGCTGGATCACCTACTCCAGGTACAACTCTGTGGCTTGATGATGTTCAAGTATCAGGTGGTACTGCAGGAATTGAAGAGGTTACAGGTTTTGATTTAACTGTTTATCCAAATCCAGCAAACGAAGTGTTGAACGTAAAAACAACTGGTGTTGCTTCAAGCGTTTCAATTGTTTCCTTGGATGGAAAAGTGATTTCTACACAAGCAATGAATGGTACTTCTGCAGTTGTTAATGTTGCAGAATTACAAGCTGGTGCATACTTCTACCAAGTAACTGCTGAAGATGGTTCAGTTGTAACAAACACATTCATGAAAAAATAATTTGCTTTTATGCTCTAGGGCATTTGCGATTATTTAAAATAAAAGAAACCCTCGCTTGATGTTCAGGCGAGGGTTTTTCTATTTCTCATCTTGTGAGGAGATCGCTAAACTTTTAAACTGATCCAATACTTCATTGATTGATCCATAGGTTTTACCTCGAATACCAAACAATTTTTTACGTGACTTCCAAGCGACTTTTGTAATTCCTTCATCTTCTTGTGGTACCAATGGATCGTTGCCTTCATAGCGCATATAGTACCAGTGCGTTTTCTTTAAAACGGGATCATTTTTGTATTTGTAGGAATGAATTGTTTTGCAAATGAATTGATCCACAGTAGGTGCTTTAATTCCACACTCTTCTTCAATCTCGCGAATAGCGCCTTCCTCAACAGTTTCCTTTTTCTTGTTGATTTTACCTTTAGGTAAATCCCACATCCCTTTTCTTTTTATCATCAAAAAACCGTCTTGACTTTCAACAATACCACCGGCGGCGGTAATCTTTTTAAAATCTTTAAAGCAGGTCTTGTAAGCTAATTTAACATCCTCACAAACAACTTGTAAAGGATTATCTATATCGATTCCCTTTAGTTCCTTTTTAATTTCATCGAAACTCGATTCTTGTTGATTCCAAGAAATTGACCTGAATTTTTCAGAAATTTCTTGAACTGATATAAACAGGACAGGACGGTGATCAATAAAAACTTTGTACATTTGCGCCATGATTTTGAACGAAAATAAAGCCCTAAAAGTAGCAGAATTTCTGTTACAAGTCAAAGCAATTAAGTTAAAACCGAATGATCCGTTCACTTGGGCATCTGGAATTAAGTCACCAATTTATTGTGATAACCGCGTAACGCTTTCCTATCCTCAAATTAGGACGTATATTCGACAAGCCTATTCCGAAGCTGTATTGGATCATTTTGGTAAACCAGATGTGATTGCCGGTGTTGCGACTGGAGGAATTGCGCAGGGAGCATTGGTAGCTGAAGAATTGGGAATTCCTTTTATTTACGTTCGCAGCGAAGCGAAATCACACGGTATGGCGAATCAAATTGAGGGTCATTTTGAAGCGGGTCAAAAAGTCGTGGTGATAGAAGATCTGATTTCTACTGGTGGGAGTAGCTTGAAAGCCGTGGCAGCATTAAGAGAAGCGGGAGTAGATGTAAAGGGATTAGTGGCTATATTTACGTACGGGTTTGATTTGGCGCACGCTAATTTTGCCAATGCCGAATGTCCATACATCACATTAACAGATTATGATACAATGTTGATAAAGGCATTGGACAGCAATCTAATTTCAGAGGATGAACTCGCTTCACTTCGCCAGTGGAAATTGGCACCAACAGAATGGAAAAAGTAATTAAAGATGACAATCGACAGCAATAAAGTAACAGTAAACGCTTCACCAGAGACGATCTGTCTTTTTTTAGAAGATGCAACAAATCTGATCCACTTGCTTCCTCAAGATAAAATTTCAGATTTTACAGCGACAAAAGAAGAGTGTTCTTTTAAAGTACAAGGCGGTGTAATGATTTCATTGGTTCAAGACGGAAAGGAAGGCTCTTCAAAATTATTTTTGAAATCTGGAGAGAAATCACCTTTTCCTTTCAGGTTGACAATTTACCTCAACGAAATAGGAACAAATTCCGAAGGCTACATACATTTTGATGGCGAAGTGAATATGTTCTTAAAAATGATGGTGGAAAAGCCGCTGACAAACCTCTTCAATTACATGTCCGACAAGTTGAAAGAGCATTTTACAGCTTAAATTCAATTTCTTTTAAATCGTACGCGATTATAGCCGTTCCTTTTATTACTTCGAGCTGACCAGCTTCATTTACACCTGTGATTTCTCCTTCAAATTCTCCGTTTTTATCAGAATAGCATGATTTTTCTTTGTAGTTCAATAGGTGTGCAAGGTACTCATGATGTATAGTTCGCTTTGCATCTTCACTGTACGGAATCCAAGTTGAATTAAAACTATGAATGAATGAAAACAGTACTTCTTGAAGATTGTGTTGAATCCCTAGCTCTAAAGCAATACTTGTTGCCTTAAACGAATCGAAGCCTTGCTGATTTACGTTCAAGCCGATTCCAATGATCGAATTTTTAATCACCCCATTTTGAACTTGATTTTCGATGAGAATTCCAGCGATTTTAACTCCGTTCACGAAAATGTCATTTGGCCACTTTATTCTAGCCGAAATTCCTAATTTTTCCAATAATCGAATCAAACTCAATGAGACGACTTGTGTCAAATAAAACTGCTGACTTAATGACATGCTGACGTTTTCCAATAAAAATGAAAAAGTTAGGTTTTCTCCAGGTTTCACAAGCCATTGAGCACCTCTTTGACCTTTTCCATCAAATTGATCATCTGCCAATATTACCGTACCATGGCTAATTTCTCCCTGTTTAAGAAGATTGGCAATAGATTTGTTCGTTGAATCGACAGATTCTAAATGAATAATTTTTTGTCCTATTTGCATGAGGTTTTAACAATTGCTAGGATTAAAAGTAAAGATTTATTTGAATTATAAAGTTAGATTTGCAAGTAGTAAAGTAAACACAGTAAATGGCAAAGAAATCAGCAAAGAAAGATTCAGAAAAATTATGTGACGCTATCGTCGAAGGAATGCAAGAAAATAAGGCGCAAGACATTGTTGTACTTGACTTGCGGGAAATTAAAAGTGCAGTAGCTGATTTCTTTATCATTTGTACAGGAGAGTCATCAACTCAAGTTGATGGAATTAGTTCAGCAGTTACACGTCACACGCGTAAAGAACTAGCAGAGAAGCCTTGGCAAGTAGAAGGTAAAAGTAATAGAGAATGGATCCTTTTGGATTATGTGAGCGTAGTTGCTCATATTTTTTATAAAGATACGCGTACTTTCTTCGACCTTGAAGATCTATGGGCAGATGCCAAACGTACAAACGTCCCAAATTTGAATTAAAAAAAACAACATGTCTGAAAAGAAAGATAATAATAAAAAAAGCCCGTTTTCTATCTATTGGATTTATGCCATCATCGGTGTAGCGATCATAGCGTTTCAATTGTTTATGTCGAGCGGATCTGGTGGATCAATTAAATCAGAGAATACATTCATTGCGCTTGCAAAGGAAGGGTATGTGGAAGATGTAACGTTGGTGAATAAAGTCCGCGTTGACTTCAAACTAAACGATGAAGGAGAGAAATATGTGAAGTCCTCGAATAAGGGAGAGCTAAAGCCGATTAAGGATATTCTACTTAAGGGATCACGGACCGGCGGTCAACCTACTTTCTCTGTGAAAATATTGGATGCAGGATCGTTTACAACGGAAATTAAAGAGTTAAACGAAGAACTTCGCGCAGAGAATAAACCTATTATTGAAATGGTTCCTGTAGAGGAAGTAAACTATATTGGACAGATTCTCAGTTTTCTATTGCCCATAGCTATTTTAGTGGTGATTTGGCTCTTTGTCATGCGAAGAATGACCGGCGGTGGCGGCGGTGGTGGCGGACAAATATTCAATATTGGAAAGTCGAAAGCAAAAATTTATGAAAAAGGCGAAACTACGAATGTTACATTTAACGATGTCGCAGGACTAGAGGGTGCAAAAGAAGAAATTGAAGAGATTGTAGAATTTTTAAAGAATCCAAAAAAGTACACTGAATTGGGAGCTAAAATTCCAAAAGGTGCATTGCTGGTAGGACCTCCGGGAACAGGAAAAACATTGTTAGCAAAGGCTGTTGCTGGTGAAGCAAAAGTTCCGTTCTTTTCTTTGTCTGGTTCAGATTTCGTTGAAATGTTTGTCGGAGTTGGAGCATCAAGAGTACGTGATTTATTTAAGCAAGCGAAAGAAAAAGCTCCAGCCATTATTTTTATCGATGAGATTGACGCAATCGGTCGCGCTAGAGGTAAAAACAACAGCTTTGGTTCAAATGATGAGCGTGAAAACACATTGAATCAATTGTTGACTGAAATGGATGGATTTGGCACGAATTCAGGTGTCATTATTCTTGCTGCTACGAATAGAGCTGATGTTCTTGACGATGCACTTATAAGAGCTGGACGTTTCGATCGTCAGATTTTTGTCGATATGCCAGACCTGAACGAGAGACGAGAAATTTTCGAAGTGCATTTAAAACCGCTTAAATTGGAAGCGAATATAGATATTGACTTTTTAGCGAGACAAACTCCTGGATTTTCTGGAGCGGATATCGCTAACCTATGTAACGAGGCCGCATTGATTGCAGCAAGAAAGAATAAGAAACAAGTTGAAAAGCAGGATTTCTTGGATGCTGTGGATAGAATAATCGGTGGACTTGAAAAGAAAAACAAGATCATCACACCTGAAGAGAAAAAATCCATTGCTTATCACGAGGCTGGACATGCTACAATTTCATGGTTGCTCGAACATGCCAATCCATTAGTGAAAGTTACAATCGTACCGCGAGGAAGATCGTTAGGGGCAGCATGGTATTTACCAGAAGAAAGAAGTATTACCACGACAGAACAAATTTTGGATGACATGTGTAGCGCCTTAGGCGGTAGAGCAGCTGAGAAAATTACCTTTGGAAAAATCAGTACTGGAGCTTTGAGTGACTTAGAGAAAGTGACCAAACAAGCTTATGCAATGGTGTCAATTTATGGATTGAACGATAAAATTGGAAACATTTCGTACTACGATCCTCAAGGAAATCAATTTACGAAACCGTATTCAGATGACACAGCGCGTGTAATCGATGAAGAAGTAGGTAAATTGATCGAGAGTCAATACCAACGTGCATTGCAATTGCTGGAAGAGAATAGAGAAAAACTTGATCAGTTGGCAGCGAAACTACTTGAGAAAGAAGTGATTTTTAAAGAAGATTTAATTGCTATTTTTGGTAAACGACCTTGGGATAGAGAAGAGGAAGTTATAAAAGAAACCTTCAAGGATGAACTCATCATTGATGAAACAGTAAGTACAGATGATGCTGTAGAAAAGAAAGTTGATGACACGAGCGAAAATGACATGGGCGAATCGTCTCAGGATGACGTGGAAGAGTTGGACGACAAAACTGGTGAGGGAGCCTAGTTGGGTTACCGTGTTTCAATCTTCGGATGAATATATGATCACCATTCAAAAGCTAAAGTTGGAGGATGCGGAAATTCCTACCATGGTTTTTAATCAGCGGGATTCATCCTATCATGCCTTCGGATACATTTACATCAATGTACCCATTGAATTTCGAGCTGAAGCAGAAAAAATTGTAAATTCGGAAAATGAATAATATTCTCGTCCGCTCAATAACAGGTGCTGTATTTATTTCACTCGTACTTTTTCCATTGTTTTGGTCAAAGGAGTTCACGACCATTGTTTTTGCATTTTTCTTAGTAATTGGACTGATTGAGTTTTACCGCTTTTTCAACGAACGAACGCTCATTGATGTGCGTTGGGAATTTGGCTTGGCGTACGGAATAGTTTTCTATGGAATAATCACCCTGATGTACTTGGGATACTTGCCAATGATTGCACTTCTACTCTTGCTTCCCTTGTTTTTTATTTTATTGCTGACAGAACTCTGGAGAAAAAAGGAAAACCCCTTGCTGAATGGAGCGATTTACGTGCTAGGTACGGTATATGTTGCAGTACCTTTTGTACTATTTACAACGTTTCATATTTCTGATGAAAACAACTTTCCGTTGTTAGCGGGTATGTTTCTCCTGATTTGGATGAACGATACATTTGCTTTTTTGAGCGGTAAGTTCTTCGGTAGAACCAAATTATTCGAGCGGATTTCCCCCAAAAAAACATGGGAAGGAATGATTGGTGGACTTGTCTTTACCGTACTAGCGGCAGTTGCCGTAAATTACTTGTTTGATGAAGGAAATTTGTTGTATTGGGTGGTGACGGCGTTAATCATTGTTCCAACCTCAGTATTGGGCGATTTACTAGAGTCACTTTTTAAACGAAACATGAAGGTGAAAGATTCAGGTACTATTTTACCTGGACATGGAGGAATTTTAGATCGATTTGATGCAGCCTTATTCACAATACCTGTGTTTATCGCATGGACGTATTTTTATATGTATTTTTAGAAAAAAGTAAGTAATGACATTGCACAGAGAAGGATATGTAATAATGCTGATTTCCTTGGTGATTTTATCCGCCATTCAAGTGGGAAATTTCTTTTTGTTCCAATGGTTGGGATGGTTGTGGTTGTTTTTGTTGTTAACACTTGGAGCGTTAGTGATGGCATATCTGATCATTCAGTTCTTTAGAATTCCACATCGTACTTTTTCGGCAGCTGAAAATGATATTTTATGTCCCGCTGATGGTAAAGTTGTCGTGATTGAAGAGGTGGAAGAAAAGGAATATTTCAATGATCGCAGAATTCAGATTTCTATTTTCATGTCACCAATGAATGTACATGCCAATTACAATCCCATTGGTGGAATTATAAAGTATGTCAAGTATCACCCAGGATTGTTTCTAGTGGCATGGCACCCGAAGAGCAGCACTGAGAATGAAAGAACGACAATTGTGACGGAACACGCAAATGGCAAGGAGGTTCTGTTTCGACAAGTGGCAGGAGCGGTTGCGAGAAGAATCTGCTATTATGTTGAACCCGAACAAAAGGTGGAAATAGGAGAGGAGTTTGGATTCATTAAGTTTGGGTCGCGCATTGATGTTTATCTTCCTTTGGAAACGGAAATAAATGTTAAAATTGGTGATATAGTCAAATCTAAGCTCACAAAACTGGGAAGCTTTAAGGATTAATTCGTATATTTCGAAAAAAAATTGATGATTATGAAAAAAATATTTTTAGCTCTTTCTTTGATGTTGTTCGTTGGAACAGTAGGTACTACAGTTTACGCTGCATCTTCTGATGTGAAAACAGAGATTACGAAAAAAGACGACGATAAAAAGAAAAAGAAGAAGAAAAGCAAGAAAGCTTGTACTGGTGAGAAGGCAGCATGCTCTTCTGCAGAGAAGTCTTCATGTTCTTCTAAAACAGCAACAGAAGGAAAATCTTGTTGTGCAAAAAAGAAATAATCTTTTTAAAGAATTTATAAAAAAAACCTATCCGCTGAGCGGGTGGGTTTTTTTTATTGCAATAACTTTTATTCTATCTATCCTTTAACCGATTTTGCCAAGGCAATTAACTGATCAGCAGATTGCATTCCTATCGCCTGCTTCACCAGGTTTCCTTTCCCATCAATCATTAATAGTGTAGGGTATGCTTTTATTTTATACAGGCGCGCAATTTCAGGACCGTCTGCATCTTTTTCCATCTCTACCTTAATGTTGATAAATGAAGCATTGTACAGTGCTCCAACGCGCTCATCTTTAAAAGCAGTTGCAGCCATTCGTTTGCACGGACCACACCAGTCGGTGTAACAATCAATAAAAATAATTTTACCTGTTTCAATCGCCTTTTTTTTAGCTTGGGCTAAGGACATTTTTTCAAATTCAATTCCACCGTCAGACTTGACAGCTGACATTTGAGTATCCTCACCAGGGAGAGTTAAGGACATCACAAAAAGTGTTGCCGCACATATACTGATTATTCCGAGGGCCTTTTTCATAGTTTGTTTTTTGTTTTCGAATGTAAGTTAAAAATTTACTTGCACATTTTCGAATTGTTTTTTGTTTATTCTTGTTTTCTAAAGTTGTTACCTTTAAAGCAAAATCCATTCCAAAGAGGTATGAAAATCAGTTTTGAAACAAATAATAGTGCCCTGATTGAAACTGTGCAGACTTTTGTGAGTGAATGGAATAATAATTCGAATTCAATTTTTGTTCAAACTTCTGGTTCGACAGGACAACCAAAAACAATAGAAATTGAAAAAAAACACATGATCGCCTCCGCAAAAATGACAGGGGACTATCTGCAGTTGAAGCCAGGGATGACAGCACTGCTGAGTTTGTCGCCTTCAACCATTGCAGGTAAAATGATGATTGTTCGATCCTTTGTGCTAGAAATGAATTTAATCGTTACCGAGGCCACAGCACGACCTTTACAGGAAGTGAACACTCCAATTGATTTTGCAGCCTTGGTGCCGTATCAAGTACAACATTCAATCGATGATTTAGATAAAATCGGCAAGCTTATCATCGGGGGTGGTGCCATTTCTACTGATTTATGGCGGCGGATTACCGAAAGTAATGTTGAAGCCTATCAAACCTTTGGAATGACAGAGACTATCTCACACATTGCCATGCGAAAAATTGAAATTCCTGAAAGCGCTTATGTTCCTTTAAAAGGGGTTGACATTGAAACTGAAAGTGATTGCCTAGTTGTACATGCACCTCATTTGGGCGTAGATCATCTAAAAACCAATGATGTAGTTACTATCAATGAGAGTGGATCGTTTTTTTGGGTTGGAAGATCTGATTTTGTCATTAATAGTGGTGGGATTAAAATTCATCCTGAACAAATTGAAAAACAGCTCAGTACGTCAATTCCACACCCCTTCTTTTCGTTTGGGGTGAAGGACGATGTCTTAGGTGAGAAGCACATTATCTGTATAGAGGGCGCTACTGATGTCAATAGGAAGGAAATGATTCGATTACTCCCGAAGTATCACATTCCAAAAGAAGTGTATTTTTTTGATAACTTCGAATATACCAATAGCGGAAAAATAAACCGTGCACAAACGATAGAGCGACTAGCAAATGCCAAAAAGCAGGTACTATAAAATTCTAGGACTGTCTAACACAGCGTCGGAGGAACAGGTGCGAAAGAAGTACCGTCTTTTGGCAATGAAATATCATCCTGACAAGAATCCTACTTCTTTGGCGCAGGAGCGTTTCATTGAAATTACGGAAGCTTACGAGATTTTAACGGGAAAGAAACCCTTGAAGGGTAAAAGTTCTGTTGTTGTAAAAACCGAACAAGAAGACAAGGAAGAGCGGATCAAAGTTGCGCAACAGAGATACAAAGAGCAGGCGTTTAGGGAATATGTTGAAAATGAGCGCTACTACCAATCATTAATTTCAGGTCGAAGGTGGCAAGTAATTCGCGTTTCTGCGATGTTTGGTACATTGATGTCGCTGTTTCTCTTGTTGGATTATTTCCTGCCACATCATTTAGAACAGGATGAGGTCACACACTATAAGAGGAACGTCACTGCGCAGTCTGGAATTGGAAGTATTGGTTTGGTGAAAACAAAAAAGAACAATTATTACTGGCTTAGTGGAATCAACTATACGCTTTATGGAGAGGTTCGAAAAGTTTATGTAGAATCAAGTTGGATTTTCCATAACCCCATTTCGCTGCATGCTAAAAGTAAATTTGGTTACCAGCATTATAAAGTTCGCTTCAACTTTTATTCGATGAGTTGGTTGCTGATCCTGTTCTTTTTGGTCCCATTGTTTACCGTTTGGTACAAAAGGAAGGAGATTAGTTTCACATTTTTCTTTATGCTATCCTATTACGGAGTAAATGCACTGATGGCGCTTTATTTGGTGACAGGAAACCGGTGGGCACATATGATTACCCTTGGTTTTATTTAAAGGTTTTCATCGCACGATCCATGTCACGCTTATCATCTTTCTCTTTTAAATCCTGGCGTTTGTCATGCGTTTTCTTTCCTTGAGCCGTCGCAATATCTATCTTTGCCCACCCTTTATCGGATAAGAACATCTTTAACGGAACAATGGTATTCCCCTTTACTTTCAAAAACTTTTCAATTTTTTGAATCTCCTTTTTATTGAGTAATAATTTGCGATCATTACGTGGTTTATGGTTATAAAAAGAACCATTTTCATAGGCTGTTATGTGCATATTCCGAATAAAGACCTCGCCATCAACGAAAACGCAGTATGCTTCCAGGATACTTGCTTTGCTATTGCGAATACTTTTGATTTCGGTTCCAGTTAGCACAATGCCAGCCGTGAAAGTATCAAGGAGATGATACTCAAACTTAGCCTTCTTGTTCTTTACGTTGATCTGTTTTTGCACTATTAAAAATGTAGAGTGCAAAAGTAATACTTCTGATGGAATTGGGTAAAAGATAATTGGATACATTTGTTGTGTGAAAATCCCATCAAAATATATTGAGAACGCAGTAGATCAAATTGCATCTCTACCTGGAATAGGTAGAAGAACAGCGCTGAGGTTGGTGTTGCAATTGTTGAATCGCTCCAAGGAGGAAATTGATGATTTTTCCAACGCCTTTCAAATGATGAAAGAGAACGTCGTGAAATGTACGAGCTGTGGTAACGTCTCTGATTTTCCAGTGTGCGAGATCTGTAACAATGAAAATAGGGATCATGGGTTGATTTGTGTGGTCGAAGATATTCGTGACGTTTTGGCGATTGAGGCAACGCAGAGCTATAAAGGTGTCTACCATGTCCTTGGAGGAATTATTTCCCCAATGGATGGCGTTGGACCTGGAGACTTGAATATAAGTACATTGATTGAGCGAGCAAATCAAGGTGGTGTAAAGGAAGTGATTTTCGCGTTGAGTGCAACCATGGAAGGAGATACAACGAACTTTTACCTTTACCGAAAGTTGAAGGAATGTAACGTAACTATTTCGAGCCTATCTCGCGGTGTAGCAGTTGGGTCTGAATTACAGTATGCCGATGAGATTACACTAGGACGTTCAATTGCCAACAGACAGCCTTTTTCACTTTAGACTTATTCAATATTTCCTGTTCATAAGAGATGCGATTGACGTAGAAAATCACGCGTTCATTTTCCTATTTTTAACACAATAACTTAAAAAGAAGAAAGATGTTAAAAGACTTTAAGGCATTTGCATTACGCGGAAATGTGCTTGATCTAGCAGTGGCAGTAGTCATTGGTGCTGCGTTCGGTAAAATTATCACTTCCTTGGTGAATGACATAATTATGCCCATACTGGGTACGATGGTAGGTGATAATTTCGCAGCGCTTACGTATAGAGTTAATGGTGTGGCCATTAAGTATGGAGCGTTTATTCAATCCATTGTCGATTTTGTAATTATTGCTTTTTGCATATTTATGGTAATTAAGGTGATGGAAAAGATGAAAAGGAAGAAAGAGGAGGAACCAGCACCTCCGGCTGCTCCGACTCAAGAAGAATTATTGACGGAAATCAGAGATTTACTTAAAAAGCAATAGTTTTCGGTTCAAATTCTATATTTTTTTAAATGACCCCCTAATTTTTAGGGGGTTGTTAATAAATAATTGTATTTTTTTTGATTGACCCCTTATTTTTTGATGTAGATTTGCATAAAAAAAAAATAATTCCATGTCAAATCAAAGAATGCAAGCATATTACGATGTGCTCCATAGAACTCCGAAAGTGAGTTCATTCAACGGTAAGAATTCTGAAATTTTTGGTGAAAACGTGTTTCATACGGATGTAATGCGCGAGTATTTGCCGAGTGAAGCCTATAAATCGATGTTGAAATCAATTGACAGCGGTGATCGTTTGGATAGAGCGATGGCTGATCAAGTAGCATCAGCTATGAAAGATTGGGCAATTACCAAAGGAGCAACGCATTATACGCACTGGTTTCAACCATTGACAGGAGCAACAGCAGAGAAACACGATGCCTTTTTCAAACCAGTTGGACCAGGGCGCGCAATTGAGCGTTTTGATGGAGATTTGTTGGTGCAGCAAGAACCAGACGCTTCATCTTTTCCAAATGGTGGAATTAGAAACACTTTCGAAGCGCGTGGTTACACAGCGTGGGATCCATCATCGCCAGCATTCGTCATTGATAAGACTTTGTGTATTCCAACGATTTTCATCGCCTACACGGGAGAAGCGCTTGACTATAAGATGCCTTTGTTAAAAGCATTGCATGAGGTGAATATCGCTGCGGTGGATGTATGTCAATATTTTGATAAGAACGTAACGAAAACAATCGCAACATTAGGTTGGGAGCAAGAATACTTTTTGGTCGACAAAGCACTTTACAATGCACGTCCCGATTTAATGATGACTGGAAGAGCGTTGTTTGGACATGCATCAGCAAAGGGACAGCAACTTGATGATCATTATTTTGGTTCAATTACAGCACGTGTGACGGCGTTTATGCGTGAATTTGAAACAGAATCACTTCGTTTGGGAATTCCAGTCACTACGCGCCACAACGAAGTTGCTCCGAATCAGTTTGAGTGTGCACCAATTTTTGAGGAGTGCAACCTGGCGAATGATCACAACCTTTTATTGATGGACGTGATGGAGAAAGTCGCACGTAAGCACGATTTCCGTGTGTTGTTTCATGAAAAACCGTTTGCTGGAGTGAATGGTTCAGGAAAACATAACAACTGGTCACTTAGCACAAATACTGGTGTGAATTTATTAGCGCCAGGAAAGAATCCAAAGAGCAACTTGCAATTTTTGACCTTCTTCGTGAACACCATCAAGGCAATTCATGACAATGCAGATTTGCTACGTGCATGTATCGCTGGTGCAGGAAATGATCACCGATTGGGAGCAAACGAAGCGCCACCTGCAATTATTTCAGCCTTTATTGGTTCACAGTTGACAGCTTTATTGGATGATCTCGAGAAGAACGTGAAGGCAGGTAAAATGACACCAGAAGATAAAACAGAATTGAAATTGAATATCGGTAAGATTCCACAAATTTTATTGGATAATACAGATAGAAACAGAACTTCACCATTTGCGTTTACAGGAAATAAATTTGAATTTAGAGCGGTAGGTTCTTCTGCAAACTGTTCTTCTGCCATGATTGTACTGAATACTATTATGGCGAATCAATTGAAGATTTTCAAGAAGAGCGTTGATACACGCATTGCTGGAGGAGATGGAAAGGATGAAGCGATTTTGAAAGAATTGCAGCAATTGATCAAGGACTCAAAGAAAATACGCTTTGAAGGAAATGGCTATGGTGATGAGTGGGTGAAAGAGGCCGAGAAAAGAGGATTGTCCAATCTAAAGGATACACCACGTGCATTAAAAGTGTGGTCGAATAAAAAAGTAACCAAACTTTTCGACGATTTGAATGTCTTAACACCACGTGAATTGCACGCACGTCAGGAAATTGAATTTGAGAATTACATCTACAAAATTCAAATTGAAGCACGTGTCATTGGCGACATGGTACAAAATTACATTATTCCAGCAGCGGTTTCTTACCAGAACAAATTGATTGCCAATGTGCAGGGTCTTATGGATGTTCTAGGGGCAAAAGCTGGTAAAGACGCAGCCAAAGGTCAAGTAGAATTGATCTCTAAAATTTCCGAGCACCTCAATAAAATGATGGATGTCAATGGTAAAATGCTTGAAGCACGCAAGAAAGCGAATAAAGTAGAGGGACATGAGGAAAAATCGATTGCGTATTGTGATACTGTAAAATTGCATTTTGATGAAATTCGTTACCACGTTGACAAGCTTGAGTTAATCATTGACGACGAAGAATGGCGTTTGCCAAAATTTAGAGAAATGTTGTTTACAAGGTAGGATTGTATGGTGTTTCTTAAGAATGCTACCTTATGGAAAAAGGTGGCATTTTTTTATGCTTATATTTGTATTACCCTAATTGAATTTATGAAGTTTGCAGTTTGCATATTTTTTTTTCTATCGGCATACAGTTCTTATTCACAGCTGACACAAATCATTGGTGATCCTGGGGTGAACGAATTTGCACATGCAGTCACCGCAGATGATTCTGGTAATGCTTATTTGGCAGGAGGTATAAACAATGATGCTTCAGTAACATGTGTAAGTTCAACCGGCTCTGTTTTATGGACAAAAACGTTTGATTTTCCTGGAACTACAAGTCTAAAGAACGAAGTCGGCTTTATAGATATAATTGGAGATACATTGTTTGGTTGTGGTTGGTTTACCTCAGGGTCGTCTTTGCAAGGAGCATTTATAATCAAAATGAACAAGAATACGGGTGATATTTATTGGTCAAAGCATGATTTTACCGGTGATTTTTACTATTCCACTATTAGATATTATAATGGGCAATATTTCGTTGTCGGGGCTGATTATGTTGCATCTGGGACAGCTCATGATGGAAAAGTATTCTGTTTAAATTCCTTGGACGGTTCTCTTGTTTGGCAGTCTCAGAAGTTTGGATTGGGTTTTCCGACAAATCTAGATTATATAGATGATTTTGCAACTATGTCAGAGGTAGTCAATGGTAAGTTCTTTATACCAGGAAGGTCTTATCCAAACGGAGGATCTTCAAACATAAATATGAGAGTTACTTTAACTGGTTTTGACGTTGCCGGCAATATGATTTGCAGTAAGTATCTTTTGTTTCCAGAATCAAGTCCAAACAATCACAGGTACTATGGTTTAGACGTGGATTTTGATGGTCCTGATTCACTGTTGGTAACTTTTTTTGGAGATGATAATTGCAGTGGTTCATGCGCAAATTTCATTATGGGTATGGCCAAAACTGATCTAAACGGAAATATTTCTTTTGCCAAACAATACGATGTTTCAAGTAGCGGTTCAGATTACCTTAGGGGTGCCAATGTAACAAGCGATGCGTATGTAGTTTATGGTGGTTTGAACTTCACAACAACTCAGAATAAACAAGTTGTATTTAAAACCGATAAAAGCGGTAATTTATTATTGGCAAGGGAGATAGGTATACCTGGAGGTATACTTCCAATAGTTTCAGGAACAAATAATCAAGCCGCGGGATCTGTTTTCAAAAATGGAATACACTATTTCTGTAGTTCAAAGCACAATGGAAATTCAGCCGATAGAGATTATTTGTTAATTAGATTGGATGAAGATTTAAATTCAATTAACCCTTGTTTCGATTTCAATTCAATTACAATAGTTGAATCTTCACTACCAACTTTCTCGGGGGATTTATCACCTTTGTATCAAAGCCATACTGTAAATTTAGAAAATGGTATTAATGATGTGGATTACGCATTTAATAATACTGATTGCAGCATTTCAGACATAGCATACAACCAAACAACATACGGGTGTGATTCAGTAATGATAGATATCGTGTCAGCATCAGGAATTACATATGATATTACTTGGTCTTCCGGCGATACTGGTTTTGGTGCGACATTCTATTCATCTGATTCAGTAATAATAGAATATTACAATCCAACGAACTGCTGTTTTATGACAGACACAATTGACTATCAACTTGGAACAAGTACGTTGGATCTCAATATGCCAAATGATACCAGCGTGTGTATTAATTCTGGAGGAACATTTTTGATAGAACCTGAGATCACAAATTGTGGTAGTTGTGCTATTTTATGGAGTGATAATTCAACGGATCCGACATTGTTGGTTTCAACCACTGGTTGGTACAGTGTAGAAGTCTCAAACTCTTGTGGTGCAGTTTTACTTGACTCCACGTTTGTTGAGTTAAACTTGAATCCAACAATTAGTTCTATAAGCGATACAGTAGTTTGTTCTTCGGACTTCCCATTAACTTACAACTTTGCCGGCAGCAATGTCGATTCTATCCTATGGTCAAATGGAGATACAAATTTTAGTACAACATATTTAGATAGCGGTTCCATGCAAGTTGTGGCGTATAGTCAATGTGGGAATTTGACGGAGAACTTTTCAATAAGTATTCCAGATAATTTCACCCTAGATATGCCAAATGATACCAGCGTGTGTATTAATTCTGGAGGAACATTTTTGATAGACCCCATCATCACAAACTGCAACGGTTGTGCTATTTTATGGAGTGATAATTCAACAGATTCTACTTTGTTAGTTTCAGCTACTGGTTGGTACAGTGTAGAATTATCAAACTCTTGTGGCTATCTACTCGAGGATTCTATACTCGTGGAATTAAATTTGAACCCGACCATAACTCCGATCAGTGATACTATTGTTTGTTCTTCTGATTTCCCGTTGACGTACAATTTTACTGGTAGCAACGTTGATTCAATCCTATGGTCAAATGGAGATACAAATTTTAGTACAACGTATCTAGATAGCGGTTCCATGCAAGTTGTGGCGTATAGTCAATGTGGTGATTTGACCGAGAATTTTTCAATAAGTATTCCAGATAATTTCACGCTAGATATGCCAAATGATACAACATTATGCATTGATCCAGGGGAAACATTTTTGATAGATCCGATCATCACAAACTGCAACGGTTGTGCTATTTTATGGAGTGATAATTCAACAGATTCTACTTTGTTAGTTTCAGCTACTGGTTGGTACAGTGTAGAATTATCAAACTCTTGTGGCTATCTACTCGAGGATTCTATACTCGTGGAATTAAATTTGAATCCGACAATTGTTTCCATTAATGATACTGTTGTTTGTTCTTCTGATTTCCCGTTGATTTACAATTTTGCTGGTAGCAATGTCGATTCAATTTTATGGTCAAATGGAGATACAAATTTTAGTACAACATATGTAGATAGTGGTTCCATGCAAGTTGTGGCGTATAGTCAATGTGGGAATTTGACGGAGAATTTTTCAATAAGTATTCCAGGTAATTTTACGCTAGATATGCCAAATGATACAACATTGTGCATTGATCCAGGGGAAACATTTTTGATAGATCCGATCATCACAAACTGTAATGGTTGCGATATCATCTGGAGTGATAATTCAACAAATCCATTTTTAGTAGTTTCATCGACTGGTTGGTACAGTGTTGAAGTTTCGAATGCCTGTGATTATGTATTAGAGGGTTCCATTTTTGTTAATGATACCTGCATTGATCTGCAACCAGAAGTAGTTGCACCTAACGTATTCACTCCAAATGGAGATGCTTCCAATCCATTTTTCACACTGAGAACAGTAAATATCGCTCAATTGGAACTAGTAATTATTAATAGATGGGGAAATGTTATGTATTCAGCAAATCAAGACTTAACCCAATTGAACTCATTTATTGGTTGGGATGGTAGAACATCCAGCGGGGCCGAGGCAAAAGAAGGAACCTATTTTTATATTTATAAAGCGATTACCTCTGATGGGAGTCAATTGGAAGGGCATGGATTCCTTCAATTAGTGAGAGATTAGTAAAACCTACTCTTGCAACCGATTTCCTGAATTTTAATACTCATACGCCCCTTTGTCGGGACCTATATCGGCATTACGAGGTTTTTGTTCAATATCTAAGAGGGGTGAAGAAGTAACAGGGTCAGCAGAGTTAATCAACGGTGAGCTACCCTTGAGCTTAAAGTTGTACGTTTCTGGATCGTAAAAATGAGGAGATGTATTAAAAGTGTTTGGATAAGCAGTGAAAAACACATCATTAGGCTCTGGAGTACAACGAATATGGTTATGACTGAATTCAAAATTCAATGGTGCGCCAGATAGTGTGTCTATCACATATTCCTTATCATAATATCCGTAAATAACACTGTTGATAATTCGCCCTTCATTAATAGGTCCAATGAATGTTGTTGGAATACCATTCGCATCTGGACGTGTAAAATAATTTTGAATTCCCACCGCAGGAGTTTGTCCATCACCATTTGCGTAACCAACTAAATCGCAATGGTTAAAAAAGAAATCACCGCCTTCTAGACAAAACAAAGCGTGAAATCCATTTTTCGCTATCACACAGTTTTCAGCTTTCACGCGACCGCCTGAATAGATGAAAACACCATAAGAAGCATTGTTGTAGATTTTTGTATTCGTTACTGTTACGGTATAATCCGTATTTCCTGGATCTTCGCTATACACATGAATCCCAGAAGTTCCGTTCTTAATTATCGCATAGTCGATATCTGAAGGACGTGCCTCGTGAAAATAAATCCCGTAATACTGTCCAGCTACATCATCGTAGGAAGCTTCTAAACGAGTTCCTTGAAAAGTAACTTCGTTATTAAAGTCCCCATCGATGATCAATGTTCCTTTGTAGATATAAAGCATAGCATTTTTATGCAAATAAATATCCGTTCCTGCTTGAATAGTTAAAGTTTCAGCAGAATCAACATACACGTAACCATATATGACATGAGGTTTATCATTTGCCCATGTTTCCGTATTTATAGACTCTTTATTATGAAAATAGGCATCTTGTCCCCAAGCAGCCAACTGGACAAATTGATCGGTTCCATTTGTTGTGAATCTAATTTGATCTTCAATAATCATTGGATTAGTGCCGTTATTTGGATCCAGTGTAACTTCTACAAAAATGAATAGACTATCTTCAGGATCTAAATCAATGTCCGCAAAACTGGTTCCTGGCGATCCGTCCACATTGATACGAAACACTGAATTTGCTCCTCCAACGAGCACAATTTGGTCTATTTTCAGCGTTTTCTTTGAATTATTGTAAATTTTCAATCGTTTTGTCACCGATCCAATGGTGGTAAAAACAGTGTCAAAAACGAGCGTATCTGCACTAAAATCCAAGTTTCCTTTAGAATAGGACAGGGGTTTTTTACAACTAGTTACGCTTAGGATTGTTCCCAATACGAATATGTAGACAATTATAGATGCTGTTTTCATTGTTCTGTTTGAAGCTATGCCCAAATTTAACGTAATTTGTAGTACTTTTATTTTATTGAATAAATTTTAGGGAGAATTAAAAAGTTTATTTATCTTTGCGCTCCCTACAGAGAAATTAGAAATTATTATATATCAGTAATGAGAAAAGACATACACCCAGAAGACTATAGATTGGTTGTTTTTAAAGACATGACAAATGACTACGCGTTTGTTTGCCCTTCATGTGCAGCATCAAGTGAAACAATTAAGTGGGAAGACGGAAATGAGTATCCATTGATTAAATTGGATATCTCGCATAAATCACATCCATTTTTTACTGGAATTGTTCAGTTTGTGGATACTGCGGGTCGTATTGATAAATTTAATACGCGTTTCGGTCAACGTAAAAAATAATTGCAATTTGATTGCAGCTAAAACCTCTCGAGTTTCGAGGGGTTTTTTTATGATTTAAAATTTGCTCCATCATTCGCATCAACTATCTTTACTTCATGAAATGTTTCCGTGCCTTGTTTCTTTTGGGATTGATTTTCTTACTGAATGCAAATTCAGTAATGGCCTTCCGCATTAAATCAGGTTATGAAGCACTGGAGGAATACGATTATTTTAAAGCAAAGAAACAATTCAGCAAAAGTATCAGATCAAATCCATCCGCCGCCGCGTTTGGGCTATCAACAATCTACGCACGTAACGATAATCCCTTTTACAACAAGGATTCGGCCTATCGCTATATTTTGTTAGCGGACAGCACATTTGATCAAGCAAAACTCAGTAAAAAGGAACGTTGGACGGTGTATGGCTGGACGCGAAACGGGATTGATTCTTTGCGTCAATTGATCAGCAATCAGTTTTACCTAGAAGCACAACAGCAGCATTCAGTTCCTAGTTATACTGAATTTGTTTCAAAACATCCTTGGGCAGAACAATGCGAACAAGCAACAAATACGAGAGATTCCTTGGCGTTTTTAAACGTGGTGCAAGAAAACACATCTGAAGCATACGATACTTTTTTAGCCCAATATCCTACGAGCAGATATGCCGATTTGGCCCAAGATAATTTCCATTATGTGCATTATTTGGAATATACAAAAGCGGATAACCTGAAGTCCTACAACGATTATCTGCTCAACTATCCAGAAAGTCCAATGAAGGGTTCGGCTGAACTTCGTGTATTTGAAATTGCAACTGCACCGAATACACCCGAAGCGTACGAGTTTTTTGTAAAGAGATATTCCGAAAACTCATACATAGATCAAGCATGGAACGAATTTTTTCAAGTGTATCTAAATGATTATTCCAGGGAACGTATTGAGGAGTTTCTTGAAAGGTATCCAAATGCTCCAAATCGAGCTATGATTGAGCAAGAGTTGCTCTTGGCGGATTCATTGCTGTTACCCGTCAATGTAAATGGACTGTACGGATACATGAATACAGATGGTGAATTGGTTATTCAACCTGAATTTCAATCGGCTGAACGATTTCACAATGGATTGGCTGTCGTTGCAATGAAGAATCACTACGGTGCGATTGACAAACTCGGGAAACTGAGAGTTCACTTCAGTTATGATGCACTTTCCAATTTTGAAATGGGTCGAGCAATTGTTGAAAAGGAAGAGAAATTGGGAATGATTGATCGCAACAGTAAAACCATACTTCCAACAGAATACGAGGACATAGGAGAAGTATCGGAAGGATTGGTGTATTTCTTGAAAGACGAGAAGTATGGCTACTGCAATGCCATGGGAGAAATCGTCATCGGTGAGCATTTTAATGAAGCATACAGTTTTTCGAAAGGAAACGCACTCGTTGAAATAAATGGAAATCAAGCAATTATTGATACAAAGGGAAATTATATTTTTGAACCCCGATTCGAAAAATTGCATCAGTTATCGGATTCGCTGTACTCTTTTGCGCAAGATGATTTGAAAGGAATTATTTCCGTGAATGGAAAGGTTGTCGTTGAACCGATTTACGAAGAAATTGGAACGTTTAACGATGGATTGGCACTGGTCGCCAGTGGAGACACTGTTCGATACATCAATCTATTGGGACAAGTAGTTATCGACAAAAACTTTAGAACCTTTCCGAACTATTTGTTTAAAGGTGAATTTAATAACGGAAAAGCAATTGTTTTTAGAAAAGGGAAGTACGGGAAAATAAATTTAAAGGGTGATATTGTCACTGAAATCGAACATGATAATTTGGGTGTAGGAGAAAAACACACGCCATTTATGAAAAAAGAATTGTGGGGATTATTGAATGAGTCCAATAAAGTAGTTATTCCACCAACGTATAGTTCACTTGATGCGATCGGTAATCGTTTTGTTGTTGCAGGAGAGGAAGACTCACTTGGTTTACTTGATCTCAAAGGAAACAAATTGCTTCCATTTGCGTTTCAAGATATAAGTGTTTTGAAGGATGATTTCTTGAAAGTAAGACAGGATGGAGTTTATGGTATTTATAAAATTGATGAACCCCTACTTGGAATCAGTTATTATCAAATTCGCTTATTTAACGATGATTTCGTACTTTTAATCAATGACGATAACGTGGATTATTTTGATTTGAAACGAGAACAAATAATCGAAGTAAACAGGGGCGATGAGTAAGTTTTTAAACGCAATAGATAAATACAAGTTTGGATTGTTGGCGGTGCTAGCGACCTACATTGTGATTTTTATGTATCTGCAAATGGAATCTTACACGCAATACACACCATTCGAACCCTTCCACGATGGATCGTATGTTCAAGTTCCAGATGAGGATATTAAACTCAAACCAGAAAACGTTCAAGTCCCCAGTGATTATAGTTCTGACGTTAAAAACATGGCCCGCGATGCAAATGACGATCGTGAAAGATCTACCGAGAAGTATTACCAGAATAAATCTTCCGAGCAGGTAATGGCGGAGTACAAAGCGCTAGAACAACAAATGTACGACGAAGCGGGTGGTGATAAAACCCGAGCGCAGATTCAAGCGGAACTGGAAGAAAAGCGTAAGGAACTTGATGCGAAATCCACAACGGATAAAAAGAAACCATCAAAAGAGGGGGGAGATGTGGCCTACGGAGGAAATGTGATGGTGGACTGGAGCCTGCCTTCTCGAAATGCACACCAAAAGAACAATTGGTACGTTAGAAATCCTGGATATACCTGTGGGTATGGTTCAGCGGGTCGAGTAACGGTAATGATAAAAGTGAATCAAAACGGAAGCGTGACAGTCGCTGAGTATGATCCATCTCAGAGTTCAGGAGCAAATGCCTGTATGATTGAACAAGCGATCAAGTATGCTAAACTATCGCGTTTCGATTACTCAAGTTCTGCACCCAAAATTCAACAAGGAAGAATCACCTATACCTTTGTCGCACAGTGATAAGCAGTAAATGAAAATTGTAGAACGAAAGGACATCGATGACAAGAAATGGAATAGAACGGTAGAAAAATCATCGGTTCAAAATCCACTTCTGTACTCATGGGCAATGGACGCTAATTGCTACAACTGGTGCGCAATAATTGCTGGGGACTATGATTTTATATTTCCAATTCCTTACGAATTAAAATTGGGCGTTAAACGAGCGCGACAACAACCATTTTCACGTCAAGTCGATTTTATTGGAGATGAAACCAATTTCCCTCAAGCGCTTGAACTAGCTAAACAGGAGTTTCATACCTTTGATGTACGCATCACTGAAAACCAGTGGGGCGAAGCAGATCAAGAATTTCAGCGGCTGGATTTAAGCAAACCAGCTGAATATAAAACAAACGCCAAGCGCAAGGTCAAAAAAGCGGACGATGTGTATACTTACGAAGTATCAAGCGATCCACATGCACTGTTGGCAATGTATGCAGAAAATTCATTTTTGAAATTCAAACAGCCATTATCGAACATAGATCGGTTAGATCAACTAATGCTGGCGTACTTGTCCAACCAAAAAGGATACATTTTAAATGCAGTTGCAGTTGCAGATGGTGAAGTTCACGGTGCAATTTTCATCATCGAAGACAAATCAACGGCATTTTATTTAATTGGTGATGCTCCCGAATCTGCCAAGAAGAAAGGTGTTATCTATGGTTTAATGAACCGGGCGATTATATGTGCACAGGAAAAAAAAATGCGCTATTTCGACTTTGGCGGATCCAATGTCGGTTCTGTGGCGGCGTTTTACAAAAAATTTGGAGCAGAGGATTGTGTTTATTCGCGCATCCATTGGGACAGAGCCCCTGCTTGGTTTAAGCTCATTCAAAAAGTTAGGAAATGGGCGTAAGAATTCCAGATAGTGCGAATTTTTTAGATTTTTTCAAATCACTCGAATTGAAAAAGAACGATGTGGTCTTTATTTCCTCAGATCTTGGGAAATTGGCGAAATCCTGTCGTGCAAATAACGAACGCCTCGATCTCAATTTGGTGATTGAAACCCTCCAAACGATTTTATCAGAAGGAACGCTCGTCATTCCAGCCTACACAGATAATTTACTCGATGGCGATACATTTGATTGGGTGAAGTCAAAACCAACAACGGGAGCGCTCTCCAATAAAGTACAAAAGCGCAGTGATTTCAAGCGCACGCGTGATCCGTTACATTCGGTTTTTGTGTGGGGGAAACATCAAAAGGAGGTGCTAGATTTGGAAGATAACAGTACGTTTGGAAAAAAATCAATTTTTGAATTTTTGAAGAAGGTCAATGCGAAGTTCGTTTTTATTGACATCCATATTCAAGAGTGTTTCACCTACATTCACTACATTGAAGAGCAGCAAAAAGTGCCCTATCGAAAAAATTACACGTATTCCATTGAATGCATCTATCCTGAGGGAATTGAGCAACGTGAGGTGAATTTTTACAGTAAAAAACTGGGTATTATGTCCGATATCAACGATTTACACGGTGTGTTGATGAAAGATAATATTTACAAAATTTTTCAATTCAGAGATAGTACCATTCACATCCTTGAAGCGCAAACAACTTGGGATTATGCGGTGAAGTCCATCAAGACTGGACCAAAGCTGTATAAATATTCCATCGTAAAGCATATCAAGGACTTTGTGAAACGCTACCTATTGAGAAGAAAGGGAATTTTCTAACGATCTTTCAAAAACAGAAGGAGTTCGTGCTAGATTTGCGCGCAATATCCTATTTTTACCTATCAAAACTGAGATTATGCAAAGGATCAACTGGACAACAATTAAGGAATACGAAGACATCACCTTTAAAATGGCGGATGGAGTGGCGCGAATTGCCTTCAATCGACCTGAGTGTAGAAACGCATTCCGACCGAAAACAGTTGCCGAGTTGTCAGAAGCGTTGGCTATATGTCACGAACATCAGGAAATTGGCGTTGTTTTGATCACAGGAGAAGGGCCTTCACCGAAAGATGGTGGTTGGGCATTTTGTTCGGGTGGCGATCAACGCGTGCGCTCAACGACAGGTTACAAAGGCGAAGATGGCATCAATCGTTTCAATATTTTGGACGTACAACGCCAAATTCGGTTCATGAACAAGGTGGTCATTGCTGTCGTTCCTGGTTGGGCTGTTGGTGGTGGACATAGTTTGCACGTGGTCTGTGATTTAACCCTTGCAAGTAAAGAACACGCTATCTTTAAACAAACCGATGCCGATGTTGCAAGTTTTGATGGTGGATTTGGTTCAGCGTATTTAGCGCGACAAGTCGGACAGAAGCGAGCAAGAGAAATCTTTTTCCTAGGTGCGGATTACACAGCACAGGAAGCATTTGAAATGGGCATGGTCAATAAAGTCGTTCCGCACGCTGAGTTAGAACAAACAGCTTATGAGTGGGCGCAAGAAATCATGACGAAAAGTCCAACAGCGATAAAAATGCTTAAATTCTCTTTCAACCTGATCGACGATGGATTAGTGGGACAACAAGTTTTTGCTGGAGAAGCAACTCGACTTGCGTATACAACCGATGAAGCCGTGGAAGGAAGAAATGCATTTTTAGAAAAACGACCACGTGATTTCTCGAAGTTTCCGAAGTTCCCATAAGGATAAGTTATGAGTTTAGAATTTTGAGTTTAGAATGAAGAGTTAACTCTAAACTCAAAATTCTAAACTCTTAATTCCTATTTCTTCCTCTTCAAACTTTGATAATCCAACCAGTAAAGTACTTTGATGGAAAAACTGTTCAACGGAGCATTTTCGAACATGGTGGAAAGATTATACACGTACGACTCTGCCACTTCCTTGTCACTTGAGAAAATGGAGTTTTTCCAGACCATGTTAATTTCACTTCCTGGTAAAAATACCCAGCGGTAGACAAAATCAATGGTAAATGCGTTAAAGTTGGTATTGTACACAGACTCACCTTCAGCATCCAGTCCATCTAAATCGTTCGGGGTTAGTCTTCCATCTTCATTGAGGTAGTAGAATCGGTCGTATTGCAATGCAGAACGGTAGTGCCGTAAACGAAACGTAACACCCATTTTATTCGTCAATGTGTAGCGCAAATCAATGGTATTGGTGGTTTCTACAACGTCTCGTGAACCAAAAATGATTTCATTTGAAGTTACTGCAGGTGTCCCGAAAGCAATAGCATATCCTTGTGCATTCCATCGGTAGGTTTGACTCCAATCGTAGACTAAAAATACCTTATCACTGATGCGGATGCGTGGACTGAAATTATAACTAAAGGTTGTCCAGTTATTGCGCGAACCAAGAGAGTAAGTAATGCGCGAATCGATAGCGAGACGTTTTTGATAGTTCGAGGAAATCCAAGGGCTGACCTCAAACCAAGTTGGAGAAATGAAATATCTGCCAGGTGTGCGTGGTTCGAAATAATCGTATTCATCCGTAACGCCACAATTAAAATTGAATCCTGCTGCATGAAAGCGCTGGCTGTTCACGAAAAGATTGGCATTTATAAACGTACCTGTGTACACATTTGGATTGTACAACCGATTGTAAGAAACACCCACACTGCTCGATAATTGATTGAGCTTCCAAAAGGGATTGAAAACACGGTATCCCACTGAAGCGTTCACATTGCGCTTGTTGTTATTGGCATTGAAGCCTAAGTCATTTGGGTCGTAGGTATCAGATTCTTCAAAGTAACTTGTGCTAAATACAAAGCTTCCTTTTTGTTTTCCCGTAGAAACACCCCAGTTATGTCCCGTAACTATTTGGTTGGCGGAAAATTTGTTAGACAGCGCAGTATTTGCACCGATAAAGTAGTTGTTTTCTTTTAGATTGATGCGTGTGTTCAACCCTGTTACATTCGCATCGTAGAAATGACCTTCTCTCATCACATTGGTGTTGGTTAGTGTGACGAAACTGTTGTTTTTCAAGTTTTGATCTAGCACTAATACATTATAATTAGTAAGTGGGGCAGCGGTAATTTTTCTTCGTGCCCCGGTCAAATTATTTACTGCAGTTGCACTCTGTTTTGCTGTAATACCGTTAAAAACGCCGATTCCAAGTCCAGATTTTGTTCTACCCGATATTTTTGTCGCATTGTACAATTGTGCATTTGCAGGAACGTCTTCGAGTGACTCACCTTCCTCCAAATTGGTACTTAAAACGCTGTAAGGAGATTGAACACCAATTCGTCGTGAGTAGAACAATCCCGCTTTTGTGAACAGTTCATTTCCTTCCGTGAAAAACTGCCGATTTTCGTTGAATTGAATTTCGAAGGGACTTAAGTTCAATACTTGGTTGTCAAAAACAACTTGTCCAAAATCAGGAACCAAAGTCATATCTAATGTAAACGCCTCATTTAATCCTAGTTTAATATCCATTCCTCCATTAAATGATCCCTGCCAGTTACGAATGTCAGGGTCTGGATTGCGGTAGTGATCGGCGTATGCAGAAACATAAGGCATAAAGGCTAGTCGAACTGGTGGTTCAATTCCTTTTAGGTTAGTAAGCGAACCAGATTGTGCGATCCAATTGTCAAAATCGGGGCTAATAGGACTCCAAAGACTCTCTTCGCGATTTCTACTGATGTACCGGTAGAAGTTAATTCCCCAGTTCTGCACGTCAACTTTTGGAAATCGAAATGCCGAATAGGGAATACGTATTTCAACCTGCCAACCTTGATCTGTGTGCATTACTTCACTGTGCCAAATCATATTGAGTTCAGGACTTTCTGAATTTGGTGTAAGTTTAGAGTCAAATTGTACACCCATGCTGCTCACTCCGAAAACAAATGCATTTTGGTCGTCATTGTAGGTGTCCAATGAAATTTGAACATTGTCAACATTGGCATTGAAGTCGTCTCTGAGCGAAAGTATTTTTGATACGAGCGAAGGATCATCATAGCAGATGACACCAATGTAAATGGCATTGTCGTCGTATAACAACTTGACTTCGGTGTTTTGGGTTGCTTCTTCTCCAGGTTTTGGTCTATATTGAATGAAATCGCAATCAGGTTCTGTGTTGTTCCAGCATTTCTCAAGAAATTCGCCGTCAATGGTTATTTGTTCATTAATGGGGACTGCTTCCATCGTTTTTTGAGCGAGAGAATAAGCTGCAATGTGCGCAAAAAAGAAGAGAAGCACCGACTTAAGCATAGCCTACAAAAATAAATGATTATTTCGGGTGAAATGTTAATATTGATAGAAATAAACATCGACATGATTCGATGGGTTCCGATATGCGCTTCAAGGAAGAGTCGTTTAAATAATTTTACCCTCGTTGCAAAATCGCAATATTGCGATTTTGCATCAATTTAGCCTGTACCTCTTCTAGACAATAATTTGGGTATTTAACTTCATACTTGCGACTGCGGAGCAAACACAGAATGCAATATTGCAATATCGAAATATTGCGATATATGAATATATAAAATATTGATTACCAAATAAATGGAATCACCGCTTTTCGATCTTTGGGATAATCTTCAAATTTTTCTTTGTACCATTTGTGATGTTTCAAGGCACGCGGTAGCACATTTGCAATCGTCCACACGCAAAATGTAAGTGCAGGAACATTCCATGCCATGATAGCAAATCCCGTCCATTGAACCATTTCACCTAAGAAGTTGGGACAAGAAACAAAACGATAAAGAAAGCCGTGAGGAATTTTATAGCCTGTTTCATTTGGCTTGCGCAGGTTAATGAGAATATGGTCACTCACATTATTGATGATCGCACCGATGAAAAACAGTCCTATCCCTACAAAAAAGAGTGGATGTGAAAAATCAGCATCAGTATATGTCTCGAAATATGCTAAAAAGTAGCCGTTCATTCCCGCATTTATTCCATTAAAGAAAATGGCAGAAAACACGATGGACAATGGCATTTTCTTTCCTTTTGTGCGCAAACGAAGTGGAAAAATAAATGTGCGATTGAAATAATGCAATAACCACAAAACAGCGAGCATCAATGCGTAATCGGATAAATCTCCAATAATTGCAAAGACCAGAATTAAAATGAACGAAGGGATTTCCATCAGTACCCACCCGAGTCGGTTGTCGATAAGCTTTCCCCATCCTTTTTCTTGGGTATGTCTTCCGTAAGGTGCAGTAACGAAGAATAGACTAATGAACGTAACGACAGCAACGCCAATCCAAATCCAGGCAATCAGGTTGAATAAATCTTCAGTCATAATTTAGGATCTATGGTTAGATTGATCTATGGTTAGATTTCCACTCCAACAAATCTTTAATGGATTCATGCAGCGGGCGCACCTGATGCCCAAGTGCTTCAACTGCTTTATTGTTCGACATATTTACATGACCGCGTTTCAGCGTTAGAATACTTTCTTTTGTGAATTTTGGCGATTTCTTCATCAGTTTCGATTGCAATTGAAAGAAAGGAATACTCATCATGATAATCGGGGTAGGAACAATCATTTTTGGTGCTTTGACGCCCGCAACCTCTGATACAATGGCGGCCAATTCGGTGATAGGATAGTACTGCCCGGTTAAGTTGTAGGTTTCACCTGTTTTACCTTTCTCAATGCTGTTAATGATTGAGTTTGCAACGTCACGCACATCAACGAAATCATATCCGCCTTTTACCACTGCTGGGACTTTTCGCTGAGCGATATCTAGAATAGCTTGTCCCAACAACGATGGTTTTAAATCTACTGGTCCCAACATTGATGACGGTCGCACGATAAATGCATCCAATTGATTATTTTTTACTGCTTCGAGTACAAATTGCTCTGCTTTTGCTTTGCTAAAATCGTAGGCGAAATCGTTTTCAGTCTTATAGGGGCGGGTTTCGTCAAAAACGCCATTGGCAGGTATTTCTTGCAGTGCATGCGTCGAACTGACATGAATTAAGCGCTTTACATTTTGTTGAATAGCCGTTGAAAGTACTGCTTGCGTTCCCATTACATTTGTGTTGTACACTTTACCGTTTTGTGCTCCTGTAATGGAAATCAAAGCAGCAGAATGAATAACAATATCGGCACCTGAGATTAATTCTGTCAATGAATCTGTCGTCAGTTCTCCTTGAACCCATGTCAAAGAATCTGATTCGATTGGTGGTCGCTGAGTATGGTACTGTGCACGAATTTTCCAATCGTCATTTTGTACAAGCGCTGAAATGATCGCTGTTCCGAGATGACCGCTTCCTCCAGTAATTGCAATTGTTGGCATAAGGTAGTTCTTAATTTGAGTTCCAATATACAGTTTTTGAGTAGTTTGAAATTCATTTTAATCGAAACTTTTGTATTTTGGTGGCATGAAACGAGTTCATCAATTTAGAAGGTTATTGATTTTGTTGATTGCTTTTGTATCGCTATCAATCACTGATGCAGCTGAAAGAGTTAGTTATCACACTGTACACGTTCAAATAGGAAATATCCGCAATACGAAAGGTAGAATACAGCTGCAAGTTTTTAAAGATCAAAAAGGTTACGAAGAGAAGGATCCATGGAAGGCAAATTTCATAGATAAGAAGAACATGAAGAACAAGTCCCTATTTTACACAATTAAGGGGTTGGAAACTGGAGTCTATGGAATTGCCATTTTAGATGATGAAAACGAGAACACTAAAATGGATTACGGCTGGGTGCTACCTGAGGAAGGGTTTGGATTTGCAGATTACTACCATACGGGCTGGACTAAACCGCATTTTGATGACTTTAAATTTTATCTAAACTCGGATAAAACGGTCAAAATCATCGTACGTTATTTATAAACTTGGTCGTTGGTGAAGACTTAATCGTTGTCAACGAAGTTAAAGGTGTAGCGCGTGCCATCTGACGTATTTCGCTCCATTTTTCCATCCAATTGTTCTACCAATGTTTCAATCAATTCAACTCCGAAGGATTGTGTTTTTTGTTGTTCCAACCAAACTCCATTGTCCCAGTAAATCATTTTCACATTCTTTCCGTGTTGTTGAATATCTATTTTAATCTCACCCGCACTTTTTGAAACAAAGGCATACTTCAGTGAATTGGAAATCAACTCATTAAAAATAAGTGCGATTGGGATCAGGTTTTTTGGTTGAATGATTTCAACGTTTGACTGTACATCCACATAGAGTTTTTTATCAACTGAATAGGAGGATGAAATTTGATCAATGAGTGTTTTTAGATAATCGACGAGATTGATTTTTGCTAAATCTTTGTTTTGATATATTTTATCGTGAATCAACGACATGGCGACAATGCGGTCAATTGTATTCGCAAAAATGTCTTTATTTTTTTCGCCTTCTAATTCTTTCGACTGTAAGCGCAACAAACTCGTTATGACCTGTAGATTGTTTTTAACTCGGTGATGAATTTCTCTTAACATTACAGTCTTTTCTTCATTTTGACGTACAACCTGTTCATTTTTGTGCTGCAAATCTGAATTGATCAGTCGATAATTTTTTTCTGCGTGTCTCGTAGTGTCAACAAATTGTTTGATGAAATATCCAATAATCAGGGAGACTACCACATAATTTATGGCGAGACTAATGGTGTCCACTTCACCAATTTTATTGAGTAATTGGACATTTTTTTTTAGTACAAAGAGGATGAAATAAATCACACCGAGTATATTAATGATAAATACGATGTTTCCAATTCTCTTGCCCAGTGAAAAATAGGTAAACAAAACGACCATGATAATCCATAGAACATCCACAAAGTGAATAAGATTATCAAAATAAATTAAGGTGAATTGACATAGAAAAGTTCCAGATACCGTGAATACGTATGCTGCCGCAACATGGCTTTTGGTTATGCTCATGATTGCCAATAAAAGGAGTGTCACGACTGATCCTAGAAGTGTTGGAACGGTTGCTCCATTCTCCAAAATAAGAAAGGTGATGCCAAGTAGGGTAAGTACAATAAATAGAAATGCGCTGACGTTCCATGTCAAGTTAAACTTGGCAATATCATAGTATTCTGTACACTTTGATGTCGGTCTAAAGAACATTAACTATCTGGTGATGTTTTAAGCGTTACAACGATGATGTTTCTCATTATCTATATGATTCCTTTACTTGCTAAAAATTGATCAAGACTTACTTCATCTGAGTACAAAACATCCCGTGCTTTACTTCCTTTGAAAGGGCCAATAATCCCCATTCCTTCGAGTTGATCGACAATTCTTCCAGCGCGATTGTATCCGAGTTTTAACTTTCGTTGCAGCAAACTAGCTGATCCTTGCTGATGCATTACAACAATTCTAGCCGCGTCTGCAAACATGGCGTCCAGCTCGTCATCAGCCATGTTCCCACTTCCTTCTCCCGCTTCGCCAACGTATTCGGGCAACAACATTGCTTCAGGGTAACCGCGCTGATCACCAATAAATGCACAGATGTCATCCACTTCGGGAGTGTCCACAAAACCGCATTGCAAGCGCACCACATCTTGTCCTAGGCTGACCAACATATCACCACGCCCAATCAGTTGATCCGCACCTGAAGCATCCAAAATTGTACGTGAATCTATTTTTGACAATACTCTAAATGCAATCCGTGCGGGGAAGTTGGCTTTAATCATTCCAGTAATCACGTTTACTGAAGGACGTTGCGTTGCGACAATTAAATGGATTCCAATTGCTCTAGCTAGCTGTGCAATTCTAGCAATAGGTTGCTCAACTTCTTTTCCCGCAGTCATAATAAGGTCGGCGAACTCATCAATTAAAACGACAATGTATGGAAGGTATTGATGTCCATTCTCTGGATTCAATTTCCGGGCAATAAATTTCTGGTTGTATTCAACAATGTTGCGCACGTGAGCAGCTTTCAGCAACTCATAGCGATTATCCATTTCAATACAAAGTGAATTCAACGTGTTTACCACCTTGCTTGTATCTGTGATAATTGCTTCTTCTTCACCAGGTAATTTCGCCAAAAAGTGGCGTTCAATGCGATTGTACAAAGTCAACTCAACCTTTTTGGGATCCACCAACACAAACTTCACCTGCGCTGGGTGCTTTTTGTAGAGCAAAGAGATGAGAATGGCGTTTAATCCTACAGACTTCCCTTGTCCTGTTGCTCCTGCCACAAGTAAGTGTGGAAGCTTTGCTAAATCAAATGTAAAGATTTCGTTGGTGATTGTCTTCCCCATCACGACGGGTAATTCGAAATCATTTTGCTGAAACTTTTTCGAAGCAATCAATGAACGCATGCTCACCATTTCGGGTTTGCTGTTAGGTACTTCGATACCAATTGTTCCTTTGCCTGGAATTGGTGCGATAATACGAATTCCGAGTGCAGCTAAACTCAACGCAATATCATCCTCCAGGTTTTTGATTTTTGAAATTCGCACTCCTGGAGCGGGCACGATTTCATACAAGGTAACCGTTGGACCAACTGTCGCTCTGATTTTATCAATTTCTATTTTATAATTAGAGAGGGTAGAAACGATCTTGTTTTTATTTGCTTCTAATTCTGCTTTATCGACTTGCCCTAGGGATGTACCGTAATCTTTTAACAAATCAATTGGAGGAAGTGCATAGCTGGAAAGGTCCAATTTTGGGTCATAGTCGCCATATTCTTGACGTTTACTTTCTACTTCCTCATCAGTGAGTTCAAGGTCATCTTCTTTCTGCTTCGCAACTTCTACTTCAAATGCTTCATCGTCAGACTCAAAATCGCTGAGGTCTTCGTCCACTTCTTTGTTCATTTCATCAATCAACTCTGACGTTTCTTCCTCTTCAATTTCCTCATCGATGCTCAATTCATTCTCATCTTCTTCAAAATGAACCGTGCGGGCAATTAGTTCATCGGTAGTTTTATCAGGGTCAAGAGTATTCGTGACAGCTAAATCTTCTGCACTTTGAACACCTGAGAGAACATCGTCTTCTTCTGAAGTACCTCGCTTAAACCAACCAAGTATTTTGGAGAAGTTCACATTGAAAACGATTAAACCAATCAAGTAACCTGCGGCCAGGATGAAAATCAACGCTCCAAAACTGCCTAGTGATAGTTGCAACCACTGATTGATTTGATATCCGAAGGTACCACCTGCGTAACTCACATGTTGAGAGAAAAGTCCTAAAAAGAGACTGAACCAAACCATACTCAAAAGTGCAGCACCGATTGTTTTACCAATGGGTAACAGGGTAATGTTGAATAAGATTTTAAAACCAAGAACAAAACCAACAATTGGAATGGCGAATGAAGCAAGTCCAAACCAACGATACATAAGCAGGTGTGACGTCCAAGCGCCGAATTTTCCTAGCCAATTGGCAACTGGCTCTATGTTTCCATCGAACAAAAATTCAAATAATCCTTTTGAGAGTACTCTGTTTTGGTCTTGTTCCCACGTTAGTAGATAAGAGAAATTGGCAAGAAATAGATAAACAGAGAGCAGAAGCAGAATCGTACCAACGGTCGATTTCACTTTCTTTTTATTGAAGCGATCTCTTAAAAGTTGAAGTGTGTTGAGCTTTTTTGCACTGTTAGACTTACCAACAGTTTTAGCCTTTTTTTCTTCTTTCTTTTCCTTCTCGCCCTTTGATATAAACTCGTTATCTGCTGCCATTTAAAAAATATATCCTACGAAGATAAGAAGGATTGCCGATGCAGTCAATCTATCTGGGTTTAAGTTTACACAGTCAACTGTTCAAAGAGTAAATGCCATTTAACTCACCCCTGAGTTGATAAGGTGGAAGTTTGGAGCCTATTCTAGTTCTCCACTTTTTGAGTTGATAAATAGCTCGAGAAATTCATCAAAGGTCGTCAGTTGGTAATCACTCGGAACACCAAATAGATCACGATTCGGATGAAATTCATTCATTTTGACCAGTTCGTAGTCAACAACGCCATCCGCTGTAGGCACACTAAAACGAACAGGAAGCCCGGGTAACTCGTTGTAAAAAGTGCTGTACTTGGCAGATATATTTTTAAAATACAAGAATTCTATCGGCGTTTCGAAATTTGGGTGTGATACCATCATGCGATTGGCTTTTCTACCTAAAATTTTTGTTTTAAACAGTTTCTTTTTAAACGTGAATTCACGTTTTGATTTCAGTGAGTCTGCTTTAGATTCATCGGTGCGAATTGAAAATTTTCCAATGGGTGTATCAAGCAATAAATAGGATTTTTGCATTTCCATGTGTCGAATAACGACTTGTTTTCCCAATTGACTCGTGAAGTTTTCGACACGAAGTACGGTGTCATTTGTGTAAATAAACATTGAATTATCTGGAAATAACGAACGCATTGCCGTGTCTCGAACAGTGATTTTATATTCGAGCATTCCCGTGAATGATTTATCCTTTTGAGCATTTACATTAATGGGACAGGCTAGCACAATAATCGCAACAACCAAGATGTTAAAACCTGATGAAATTGATTCAAAAATTGAAAGACGATTGTTGTTGTTCATACGCTTAATTTTCAACGTTTAAAATGTATTAAGTTACAAAACTGCTAAAATAAATGCTTCGAAATTTAAAATCAATTCAATTGTTGAAAGTTCCAGTTTCAAATCTCAAAAAAGTCCTTCAACCATTCGTTATTATATTATTTTTGTTCTAGAATCTAGAATTATGCAGAAAGACATAACACTTTTGATCAATAAATCAGAAATCACGGCTGGAACAAGGGGTGCGTCCTTAGGTCCTGAAGCTATCATGACAGCAGCCAGGAAGAAAAATAATGATTTTTTCGGGAAGTATGATATCGAATACGTGGAGGAGTTCAACTACTTGTTGGACAGTGAAATAAAGTATCCGTTTGCAAAAAGAGTGGGTGGATTGGTAAAGGTGTTCGCATCAGTTTCATCGAAAGTAAAGGGCATACTTGCACGGAATGAATTCCCTCTGTTGTTGGCTGCAGATCACGGTTCCGCGGGAGGAACAATCGCCGGAATTAAAGCGGCTTACCCGTCAAAACGTTTAGGTGTGATTTGGATAGATGCACATGCCGATTTACATACGCCATACACGACGCCCTCTGGAAACATGCATGGGATGCCACTTGCCACGGCTTTGGGGATTGATAATGAAGAGGAGCAGGTGAATGAATTATCGCCTGAAGTTATTGCGATGTGGAATGAGTTAAAAAATACAGGAATTGCTGGAGCAAAAGTGTTGCCTGGAGATATTGTCTTTATTGCTGTGAGAGATACCGAAGAACAAGAAGACGCATTAATGGAGCAATTAAATCTTAAAAATCACACGGTAGAGAAACTTCGTGATCACGGTGTTGAAGCCATTGTAAGAGAAACAATGGAGCAACTAAGCGATTGCGACATTATTTATGTATCTTTTGATGTGGATTCGATGGATCCAGGACTTACATCGCATGGTACTGGAACGCCAGTAGAAGATGGGATCACTCCAGCGGAAGCTGAAATGTTTTTAAAAGCATTTGCAAAGGAAGAAAAAACAATCTGTATCGAATTTGTAGAGGTGAATCCATGTTTGGATGAGAAAAAGAACAGAATGGCTGAAATTACCTTCAACTTGTTGGAAGAAATGGTCGAAGTATTAGAGAAGAAATAGGATGGAGAAAGAAATAAAGGAATTGCTTCTAAAGGGTGGAGTTGAGATATTGGGAACTCAAATCGAAGAGGAGATAATTCAGTTTCAAAAGACGAGAAAGGATATTGATGGTGATTTAACATTGGTTATATTCCCATTTGTCAAGTTGTTGAAGACCTCACCGCTTGAGGCTGGTGAAAAGATAGGCGCTTTTCTAAAAGAACATTTGGAGGATATTGAGTCGTACAATGTAGTCAGTGGCTTTTTGAACTTTACAATAGCAGATAGACATTGGTTGAAACAATTGAATGATGTTTCAAAAACTGAAAATTATGGATTCAGACGACCCAATTCAAGACCAATGCTCATGGTTGAATATTCTTCACCGAATACAAACAAGCCACTGCATTTGGGACATCTAAGAAATAATTTTTTAGGCTACTCTGTCGCTGAGATATTGAAGGCGTATGGACACGAGGTTATAAAAACGCAAATCATCAACGATCGCGGAATTCACATCTGTAAAAGTATGCTGGCTTGGGAGAAATTTTCACCCACTGATGAGAAAGGTGAGCGAGAAACACCAGTAAATACAGGATTGAAAGGAGACAAACTTGTTGGAAAGTATTACGTGGAGTTCGATAAACAACTCAAAAAAGAAACCACTGAGATTTTAAGTGCTTGGGAACAAGGGAACTTTGATAATTATCCCGTTGAAGTGGTTGCTGAATACCAGCGATTAAATGCTTCAAAGGAAGGGAAAGATGAAAAGGCCATAGCTGGAATTGATGCGAAGATGGTCGATTTAGCGAAGAATCAAACATCTTTATTGCAAGAGGCGCAGGAAATGCTTGTGAAGTGGGAAGCAAGAGATCCTCAAGTGTACTTGTTGTGGACTACAATGAACGGTTGGGTATATGACGGTTTTAAGCAGACGTACGACGCAATGGGGGTTGATTTTGATAAACTCTATTTTGAGTCGGATACATTTTTGCTTGGAAAGGATATCGTGGCAGAAGGGATGAAATCAGGCGTGTTTTATCAAAAAGAAGATGGTTCCGTTTGGATTGACTTGACTGAGGAGGGGTTGGATGAGAAACTCGTATTAAGATCTGATGGAACTGCCGTCTATATGACGCAAGACGTTGGAACGGCTGTTGACCGTTTTCACGATTACCCGAAGTTAACGGGTATCATCTACACTGTAGGAAATGAGCAAGATTATCATTTTAAGGTACTTTTCTTGATTCTAGAAAAATTAGGTTATGAGTGGGCAGACAATTGCCATCATTTGTCCTACGGTATGGTTGATTTACCCACTGGTAAAATGAAATCTCGAGAAGGTACCGTCGTAGATGCAGATGATTTAATGGCAGAAGTTGTTTCACAAGCGGAGGAGATGACAAAGGAGCGTGGGCACATCGAGGGATTCACAACAGAAGAGAAAAATCAGCTCTACCAGTTGATAGGAATGGGAGGATTAAAATATTACCTACTCAAAGTGGATCCGAAGAAAAGAATGTTGTTCAATCCTGAAGAGTCTATTGAACTCAATGGAAATACAGGACCTTTCATTCAGTATGCCCATGCGCGAATTAAATCACTACTGAAAAAAGCGGGAAGTTATGGCGCATTGACAGAAACTGGCTTGCGCGCAGAAGAAAAGGAGATTATTAAGCATTTGGTCACTTTTCCATCCGTGGTGGAAGAAGCGGCAAAGAACTATTCGCCAGCCGTTATTGCGAATTATTCATATGAACTGGTTAAATTGTACAATCATTTTTATCAAAGTGTTCCTATCTTGATAGAGGAAGACGAAGAGTTAAAAAATATGCGTCTTGTTCTGAGTGAGAATGTGGCAAAGGTGATTAAATTAGCTATGCAGTTGCTTGGTGTGCAAGTACCTGAACGAATGTAGTATGTTGTAGGTTTCTTAACGAGGAAAGCATGACGGATTTTTTTAAGCACCTGATGCACGAATTTGAATTACCGCTAGGAAATCCGGTATTGATCTTTTCGTTGATTTTATTTATCATTCTACTTTCTCCGATTCTATTGAGAAAGTTAAATATCCCTGGGATTATTGGCTTAATTATAGCGGGCGTTGTTGTTGGTCCGCATGGATTAAACATTCTTGAAAAAACTTCGGCTGTTGAGCTTTTTTCAACAATTGGTCTTCTTTATATCATGTTCATCGCAGGACTTGAACTCGATATGAACGAGTTTAAATCGAATCGAAACAAGAGTCTCTTGTTTGGACTATTTACGTTCATTTTTCCTTTGACAATAGGATTTCCGGTATGCTATTACCTCTTGGGATATGACTTTAATGCCAGCTTTTTGACTGCCAGTATGTTCGCCACACACACGCTTGTTGCCTATCCGATTGTTAGCAAATTGGGTGTTTCTAAGAATCAAGAGGTTGCTGTTACAGTGGGGGGTACAATTTTAACCGATACTGCCGTCCTGATTATTTTGGCGGTAATCATGGGGAATAGTGAAGGTAATTTGAATCAGGAGTTTTGGATCCGATTGATAGTTTCATTGTCCATTTTTTCAGTAATTATGTTTTTGATCATTCCGAGAATTGCCAAATGGTTTTTTCGGAAATTGGAAAGTGAGAAACACTCACACTATATTTTCGTGTTGTCAATCGTTTTTTTGGCGGCATTCTTAGCAGAAGTAGCTGGAGTTGAGCCTATTATTGGTGCCTTTGTCGCGGGGTTGGCATTGAACAAACTCATTCCCCATTCCTCTGCACTTATGAATCGAATAGAGTTTATTGGTAACTCCCTGTTCATTCCATTTTTCCTAATAAGTGTCGGAATGCTAGTAGATGTGAGCGTCATTTTAAGTGGACCTACTGCTCTTATCATAGCAGGAACACTTTCTGTGGTAGCACTGTTCGGCAAATGGTTTGCTGCGTTGATAACTCAAATTGTGTTTAAATATACGAAAACACAAAGACAACTTATTTTTGGACTCAGTAGTGCGCATGCTGCTGCGACGCTTGCCGTGATTTTGGTTGGTTACAAAGCTGGAATTCTAGATGAAAACATTCTTAATGGAACAATCGTGCTGATACTAATTACCTGCATTGTGGCATCATTTGCAACTGAAAAAGCCGCTAAAAAGATGATTATTGAATCCGAAAATGATAATGAAAGCTTGGTCAAAGCCAACGGCGTTCAAAGTGAACACATTCTTTTACCGATAGAAAATGTAAGGAACATTGAGAAACTTTTAGAGTTGGCTATTTTTATTAAAGACAAGAAATCAGCAAATCCAGTATCAATCCTTTCGGTGGTGTCCAATAATGATGAGGCAGAAATTAACATTCTTAAAACGAGAAACAAACTTGAGGAGTTTGTAAAGCAAGCATCAGCTTCTGAAACAAAAGTCAATATCATTACCACGATTGACCATAATCCCGCAAGTGGTATTGCCCGTATTTCAAGAGAAATCATGGCTGATATTATTATTTTAGGATGGCCACAACGCTCAGGACTTATTGATAAATTAATCGGTGACAAAGTTGAAGGCATATTGGGCAGCTCAGACAAGACAACGTTTGTCTGTTATTTGGAAAAACCGCTGGTATTGCACAAAAGAATAGTTATAACAGTACCGCCCTTGGCAGAACATGAAAACGGATTCGGTTTATGGCTCTCAAAAACAGCGAAATTAGCTCAGGAACTTAGTATTCCAATTGTTATGTATTGTACAGAACCAACTGAAAAAGCCGTTGAAAAGTTCGCTGAAACGAAAAAACTGACAGCATCAATTACCATGAAGTTATTCACAGATTGGGAAGATTTTCTAGTACTTTCCAGAAGTATTCAGAAGGAAGATTTATTTATTTTAGTTTCTGCGCGAAAAGGTGCTACATCCTACATGGGGATTCTTGAGAATTTGCCCGCTAAACTCGAAAAGCACTTTGCGAAGAATAGCAGATTTATTATTTATCCTCAACAATACGCTGACACTATGGGTAGAGGACAATATAGAGATGTTTCGGCAGAGCCACTGAACAAAGGAATTGAAGCCGTACAAAAGATAGGGAAGGGCATAGGTACTATTTTTAAGAGTAAGGAGCACGAATGATTTTGGATGAAAATGGATGGTTGGCTGTTGCTTTGAGTTGAGCAATCATTAATTTAAAGGTATTTTAGTAAATTAGTGCTTCGACAATCGATTTGACCGAGTTTCGATTAGATGCCTTGAGCCCTTTTTAATTGAATAAATTAATTTTATCAGATGTTACTAGGTTTAATTCAAAAAGTATTTCAATTTCTGCGTCTAACGCACGAAAAGGAGGATCATAAAATCATTCATGAAGTAATTGAGAAAGGAATTGTCGTTCGCGGTACGAACCTTTGGATTTTAATCTTCGCGATTCTCGTTGCATCGGTTGGGTTAAACATGAACTCTACAGCCGTAATCATTGGAGCCATGTTGATTTCTCCATTAATGGGACCAATAAATGGTATTGGTTACAGCGTGGCAACCTATAATTTCACGTTGTTCAGAAGATCACTGAAGAACTTTGCCTTCTCTGCTGTGGCAGGACTGGTTACTTCTACCATGTATTTTTTACTGACACCAATCAGTACGGAGCATTCCGAATTATTGGCAAGAACAAGTCCCACGATATTTGATGTTTTAATCGCGCTTTTTGGTGGATTGGCGGGAATTGTTGCAATAAGCAGCAAAAACAAGGGAAACGTGATTCCAGGTGTTGCAATTGCAACGGCCTTGATGCCACCACTTTGTACAGCGGGGTATGGACTTTCAATTGGTAATTTTTCTTATTTTTTTGGAGCTCTTTACCTGTTTACGATTAACTCGGTGTTTATTGCACTTTCAGCCATGGTTGTTTCTCAACTATTGAAATTACCGAGGCAAACCCATTTGCTTTCGAGAGAAATAAAAAACAAGAACATCGCCATTAGTGTAGTTATTGCGTTGACTGTTCTTCCGAGCGTTTATTTAGGGTATACTTTAGTGAAGAAGGAGAAGTTTAAAAGTACGGCTGATTTATTTATTCAAAAAGTAGGGATTTGGGAAGGAAACTTCCTGTTGAATAGTAAAATTGATGCAGATGAGAAAACGATTAAACTCGTTTACGGTGGGAGCGAATTCGATAAGAATACCGTTCTGGAATTGGAAGAAAAGGCAAACGACCTAGGATTAGGGGATGCGAAATTGATCGTTGAACAGGGATGGAAAATCAAAGATTTCGACGGTGCGCTTGAGCAAAACAACCAGCAGCGACAATTGACAGCAGAAATAAGTCGTTTGAAAAATAATCTTGACCAAGCCACATTGAAACTTGACAGCATACAAACTATTTCAGGAACAGGAGAATTTTTGCTAAAGGAAATTCGTCCGCTATACCCAATGATAGTATCATGTTCGTATGCAATTTCAAAACGGTATGTTAGTTCATCCAGTAAGTCCAAGACAGTTTCCTTGGTTGTTTTTGATATCAATGAGGAATTATCTGAGGAAGAAAAGTTGAAAATTAAGAAGTGGCTCGAAAATCGATTAAAAACCGATGAGGTAATTCTTCGTTTCTAGCAATTTTCATAAAATTCGTTAAAACACCTACGCTATTCACCATTATCCCATCCAAAGCTGAGGTTTTCAATTATTTTTGGGTGCTTCAAATGAAACAATAGATGCTAAGATCACTAGAAGAAAGTAAGCTTATTCGATTTTTTTGGTTTTGCCTCATGTTACATGTGTTAAATTGCAGTGTTGATATTCCAGATCCGAAAGGTCAGCAGGTTACTGAGAATTTATCGTTTAACGATCAAGAGAGTATCGTTGAAATTGTAGTTGAAAAGATGCTTGGATTTGGTAACGTAATCGCAGAGTACGATGACGTTGATGGAAGAAAGCACGATAAAATTCAGGTAACGTATTCACTTGATTTGGTATTCTTTAGTACATTGAATTTGTATTCATTCGTTCTCAACGATTTTAAAGAGAAAAGTAGCGGTTCTTTTTTCTATTCTGGACATTCTAGTTTAGAACACATTAAAAATTTTCTTCACCCACCAGAGTTGTTATAGTGTTTCAGTTGGCTCTAGCCATTAATTCGAATCGAATAGGATTTGAATTTTGATTTTCGAACACAGGTTTAAACACCAAATATAACATCAACATACATGAAAATTTTTAATTTTTTAACCGCCTTGCTTTGGGCGAATTGTGCAGTATATGCGCAGTACGAAAATGATAGTACAAAAATGAATAAAAACAGACTAGATAGCCTGTATATAGAAGAAGTGGAAAATAAGCAATCTCCAGATAAGGTTTTACATGCAGAGCCTCTTTACATTGACTTAATTCGCGACTTAGGAGCGAGGAAGGGAGAAAAGGAGTGGAACGTTGGAGTGGGACTCACAGATAATAATAAGTATGATTCATACGAGGCGCTAGTAGAATACGAGTGGGCGCCTATCAATCGTTTAGGTCTTGAAGTCGAGTTGCCATTCACGTTCTATTACACTGCAAATGGAAATGGTGGAGCACCACAAAGTAAGTTGAATGCTATAAAACTTGCAGCTCAATACACTTTTTTGGTATCTGAAAAGGCAAAAACATCATTGGCTGTCGGCTATTTACACGAATTTGAAATGATCGAATTTAGCCGATACGGTAAGGCCGATCCTTTTTATGGTAATTTATATAGTCCATTTTTTGTTGCTGCAAAAAGGTGGGGGGACAATTACCATACCCTTGTATACACCGGTCCAATGATCGAGCATCAATTTTCAAACGGAGTGGTGCATGTAAACTGGCAAATAAACAGTAACGTTCATTACATGATCCCAGGAACAAGAAACTTTTTTGGGGTTGAGTTTAATAAGACCATTGACCATTTAGGAGATTTTGATATGACAATTCGTCCCCAAATGCGTGTTGGGATTTCGGATAACTTACTGATTGGAATAGTCACAGGTATTCCAATTAGCAGAGAAAATGAGCGATTTAGCAGCTTTTTACGATTGATTTACGAGCCTGGACATAAAAAATGGTAAACTATAAAATATGAAACATTACTTATTCATCGTTGTTTTTTTTCCATTCATTGCAATATCGCAAAATAGCGATTTTGGCAACTGGTTGATATTTCTAGGAAACAAGGGATTCAAAGAGAAATTCAACTGGCACAGCGAACTTCAATACCGCAACTACAACGCTATTGGAGATTTAGAGCAATTACTTGTCAGAACTGGAGTCGGAATGAATCTTTCGGAAAATAACAACAATGTTTTGCTGGGTTATGGATATGTGCGCAGTGAGAACTACGATCCATCGAATACCGAAAAACTGGTCACCGAAGAGCACCGAGTGTTTCAACAATTCATCACCAAGCAATCGTTTGGACGATTTAATTTTCAGCACAGATACAGATTTGAACAGCGTTTTATTAAACACAATTTCAGAATGCGTTTGCGCTATTTTTTCGGGTTGCAAATCCCAATAAACAGGAAGGAATTGATAGAGAAAACGACCTATTTTTCAGCTTACAACGAAGTTTTTCTGAATACTCATCACGCAGTCTTTGATAGAAATCGTCTGTATGTTGGAGCGGGTTACAAATTCAACAAAGCCGTACGGGTAGAAGTAGGGTATATGAACCAAGTGTTGTCCAGTTTTAACCGTGATCAGTTGAATGTGTTTGCGTTTATCTCGATTTAATGTAATTAATTTTCCATTGTAAATTTGAAGTTATACCTGAGTGCCAATTTTTCATAATTGTGATTGAACTGTGAGTTTTCGCGTATCTTTGCAAAAAAAACCAATAGAAACAACTCATGAAAGTTCATTTAATACTCTTAATTCTAGTTAGTTACACCAATATTTCATGGTCTCAAAACTGGACCGGTAATCAAGATGCCGATTGGAACAATGCTGCGAACTGGTCATCTTGGCCACTGAACGGAGAAGACATTACAATTAATCCAGCTCTTTATACAGGAAATTCAATTTCACCTGTGATATCGTCAAATTCAGTTTTCTCGCCAGCGGCGATGTTGATTGAAAATGGAGGTATTCTGACGATTGAGGCAAATTTGACAACCGTAGATGATGTGGAAGTGATAGGAGCAGGATCTCTAGTTGAAGTAAATTCAGGAACTTTCAGTGTGAATCCAGGAGCTGGTGGAAGATTAATCATTGATTTGAACGCTGCAATGACGATTAATGGTGGTACTACCATCGTTGATGAAAGATTTATCGCTGGAGAGGATGTTTTGGTGACAATCAATGGTGGTTCAGCTAGTTCTGGAGAGCGCTTAATCATGGATTTGGGAGGTAGATTTATTCAGAACAATGGTAATGTATCTGTAGCAGCAACTTTTGCAATGGCCGATGGATCGCTGAATAACAATTCATCGTATGTATTGAATGATGGAACGCTAACTGTAACTGGCGAATTTGCCATGGAGAATGAGTCTGGTATTTTTGAACCTTCGTTTACACAGAACGGGGGGACACTTGCTGTAAATGGTGACGTTATTTGGTTTGGAGAAGCACCGGGTTCGGGAACACCTCGATTTATTATGAACAGCGGCGACGCAATGATATCGGGAATAATGCACAATCTCCCATTAAGTACAGTAAACATGTACATGGAGATTAATGGAGATGCAAATTTGGTTTTCAACGGAACATTGATTGAAAATATTCAACCGACAGATAGTATCCTTCAGTTGGGTAGTTCATCGTTCATATTTAATAACACAAACGCCATAAACAACATGGGGGTGTTTTTAGCTGAAGATGTGATTACTGAGTTCAATGGAAACACTACGTTGCAAGGGTCTGGGACTTATCAATTCAGTTCGGTTTTAATTCAACCAGCAGCCACATTAACGCACCAATCTCCATTGTCAGTTAACGTCAGTGGAGATTTTGAAAAAAACGGTGTATTCAATGCTAATTTGAACGAGTTGGTTTTTAATGGAAACGGTCTGCAAACACTAAGTGGATCAAGTGCTATTTCATTATACAACGTAGAAGTGTTCAATACTTCATTGAACGGTGTTGAGTTAAATATCCCTGTTGAAATTAGTGGTCATTTTGAATTGACGGATGGTGTTGTGTTCACGGATGCAGTCAATGTAGTCACTGCTGTTGATAATGCCACGTCATCATCGGGTAACCTCAGTAGCTACGTGGACGGACCATTTACAAAAATTGGAGATGATCCATTTGTTTTTCCCGTTGGGAAGAATGGAGTTTGGAGTCGAATTGGAATTTCAGCTCCTTCCAACCTAACGGATGAGTTTACCGCGGAATATTTTAACACCTCGTATCCTTCAATAACACCAGTAAATTCTCCACTGAGCGCAGTAAGTAATTTGGAATATTGGGAATTGAATCAAACGGGTATTTCTCAGGTAGAAGTCACCTTGCATTGGGAAGATGCCTTGGCAAGTTCAATTTCTGATTGTGCAGAGTTGTCAATTGGTTACTGGAATGGAAGTTCTTGGGACAATGTATTATCAACAGCAACGGGTGTGTGTACAGGAAATGGAAGCGGCTCAATTGCATCCAATAGCGCTTTATCAAATTTCGGTGTGTTCTCACTAGGGTTTTATTCAGGAGTAACATCACAATCAGTTTCAATTTGCTCTGGGGAAAGCTACACGATTGGGTCTAACACATATACAATGACGGGGTCTTACATCGACGTTTTACAGGATATTAATATGGCGGATAGTGTTGTCTTGACTAATTTAACAGTTGTCGAACCGAACATTGATTTAACATCAAACGGAGTTAGTGTGGAAAGTGATCAACCTTTGGCAGATGCATATCAATGGTTGGACTGTGCAACGAATTATTCGGAAATAATAGGTGAGACTGCCTTTTCTTTTACTCCTTCAACAAGTGGTTATTATTCACTAGAAATAGAAGAAAGTGGTTGTGTAGATACGACAGATTGCTTTTATTATCAACTTGTTGACACGACTATTTGCAGTGGATCGCAATACGATGTGGGGACGAATAGCTATGTGTCTGCGGGCAACTACGTGGATGTTTTGACAAGCTCCAATGTGCTGGATAGTATCATTGTTTCTGCGGTTGGAGTGTATACGATCAATACAAATGTGCTTTTGAGTGGACTCACCATCACGTGTGATAACTCAACGGCAATTAGCTATCAATGGATTGATTGCACAACGGATCAACCAATCAATGGTGAAATTGCGGATAGTTATACAGCGACGTACAACGGTAGTTTTGCTGTTATAGTGGAAGAGAATGGCTGTGTTGACACTTCACTATGTACAATGATAGCGACAGTTGGAATTAACGACTTTGATGCACTGAACGAACCTTTGATTTATCCGAATCCTTTTACCGATAGGTTTGTTGTTGAAGTTGATAATCCATCAGATTATCAACTAATTGAAGTGTTGGATATGCTTGGAAACACCATCCTGGAATCAACCAGTTTGAAGGGTAAAATGGAGTTCACGATGAATCAGGAAGCAGGTGTCTATTTCATTCGCTTGTCAACGATCAATCATCAGATAGGCACGTATAAACTAATTAAAAACTAAATTTTATGATGAAGAAATTGAAAACAACAGGTTATTTATTTGCTCTGTTATTGGTGGTTATTTCGTGCAATAAAGTAAAACCAAGCAAGGTTGAGAAATCGATGACCGACGGAACTTGGAAGGTGACTTTATTTTCTGAAGATGGGGAAAACGAAACCAGCTATTTCAGCGGTTACGTGTTTACGTTTAACGATGGTGGAACGGTAAGCGCTGTGGGTTCAACCACGATAAGTGGAACATGGTCAGTTTCAAAAAGCAGCAGTAGCAGCGACGATGAGGTTCATTTCAACCTTTCTTTTCCAGATACCAATAACTTTGACGAGCTGAGCGATGACTGGCACATTCTTAATTATTCAGATAATTCGCTTGAGTTGGAAGATGTAAGTGGTGGCAATGGAGGGATTGATAAATTGACGTTTTCGAAGATTTAAATCGCCGATTTGGTATCATTTCAACTAAATGGCGACACCAAATTCATTTTTTAGCACTGAATAAATCTTGTTGACGGGGAGTCCCATTACGTTGTAGTAGCAGCCTTCAATCTTGTGGATACCAATCGCACCGATCCATTCTTGAATGCCGTAAGCACCCGCTTTATCAAAAGGTTGATAGTTCTCAATGTAGTAATTGATTTCGCTTTCAGTCAGCGAGGAAAAGTGAACGATAGTCGTTTCTGCGAAAGAAATAGAATGTGCATTACTGGTGAGACAAACACCTGTAACGACTTTGTGTGATTTTCCTGAAAGTGCATGGAGCATGCGTTGTGCTTCGCCCTTATCTTTTGGTTTGCCTAAAATGGTCGCATCGTGAATCACCACTGTATCCGAAGTAAGCAAAATCTCACTCTTTTCGAGCGATGTCAAGAATGGTTTGGACTTCAATTCCGCTAAGTAGATTGGTACCTGCTCTGGCGAGATGTCCGAAGGATAGTTTTCTTCCACCTCTTTTATCCGCACCTCAAACGGAAAGCCCATTTCTTTTACAAGCGATTGTCTCCGGGGAGATTTTGAAGCGAGAACAATGGTCACCTTATCCATAAATCATCAAAATTCTCCAATAAATCGGGATTAGCAGTCCTGATATCATTGCCAATTTAATCAAGTGATTGATTGTCCGGTATTTTGATTTCTCATTGGCTAGAACCAATAGAATAAAACATTGTACAACAAGTGCCGCCGAAACGATAATAGGCACGACAGATACAAATGTCAGATGTTCATAGACGCTCCAGATCATTAAGGAGAAGACGATTGTAAAGAATAGGATAAGACCAACTACACGCTTGGTTTTTTTGTAGCCCAAAACAATTGGAAGTGTTTTAGCGTGTAGTTTTTTGTCACCCTCAACGTCTTCCATGTCTTTTACAATCTCGCGTGCAAGGTTTAGTACAAAGGCAAATCCTGAAATGGCAAACGTCAGAAGCAAGGTGAAATCAATAATCGACTCTTCACCAAAAGGATAGAACGTGTTTGGTGTGATTTTATCTGCATCTACCCATTGGATATGGTAGAAATAATAACCAACAAGTAAAGGCACGATTGCAGTCAATCCTGCAATTAAAAAGTTGCCAATGAAAAATTTACGCTTTAGCTTGAGTGAGTAATACCAAAGCAAATTAATGGTTAACAAATGAATGAAAAGATACCAATACGTTTGTAAACGCCAGCTCAGATAGAGAGCAATGGCAAAGGCCACAAAATTAATGATCCAATGAGAGAAAATAGCCACTCTACGGCTGATATATTTTCCTATTACAACTCTATTGGGTTTGTTGATGAGGTCTGCCTTGATGTCAAAATAATCATTGATAATGTTTCCTGCAGCGGCAATCATTACTGTTGATATCACCAACAAGAAAAAGGTAAAAGACTCAACCCCGAGCGATGATTGAATATCATAGACGCCTTCGAAATACCATCCAATGCCGTACATCGTCACGACAATAATCAGCAAGTTTAACGGGCGGGTAAGTTTTATAAAATGCATTAGTTCGAAACGATTTTATACTCAGTTCTTCTGTTTGCTTGATGTGCCTTCTCCTGCTCTTTTTCCGTGCTCATTTTTGAGATAGTTTCATCAGAGTATACAGGTTTTGAAGAGCCATATCCCTTGAAAGTTAACCTTTTTTTGTCAATGCCCTTTTCGATCGCATAATCGTAAACTGCCTTCGCTCTATCGTTGGAAAGCGTTAAGTTCTGTTGTTTGTCACCACGCGAATCGGTATGCCCACCGATTTCAATGTTCACGGTTGGATTTTCATTCAGGAAATGAACAAGCTTATCCAATTCAACAAATGATTCTTTGCGCAAAGTCGATTTTGACAGGTCGAAGAAAACATTTGCCAACACGATGGTTGGATCTCCAGTACTGTTCAATGGAACCAATGGAACATCCATGTGAATGGCCTCTAGATTGTCTGGATTAATCATATCGAAATTCTCTGAGAAAAACGCATAACCTGGGTAAGTGACGTTCAACGCGTACGATTTATTGACAGGCAGCGATACCATGAATTCTCCACTCAATTTATCCGCTTCAGAGTAGATCACTTCTTTACCAGTTTCTAGGTCGATTAACTGGAATTTACCTGGTACAGGGCGTTTTGTGTTTACGTCAAACACAATTCCTTCGAAGTACAATGTTCTTGTTGGACGCAATTTTTCTGGCATTTCAAAGTAGTAAATATCCAAATCACCGTAACCGCCTTCTCTGTTGGATGCGAAAAAGGCAATCTCTCCATCTGGAGAAACCATCAATGAGTTTTCATCATATTTTGTATTGATTGGATAACCCAAGTTTTCAGGGGTGCCCCAGTTGCCATTCTCGTTCATACGGGAGACAAATAAATCGGATCCACCCATTCCCACATGTCCGCGTGAAGCAAAATACAGTGTTTTTCCATCTGGGTGAATGAGCACTGACTCTTCCTTGTACGGCGTGTTGATATGATCTGGCAGACGCACAGGAACTCCCCACAATCCGTTTTCGCCCAAGCGAGCCACATAAATATCCGTATCTTCTGTTCGGTCGATGCCTCGGATCCCTCGAATGAAGTACATGGTTTTCCCATCCGCAGAAAGTGAAGGTTGACTCTCCCAGTGGTACGAGTTAACATTTCCAGGGAGATTGACTGGATTCATCCATTTCGCGCCTAATTTTTTCGTGTAGAACAAGTCGCAACTTCCATTGCCCGTTCTATTCTCTCCGTAATACGTTCCTGTAGCATCAGGACAAGCAACAAAAACCAGTGAGCGTCCATCTGCTGCTATCGTTGGAGCGCCTTCATTGTTAACGGTATTGATATTTGCCGGCATGGCAATTGCCGTTCCCCACAAATTATGTTCATTGAGCTCAGAAACGAAGAAATCCTCTTGTTCCTTAACCGGTCCAGGAACCCGATCGTCTCTTATTCTCCGTGTAAAAAGGATTGTCTTTCCATCGACAGTAATTGTTGGAAAATATTCTGGATTGGCAGTATTAATTCCCGGTCCGATGTTAATTGGATTGAAACTCAATGGATTTTTCATTGCATGAATTGCAAAGGAACAGTTGTTGCGAATACGCATGGCTTCCGTCACCAATTCTGGACTAGCGTTTCTGAACTGCACGAATATGTCAATGTTCTGAATCGCTCCTTCATAATCTCCCGTGGCTTGTTGCAGATTCGCTAAATAGAAATAAGTACTTCCTGTACTGTTTTGCTGTGGATTGAGTGCCAATGCTTTTTTATAGTGATCAATTGCAGGTTCGTACTCACGTAGAATTTCATGAAACTCACCAGCAAGCATGTGTGCTTCCCAAAATGAAGGGTCTTTCTCAATCGCCTCATTTAAATATTTAATTCCACCTCTGTAATTGGGCATGTTCGTGGCGTAATCCACTGTTAAATTTGGTTCAGCCTTGCCTTGTTGATACAACTTAATGGCTTTTTTATTGGTCGTAGAAAACCCTAGTTGCGCTGTCGAGCAAGAGGTAAAAAGAATTAGCGAGAAAAGAATGAGTGTATACTTCATAACTATGGAATGTTCATTATTTTATGTGTTTGTAGCGAAACGTTCCAGTGAGGATTGTTTTTGACGTACGCGATAATCAGTGGCAAAAATCGTTCCCGTTTCGACCATTCAGGCTGAAGGTATAATTTACACGATGTATTTACTTTTGTTGCATGCTCTTCTGCCCAAGCAAAATCAGAGGGGTGACTAATAACCACTTTTAACTCATTCGCTTTTGAATAAGCCTCATCATTCGGGGCTTTAAATTTTTTTGGTGAGAAACAATACCAATCAACATTTCCAAGTAAAGGATAACATCCGGAAGTTTCAATCGCTGTGTAAATTCCTTTTTCTTTGAGTGCTATCGTCAACGCTGTTAGGTCGTACATGGCAGGTTCACCTCCAGTAATCACACAAAAATCGGTACCAGATTTAACTACCTCGTCGATTAAAAAAGAAACCGATTGTTCTTTATGAAGCGCCGCATCCCAACTTTCTTTGACATCGCACCAGATACAACCGACATCGCACCCAGCAACGCGAATAAAATACGCCGCACGTCCACTATGAAATCCTTCACCCTGAATGGTGTAGAATTGCTCCATAATTGGCAACAAGGCGATAGAAGGTGCTGTTTTTGTCATTACTACAAAAATAGCCTTTAATCGAAAGTGGACAACACCTTGATTGGAATATGTAGTTAAATTATAGTATACAGCTGATTAATTCGCCTCAACAGTTTCCCAAACATCAATCAATCGATCTCTTTCATAAAGAAAGTGATCTAGGTACAATTTTCGCTCGATGTTCTTTTTTCGTTGTGCATCTACGATGTTTTCAAAGGTCTTTTGAATTAGCTCAAGAATATTGGAGTTGATGAGCTGAACAGAAGTATTGGTATCAAATTTATAGTGACTGTACACAGATACAATTTTTCGAATGCTATTTTTTTCTTCTTCAGTGGGATTGCGTTTTTGCGTGAGATCGTGTAAAAGAGGAAGTAATCGTGCACTTAAATCCACAAAATGCCGAAGGATAAAATTGGCGGTATTGATGTTATTTATGTCCGATGCATTCATAATACAAAACATTTAGTGTTGCTATTCTAAAAACGCTTTTAAAGTTCAGAAGGTTGATAATTAGATACTATAAATGAATATTTTAGATGTTCCAGTGAATAAATTGTATGAATCATTGATACTTTAATTTTATCTTTGTCCGACAAAAACCTAAAAAATATGAAAAGAATATTACTTATTACATTGATTTTTAGCGGGATAAACTTCTCGTTTGGACAACAGCAAATTGGAAATAGTGACTTTGAAAGCTGGGAGGCAGTTTCAAGTGGTGAAGAACCGGTAAACTGGAATAGTTTTAAAACAGCTGGTGGAACATGGAGTTCAGCTTCAAGTGTTCAAGTTGAACCTTCGACTGATACACGACCTGGATCTACGGGTACATCAAGCTGTAGAATATGGGCAACAGCTACTACAATTCCATTTATTGGTACAGTAGTAGCAAATGGAAACGTTACGCTTGGAAAAATTAATATGGGGAGTACAACTCCAGATTCTCCTGATAACAATTATAATACAACCCTTACTGCAGACCCTAATTTTTCAGAAGCATTAGCCGATACACCGGACTCTTTGGTGTTTTGGGCAAAATTCACTCCAGTGAGTGGTTCAGGGAATGCAAGAGTAAGAGCTACTTTGCATGATAATTATGACTACCATGATCCAGAAGGTACGGGAGGTTCCGCAAATCACATAGTGGCGATAGCGGAGTTAAATTACCCTACGACTGGAGGGAACTGGACAAGATTCTCTATCCCTTTTGATTATTCTGTTGCGACTACTGCAAACGCTAATACACATATCCTGATTACATTTACTACTAATCAAACACCAGGAGGTGGAAGTGGTGATGACGAGGTATTGATTGATGATGTTGAGTTAATTTATAACCCCGCAGGTATTACTGAACATGCTAAAGGTGGATTTGTCGTTGGAATGGATAATGGATCGAACAATATTAATGTATATGGAAAAGAGGAACTAGCGGGTAGTTATGTCGTTTACAATGCAATCGGTCAGGAAGTACAAGCCGGTGATATTGCCTCTAACATTAAGTTCAATAAAGAATTTGGAATCTACTTTGTGCACTTAATGACAAAAAATGGTGTATACACCTTTGAAATATTAAAGAACTAGAATTTCTAAAAAAGTTTATTTTTGAGGCCGTTCGCATGTGGCGGACGGTTTTTTTTATTCTGAACAATGAGGAATTTACTTTTGCTTTCAATGTTGATCATCAACCTTTCTGCTATTGCACAGCGTGGTAAAATTACAGGAAGAGTAATAGATGAAAAGGGAGAAGCTATCATGGGGGCTTCGGTAATTTACAGAGCTGATGTAACAATCGGTGCGGTTAGTGATGATAACGGGAATTACCTATTGGAATTACCTGCAGGTAATGTTCGCATTCTTTGTCGCTACTCATCAATGATAACTGATACCCTTGATATAACAATCATTGAAGGTGCGACAATTTCTCGCGACATCATGCTGAAAGCATATGTTCAAGAACTGGATGGCATGGAAGTTCAAGTAGGAAGGTTTGACAAACCGATTGAAGATCAGACAGTTTCCATGGAGATTATTCGCCCAGAATTGATTGAGAATAAAAATACTCGAAGTATAGAAACCGTTCTAGATCAAACACCTGGACTGAATATTCTTGACGGTGAGCCACAAATACGCGGAGGATCAGGTTTTACATTTGGCGTCGGTTCTAAAGTGGCTGTGATTGTCGATGATATGCCTATGTTGTCTGGAGATGCTGGTCGACCTGAGTGGGGATTTATTCCTATTGAGAATATTCATCAGATTGAAGTCACCAAAGGTGCTGCATCTGTTCTTTCAGGCAGTTCCGCGCTTTCAGGATCAATTCATATCCGGACAGCATACCCAAAAGCGAAACCAAAAACGAAAGTCAATGTTTACACTGGTTTTTATTCTGAACCGAGCATTGAAGGTGCAACATGGTGGAATGAATTCCCATTAATCACAGGAGTTAATTTTTTGCATTCACGGCAAATTAAAAATTTCGACCTTGTTGTAGGAGGGAATGTGAATTACGATCACGGTTACATTGGTCCGCCGATTACAAGTGATGGGGTAGACGAAGACACTATTTCTAATTTTAGCGAGCGTCAAATGTCTTCTAAAAGAGCTCGATTTAATTTTAACACACGTCATCGATCAAAAAAGCATAAAGGTTTGAGCTACGGAGTGAATGGAAACGTGATGTACGCTGAGACAAACATGGCATTTGCATGGTTGGATGATTCCTCAGGACTTTACAGGGCATATCCGAGCGCTGTCTTTTTACAAGAACAGTTTATATTTAATGTCGATCCATATATCAATTTAATCACTTCAACAAGTGGAAAGCATAGCCTAAGAGGAAGAGTTTTACATTCGGATAACGAAATGACTGCGAATCAGTCCAACAGAGCAACAACCTATTTCGGAGATTACATGTTTCAGAAAGCTTATAAGAATGTTTTTGAATTTGATTTTGCAGGAGGTCTGACTTCGACTTTTACTAATTCATTTGCAAACATGTATGTTGGTTCAGGAAGTCCTAACAATCAATTGCTCAATATTTCCGCATATACTCAGTTGGAGAAGAAAATAAAGAATATTTTAAATGTCTCTGTTGGAGGCCGCTTGGAGTATTTTCAGTTGAATGATTCGATCACGGCATTAAAGCCAATATTTAGGGCAGGAACAAGTTTGAAGTTGTATCAAGAAACATATTTAAGAGCGTCCTATGGACAGGGGTATAGGTTTCCAACGATTACAGAAAGATTTATAAAAACTGGAATAGGCAATTTTGGAGTCTTTCCAAATGCAGATTTACAACCTGAATCAAGTTGGAATGCGGAAGTAGGATTGAAACAAGGGCTGAAATTTGGCAGATTGTTCGGATATATTGACATTGCCGGGTTTTGGCAAGAGTATGAGAATACTATCGAATATTTGTTTGGAGTTTGGGGGACAGATAATACATTGGGACCAAGTAGCCTTTTCGGTTTTAAGTTCATGAATACAGGTAGATCAAGAGTTCTTGGTATTGATGCATCATTTTCTGGAAAGGCTAAATTGTCAAAGAAAATGGATCTTACATTTATTTTGGGGTACAACTATATTTTACCAACAACCTTAACACCAGATCAAGTGTATGCAACTGATATTTTTGATAATCAATACAGTTATCAATCGACCTCTCTCGAGGCTGCAAAGGAAATTTTAAAGTATCGTTTTTTGCACAATCTTAAAGGTGATTTTCAGTTGGATATATTTGGAAAGCTTGGAATCGGTGGAAGCGTAAAATATTTTAGTCGAATTGAGAACATGGACGTTGCAATTAGAGACTTTGAAGACTTAACAACAAATCCAATTTTTGGATCGTCAATACAAGACGTTCAATATATGGATTACTATTTGGCAAATAGAAAGGGAATTTGGATTTTTGATGCACGAATTTCTTATGCGATTTCCGAAAAGCACAAAATAGCAGTGATTAGCGCCAATATAATGAATCGTTCGTATTCTCTGCGCCCATTGAAAATCGAGCCGCCACGCACCATAATGCTGCAATACACGCTTAATTTGGATAAAAACTAATCGGTTAAAATTATTCTCGTACATTTGTCGTGACTTTGGTTCACGTTGTGATTAAACTTTAGTTCTAGAGTATACTAGAATATAAGTTGAAAGGAATCTGGTGAAAATCCAGAACTGTAACTGCAGCTGTAAGTACTAAAAGTTTGTTTCAAGATGCCACTGTCCCGATACAACGGGGTGGGAAGGCGAAACAAAAATGGTGCGAGTCAGAATACTTGCCTTAGTCATTTAAAGAAGACTTCAGATTAAAGTCGGATTTAGTATATGTCTATAGGCACATGCCATTTCTCTTAACTGATTTCTTCAACGTTTATTTTTTATTAATTATTTAATCTTTAACGATGAAGAAAATTTATCTATTTGCAAGTGCTCTGTTCATCGGAGCAAGTATTCAAGCACAGTTCGTGTTTGATTTTGAATCAGTTTCATTAAGTCCAGAATCGTATGACAACGGATCAATGGGGCCCGATAATTTTGATTTTGGAGATGTTGTTCTTTCCAATTCCTACGACGATGTCTGGGGTTCATGGTCTGGATTTTCCATTTCGAATATCACGGACAACACGACAGCCGGATATGCAAATCAGTACAGTGCCTACACAGGTGGAGGAAACAACTCGGACAACTATGGCGTGTTCTACCCAAGTGGAGAAATTACGGGAGACAACATGCTCATTGGTATTATGAGTATTTCTATCACCAATGCAACTTATCCTGCAATCTCAATGCGAGATGGAGATGCGTTTGCAAAGCAGTTCGGTTCTGTTAACGGTCCTGATGGAAATCCTGACGGAACAAACGGAGAGGACTTTTTTAAAGTGTGGGTTATTGGATGGGATTACACGGGAACACTGAGTGATTCCGTTGAGTTTTATCTAGCCGATTATCGATTTGCAGATGATCTAGATGATTATATTGTGGATGATTGGAACACCATCGATTTATTGAGTTTTCCGTTCTTAGTGAATAAAGTGACTTTTCGATTCGAATCTTCTGATGTCGGTGCATGGGGAATGAACACACCTGCTTATTTCGCTATAGATGATATCGTTTTCGATCAGTTTTCAAGCGTCAATGAAACGGTATTAACGAATGTTGACGTTTTCCCAAATCCTGTAAAAGATCAAATTACTGTACGTGGTGAACATGGAGATCTTGTCGTGCGTGATATGAGCGGACGTGTATTGCTTGCAGAAAACCACAATCAATTGAGTACAATCGATTTCTCTTCTTTTAGCGCTGGCACTTACTTTTTGACGCTTAGCAACGACAAAGGAGCGTTCACCGAGAAAATCAGCAAGTAATTCAGGGACGTACGTCTTAGCGCTATGCGATTGATCATTGTACCATTTTTATTTTTGACCATTACTTCATTTTCCCAGGCGGATTCTGTCCAACGAGTGGATGAGGTAGTGGTTTCTTATTCGCTGATGACAATTCGCTGGATTCAACCAAAGCATACCTCAATTTCAAAAAATGAGATCGACGAAATGGCACCAGAAGATGCAGGGGAACTGATTCGTAAGTTTACAGGAGTGAGCTTGAAATCGTACGGTGGATTGGGTGGATTGAAAACGGTTTCCATGAGAGGGTTAGGTGCCAATCACACCGCTGTTGTTTCGGACGGTTTTTCACTTTCAAATGCGCAGACAGGACAAATTAATCTGGGACAGATCCAAGCGGATAATATCACGAATATAGTCAGTATCGTCGGTGCTTCGGGAAGTTTTTATCAACCCATTTCAGCGCAAATTTCAGGCAGTTCGTTTCTGTTGGAAACTTTTGAGAATTCATTTTCGAAAGATACCCTGCAGATGCGTTCAAGCGTGAGGTACGGCTCGTTCCAACAAAAGAATGGTTACCTCGGAGTGAAATACACGCCCAATCGCTTTTTTATCAGTGCGTCTGGGTCGTATCGTGATGCGGACGGTAATTATCCGTACACCTTTCAGAATGGGATGAATCAGTTGAGCCTTGAGCGAACGAACAATGATTACCAGGATTGGTATTGTGGCGTCTCCGCGGGATTCAAAGGAAAGAAAACTACTGCTAGACTGGGGTACAAGCGGAAACAATTTGATCAAGGATTGCCTGGAGCTGTCATTTTGTACAATCAAACGCAAGATGAACGATTAACGACCAATGAACAGCTCGCGTTTGGTGATTTTTCGTTTGGCGATTATAAGTTTCAACTGCGCATCTATGGAAACGGAAGCCTCAATGCGATGAATTATGTCGATCCCACATATTTCAACAGTGCAGGAAAGATTAATGTCACTTACGACAACCGAAGTTTGACAGCAGGATTTTCTGTTCGCGCTGATTTGCATCAAACCTTAGAGTTATTCGGAGGAGTAGAAGAAGTCCTGAGTGATTTAAAAACCAGCGATTCTACTTTTGCATTGCCCGTCCGCTTTCACAATTTTGGGCTGTTGGGACTTCGTTTTAGAAAAGGTCGCTTTGGAGCAGAAATTCACGCTTCTTCGCAATATGTCGATGAGCAAAATAGACAAGGAAATAGCGCCCGAAATCGTTTTCGGGTCAATCCATTTGCTTCAGCAACAGTGCGTTTTATGCAGGACATGGTCGCAGCGGAAGGATGGTACAGAAGTTCTTTTCGCATGCCGAACTTCAACGAATTGTACTACAACAACATTGGGAATAATCAGCTAGAACCAGAAGATGCGCATCAATTCAATCTTGGAATTCGTGCTATGCCAGTCGTGAAAAACATGAAGGTTCAGGCACGAATCAATGGATTTTACAACCGCGTGCAGAACAAAATCGTTGCCATTCCCACACAGAATTTGTTCGTTTGGTCGATGCAAAACATTGGCGAAGTGGAAGTGGTTGGAGGAGAAGCCATTGTTTCTGCACAAAAGAAATTCGGAAAACGCTGGAGCATTGGAGTTGATGCAAATTACACCTTTCAACGCACAATTGACATTACGGATAGCGAAAGTCCAACGTTTCAGCATCAAGTGGCGTACATTCCGCTACATTCCGCAAATGGCGATATTTCCGTTCACTACAAACAAACGGGAATGCGCATTTCAACCAATTTTGTATCGGAACGATACGCGTTGAACGAGAACAATTCCGCAAACCGCATCGAAGGATTTTATACCATTGATGCGAGTATTTTTCACAAAATGAAGGTCGCACAGAAGAACAGCATTCAACTGCAGTTGAATGTCAAGAATGTTACCAACAACTCCTATGCATACATTCGCTCGTTTGTCATGCCGGGAATCAATTACCTAATATCATTAAGTTATGCGTTTAATTAGTCTAATTTTTAGTGTAATTTTGATCGTCTCCTGTAAAAAGGACGAGCCAGTCGATCCACCGGTGGGTGACAACTTATCGAACGGAATGGTCGTTTTGTGTGAAGGACTTTTTCAGCACAACAATTCAACGGTTTCATGGGTCGATTTTAGTACAGGAACCATCGCGAATAATTTATTCACAACCAAAACGGGTCGACAATTGGGTGATACAGGCAACGACATGCAGCGCTACGGTGGAAAAATCTATATTGTTGTCAATGTTTCCAGTACGGTGGAGGTGATGAATGCAGCATCCTTTTCGTCCATCAAACAAATTTCAATGATCCAGAATGGTGTCGCGAAACAACCGCGTTCCCTCACATTTCACAACGGAAAAGTGTACGTCAGTTGTTACGATGGTTTTGTGGATGTGATTGACACGACCAGTTTGACGGTCACGCAGCGCATTCCAGTTGGATCCAATCCAGAAGGGTTGTCTGTTTCCAACAATAAATTGTACGTCGCGAATTCTGGTGGACTGAACTTTCCTGTGCCCGATTCCACCGTTTCTGTGATTGATTTGACTTCACACGTAGAAGTTGAGCGCATCACTGTTGGCATGAATCCTGGAGGAGTGATTACCGATGCCCAAGGTGATATTTACGTCATTGCACGGGGTGATTACGGCGCAGAACCATCACGCATGGTGCGCATTGATACCCAATTGGACGAAGTCGCTGAAACCTTTGCGTTTGATGCATCTGGAATGTACCCCATGAATGACAAGTTCCTCGTGACTTATTTCAATCACGCTACTCAGGCAAGCACCATTGGACTTTTCAACCCACTTACAGAAAGCATGGAAGTGCCAAATTACATTAGCACGGCAGGCATTACGACATTGTACGGCATAGCGTATCGACAGAGTTCAAATACACTCTTTCTATTGGATGCCATGAACTACACCAACAGCGGTTACGTGCGAGAATATTCACTCACAGGGAGTTTAATTCAGAGTTTTCACGTTGGATTGAATCCAACAAAAATTATATTTCTATGAAATTATCTTTTATTATTTTGATCAGTTGTGGGCTCGTCGCTCAAAGTTTTGGGCAGTCTTTTTCGCCTTTGCCGGGAGAACCTGGATCGACAGCGATGCATAAGGATTCATCGGCATTTATTGCCTGGGCGACAGGTGTTGTCGTGGAACGAGGTCCGATGGACATTCAATACCCTTTGGATGGCGATGTTAGTCATGGGATTGAAAGCGATGCCGTTGGCCCAGCAAATGGAGTGTCTGTCATTTCCTTGGGGGATGGGGGAGTGGCAACCGTTAGTTTCGCGCTTCCGATTACCAACGGTCCCGGATACGATTTTGCCGTGTTCGAAAACGGATTTGCTGATAACTTCATGGAACTGGCGTTTGTGGAGGTCAGTTCAGACGGCGTCAATTTTGTGCGCTTCCCTGCAATCAGCGAGGCACCAGTGGAAGTTCAATACTGGAACGGAAGCTTTTCAGATTGCCGTTATTACAACAATCTCGCAGGAAAGTACCGCGCAAATTACGGAACCCCCTTTGACTTGGAAGAATTAAGCGATTCAACAAGCATAGATATCACAGCCATCACGCATGTTCGCATTATTGACGTAGTTGGGAGCATCGATCCACTTTACGGTACGTTTGACAGTCAAGGAAACATCATCAACGATCCCTATCCAACAGCTTTTCACACAGGTGGATTTGATTTGGACGGTATTGGTGTTATTCACGAAGGAGCACTTGGATTGGATAAATCGAATTCAGTACAAGTAATTGTGTTTCCTAATCCTTCCTCGGGGAAGTTTTATATCCAAACAGAGCAAAATGCCGATTATTCAGTAATTGACATCCACGGAAAAGTAATATATTCGGGAACTGTGAACTCAATGAAATCCATTGATATTTCCTTTGCTCCGCAAGGCGTTTATTTTTTGAAAATTGAAACGGAGCAAGGTGTAACGGTACAAAAATTAAATAAGTTGTAAATGGACGAAGCATTGTCTCCTGCGTTTTGGAGTGAAAGGTACAAATCCTGTACAACAGGTTGGGATTTAGGACAAGTCTCACCGCCTTTGGCAGCCTATTTTGACCAATTGGAGAACAAAGACCTAAAAATCTTGATTCCCGGTTGTGGCAGTGGTTATGAAGCTGAATATTTGCATTCCCTCGGTTTTACGCAAGTACACCTATTGGATTTTGCATCTGAACCATTGGAAGCTTTTGCGAAGCGTATACCCGATTTCCCTGCAGCGCATTTGCATCAAGAAGACTTTTTTACACACGATGGACAATACGATCTCATCATCGAACAAACACTTTTTTGCGCGATTGATCCCAAATTGCGACCAGACTACGCGAAGAATGTCAAACGCCTCTTAAAACCCGGCGGAAAATTGGTGGGATTGCTCTTTAACCGTGATTTTGACGGAGGTCCACCGTTTGGTGGCACAAAAGAAGAGTACATGACCTATTTCCGTCCGTATTTTTCATCGATTTTCATGGAAGAGTGTTATAATTCAATTTTGCCGAGGCAAGGGACGGAGTTGTTTGTGGTGGTGGGGTAATATCATTGTAGGAAAATTAGTAAGTACCGTTGTTTACACTTAATTGTATCAATGAAAATTAATTCCTTATTATTTTCTCAGTGATAGTTCCATATTGAGTTACCACTTGAATATAATAGATCCCATTGGATAAATTTCCTAATTCATAATTTGAAGATGCGCTACTGATTACACTTGTATCCAAAACTTGCCCATTGATATCGGTGAATAAAAGGGTTTGACCAAATAGGTGTTTTGGGAATGTGATGTGAATTAAACCACTAGTTGGGTTAGGATAAACACTGATTTGTGAATCGTAAACATCACTGGCAACGGATAAATCGCAATCTGAGATTCCAGCATCATTTATAGTCCAACCTTGCGTAGTAGCTAATGCAGTACGAGCAGCGGTTGCATAATTGTTGTAAAATAATCCGTTTGCGCCTAAATTTCTATTACTTACTGAAGGGTTGTTTGTCTGCCAACCAATCAATGTATTGGCATAACTATAACAGTCCATACCACTGTTATCGAGCATGTTGATCATATCTACATTTGGATTTAATGTCCAGTCGCCTATATCTTGGTTGAATGAGGAGGCTTGTTGAAACATTAAATACATATCATTAACTGATTCCGTGTTCCAGCTTCCTATATCTTTATTAAATGCAGTGGCTTCTTGAAACATCCCACGCATTTTCAAGGTAGAAGCAGTGTTCCAATTCCCTAAATCTTGATTAAATGTTACTGCCTGATAAAACATAATCGACATGTTATTGACAGTAGATGTATTCCAACTACCTATGTTTTGATTGAATGATGTAGCATGAGCAAACATACCCACCATATTAAATACTGAGGAGGTATTCCAATTCCCAATATTTTGATTGAATGATGTAGCATGAGCAAACATACCTACCATATTAACTACTGAGGAGGTATTCCAACCTCCAATGTTCTGATTGAATGATGTAGCATGATCAAACATATATCTCATATGAGTAACTGCAGCTGTATTCCAGCCTCCTATATCTTGATTGAACGATGTAGCGTGTGCAAACATAAAATCCATAACAATGACCGCAGCAGTATTCCAACTTCCAATGTCTTGATTGAATGATGTTGCCTCGTAAAACATACCAGTCATATCCGTAACCGTCATAGTGTTCCAACTTCCAATGTCTTGATTGAATGCGGTCGCTCCATAAAACATATCTCCCATATAGTTAACCGATGCAGTATTCCAGCCTCCAATATCCTGATTGAATGATGCGACTTGAGAAAACATGCCACGCATATCTGTAACAACTCCAGTATTCCAACTTCCAATGTCTTGATTGAATGCGGTTGCTCCAAAAAACATCCAATACATATTAGTAACCGATGCAGTATTCCAACTTCCAATATTTTGATTGAATGATGTGGCTTGATAAAACAACCAACTCATATCGGTAACTGCAGATGTATTCCAACTATTTATGTTTGAAGGACTGTTGAGGACCGTGCAATCATAAAACATCCGAAACATGCTGTTTACTTCTGATAAGTTGGGTACATCCGTGGCAGTTATTTGTAAGTTCTGACATGCTTTAAAGGCCGTTTCCATACTTGCCCATTCGACATCTCCCCATTGAGATACATCAGTCAATCGCAAACGGTCAGGTCCACCATCAATATAGAACCGTTTTAGATATGTAGGTGTCATAGCTAAAGTTACAACGTCACCAGCTTCTATTGTTAATCCGTTAAGGGGAACTGCAGAGTTTACGGTGTTAAAGCTTCCAGTACCACTATTTCCTGAGGGGCTAGCACTCCAAGTGTACTCAACCTCACCACCTTCGGTTAACGCATTGAAATATATTTCTGTGGACGGTGAAGGGAAATTCCATTTAGTAATAAACTCATTCTGCGCATTTAACGACAAAGCACTTATTAACGAACAAAGGATAAGCAGTTGTCTCATTTTCTTTTTTATAGCGCGTTCTAAAAATTAATTTTTCACTAAAAATATAGTCCCATAATAGTTATAGAAACCTTTTCAAGCAATAAATATAAGGAAAAATAAATAGTTTACTTTTTGGCTAAATCGTTATTTAGGTAATTTATAGTCTGGAACAGTTTAAATCTTACTAAAGAAAAGACACATTCCGCAGGATTCACTTCCTCAGAGTGTCGAGCAAGCTGTGTCGAGTTCGCGGTACAAATCCAGCGGAGAGAAATAGCTTAGGAGTTCCGCCCACTTTTTAGTATCTTTAAAGAAACCGGAAAACATTTCAGCATGTTCAATTTTGTTCTTTCGTTCTTTTTGGTTCTTTTCTTAGGTTCTTTTGTTTCTGCGCAAGATACCATACGTGTATTGCATTATACAGAGACCACAGGATTTGATCACAACACGCGCGTGGAATCCAATGCCCTTTTTGAAAGAGTTTGTGATTCCTTGACTGCAACCACGCCCTATGTCTGGTTACTAGATCATAGCGACGCCTCCGAAATATTTGACAACTTAACGACCCTACAAAGCTATAGCGTTGTGGTTTGGTCAAACACCTCAGGTGCCAACGGATTAACGGTGAACCAACGCCTCAATTATGAGCAGTATGTAAATAGTGGAGGAAATTATTTGGGAATTCATGCCGCTTCAGATACGTATCGCCACAGTACATGCAATGGAAACAATACGGGTGTTTGGGATTTTTACGGAGAGCATATGGCAGGATGCTCGGTGCAAGAAAGTCCCAATCACACAAGTTCGGATCACAACAACACAATGACGCACACAGTGGCACATCCCATACTCGGTGGTATTCCCAATCCTTGGAATAAAACGGAAGAATATTATTATTGGGAAAGTGGTTTTCTGGATCCAACTTTCACTGAATTGTTGTAAGTAGCTTCAACAGGACCAAATTCGTATGATGCTGCGCGTATGACGGCACACTATAAAGAACACGACTGGGGTTCACGCTCTTTTTACACTTCACTGGGTCACGATGTTTCCAACTTCACATCCAATGAGACCTTCGAGTTATTGCTCAAAAATGCCTTGTATTGGTGCGCAAGTCCAAGTTTCCCGGCAGATTTGAATGAGTTAAACAACACTTCTTTAGCTGTATACCCTAATCCTTTCATGAACTCAATCAACGTAAACATGGATTTCGATGGGGCATGTCAAGTCGTGGTTATTGATGCACTGATTCGAGTCGTTTATTCAACAGAAATTGAAAAGGAAACAACGCTGGACTTATCACATTTGAAGAAGGGTGTTTACTATCTGGTTCTCAATGACCAAAAGAACGTTTATTCGAGGAAAATTGTGAAGAATTAAGCGTGCAAATAGCCACAGCAATGGAGCAGTCATAAAACTTGAATAGGAAGCGAAATACAGAAGTTTTGTTAATCCTACATCTAAAACGTCATGTGCCGTTCCTTTTTCTCCTCGTAAATATCTGCCAATGTCACCAAAATTCCTGTTTCTTCCACATTGCCAAATTCAGGATTCACCGCAGTACCGAACGTTTTCATGGTGGGCGAGAGGTGCATGTAAATATTGACCAAAGGTGGAATGAATTCACCACGTTCGCGCACAAAACTGTTGAGTACTTTGAAGCCTTCTTTGAAATCCAAACCTTCTAGTAACGCGTCGTATGCTTCGCGGTCGTAGTGTTGAACCAATGGATGATAAGGTCGCATCAAACGGTCCTTGTCTGGAAAATAGTAATGCATGAAGTGCAATAAAAAATCGCGTGCTTCTTGATTGTAATTAGGGTACATGGTCACCTTTCCAAAGAAGTAGCTGATCTCAGGATGAGAAACGGTAATTGCTCCGAGCCCATCCCAAATGTTATCCAGTGCGAACAAGCCTTTTCTAGGATTGACAGCAGGTTGAAAATTCGGTTGTACCCAGCTTCTTCCTAATTCAATGGTGTTTTTAAAATAGCGATCGATAAATTTATCGGAAAAATCAAAGTAATGTGTCGTTGAAAGTTCAATTTCACCTTTCTCATTCATGGCGTCTTTGCACAAGATAAAACGATATCCACCTATAATTTCTTCATCTTCTGGTGACCAAACGATAAGTTGTTTGTAGCAATTGGTCGAGGTGTCAAAATTATCCAAATCGAGTGAAAGCCCAGTGCCACCTCCACCACCTCGGAACGAAACTTCCCGTAAGCGACCAATTTCTCTTAAAACGTTCGGTGAATTGTGATAATCCACACAGTATATTTCATTTCCGCCTTTTCGCGTGAAACGAAGAAAACGGTCTTTGTTCAATTCCTTTTTTAAAAGAGCAACAGGAACGGGATCTATTATTTTTTCCATTTTATAGGTGCTTTCTTAATTGATACACTTCATCTTTTATTTGCTGTGCGATTGCAAAGTCATTTGTTTCAGTGTCAATATACGTTTTATCGATAGGTTTTCCAACAACAAAGTTAAAATGCTTGTTGCGTTGCTTGAATAGTTCGTTCGACAAATACAACATTTCAATGTTCACTTTGAGTCCAATGAATTTACGGAACCTGTACAGGTTGTAAAAGAAATTCGACAAGCCTCCATCGATGTAAATTGGGATGATGGTGCGATCATTTTCACGAGAGAGCGTTACAAATGTTTTTTTCCATTCCAAATCCCGTACTTCACCCTTTATTTTTCGACTGACCAATCCAGCTGGGAAAATACATACTGCGCTGTCAGAAGCAAATAAGTTTTTTATGGTTGATCGTGTTGTTTCTTTATTTTTTCCATGCTTGTTCACTCCGACGAACATATCGCGCATACTTTCAATGTTGAGAAGAAGGTCATTGACGATGAATTTTAAATCGTCGCGATGACCATGAAGCGCGGAGACTAAAATCATTGCGTCCATTCCACCCAATGGGTGATTTAACACCAAAACAACTTTTCCTTCTTTGGGGATGTTTTCAATGTTTTTCACTGTAAAGGTGATGTTTAAATAATTCACCACCTCTGTACACCAATCGGCATTCTTTTTGTCTTCGTGCTTCGCAATAAACTTGTTGATTTCCTTTTGATGAAGAATCCGTTTAAGGTACCTAATTACAAAGCGCGGCAACCACTTTAACAATCGCGGATTCTTGCTCTTTATTAGTTTTTCGATATCAATAAACTTCTCATCTCCCATACGGCGAACGAATTTAGTTTAAATTTTTTAAAGTTTGGTGCTAGTTATTTGTAGATTTTTTTGTGTGTCATATGATTTGTCCTCCCCCTGCACCCCCTCCGAAGGGGGAAACGGAGTCGAGACTATTTCCCCTCGAAATTTCTAGCTAATACTATAAAAAAAAACAGAAAGTTTAAAATTTGGAGTGAAATTGTGAATTCCCCCTTTGGAAGGGGTGCAGAGGGAGGACCTCTAGTTTTGAAAGTCAAAGTAACCACCACCCAACTTTTTCCCACATAATCCACCCTCCTATGTTTCTTTATTTTAAATTTGTTCTTTCTAAATTTAGCATTGATTAACTATGATTGAATTATCAGATCGATTGAACGCGATGGAGGAGTCTGCCACCATTGCTATGTCACGTAAAAGCAGAGAGTTAAAACTCGCAGGAAAGGACATTATTTCTTTGAGTTTGGGTGAGCCAGACTTTCACACGCCAGAGTTTATCAAAGACGCTGCCGTTCAAGCGATGAAGGATAATTTCACGACATATACACCAGTTCCTGGATACGAGGATTTAAGAGAAGCGATTTCGCGAAAGTTTAAACGCGACAATGGGTTGGATTACCGTCCAGATCAGATTGTGACATCTACTGGAGCCAAGCAGTCAATTGCGAATGTAGTATTGAGCATTGTCAACAATGGGGATGAGGTGATCATTCCAGCGCCGTACTGGGTTTCTTACATCGAAATCGTAAAAGTTGCCGAAGGAATTCCTGTCATTGTAAATGCGGGAATTGAGAGTGATTTTAAGATCACGCCAGCGCAACTGGAAGCGGCAATAACGCCAAAAACAAAAATGCTTATTTTTTCGACGCCTTGCAATCCAACAGGTTCGGTATACAATAAAGAAGAATTAAGAGGTCTGGCTGATGTATTGAAGAAGTACCCAAACATAGTGGTCATCAGCGATGAAATCTACGAACATATCAATTTCGGAACACGTCACGAAAGTTTAGCGCAGTTTCCAGAAGTTTACGATCAAGTAGTGACTGTAAATGGTGTTTCTAAAGCGTGGGCGATGACAGGTTGGCGTTTGGGATACATTGGAGCAAGCAAGCAAATTGCAGACGCATGCACGAAAGTACAGGGACAATTTACCTCTGGTACAAGCTCAATTACTCAAAAGGCAACAATTGCAGCATTGGACGCAGATCCTGTGATTCTGAAAGATATGATTCAAGCGTTTTCCAACAGAAGAACCTTGGTCTTGGATGCACTAAATACGATTGAAGGCGTTAAAACAAACATGCCAGGCGGTGCGTTTTATGTTTTCCCTGATGTTTCTTATTTTTATGGGAAGTCGTACAATGGAAAAACCATCGAAAATGGAAGCGATTTGTGCTTGTATCTATTGGATGAAGCACTGGTTGCGTTAGTGACAGGTGAAGCATTCGGTGATAACAATTGTATACGAATTTCGTACGCAGCTTCTGAAGAAACGCTCACAGAAGCAATGAAACGCATTAAAGATGCATTGGAAAAATTGACATAAATGGACATAGAAGGAGTCTTCGAGGAATTTAAGCAAAAACGCATTCTTGTCATTGGTGACGTAATGGTTGATGCATACATACGTGGAAAAGTCACGCGTGTAAGTCCCGAAGCGCCAGTTCCTATCATTAATTTAAAAGAGCGTGAAAACAGATTGGGAGGAGCAGCCAATGTCGCCCTAAATTTGTTAGCACTTGGCGCGACGCCTGTTTTGTGTGCTGTCATCGGAAAAGATAGAGGGGGAGAAACATTTTCAGAATTATTGAAAAAGCGCAATCTAAGTGCTGAGGGAATCATAAAAAGTTCGAGTAGAATTACTACTGTAAAGACCAGAATCGTTGGGAATAATCAGCAATTGGTGCGTATTGATGACGAACAAACGGAGGATTTGACCTTTGCTGAAGAAAACCAATTGATTGATCATGTTAAAGCAATTATAGCGACAAAAATCGATGCAATAATTCTTGAGGACTATAACAAAGGGTTGTTGACGAAGAGAGTCATCGAAACCATTATTGAGATTGCGAATGAGAACAACGTAATCATCACTGTTGATCCAAAAAAGGAGAACTTCTTTGCCTACAAAAATGTGACGCTCTTCAAACCGAATTTAAAGGAATTAAAGGAAGGACTAAACATTGATTTTGATTTCCCAACCAATAAGGATGCATTTGAAAAAGCAATAAGTGAGTTGGAAGGAGTGTTGAACAATCAAATTAGTTTCGTTACCCTTTCTGAGCATGGTGTGTTCATTAAGAATCACGCAGATCAAAGTTATGTCCCAGCACATCACCGTACTATTTCTGATGTCAGTGGCGCAGGAGATACGGTGATTTCAGTGGCAACCCTGGCTTTAACTGTGGGCATGTCGATTACAGATGTTGCAGAAATCGCCAATTTGTCGGGTGGATTGGTGTGTGAAATGAATGGAGTAGTTCCAATTGATCGTCAGCGCTTAAAGGAAGAAATGCTGAAATTAAAACTAGCATGAACTTAAAGGAATTTCGCGAGAGTGTTAACTTAAAGATTTACGATGCTAAACCTAAGGTGTTAGCACTTTTAATGGTGTTGAACATCATCGTTTCTTTCGCGGCAATTGGAACCTTGGTTTTTTATTACGGTTTTGATCTTTCGGAGTTTTCAAAAAAACTTTGTTTTACAATCTTAGAAACCAGTTTTGCGTTTTATATTTTTCGCTTTTTATTGTTGATATTTTTTGATTTTCATCCGCCTACATTTATTAGGAACAACTGGTTTGAAACCATCATCATCTCTTTGCTTTTGGTGGAAGGAATTGCCTACAATGTGTTTGGTACGATGATCATCGAACCTGTTTTTCGCGCCATGGGATTCACGGATTTTGGTGCCTTTTCAATGGTGTTTGTTCAACTTTTCATCTTTATCATTCTTCTCCAAAAGGTCATAAAGCAACGCAACTTTAGACCATGGATGAAAATTCACCCAGGATGGTTATTTACAATTTCTATAGCGCTGATGACAATTATGGGCGCTGGATTGCTCATGCTCCCTGAGATGTCACGACTCGAAGGTGGAGTTGGTTTTTTTGATGCACTTTTTCTATCCATGTCGTCGGTGAGTGTTACGGGATTGACGACTGTTGATGTCGCGCATGCGTTGACGTTCAAAGGTCAAATGATTGTACTGATTTTGATTAAGCTTGGTGGTTTAAATACAATTGCTTTCGGTGCACTCATGTTGATAGTCGCTAAGTTTGGAGTAGGAATTAAGTACCATGAGGTCATAGAAGATTTTGTAAATAGCGATTCGATTCTAAAAGCAAAGTCAATGCTACTCAAAATTGTTATTTGGGCCACTGCGATAGAGTTTGTTGGTATTATTTTATTGTTCATTGGATTTGGTAACGACGGCGTTTTCGCGGATTCAGGCAACCGCTTTTTTCAATCTGTTTTTCATGGGATTTCGGGGTTTAATAATGCTGGGATTTCTACTTTTCATGGTGGTTACATGCACCCAGATGTAATCAATAATACCTTTGTGCACACGGTAACGATGGTTCTGTTCTTTTTAGGTGGATTTGGCATGATCTATTTATTAGATTTGTTTGAAGTGAAACGCCTCAGAGAACGCATGCGTCAGCCATGGAAGACCATCGAATTTGGAACAAAAATCTCCTTGTATTTCACAATTGGCTTACTCTTATTGGGAGCCATTGTGTTTCTAGCGTTCGAGTGGAACAGTTCATTGAGCGGCAAAAGTACGTTTGATAGTGTTGTTACCGCTTTGTTCCAGTCAATGACCACTAGAAATGCTGGTTTTAATGTGGTGGAAACGGCATCATTGGCCATGCCCGTGATCATTATTTTTCTCTTTTTAATGTTTGTTGGAGCATCTTCTGGCTCAGCCGGTGGGGGAATTAGAACCTCTACATTTGCCATTATGTGGGCTTCGGTAACATCAACAATCAGGGGTAAAGCGCACACGGAACTTTTTAAAAGGACCATTTCAAATGACACAGTGCTCAAGGCGTATGCGATCTTTTTGTTTTTTGTCATTGGGAACATTATTGGTCCTTTTGCCCTGGCAATAAGCGAAGCGGATCTCTTGGCGTCAGGAAAGTACACTTTTATGGATTTAGTGTTTGAACATGTTTCAGCAGCAAGTACAGTAGGACTTTCGACTGGAATTACACCAGAATTGAGTTCAGCAGGAAAGGTAATTTTGGTCATTGCTATGTTTATTGGTCGTGTTGGAACGTTAACTTTGGCGTATCTTGTTGGAAAGAAAGTCATGAGTAAAAATTATAAGTATCCGAGTGGACACACAATGGTTGGATAAGTGAGTATGATAGAATCGAAAAATGTAAAACCTTACAACAAGGAAGAGTCCTCTAAAAAGGAAGAAGTTGCAGAAATGTTCAACAATATATCTAAGCGGTATGATTTTCTGAATCATTTTTTGTCGCTTGGAATAGATAGAATTTGGAGAAAGAAGGCGATTAAGAAGCTTAGAAAAATTTCGCCAAAGCGGATCCTTGATATTGCCACTGGAACAGGAGATTTTGCCATTGCAGCGCTGGAATTAAATCCCGAAGAAATAGTCGGTGTTGATATCTCGCAAGGTATGCTGGATGTTGGGATTGAGAAGATGAAAAAGAAAAATTACGACCACATCATTAAAATGCAGTTAGGCGACTCAGAAAACCTTCCTTTTGAAACCAATTATTTTGATGCATTGACCGTTGGATTTGGTGTTCGGAATTATGAAAATTTGGAGAAGGGACTTGCAGATATGTTGAGGGTTTTACGTCCTGATGGAATGGCGGTGATTTTAGAGTTCTCAAAACCTAAGAAGTTCCCAATCAAGCAATTGTTTGGATTTTATTCGAAGCGATTAATTCCATTTTTCGGCAAATTAATATCGAAAGATAAGCGGGCGTATGCGTATTTACCAGAGTCAGTTGAGGCATTTCCAGAAGGAGAAGCGTTTACATCGATTATGGAAAAAGTAGGTTACAAGAATATTGAATCAAAGTTAGTATCAGGAGGAATAGCCACCATTTATTCAGGAACAAAGTAATGCAAAAGGGAAATTGGTGCAATATTGAAAAAATGCGAGCGTTCTTAGGTTCTATGAGGTATTGGGTTCTTTTGATGATTTTACCTGTGTTTTCAACTTTTGCACAAAAAGAGAAACCACAGAACTATCGCAAGTTTGACGAGCGATTGATTCATTTTGGATTCATGTTAGGTGCAAACACATCGAATTTCAATCTAATTCTAAAGCCCAATGTGTATGAAAATTATGGGTTAAAATCGGTAACGGTCAGCGCATCTGCAGGTGGGCAAGTTGGGATTGTGTCGACAATGAAACTGGGAACCCCAGTGGTACGTTTAAGACTACTACCAACATTATCATTTCAGGAGAGAGTGCTGAAGTATCAGTATGAGAATCCAGACCCCGATGCGACGACAGATTTTTTCAATGAGGAACGTATTAACTCAACAAACATTGATATTCCGTTGATGTTTCAGTTTAGAACGTTGAGGGTGAATAATTTTGCGGCGTATGCACTTGTTGGAGCGCAGTATTCGGTGGACTTACAATCGCAGGAAGAAGCAAGTCAGGACTATTTAGATCCATTTATCAAAATTAAAAAGCACGATTTCCAAGGACAGGTGGGAGCTGGTGTCGAATTTTTCGCTCCTTACTTTAAATTTGGAATGGAAATTAAGTATTCTCATGGTTTGATAAATTCATTTGTACCTGAGAACACGTTTATCGCAGAGCCGATTGATAAGATGTATAATCGCGTTTGGTGGTTTTCCATAATTTTTGAAGGATAAATGTCACTTAAAATCCAGTTTCAGGCAACGCCAGAGCAAGCAAAAGATCACGCGTATTTAGAAGCTCGTATTCGCGAAGAACTAAAGTTGAAGGATGTAGAGTTTTCATTTAAATGGAACCGCCGGTCGATTGATGCTCGAAAGAAACAGGTGAAAATCAATTGTTCGTTTGAAGTATTCACTGATGGAGAATACATCCCAGTGTTAACTCCATTTCTCCCTCAGAATGTGCTCGAGAAAACGCCAGTAGCAATTATTGGGAGCGGTCCAGCTGGACTTTTCGCGGCATTGCGGGCATTGGAACTGGGATTGAAACCTATCATCTTTGAACGCGGAAAGGATGTGCGCAGTCGCAGAAGAGATTTAGCCATCCTGAACAAAGAATCCGTTGTTAATCCCGAGTCGAATTATTGCTTTGGTGAAGGAGGAGCGGGAACCTACTCAGATGGAAAACTCTATACACGCTCTAAGAAAAGAGGCGATATTCAACGTGCATTGGAGTGGTTCGTTCATTTTGGAGCCACAGAAGATATTTTGGTAGACGCTCATCCACATATTGGAACGAATAAACTACCACAGATCATTGTCGCTATGCGCGAGGAGATCATTTGTCAGGGTGGAGAAGTTCATTTCAATTCAAAAATCACTGACCTCATTGCTTCAGAAGGAAAAATTACTGCCATTGAAGTGAATGGAGTAGAGAACAGAGCATTTGAGCACGTTATTTTAGCGACAGGACACTCGGCGCGGGATATTTTTGAACTATTCGAGAAAAAAATATGGGCGTTGGAAGCAAAGCCATTCGCTCTCGGAGTCAGAATAGAGCATTCACAAGCATTGATTGATCAAATTCAGTACAGCGGAAGACTGAATGATGACTTTTTGCCTCCAGCTTCGTACAGTCTTGTGACGCAGGTGAAGGGGAGAGGAGTGTACTCATTTTGTATGTGTCCTGGCGGAATTATTGCTCCATGCGCCACCAATGATGGAGAGGTAGTTACGAATGGTTGGTCACCGTCGAAGAGGAACAATCCTTACTCAAATTCAGGTATAGTAGTTAGTGTCGGACCTGAAGATTTCCCAAACGATCCATCACCTTTGGCATGTTTGAATTTCCAGAGAGAAGTAGAACAAAAGTGCTGGGAAGCAGCGGGAAAAAAACAACGTGTCCCAGCGCAGCGTCTCATTGATTTCATGGAAGGAATAGTATCGAAGGATTTACCGATAACATCCTATCAACCTGGGTTGACGAGTGTTGATTTAAACACTGTTTTACCTCCATTGATTGCGGACAATTTGCGTACAGCGCTAATTGACTTTGGAAAGAAAATGCATGGTTTCATGACAAATGACGCTGTGCTTCATGCTCCAGAGTCAAGGACATCGTCGCCAGTACAAATCCCTAGAAATGAAATTTTACAGCATCCAGATGTTCGCAATTTATACCCCTGCGCAGAAGGAGCTGGTTATGCAGGTGGTATTATTTCAGCAGCGATTGATGGGATGAAATGCATGGATCAAATTTTCGCAGAAATATCCAACTAAAAAAAAAGATCCGCCAAAGGCAGATCTTTTAAATTTGAATTCTAAGAGTTTGAATTATTTCGAAGAAACAGTTCCTCCAGAAAGAGCACATGAACTTTCAAATGCAGCTTTTTGAGTTTTGTTGCAACCTGTACATTCCATGTAAGTTTCTCCATCAATTGTACATTTGTAATCTTTTTTACAAGATGCCAATGCTACTACTCCTAATACTGCAATTGCAGCTACTCCTAATACCTTTTTCATAATAAATTAGTTT